>NZ_JBIBUU010000028.1:0-79222 GCF_043079735.1 Streptomyces sp. NPDC015144 | reverse complement strand
CGGAGCGACCCTCCGCCTTGCGATCGCACGCACCGGACACCGCACGGCCCGGCCTCCGGCCGGACGACGGCAGTTTGAAGACAGGTCCTAGACCCGGAACAGTGCCCAGACCACCTTGCCGTGCGAGGTCGTCACGTTTCCCGGGACGTCCACGTCCGGCACCGGATGCCAGCCCCAGGAGTCGCTGAAGGACTCCACGAGGAAGAGGCCGCGCCCCGACTCCGCGTTGTCCGGCGCCTGGGAGGCGACCGGGCTCTCCTGGCTGTGGTCGCGCACGGCGCACACCAGGCGCGAGCTCCAGCGCATCAGATGCAGCCGCACGGGCGGGTCCTGAGGACCGTCCGGGGCGTCGTCCGTGGGCAGGGCGTGCCGCAGTGCGTTGGTGACGAGTTCGGAGACCACCAGTGCGACATCGTCAAAGCAGTCGGTGAGACCCCATCCGTTCAGCGTCGTCCGGGTGAACCGCCGCGCCCCGCCCACGGCTTCGAAGCAGGCGGGCAGTGTGCAGAGGGCCGATCCGGAGACGGCTGAGGGATCGATGGGGGGAAGGCTCCGCCTTAACGGCGCGAGCATCGTCGATCCATTCGTCCCCATGCGAGGCACTCCCGGGATTCGCGGCTGTATCGGTACTGCGGGGGGTACAGCGGCACAACACGAACGAGCACGCAGGTGCGCGAGCCCCATGGTTCCCAATGCGCTGGGCAGATGCAAGGGCAGATGCACGTGCACGCGCCTGACCTGTCCGAACCCGTGCCGGTTCTTGGTCATTTCTTCCGGTGGGTATTTTCGATCGGTTCTGGAACGCTTGCTATTTCCGTAATCGAATGAGTACGGGCTGAAGCGTTTTGGTGGCAGAATCCGGCACTTGGGGTTCACGGGGGGAGCCCCGTTGCCAGGAAGCGATGGGGAGGACCGGGGCAGTGGCGGCAGGCGAGTCGAGTGGATCGGTGGTGCGGCGCATCCTCCTGGGCTCGCAGCTCAGGAGGCTGCGCGATGCGCGCGGCATCACCCGTGAGGCGGCCGGCTACTCGATCCGGGCCTCCGAATCGAAGATCAGCCGCATGGAGTTGGGACGGGTGAGCTTCAAGGCGAGGGACGTCGAGGACCTGCTCACGCTCTACGGAGTCACGGACGAGACGGAGCGCGACGCCCTGCTCGGCCTGGCCCGGGAGGCCAACGTGGCGGGCTGGTGGCACAGTTACGGGGACGTTCTACCCGGCTGGTTTCAGACATATATCGGCCTGGAGGGGGCGGCGTCACTCATTCGGGTGTACGAAGTCCAGTTCGTCCACGGCCTGTTGCAGACCGAGGCGTACGCCCACGCGGTCGTCACCCGGGGTATGGGCGGCGCGGCACCCGCCGCCGAGATCGACCGGCGCGTGGCGCTCCGCCTCGAACGCCAGAAGGCGCTCGTCTCCGAGCGCTCCCCGCACTTCCACGCAGTACTGGACGAGGCGGCGCTGCGCCGTCCGTACGGGGACCGGGAGGTGATGCGCGGCCAGTTGCGGCATCTGATCGAAATGTCGGAACGGCCCAACGTCACTCTTCAGGTGATGCCGTTCAGTTTTGGTGGACATGCCGGGGAGAGCGGTTCCTTTACGATGCTCCGATTCCCGGAATCCGATCTGTCGGACATTGTCTATTTGGAGCAGCTGACAAGTGCGCTCTATCTGGACAAGGCCGAAGAAGTCGCGCAGTACGAAAAGGCCATCACCCGTCTCCATGAGGACAGTCCCGGCGAGGAGGAGAGCCGCGATCTGCTCCGTGGTCTGCTCCAACTGACCTGACTTGTCAGTACGATGGCGTTTCGACGGGAGTCTGCAGCTGAGTTAAGGGATCGCATGTCCTTCTTCCACGAGCTGGCCCACCAATACATCGACGGTGAGTGGCGGACCGGTACCGGATCGTGGGACATCATCGATTTCAACCCCTACAACGGGGAGAAACTCGCCGCGATCACCATCTCCACCGCGCGTGAGGTCGACGACGCCTACCGCGCCGCCGAGCGCGCGCAGCGCCCCTGGGCCGCCGCCGGCGCGTTTCGGCGCCGCGAGGTGCTGGAGCGGGCGCTGGACGTCATCGGCGGACTGCGCGAGCGGATCGCCGAGGCCATCATCGACGAGGTCGGCGGCACCCGCGCCAAGGCGGAGTACGAGATCGGCCTCGCCGAGGAGTTCCTGCGCGACGCGATCCACCGGGCCCTGCACCCGCCGGGCAGCCTCCCCTCCTCGCCGGTCGACGGCAAGGAGAACCGCCTCTACCGGCTGCCGGTCGGCGTCGTCGCGGTGATCGGCCCCTTCAACTTCCCCTTCCTGGTGGCGATGAAGTCCGTCGCCCCGGCCCTCGCGCTCGGCAACGCCGTCGTCGTCAAGCCCAACCAGAACGCCCCGATCACCGGCGGCACCCTCCTCGCGAAGGTCTTCGAGGACGCCGGGCTCCCCGCCGGGCTGCTCAACGTCCTGATCACCGACGTCGCCGAGATAGGCGACGCCTTCATCGAGCACCCGGTGCCCCGGGTCGTCTCGTTCACCGGCACGGACCGGGTCGGCCGCCGGGTCGGCGCGGTCGCGGCGGGCCACTTCAAGCGGACGATCCTCGAACTCAGCGGGAACAGCGCCCTGGTGGTGCTGGAGGACGCCGACGTCGACCACGCGGTCGCGGCGGCCGTCTTCAGCCGTTTCCTCTACCAGGGGCAGGTCTGCATGGCCGCCAACCGGATCCTGGTGGACCGCCGGATCGAGCCGGAGTTCACCGCGAAGTTCACCGCCGCCGTGGCCGCGCTCAGGACGGGCGACCCGCGCGACCCGGAGACCCGGATCGGCCCGGTCATCAACGCCTTCCACGCCGACGCCCTGACCGCCCTGGTCGACCAGGCGGTCGCCGAGGGCGCCACCGCCCTCGTCCGCGGCCGCACCCGGGGCAACCTCGTGGAGCCCACCGTGCTCACCGGCCTGCCCGCGGGCTCCCCGCTGCTCTCCCAGGAGATCTTCGGCCCGGTGGCGCTGCTCGTCCCCTTCGACGGCGAGGACGAGGCCGTCCGGATCGTCGACGACACCCCGTACGGGCTGAGCGGCGCCGTGCACACCCGGGACGTCGAGCGCGGGGTGCGGTTCGCGCGGCGGGTCAGGAGCGGGATGTTCCACGTCAACGGCTCCACCGTGCAGGACGACCCGCTGGTGGCCTTCGGCGGCGAGAAGGCGTCCGGGCTGGGGCGGCTCAACGGGGAGGCGGCGGTGGGCGCCTTCACCACCCGCCGGTGGGTCTCGGTCCAGCACGGCCGCAGCGCGTTCCCCTTCTGACCCGGGCCCGGCGGGACGTCCCGTACGGCCCGGAGAGTTGAGGACAGAAGCTGACCGCAAGGGTTCGTAACGTGATCGGTGTCAGGAAGAACCGGCACGGACCAGCAAGGCGGACCCCATGGTGACCCACGTTCCCTCCGAAGCGCCCGGCGACGAGCGCGGCATGCTCCTCTCCTTCGCCGAGGCCCAGCGCGGCGCTCTGCGGCGCTCGCTGCTCGGGCTGACCCCGGAGCAGGCCGCGAGCCGCCCCAGCGCCAGCGCGCTCTCGCTCTCCGGGCTCGTCAAGCACGTCGCCGAGACCGAGCTGAACTGGCTGCGGATGGCCCAGCAGCGGCCCAACGAGAAGGCCAGGACCGAGGCCACCTGGGCGGACTCCTTCCGGCTCGTCGGCGACGAGACCATCGAGGGTGTCCTGACGTTCTGGGACGGCGTCGTGGCCGAGCTGGAGGAGTTCATCCGCGAGGTGCCCGATCTGGGGGACACCTTCCCGCTGCCCGAGGCGCCGTGGTTCCCGAAGGAGGGACGGGTCTCGATGCGCTGGCTGCTGGCCCACCTCGTCGAGGAGCACGCCCGGCACGCCGGGCACGCCGACATCATCCGCGAGTCGCTGGACGGCCGGACCGCTTTCGAGCTGGTCGCCGAGGAGAAGGGTTACTCTGGTCAAAGTTGATCAGAGAGGGTGCGTGCGATGTCCGCGATCCGGCTGCTGGTCCTCTGCGCCGTGCGCCGGCACGGCCGGGCGCACGGCTACCAGATCCGCAACGACCTGGAGTTCTGGGGCGCCCACGAGTGGTCCAACGCCAAGCCCGGGTCGATCTACCACGCACTGAAGCAGATGGCCGGGCAGGGGCTGCTGGTCGCCCACGAGACGGAGCCGAGCACCGTCGGCGGCCCGCCCCGCACGGAGTACGGGATCACCGCGCGCGGCGACGCGGAGTACTTCGCCCTGCTGCGCTCCGCGCTGACCTCGTACGACCAGAAGCCGGACGTGCTGACGGCGGCCCTGGGCGGGATCGTGGACCTCGGGCGGTCCGAGGCGGTCGCGCTGCTCAGGGAGCGGATCGCGGGGCTGGCGGCCTGGCGGGCCGCGGTCACCGAGCACTACGTACCGCAGGACGGGCCCGGGTCGGTCGGCCACATCGGCGAGATCATGAACCTCTGGATCCACTCGGCGGATGCCGGGGCCGAGTGGACGCGCGGCCTGATCGCCCGCATCGAGGGCGGGGCGTACACCTTCGCGGGCGAGGGCGAGATCTTCACCGGCATCCTCGCCGAGGGGCAGGAGAACCCGTACGCGACCGGCGTCCCGCACCCCGGCGACGAGGATTAGGGCCTTTCGTTTGGATCACGCCGGGTTCGCGTGCCCCGGCACGCACGCTGATCCGGCCTGATCCAAACGAAGGGCCCTGGACGCCCTGCTCCGTCCTCAGTGGTGGAAGGAGGTCGCCGCCGGTCGGTCGGCGCTCAGCGGGTGCGGCTGGCGGCGCAGCTCGGGCAGGAGCAGCCGGATGTCCTCCAGCAGCAGTTCGGCGAGGTCCGAGGAGAAGCCGTTGCGGCAGACCACCCGCAGCACCGACAGGTCCTCCCGGTTGGCGGGGAAGGTGTACGCGGGCACCCGCCAGCCCTGCTCGCGCAGCCGCCGCGACAGGTCGAAGACGTCGTACGCCGTCACGTCCGGCGCGGTGGTGAGCGCGAAGACGGGCAGCTGGTCGCCGAGGGTGAGGAGGCGGAAGTCGTCCATCTCCCCGAGCTGTTTCGCGAGCCCGCACGCCACGTCCCGGGACGCCTGCTGGACGGCCCGGTAGCCCTCCCGGCCCAGCCGCAGGAAGGAGTAGTACTGCGCCACCACCTGGGCGCCCGGCCGGGAGAAGTTCAGCGCGAAGGTCGGCATGTCGCCGCCCAGGTAGTTGACCCGGAACACCAGCTCCTCGGGGAGTTCGGCGGGCGAGCGCCACAGCACCCAGCCGACGCCCGGGTAGACCAGGCCGTACTTGTGGCCGGAGGTGTTGATGGAGGCGACCCGGGCCAGCCGGAAGTCCCACTCCAGCTCCTCGTCCAGGAATGGCGCCACCATCGCCCCGGACGCCCCGTCGACATGGACGGGGATGTCGAGGCCGGTGCGTTCCTGGAGGGCGTCCAGCGCGGCGCACAGCTCGGCGATCGGCTCGTAGGAGCCGTCGAAGGTGGAGCCGAGGATGCCGACGACGCCGATGGTGTTCTCGTCGCAGAGTTCCGCCGCGGCCTGCGGGTCGAGGTGGAAGCGGTCGCCCTCCATCGGGACCTGGCGCGCCTCGATCTCCCAGAAGTTGCAGAACTTGTCCCAGCAGACCTGGACGTTGACGCCCATGACCAGATTGGGCCGGGCGGTCGCCGGATAGCGGTCGGCGTTGCGTCGCGCCCAGCGGCGTTTGAGCGCCAGCCCGGCGAGCATGCACGCCTCGCTGGAGCCGGTGGTCGAGCAGCCGACGGCGGACGCGGGGTCGGGGGCGTTCCAGAGGTCGGCGAGCATCGCCACGCACCGCCGTTCCAGCTCGGCGGTGCGGGGGTACTCGTCCTTGTCGATCATGTTCTTGTCGCGGCACTCGGCCATCAGCACCCCGGCCTGCGGCTCCATCCAGGTGGTGACGAAGGTGGCGAGGTTGAGCCGGGAGTTGCCGTCGAGCATCAGCTCGTCGTGGACCAGTTTGTACGCGGTCGACGGTGGCATCGGCCCGTCGGGCAGCCGGTGCCGGGGCGGCGCCGACTCCATCCCGGCGGCGGGGTCGGCCTCCCCGTAGAACGGGTTGAGGGCGAGTCTGCTGCGGGCCGGGGACGGTTCCGCGTCCCGGGGCGAACCTTTGTGGAGCGGCATGGAGGGCAGCCCTTCTGGTCGGCGTCGGCGTCGGCCTGCGGACGGGTCAGCCCCTGTCGGCCAGGCCGTCCTTGATGGCCCGGGCGAACTTCACGACCCGCTCGGCCTGGACCCGGGCGGCGGTCAGGGTCTGGTCGCCGACCGGGATGTCGCCCTGTCCGGCCACGTGCGAGGTGCCGTACGGGTTGCCGTCGACGAACTTGGACGGGTCCGTGTAGCCGGGGGAGACGAGGATGCCGCCGAAGTGGTGGATGGAGTTGTAGAGGGCGAGCAGGGTCGACTCCTGGCCGCCGTGGGGGGTGCTGGTGGCGGTGAAGCCGCTGTAGACCTTGTCGGCGAGGTGGCCGGCCTGCCAGAGCCTGCCGAGGGTGTCGATGAACTGCTTCAGCTGCGAGGTGACGTTGCCGAAGCGGGTCGGCGACCCGAAGATCACCGCGTCCGCCCAGACCATGTCGTCGGGCGTGGCCACGGGGATGTCGGCGGTGGCCTTCGCGTTGGCCGCCCAGGCCGGGTTGGAGTCGATCGCCGCCTGCGGGGCCAGTTCGGCGGCCTTGCGCAGCCGTACCTCGGCCCCGGCCTTCTCCGCGTACTCCGCGACGGCCTTGGCGATCGTGGCGACGGTTCCGGTCGACGAGTAGTAGATGACGGCGACGTTGACGGGCGTGGGCATGGCGAAGACCTCCGACGGATCGGTACAGGAGGGGCGAATGCATCCGGATGCGACGATACGGAAGGTCCGGGGATCCGTCGCGCCGGGCGCGGCGCCTCACCTCAGCGGCGTACCGTCCTCGGCGAGCTGCATCTGCGGCCGCCCGGTCACCAGCAGCCAGGCGGGCAGCGAGGCCACGCAGAGGATCGGCAGCACCGCCGCGTCCCCGGCCAGCACCGCCGCGGTGAACAGGCTCAGCCAGCCCTGCCGGGTGACGGCCAGCAGCACCCCCAGCACCCCGCAGGTCACCGCCAGGGCCACCGGCACCGCCCCGACCAGGGCGTGGGCGCACAGCCCCAGCGCGGCGCCCACGAAGACGGCCGGGAAGATCCGCCCGCCCCGGAAGCCGCAGCTCGCCGCCGTCAGCAGGGCGGCCGCCTTCACCACGGCCATGACGGCGAACTGCCCGGCCGACCAGCCGCTGGGGTCGGCGGCCAGCTCCCGCACCTCGTCGAGCCCCTTGAACAGCGTCAGCCGCCCGCCCAGCGCCCCCAGCAGCCCGAGCAGCAGCCCGCCCGCGGTCAGTGCCAGAACGGTGCCCCACGAGGGGAGCGAGCGGAGGAACCGGAAGAACCGGTGGACGTACGGGAACGCGTACACCGCCAGCATCCCGAGCACCGCCCCCGCCGACGCGATCACCGCCGAGGAGATCAGGTCGCCCCAGTGCGGGCGGTCGTAGGGCGGCAGCGAAAGATCGAAGCTGGGGTGGGCCAGCAGCGTCATGGTCAGCGCCCCGGCGGTCCCCGCGGCGAGCGGGGCGAAGAGGCGGTCCCAGAGCGCGCCGGGGCCGGGCCGGGAGGTGAGGGTCTCGGTCAGGATCAGCGCGGCGGCGACGGGGGTGCCGAAGAGGGCCCCGATGGTTCCGGCGGCGGCCAGGGCGAGCCACTGCCCGGCCGGGGTGCCGGGCAGGAGCCGGCCGCCGAGCCAGCAGGCCAGCGCGATGTTGGCGGCGGTGATCGGGTTCTCCGGGCCGAGGCTGACCCCGCCGGCCAGGGTGAGCACCGTGACGACCAGCAGCCCCGGGACCACCAGGGGCGGCAGCGGCGGGTCGACCAGCCCGGTGGTCGCCGGATCGGGGCCCGCGTGGCCGGGCACCACCCGGATCAGCACCCCGGTCACCAGTCCGCACCCGGTGAGCACGGCGACCGTCCAGAGCACGGAGTGGCGGCCCACGGAGAGCGCGTCGGGAAGCGTCTCCCAGAGCACGTCCTGGAACCGCTCGGCGAGCAGGCTGACGCCCAGCAGGACGAGCGCGCTCAGCACCCCGACGGCCAGTGCGGGCACGATGGCGGGGAGCAGGCGCCGTGCGGTGGAGGGGGCCGCGGGGGCGAGGGATTCGGTGGCCACCGGCCCACGATAGAGGCGCAAAAGCCGCGTAACGCCATGAACCGCGCCGGGTGAGGGGAACGGGCTTGCACCTCACGTCGCGTCAGGACCGAGGCTCGGGACGTACCCGATCGCAGAAGGGAGCGGGGCAGCCATGGAGTACTCCGTGGGACAGGTCGCCGGATTCGCCGGGGTGACGGTGCGCACGCTGCACCACTACGACGGCATCGGACTGCTCTCGCCCACCGGGCGCAGCCGGGCCGGGCACCGCCGCTACGGCGACGACGACCTCGACCGGCTCCAGCAGATCCTGTTCTACCGGGAGCTGGGCTTCCCGCTCGACGAGATCGCGGTACTGCTCGACGATCCGGGTGCGGACCCGCAGCAGCATCTGCACCGCCAGCACCGACTGCTGACCGAGCGGATCGCCGAGCTCCGGAAGATGGCCGAGGCCGTCGAGAAGACGATGGAGGCGCGGAAGATGGGCATCAACCTCACGCCCGAGGAGAAGTTCGAGGTCTTCGGGGACAAGGACCCCGAGGCGCACGCGGAGGAGGCCGAGCGGCGCTGGGGCGGCACCGCCGCGTACGCCGAGTCGCAGCGCCGGGCCGCCCGGTACACCAAGGACGACTGGAAGCGGATGAAGGCCGAGGTCGACGAGTGGACCGCTGCCTACGTGGCCCTGATGGAGGCCGGTGAACCGGCCACGGGCGAGCGCGCCATGGACCTGGCCGAGGCCCACCGGCACCACGTCACCGGCTGGTTCCACGAGTGCGGCGTCGAGATGCACCGCGGCCTCGCCGAGATGTACGTCTCCGACCCGAGGTTCCGCGCGTTCTACGACGGGATGCGGCCGGGCCTGGCCGAGCACCTGCGGGACGCGATCATGGCCAATGCCCGGCGTATCGAGGACGGCGCCCAGGGGTGAGGCGCCCCGGGAGTGAGGCGTCGCGGGGCGGGCACCGTCCGCGCCCGCCCCGGCGGCGCCCCGCTCACTCCTTGCCGATCACGGCCGCCGTACCGTAGGCGCACACCTCCGTGCCCACGTCGGCGGCCTCGGTCACGTCGAAGCGCATCATCAGCACCGCGTTGGCGCCGCGGGCCCGCGCCTGCTCGACGAGCCGTTCCATCGCCTGGTTGCGGGTCGCCACCAGGGTCTTGGTCAGCCCCTTCAACTCGCCGCCGATCATCGACTTGAGCCCGGCGCCGATCTGGCTGCCCAGGTGACGGGACCGCACGGTCAGGCCGAACACCTCGCCGATCACCTGCGTCACCCGGTACCCCGGTACGTCGTTCGTCGTGACGACCAGGACGTCCGACTGGCCCGTCTGTCCGCCGCCGTATTCCTCAATGCCCATCGTCCGGCACCTCCTGGAGGACAGCTTTGCCCGGCTTGTTGTGATGCGCACCCCGGGTGGAGCGGTGCGCCGCTCGCCGCGGGGCATCTGGAACCCGGCGGTGTCATCGTGCGTTGATAGCTTTGGGCGGCCACGCCGCCGCAGCGGCCGCGCAGCCGCACCTCGACGACCTATTCCAGGAGCCCGGACCCTTGAACACGCTTGCGCTCGGACCGAGCTGGCTGGACCCGGACTATCTGATCAACACCTTCGGACTTCCCGGCGTCCTCCTCATCGTCTTCGCCGAGTCCGGACTGCTGATCGGTTTCTTCCTCCCCGGCGACTCGCTCCTGTTCACCACGGGCCTCCTGGTGACCACGGGCCAGCTGAAGACCCCGCTCTGGCTGGTCTGCCTGCTGGTGGCGCTGGCGGCGATCATCGGTGACCAGGTGGGCTACCTCTTCGGCCGCAAGGTCGGCCCCTCGCTCTTCAAGCGCCCCGACTCCCGCCTCTTCAAGCAGGAGAACGTGGAGAAGGCCCACGACTTCTTCGAGAAGTACGGTCCCAAGTCGCTGATCTTGGCCCGCTTCGTGCCCGTGGTCCGTACGTTCACGCCGATCATCGCCGGTGTGAGCCGGATGAACTACCGCTCGTTCATCATCTTCAACATCATCGGCGGCATCCTCTGGGGTGTCGGCGTCACCCTGCTCGGCTCCGCCCTCGGCAAGATCGACTTCGTCCACGAGAACATCGAGGCGATGCTCATCCTGATCGTGCTCATCTCGGTGGTGCCGATCGCGATCGAGTTCCTGCGGGCCCGCTCCAAGTCGAAGAAGGAAGCGGCCGCGGCCGACGCCGAGGGCGCCCCGGCCCAGCCGCAGCCCCAGCGCGGCCGCCACGCCAAGCGCTGAGACCGCTCCTCGGGAACGGGGTCCTCCGGGGCGGGGGTCAGAAGCCGCGCGTCCGCTTGGCCGCGCGGCGCCCCGCCCCGCCGACCGCACCCGGCACCCGCATGAACAGCCGGGAGATCTCGCCCCCCAGGTTCACCCCGATCGCGATGGCCAGCGCGGTGGCCACCGCCGTCGACAGCGAGGCCAGCCCCGTGTTCACCCGCCCCTGGGCCACGGCCAGCAGACCGAAGTAGGTGGCCGAACCGGGCAGCAGCGGCCCGATCGCCGCCGTGATGAACGGCAGCGACGACGTCGACCGGTAGCGCGAGAACATCTGCCCGAACAGCCCCACCAGCCCGGCCGCCGTCGCCGTGGCCGCCACCGGCGAGATGCCGCCGGTCCGGGCCATCGCCCCGTAGACCACCCAGGCCACCGCGCCGTTCAGCGTCACCGCCAGCACCGTGGACCGGTCCTGCTGCAGCAGGATCGCGAAGGCGAAGCAGAGCGCCATCGACGCCAGGATCTGCACCACCGGCCGGTCGTGCGGCACGAACCGGGCCTCCGGATTCAGCTCGGCACCCAGCTGGAGCCCCAGGTACAGCGCCAGCAGCACCCCGAGGACGATCCCGATGAAGAGGTACATCACCTCCAGCAGCCGGGCCGCCGCGGTGATGTAGAAACCGGTCAGCCCGTCCTGCACCCCCGCCACCAGCGCCCGCCCCGGCAGCAGCGCGAACAGCCCACCGGTGATCACCGCGGACGGGCGCACGTCCGACCAGTGGGTGAGCGTCAGCGCCACCCCCAGCGCGGCCGGCGGCATTGCCGCCACCACGAACTGGTAGAACTCCGGCAGCCCCCGCCCGGCGCACAGCCAGGCGAGCCGGTCGCCGAGCATCGCGCCGAGCGCCGCCACCAGGAACACCACCACACCACCGCCGACCAGCACCGACGCCGCCCCGGCGAGCCCGCCCCCGGCCAGCGTCAGCACCCAGCCCGAGTACGGGTGCCGATTGCGCCGGATCTCCGCCAGGCGCCGGTAGGCGTCCTCCAGAGAGACCTCGACGTCCTCCGTGGTGATGTCGTCTATCAGCCGGAAGACGGCGGCCAACCGGGTGTAGTCGGTACCCCGGCGGCGCACCGTACGGCTCGCCGTCACCGGATCGTCGACCAGTGACGGCTGGTACGAGATCGACAGCAGGGTGAAGGTGACCGTGGGCTCCGAGCGGTCCAGGCCGTAGCTGCGGGTCACCGCGAACATGGCCGCCTCGACGTCCTCGGCACCCTCGCCGCCCGCCAGCAGCAGCTCCCCGATGCGCAGCGTCAGGTCGAGCACCCGGGGCACCGCCGGACCCGTCTCGTCGTCCTTCTGCGCCTGTTCCGGCGCCGGGCGCTCGGCGACCGGCATCCGCAGCATCGTGCGCATCCGGTCCTGCCAGGGCGCCTCCTGGCTCAGCCGGATCATCGGACTGCCGTGCGCCGGAGTGAACGCCGGCGGCGAGTGCTGCGCCCGGTACGTGCTCGGCGGGGCGAAGGCGGAACCGATCGTGTCCGAGCCCGACTCGGACCCGGAAGCGGAACCTGGACCCGAGCCCGTGGACTCGTTCACGAACCCCGCCGGAATGGCGAATTCCGAGGTCGGGTGGTCGTCCTCGGCCGGGGCCGGGCGCCGCTCCACCCCGGCCGGCGGGGCGAAGGCGCTGCGCGCCTCGTCGGACTGGGGCTTCTGGTCCTCGGGACCGCCCTGTTCCGCCACCACTGGACCTCGCTCCTCGCCGTACCGGCTCTGCCTGAGCCCAGTATGGCCACCGCCCCCCGCCGGGGCGGGAAGCGGGCCGGGGCGGACACGCGAAACGGGCGGCACCCCGCCGGAGATGTCCGGAAGAAGTACCGCCCGCCCCTGCGGAACCACCGAAGCGGAACCGCTCACGACCCTCGGGTCAGTGCGCGCCGCCCTGCGCCTCGAGACGCTTGTAGGACGCCTCGATCTCGGCCTCGGCCTCGGCGCGGCCGACCCAGTCGGCACCCTCGACGGACTTGCCCGGCTCCAGGTCCTTGTAGACCTCGAAGAAGTGCTGGATCTCCAGGCGGTCGAACTCCGACACGTGGTGGATGTCGCGCAGGTGCTCCACCCGGGGGTCGGAGGCCGGCACGCACAGCAGCTTGTCGTCGCCGCCGGCCTCGTCCGTCATCCGGAACATGCCGATGGCGCGGCACTTGATGAGGCAGCCGGGGAAGGTCGGCTCGTCCAGCAGGACCAGCGCGTCCAGCGGGTCGCCGTCCTCGCCGAGGGTGTTCTCGACGAAGCCGTAGTCCGCCGGGTAGCTGGTCGAGGTGAAGAGTCGACGGTCCAGGCGGATCCGACCGGTCTCGTGGTCCACCTCGTACTTGTTCCGCGAACCCTTCGGGATCTCGATGGTGACGTCGAACTCCACGGGTGGCTCCTCCATGATCAACACATACGACTGGTGATTAAGTGTCCCCCACGCAGATGTGTGCTCGCGAAAGGGGCTGGTCAACGGTGGACGAGCCGGTGAAGAGACCGTCGGTCGATCCGCTGGACAAGCTGATCCGGCTCACCCGACGGGGCGGGGCGGTCAGGTTGACGCGACTGAACGACCGGCAGTTCACCGCCGTCTCCGCCGGCCTCGGTCTGGTGCTCGCGGCCGGCGTCGTCCTTGCCGCCGGCCCGTGGGACTCGGGTCAGCGTAAGGCCGAGGCGGACCGGGCGGTCGCGTGGAGCCAAACAGGTGGCGCAGATCACGGGAGCGCCGAGGTATCCGGCCCGAAACCCGCTCCCAGCGCCCCGCCCGTCCTCACGGCACTGACCGCCACCGCGGGCAACTCCGCCCCCGGCTCCCGCACCGCGCCCGACGCCGCCGCGCTCCGCGCCGCGCTCGGACCGCTGCTGAAGGACCCCGCCCTGGGCGACCGGCGCGCCGCCGTCGTCATCGACACGGCGAGCGGCGAGCGGCTGTACGGGAAGGGCGCCGGCACGCCCATGACCCCCGCGTCCACCGTCAAGATCGCCACCACGGTCGCCGCCCTGAGCGCCCTGGGCCCCGAGCACCGCATCGCCACCACCGTCCGGGCCACCGCGGACCACCGCACCCTCACCCTGGTCGGCGGCGGCGACCCCACCCTCGACCGGGCCGCCCTGCGCGCCCTGGCCACCACCACCGCCCGCACCCTCAAGCAGAACGGCGTCACCAGGGCCCGCCTGACGTACGACACCTCCCGCTACTCCGGCCCGGCCCGGCACCCGATCGGCCCCAACGAGAACCTCGCCCCCCTCAGCGCCCTGATGACCGACGAGGGCCGCCTCGACGACAGCGACAGCGGCCCCGCCCCGCGCACCGACGACCCGGCCGGCGACACCGCCCGCACCTTCGCGAAACTCCTCCACGACGCGGGCGTCACCACCGCCGCCCCCAAGCCCGGCCGCGCCCCCGCCGCGTCCCGCGAGGTCGCCGAGCACCGCTCGGCCCCCCTCTCCGACCTGGTCGAACGCGCCCTGACCAACAGCGACAACGACATCGCCGAGGCCCTCGCCCGGCAGACCGCCCTCGCCTCCGGCGAACCCGCCGACTTCGCCGGCTCCCGACGCGCCGTCACCGCCCGCCTCCAGAAACTCCGGCTGCCGCTGACCGGCGCCGTCCTCGCCGACGGCAGCGGACTCGACCGCGACGACCGGGTCACCGCCGGACTGCTCGCCGGCCTCCTCGCCCGCGCCGCCGACCCGGACCACCCCGAACTCCGCCCCGTCCTCACCGGCCTCCCCGTCGCCGGATTCACCGGAACGCTCAGCGACCGCTACACCGGCAAGACCCGGGGCCCCGGCCTGATCCGCGCCAAGACCGGCACCCTCACCGGCGTGAACACCCTCGCCGGAACGGTCGTCGACCGCCGGGGACGGCTGCTCGCCTTCGCCTTCCTGGCCTCCGGCACCACCTCCCCGACCGACGCCCAGAACGCCCTCGACCGACTCGCCTCCGCCCTGGGCGACGCCTGATCCGAGCCGTCCGACACCTCACCGCGGACGGACCCGAGCACGTACGGTTGACGCATGACGAGCATCGGTGGAGCCGAGATGGTCGACTGGAACCTCGCGGTCGCGACCGCGACCCGGCTGGTGCGCCCGGGGCCGGAGATCAGCCGCGAGGAGGCCCGCGCGGTCGTCGCCGAGCTCCGCCGCCACGCCAAGGCGTCGGAGGAGCACGTCCGTTCCTTCACCCGGATGATCCCGGAGGGGGCCGAGCCGGAGGACACCCCGGTCCTGGTCGTGGACCGGGCGGGCTGGATCAGGGCCAACGTGGCGGGCTTCCGCGAGCTGCTCCGCCCGCTGCTGGGCAAGATGAGCGAACGCCGCCCGTCCGGCCCCGGCGGCGCGGTCATCGGCGCCGTCGGCGGCAAGGTCACCGGCGTCGAGGTCGGCATGCTGCTGTCGTTCCTGGCCTCCCGCGTCCTCGGCCAGTACGAGACCTTCGCCCCGGCCACCCGCGAACTCCCCGCCGGGACCGACGGCGGCGGCCGGCTGCTGCTCGTCGCCCCCAACATCGTGCACGTCGAGCGCGAACTGGAGGTCGACCCGCACGACTTCCGGCTCTGGGTCGCCCTCCACGAGGAGACCCACCGCACCCAGTTCACCGGCGTCCCCTGGCTCCGCGACCACCTCCAGGGCGAGATCCAGTCATTCCTCGACGAGACCGACGTCGACCCGGCGACCCTGCTGGAACGGCTCCGCGAGGCCGCCCAGACCCTCGCCGGCGGCCGCCCCGAGGGCGAGGACGGCGAGGACGACGGCCGCAGCCTCGTCGAACTCGTCCAGACCCCCGGCCAGCGCGAGATCCTCGGCCGCCTCACCGCCGTGATGTCCCTGCTCGAAGGCCACGCCGACTACGTGATGGACGGCGTCGGCCCCGAGGTCGTCTCCTCCGTCGCCGAGATCCGCGAGAAGTTCCAGCAGCGCCGGGCGCGCGGCGCGGGCCGCCTCGACCAGGCCCTGCGCCGACTCCTCGGCCTCGACGCCAAGCTCCGCCAGTACCGCGACGGCGAACGGTTCGTCCGCGCCGTCGTCGACGAGGTCGGCATGGACGGCTTCAACCGGGTCTGGACCTCGCCGAACACCCTGCCCACCAAGGCGGAGATCGGGAAACCGGCGGACTGGATCGCACGGGTGCACCGCAAGGCGGAATCCTGACCACCACCGGCGCGACGACGGGGGGACAGCGAGCGAACGCGCGGGTAATCACCCATCCGAGGGACCGTTGGCGCAGGGAAAGGCGTGCAATGCTCGATGGACGGCCTGCCTCTGTCACCATCGACGCACTCTGAGTGACGGCACAATCCCGTCCGCCACTTCGAGGCGCCTCCCCGAACTCCACGAAGGGCACCGGACATGGGTCCTCATCCCGCGGTCGCGGCGATACGCCTGGCGGTCCGCCGCGTACTCCACGACGTACTCACCGAACACACCCGGAGCGCCGACCCCGACCGGCGCACCCCGCACCCCGAGCTCGCCGAAGCCGGTGCGGGCAGACAGCGCCCCACCCTCCCCGAACGCCCCGACACCCCGCTGGTGCTGGTGGCCTGTTCCGGCGGCGCCGACTCCATGGCGCTCGCCTCCGCCCTCGCCTTCGAGGCCCCCAAACTCTCCGTCCGCGCCGGCGGCATCACCGTCGACCACGGCCTCCAGGCCGGCTCCGACACCCGGGCCGCCGAGGTCGCCGAACGCCTCACCGCCCTGCGCCTCGACCCGGTCGAGGCCGTCGCCGTGCGCGTCGGCCACGACGGCGGACCCGAGGCCGCCGCCCGCGAAGCCCGCTACGCCGCCCTCGACGCCGCCGCCGAGCGGCACGGCGCCGCCGCCGTCCTCCTCGGACACACCCGCGACGACCAGGCGGAGACCGTCCTCCTCGGCCTCGCCCGCGGCTCCGGCATCCGCTCGCTCTCCGGCATGGCCGCCGCCTCCGGACCGGCCGGCCGCTACCGCCGCCCCTTCCTCCAGCTCGACCGCCAGACCGCCCGCACGGCCTGCCTGGCCCAGTCCCTGCCCGTCTGGGACGACCCGCACAACACCGACCCCGCCTACACCCGCTCCCGGCTCCGCCACGAGGGACTGCCCGCCCTGGAGAAGGCGCTCGGCAAGGGCGTCGTCGAGGCCCTGGCCCGCACCGCCCAGCTCTCCCGCGACGACGCCGACGCGCTGGACACCTGGGCCGCCGAGGCCGACCGCGCCGTACGCGACGAGGCGGGCCGCCTGGAATGCGCCAAGCTCTACGCACTGCCGCCCGCGGTACGCCGCCGGGTGCTGCGCCGGGCCGTGATGGAGGCCGGCTCCCCGGCCGGTTCGCTCTTCGCCCGGCACATCGAGGAGGTCGACCGTCTGATCACCGGCTGGCGCGGCCAACGAGCCATCAACCTGCCCGGACGCGTCGAGGCCATGCGCCAGGGTGGCAGACTGGTCATTCGGCAGAGCTGAATCACCAGCGGCCGACACGCAGGAGAGCGGCCGCGCCGGAGCGGGGCGGCACCCCCGTACCGGCAGGCACAGAAAGAGACCCGGGTGAACGAGAAGGACATGGGCACCGACCTCCAGGCGGTGCTCCTCACCAAGGAAGAGATCGACGCGAAGCTCGTCGAGCTGGCCGCGAAGATCGACGCGGAGTACGCGGGCAAGGACCTGCTCATCGTCGGCGTCCTCAAGGGCGCGGTGATGGTGATGGCGGACCTGGCGCGCGCGCTGTCCACCCCCGTCACCATGGACTGGATGGCCGTCTCGTCGTACGGGGCGGGCACCCAGTCCTCCGGCGTGGTCCGGATCCTCAAGGACCTGGACACCGACATCAAGGGCAGGCACGTCCTGATCGTCGAGGACATCATCGACTCCGGCCTGACCCTGTCGTGGCTGATGTCGAACCTCGGCTCGCGCGAGCCCGCCTCCCTGGAGATCTGCACCCTGCTGCGGAAGCCGGACGCGGCCAAGGTCGCGCTCGACTGCAAATGGGTCGGTTTCGACATCCCCAACGAATTCGTCGTCGGCTACGGGCTCGACTACGCCGAGAAGTACCGCAACCTGCCCTTCGTCGGCACGCTCGCCCCGCACGTCTACGGCGGCTGACCTCCCCCGGACCCCTCCGCCCGGCCCCCGGGCCTCCGGCACCGCCGGAACCGGCGGGCCGGGAACCTTTCACCGGATTCCCGCCGTTGGGCCTTCGGAGGCGGGTTTTGACGGACGTCCCCGGCAGCCGCGGGTGACAATGCTGGGGTACCGTCCGAAGAACAGTCTTTTCTCACAGCAGCATTTACCTACGGGCAGGAGGGACGGGGCGGATTCGCCCCGTATGGATGGACGTGAAGCGATACTTCCGTGGGCCGGTCATGTGGATCGTGCTGGCCGTCCTCGCCGTGGTCGTGTTGATGACAGTCGTCGGCTCGTCGGGCGGCTACAAATCGGTGGACACCGGCCAGGTGATCCAGGCGATCAGCAAGGACCAGGTGGCGCAGGCCAAACTGACCACCGGTGACGAACAGACCATCAAGATCGAGCTGAAGAAGGGCGCCAAGCTCCCGGACGAGTCCGGCACCAAGTTCCAGGCGAGCTACATCGGCGACCAGGGCGTCCAGCTCGCCGACACGCTGCAGAAGAAGTTCGAGAGCGGCTCGATCGACAAGGGCTACACGGTCTCGCCGTCGAAGCAGTCGCCGTTCATCTCGATCCTGCTCTCGCTGCTGCCCTTCGTCCTCATCGTGGTCGTCTTCCTGTTCCTGATGAACCAGATGCAGGGCGGCGGCTCCCGGGTCATGCAGTTCGGCAAGTCCAAGGCCAAGCTGATCACCAAGGACACGCCGAAGACGACGTTCGCCGACGTCGCGGGCTCGGACGAGGCGGTCGAGGAGCTCCAGGAGATCAAGGAGTTCCTCCAGGAGCCGGCGAAGTTCCAGGCCGTCGGCGCGAAGATCCCCAAGGGCGTCCTGCTCTACGGCCCTCCCGGTACGGGCAAGACGCTGCTCGCGCGGGCCGTGGCCGGCGAGGCGGGCGTGCCGTTCTACTCGATCTCCGGTTCCGACTTCGTCGAGATGTTCGTCGGTGTCGGCGCCAGCCGGGTCCGCGACCTCTTCGAGCAGGCCAAGGCGAACGCCCCGGCGATCGTCTTCGTCGACGAGATCGACGCCGTCGGCCGCCACCGCGGCGCCGGCATGGGCGGCGGCCACGACGAGCGCGAGCAGACGCTCAACCAGCTGCTCGTCGAGATGGACGGCTTCGACGTGAAGGGCGGCGTCATCCTGATCGCCGCCACGAACCGGCCGGACATCCTCGACCCGGCGCTGCTGCGCCCGGGCCGTTTCGACCGGCAGATCGCGGTCGACCGGCCGGACATGCAGGGCCGTCTGGAGATCCTCAAGGTCCACCAGAAGGGCAAGCCGGTCGCGAAGGACGTCGACCTCGGCGCCGTCGCCCGCCGCACCCCCGGCTTCACCGGTGCCGACCTGTCGAACGTGCTCAACGAGGCGGCGCTCCTCACGGCGCGCAGCAACCAGAAGCTGATCGACAACAAGATGCTCGACGAGGCCATCGACCGCGTCGTGGCGGGCCCGCAGAAGCGGACCCGGATCATGTCCGAGAAGGAGAAGAAGATCACCGCGTACCACGAGGGCGGACACGCCCTGGTCGCGGCGGCCTCTCCCCAGGCGGACCCGGTCCACAAGATCACGATCCTCTCCCGCGGCCGCGCCCTCGGTTACACGATGGTGCTCCCGGAGGAGGACAAGTACTCCACGACGCGCAACGAGATGCTCGACCAGCTGGCGTACATGCTGGGCGGGCGCGCGGCCGAGGAGCTGGTCTTCCACGACCCGACCACCGGCGCTGCCAACGACATCGAGAAGGCCACCGCCACGGCCCGCGCGATGGTCACGCAGTACGGCATGACGGAGCGGCTCGGCGCGATCAAGTTCGGCGGCGACAACACCGAGCCCTTCGTGGGCCGGGAGATGGGCCACCAGCGCGACTACTCGGAAGAGGTCGCGGCGCTCGTCGACGAAGAGGTCAAGAAGCTCATCGAGACCGCCCACAACGACGCGTGGGAGATCCTGGTCGAGAACCGGGACGTGCTGGACAACCTCGTTCTCCAGCTCCTGGAGAAGGAGACGCTGGGCAAGGAGGAGATCGCCGAGATCTTCGCCCCGATCGTGAAGCGCCCGGCCCGCCCGGCGTGGACCGGTTCCGCCCGGCGTACGCCGTCCACCCGCCCGCCGGTGCTCTCGCCCAAGGAGCTCGCGCTCACCAACGGCGCCACCACGGCGAACGGTACGGCCGTCCCCACGGACACCGCCCCGGCCACCGAGGCGGTCCCGGAGGACCGGCCCGAGAGCTGAACCCCGTTCCCCGGTGTGGCCCCTTTCACGGGGGTCCCCCCGGGCCCGGAATGGAAGCCGCGCCCCCACAGGTTCTAGCCTGAGGGGGCGCGGCTATTTCGTACGTCCGTGCGGGGGTATGCGCGGGTGACAGTTCAGAGGAACGAGGCACAGATGACCGACCCGGTGACGCTGGACGGCCAGGGTTCGATCGGCGAGTTCGACGAGAAGAGGGCCGAGGCGGCAGTCCGCGAGCTCCTCATCGCCGTGGGCGAGGACCCGGACCGCGAGGGCCTCCGGGAGACCCCGGCGCGGGTGGCGCGGGCGTACAAGGAGATCTTCGCGGGGCTTCACCAGGAGCCCGAGGACGTGCTGACGACCACGTTCGACCTCGGTCACGACGAGATGGTGCTGGTCAAGGACATCGAAGTATTCAGCACCTGTGAACATCATCTGGTGCCGTTCAGGGGGGTCGCGCACGTCGGGTACATTCCGGCGACCAGTGGAAAGATCACCGGTCTCTCCAAGCTGGCCCGGCTGGTGGACGTCTACGCCAGGCGCCCGCAGGTGCAGGAGCGGCTCACCACACAGATCGCCGAGTCCCTGATGGAGATCCTGGAGCCGCGCGGGGTCATCGTCGTCATCGAGTGCGAGCACATGTGCATGTCGATGCGGGGCATCCGCAAACCCGGCGCCAAGACGCTGACCTCGGCGGTCCGCGGACAGTTGCGCGATTCCGCGACGCGGGCCGAGGCGATGAGCCTGATCATGGCGCGCTGAGCCCGGGCGGCCGTGCGACTGACGGGCCCGCGCAGACGGGGGCCCCGGTCCGAGGGAACGGCCTACGCGGTCGCCGAGGTCTTGTTCCCGTCCTCGTCGTCGGGGAGCTTGCAGATGCGCTCCAGCCAGAGGGCCGCGGCGATCACGGCGATTCCGGCGAGGACGGCGAAGCCGGCGTAGATCGCCTGGTCGCGGCGGGCGGGCTGGTCGAGGTGGCCGAGGAGGAAGACGCCGGTGCCGCCGTACATGCCGGAGACCAGGGCGACGACCAGGGCGCTGGCCTGGGCGAAGACCAGCGCGCGGGCCGCCATCAGCGGCTCGATGCCCTTGGCCCCCGGCCGGCGCTCGCGCTGGGCGCGCAGCCGGGAGCGGAGGGAGAACGCCGTCGCCAGCAGGACGACGGCGATCACCGCGAGGACGATCGGGGCGGCGAGGGGCACGCTCGGCAGGCTGCCCAGGGCGTCCCAGAGGCGGGCACCGCCCCAGGAGAGCACCCCGGCCGCGGCGAAGAGGCCGGCCAGTACCCCGAGCCTGAGTTGCTTCACCGCGTGATCCACCCTTCGCCGCCCGCGCGGCCCCTGTCGCCGGTGGCCCGTCCCGGCGTACCGGACGGGCCTTTTCCGTCGAGCCTAACGACTACTCGGGCAGCCGGAGTTCCAGGTCGGTCCGGGGCAGTACGCCGTCCCGGCCGACCGCGGCCAGCAGTTGGGCCACCGGACCGGAGCCGGGCAGCTGGGCCTCGGGGTCGACGTCCAGCCAGGGGGCGAGGACGAAGGCCCGTTCGGCGGCCCTGGGGTGCGGAAGGGTGAGCACCGGGTCGTCGGACACGACGTCCGCGTAGGCGACGATGTCGACATCGATGGTGCGCGGGCCCCAGCGCTCCTCGCGGACCCGCTCGAACGCCTCCTCGACGGCCTGGCCGCGCTCCAGCAGGGAGGACGGGGGGAGCGTCGTCTTCACGACGATCACCGCGTTGAAGTACGAGGGCTGGGAGCCGGGCTCGACGCCCCAGGGCTCCGTCTCGTACACCGGGGAGACCGCCTTGACCCGGAGGCCGGGGGTGTCCTCCAGGGCGTCTATGGCGCCCTGGAGGGTCTCCAGGCGGTTGCCGAGGTTGGAGCCGAGGGAGATCACGGCCCGCTTCGGGTTGGAGAGGGTGATGTCCGCCGCGTCCACCTGCTCGACCACGGAGGCGGGCACGGGCTGGACGGTCGGGTCGCTCTGCCCTTCGGTGGAAAACGAGGTCATACTCGGCTCCGGGTGATGGTGATGGTGACGTCGTCGAAGGGGACGGTGATCGGCGCGTCCGGCTTGTGCACCACCACCTCCACCTCCTCGACCCCTTCGTGCTTGAGGCACGTGCGGGCGATACGGTCCGCGAGTGTCTCGATCAGGTCGACGGGTTCGCCCCGCACGACCTCGACGACCTCCTCCGCGACGACGCCGTAGTGCACGGTCTTCGTCAGGTCGTCGGAGGCCGCCGCCGGACGGGTGTCGAGGCCGAGCACCAGGTCGACGATGAACGTCTGGCCCTCCTCCCGCTCCTTGGGGAAGACGCCATGGTGTCCACGGGCCTTGAGGCCGCGCAGCGCGACACGATCCACGCGAATCACTCCTGCTGTCGTTGGTCCTGAGACACGGGGCCGCGTGCGGACGGCGAGGTGCCCACTTTCGAATTTACCTTCGAGCACTGACGGCACTCTCCCGTGGGTACCCGGCAAGCGGATTCCACGGGGGCTGGAAGCCGCGTATACCCGCGCTTCCCGGTTCCAACCCCTTTCCGGCGTACGGTCGGCCGGAATCCGGGGCGGAAGCGGGCCCGGGCCGGGCGACGAGGCGGGACCGGACGGTTCGGGGGAGGAGGGGCCGGACGGGTCAGGAGGAGGACTCTTCGTCCCCTTCTTCACCGGTTTCGGTGAGTACGGGGGAGCCGTGGTGGGACCAGAGCTTCCAGCCGTCCGGTGTGCGCCGGAACACATTGGTGGCCACGACGAGCTGGCCGACCAGCGGGCCGAGCGCGTTGCCGTCCTCGGCGGGTCCGCCGCTGAGGATGTTCTCCGTGCAGGTCACCAGGGCGGTGTCGCCGGTCATCGAGATCCCGACGTCGGTCAGGAAGAACTGGATGTACTCGGTGTTCGCCATGATCAGCGCATAGCTGCGCAGCACCTCGCCGCGGCCGGTCAGCACCGGCCAGCCCGGGTGGACGCAGGAGACGGTGAGGTCCTCGCCGGGCAGCCAGAGCCCGGAGAGCTCCTCGAAGTCGCCGTGCTCCATCGCTTCGTAGAAGGCGGTGTTGGCCCGCTCGACGGCGGCGATGTCGGCGGCGGCCTCCGCGTGCTCGTCGCGGCCGGTGCTCACGCGGCTCCCTCGACGGCGCGGGCGACCCGGACCGCGTCGGCGGTGGCCCGTACCTCGTGGACCCGGACGGCCCAGGCGCCGACGTGCGCGGAGAGCGCGGAGACGGCCGCGGTGGCGGCGTCGCGTTCGCGGGCGGGCGGTGGTGTGGCGCCCTCGCCCGCCAGGACGTGGCCGAGGAAGCGCTTGCGGGAGGCGGCGACCAGCAGGGGGCGGCCCAGGGCGCGCAGGGCGTCGAGGCGGGCGATCAGGGCGAGGTCGTGGGCGGCCTCCTTGGCGAAGCCGAGGCCGGGGTCGATCACGACGCGTTCCGGGGCGATACCGCCCGCGACCACGGCGTCCATCCGTTCGCGCAGCTCCGCGACGACCTCGGCGACGACGTCCCCGTAGACCGCGCGGCTGTTCATGGACTCGCTGAAGCCGCGCCAGTGCATCACGACGAACGGGGCGCCGGCCGCGGCGACGACCGGGATCATGTCGGGGTCGGCGAGACCGCCGCTCACGTCGTTGACCAGGACGGCGCCCGCCGTGACGGCCTGCTCGGCGACCCGGGCCCGCATGGTGTCGACGGAGACCGTCACCCCCTCGGCGGCCAGTCCCCGGACCACCGGGACCACCCGCCGCAGCTCCTCCTCGGCGTCCACGCGGGTCGCGCCGGGGCGGGTCGACTCGCCGCCGACGTCGATCAGGTCGGCGCCCTGGGCGACCAGGTCGAGACCGTGTTTGACCGCGGCCGTGGTGTCGAACCAGCGGCCTCCGTCGGAGAAGGAGTCCGGGGTCACGTTCACGACACCCATGACCGCGCAGCGGTCCCACTCCGGCAGGCCCTGGACCGTGCCTCGTCCACGCAACGTACTCATGTGTCCAGCGTAGGCCTGTACGGAGGGGGACTATGCCGCGTGCGCGTGCCGCTCGGGGCCCGGAGCGGGGGTGTGGGCGCAGGGGCGGGGGCCGGGGGCCGGGAAGCGGCGGGCGAAGGGGCGGGGGAGGGAGAAGCTGACGAAGCCCTCCGCCTGCATGGCGGCGAAGGAGATCCGGGGGAGGTCCCCGGCGTTGCGGTAGACGACGAAGCGGGGTTCCCAGCGGGGCCGGAACTTGGCGTTGAACTTGTACAGCGACTCGATCTGGAACCAGCGGGAGAGGAAGATCAGCAGCCCGCGCCAGGTCCGCAGCACCGGCCCGGCGCCCAGCTTCTCGCCGCGGGCGAGGGCCGAGCGGAACATCGCGAAGTTCAGCGAGACGCGCTCGACGTCGAGGCCGGGGGCGGCCTGGAGGGCGGCGACGATCAGCAGCTCGTTCATGCCGGGGTCGGCGGAGCGGTCACGGCGCATCAGGTCGAGGGACATGCCGTCGGTGCCCCAGGGGACGAAGTGGAGTACGGCCTTCAGGTCGCCGTACGGGGAGTCCGTGCCGGACTCGTCGGCCTTGTGGGCGGTGGCGACGACGCAGTCGCCGTCGGCCGCGTCGCCGAGCCGGCCGAGCGCCATGGAGAAGCCGCGCTCGTGGTCGGTGCCGCGCCAGTCGTCGGCGGCGCGGCGGATGCGGGCGAGCTCGTCCTCGCCGATGTCGCGGACGCGGCGGACGCGGGTCTCGTAGCCGAGGCGTTCAATGCGCTTCACCATCTGGCGTACGTTGCGCATCGGGCGCCCGGCGAGGGAGAAATCCGCGACGTCCACCACCGCCTCGTCGCCGAGTTCCAGGGCGTCGAGTCCGGTCTCGCGGGTCCAGACCTCGCCGCCGGTCTCGCTGCACCCCATCACGGCGGGGGTCCAGGAGTGGGCCCGGGCCTCGTCCATGAAGCGCTCGATGGCGCCGGGCCATGCCTCGACGTCGCCGATCGGGTCGCCGCTGGCGAGCATGACCCCGGACACCACGCGGTAACAGACGGCGGCCTTGCCGCTGGGGGAGAAGACGACGCCCTTGTCGCGGCGGAGGGCGAAGTGGCCGAGCGAGTCGCGGCCGCCGTGCTTCTCCAGGAGGGCGCGCAGCCGGACCTCGTCGTCCTCGGTGAGCCGGGCGGCCGGGTGCTCGGGGCGGAAGGCGAAGTAGACGGTGGTGACGGCGGTCAGCAGGCCCAGGGCGCCGAGGGAGTAGCCCACGGTCCAGGAGGTGTCGCCGGTGTACCGGACGGGGCCCTCGACGCCGAGCATCCCGTACAGGGCGTGCTGGAGCCGGTCGGCGATGCTGGGGTCGCCGACCACCCGGCCGGGGTGCGCGCTGACGACGGCGACGCCCAGGGCGAGCGAACCCGCGCCGAGGAGGACGAAGTTGGCCAGCGCGCGCCAGCGGCTGCGCGGGTCGGGGAGGGCGGAGAACTCGCCCCGGTGACGGACCAGCAGCATGCACAGCGCCAGCGAGACCAGGGCGCCGACGACCGAGTGACGGTACGTGAACTGCGCCAGGGCGCCGGCCGGGAGCAGCAGGACGGCGGCCCGCCAGGCCCGCCGCTTGCGCCGCTTGAGGCCGTGGGCGAGGAGCAGGAGGAGGACGCCGGCGCTCAGCGAGAGCGCGGCGGCGAACGGGCCGAGGGCGCCGGGCAGCACCTCGGCGAGGGTGTGCATCCGGCTGTGCCGGAAGCGGGGGAAGACGCCCGCGGCGATGTCGATCAGGCCGACGACGGTGCAGGCGGTACCCACGAGGCCCGGTACCGTTTCGGGGCGGGGGCCTCGTACGAACTTGCTTACGGGACTCGGAACCGATCCCGATTTATCCCCATCTAGCGTGACAGACATCGCTTCCCGTGGCTCCGCGAGAGAATCTTGAGTCCTTCGGACATATGCCTCAGGACGATGTGCGATCTGTAGGACGAGGCTTCCGCGCCGCGGGTTCACCCACGCACGGAAAATTCCAGAGAAGAAAGCTCACCATCCATGGGTCTTACCAGTAAGACGCTTCTGGTTCTGGCCATCGTGCTGGCCGTGGTGTTCTTCGCCGCCACGATCTGGCTCTGGCCCCGGCTGTCCCGTCGCAGCGTGCCCGCGGTGTCCGGCCGGATCGGCCTCATGCTGGCAACCCAGGTGACCATCTTCGTCACGGTGGCCCTGGTGGCGAACAACTCCTTCCTCTTCTACGGGTCGTGGGCCGATCTGTTCGGCCGGAAGCAGGACCTGGGTGTGGTGACCGACCACGCGGCGGCCACCCTGGCCTCGAAGAACATCGTCCGGGTCGGGGAGCAGCGGCCGCAGGTGCCGGGCGGGCCGCGCCCCGAGGTGAGCGGCCGGATCGACAAGGTCGTGGTCGCGGGCAAGCGGTCGGGGATCGAGAGCTCGGCGTACGTGTACCTGCCGCCGGAGTACTTCCAGCCGGCCTTCTCGCGTCGGAAGTTCCCCGCGGTCGAGGTGCTGACCGGCTATCCGGGGGTCGCGGAGAACCTCCTGAAGGGGCTCGACTATCCGCGGACCGCACACGAACGGGTGAAAGCCGGGCGGTCGCAGCCGATGATCCTGGTGATGCTGCGGCCGACGGTCGCGCCGCCCCGGGACACCGAGTGCGTGGACATCGAGGGCGGGCCGCAGACCGAGACCTTCCTGGCCGAGGACGTGCCGCAGGCGGTCTCCGAGTCGTACCGGGTCGGGAAGCTCGCCCGGAACTGGGGCATCATCGGCAATTCGACCGGTGGTTACTGCGCGCTGAAGATCGGGCTGCACCACCCGGACCGGTTCATCGCGAGCGCCGGACTCTCCGCCTACTACAAGGCGGCCGAGGACCCGACGACCGGTGACCTCTTCCAGGGCGACCAAGACGCGCGGAACCGGGCGGACCTGATGTGGACGCTGGACAACATGCCGCAGCCCGACTCGTCCTTCCTGGTCACCACCTCCCGGCACGGCGAGGGCAACTACACCACCACGCGGCGGTTCATCTCCAAGGTGAAGGCGCCCGCCCAGGTGTCCTCGATCGTGCTGGACAGCGGCGGGCACAACTTCAACACCTGGCGGCGGGAGATCCCCTCGGCGCTGGACTGGCTGAGCAGCCGGCTCAGCGAGAACTGACGGTCGCCCGTCCCCAGGGGCCCCGGCTCAGAGCGTGGCGCGCTCCACGGTCTCGACCGTCACCTCGGCCCGCGGGAGGTCCTGGGCGTCCGCGTCGATCGAGCGGCGCAGCGCCTCGTGCAGCCGGGCGGGGGTGAGGACGCCGAGGAAGCGGCCGGTGCCCTGCGCGTCGAGGACGGCGATCCAGCCGGCGTCGTGCTGGAGCATGGTGGAGAACGCCTGTTTGAGCGGGGCGCCGAGGGGGAGCCACGCCTCCATCCGGCGGGCGTGGGCGCGTACGGTCCCGGTGGCGTCGGCCGCGTCGGCGGCGTCGGCCGGGAGCCAGCCGTGCAGCTGGTCCTCGCCGTCCAGGACGACGGCCCAGCGCGCGCCCTCGGCGCGGAGCCGTCCGGTGGCCCGGGCCAGGGGGTCGTCGAGGTGGACGACCGGGGGCTGGTCGAGGTCGCTCTCCTCGACGGGGGTGACGGAGAGCCGCTTGAGGCCGCGGTCGGCGCCGACGAAGTCCGCGACGTACCGGGTGGCGGGGGCGCCGAGCACGGTGGCGGGGGTGTCGAACTGCTCGATGGAGCCCTGTCCGTAGACGGCGATCCGGTCGCCGAGCCGGACGGCTTCCTCGATGTCGTGGGTGACGAACAGGACGGTTTTGCGGACCTGTTCCTGGAGTTTCAGGAATTCGTTCTGGAGCCGTTCCCGGACGACCGGGTCGACCGCGCCGAAAGGCTCGTCCATCAGCAGGACCGGCGGGTCGGCGGCCAGTGCCCTTGCCACGCCGACGCGTTGGCGCTGACCTCCGGAAAGCTGTTCCGGATAGCGGTCGCCATAAACGGAAGGGTCGAGTCCGACCAGGTCGAGGAGTTCGGCCGCGCGCTGCCGCCCCTTTCCCTTTTTCCAGCCCAGGAGATGCGGGACGGTCGCGGTGTTCTCCAGGACCGTGCGGTGCGGGAAGAGCCCCACCTGCTGGATCACATATCCGATACGGCGGCGGAGTGCGACGGGGTCGATGGTGGATATGTCGTCCCCGTCGACGAATATCCGGCCCTCGGTCGGTTCGGTCAGCCGGTTCACCATCTTCATGGTCGTCGTCTTGCCGCAGCCGGACGGTCCGACGAGCGTGACCAGTTCACCCTCGGCGACCTCGAAGGAAAGGTCGTCGACGGCGGTGGTGCCGTCCGCGTACCGCTTGGTGACGTGCTCGAAACGGATCATGGTTCTCCATTGTGGCGCGAGTTCTGTGAAGGGCGTGTTGCTGAAATACAACGGTCCCCACGATTGTCAGTGGCCGAGGATAGGGTCACCGGACAGGCGTACGAAGTGCCGACGGGAGGTGGGGGCGGATGGCCGCGGGCGAGAACTGCCTGGTGGCGAACGACTGGATCTGCGGGGAGTATCTCCGTTCCCGTGGCCAGGAGTTGACCGACGCGACGGTCCAACACGTCTGGATCACCGCGGTGTCGGTGGCGATCGGCCTTCTGGTGGCCTTTCCGCTGGCGCTTCTGGCGCGGCGCGGCCGGCGGTTCGCCGCCCCGGTGCTCGGGCTGACGACGGTGCTCTACACGGTCCCCTCGCTCGCCCTCTTCTCGTTGCTGCTGCCCCTCTTCGGGCTCTCCGCCGCCCTGGTGGTCACGGGCCTCGTGCTCTACTCGCTGACCGTCCTCGTGCGGAACATCCTGGCGGGCCTCGAAGCCGTTCCGCCGGAGGCGAAGGAGGCGGCGAGAGGGATGGGCTACGGGCCGGTGCGGCTGCTGTGGGAGGTCGAACTGCCCCTGGCGATGCCCGCGTTGATGGCCGGGGTGCGGATCGCCACGGTCTCCACGATCGCGCTGACGACGGTCGGTTCGATCGTCGGCAGGGGCGGGCTGGGCAACCTCATCGGGGACGCGCTGCCCAGCTTCTTCAAGGCCCAGGTGCTCACCGCCTCGGTGCTGTGCGTGCTGCTGGCGGTCGTCGCGGACCTGCTGCTGCTCGGCGTGCAGCGGCTGCTGACGCCCTGGACCCGCATACGTACCGCCCCCGTGGCGGACCCGGTGGCGAAGGCGGTCTGAATCCATGGGAGTCATGAGCGGGGCCTGGGCGTGGCTCACCACCGGGGCCAACTGGTCGGGGGAGAGCGGCGCGGCCCACCGGCTCGCCGAGCACCTGTACGTGAGCGGGGTGGCGCTCGCCCTGGCGTGCACGGTCGCGCTGCCCGTCGGCCTGTACCTGGGGCACCTCGGGAAGGGCGGCGCGCTGGCGGTCAACATCTCCAACGTGGGGCGGGCGGTCCCGGTCTTCGCCGTGCTGGCCCTCTTCATGGTCTCGCCGCTGCGCAACGCCGGCTACGTGCCGACGGTCGTCGCGCTGGTGCTGTTCGCGGTGCCGCCGCTGCTGACCAACGCCTACGTCGGGATGACGGAGGTCGACCGGTCGGTGACGGAGGCGGCGCGCGGCATGGGCATGACCGGCCGTCAGCTCTTCCTCCGGGTCGAGCTGCCGCTGGCCCACCCGATGGTGATGACCGGGCTGCGGTCGGCCGCCGTCCAGGTGGTCGCCACGGCCACGATCGCGGCGATGGTCGGCCAGGGCGGCCTCGGCCGGATCATCACCGCCGGCTTCAACACCTACAACACCCCGCAAGTGGTCGCGGGGGCGGTGCTGGTCGCCGCGCTCGCGCTGCTGGTGGAGGGCGTGCTGGTGGCCCTGGACCGGCTGCTGTCGCCGCTGGGCCGCCGCCGGACGGCATGACGCCGTCCGTACGCGCGCGGGCCCGGCGGCCGCCCGCTCCCCTTCCCCGCGGATCCCTGATCACCCTGTTGCTGAGGACGGAGAACAACACATGAGCAAGCCCTCGCGCATAGCCGGCGCGGTCATCGGCATGGCCGCGCTGGCCGGTTCGCTCGCCGCCTGCGGCGGCGACAGCCTGGAGAAGGAGAAGGGGGGCGGGGCCGCCGCGGAGTCCGGCTCCGGGAAGAAGGGCCCGCTGGTCGTCGGCGCCGCCTCCTTCACCGAGTCCAAGGTCCTCGCGGAGCTGTACGCGCAGATCCTGGCCGACGCCGGGTACCGCACCTCCGTCACCACCGTGGCCAACCGGGAGCTGTACGAGCCGTCCCTGGAGAAGGGCGAGATCGACGTCGTACCCGAATACGCGGCGACGATCGCCGAATTCCTCAACGCCAAGGCGAACGGCGCGGAGAAGGCCGCGAAGGCACCGGTCGCCTCGGGCGACACCGCGGCCACGGTCGCCGCCCTGGAGAAGCTCGCCGCCCCGCGCGGGCTGAAGGTCCTCCCGGCCGGTGCGGCGGTCGACCAGAACGCCTTCGCGGTGACCAAGGAATTCGCCGCGAAGAACAAGATCAAATCCCTTTCCGACCTCGGCCGCTCGAAGGTCCCGGTGAAGATCGCGGCGGGCGACGAGTGCGAGGTGCGGCCCTTCTGCGCACCGGGTCTGAAGAAGACGTACGGCATCGACGTCACCGGAATCGACCCCAAGGGAGTCGGTACTCCGCAGTCCAAGCAGGCGGTCAAGGACGGCAAGGACCAACTGGTCCTCACCACCACCACGGACGCCGTGCTGGACGCTTACGACCTGGTGTTCCTGGAGGACGACAAGAAGCTCCAGAACGCCGACAACGTCCTGCCGGTCGTCAACGCGAAGGACGCCGGTTCCCCCGAGATCGCCGAAGCGCTCGGCCGGCTCACCAAGACCCTCACCACCGGGGATCTCGCGGAACTGAACCGCAAGGTCGACGCCGAGCGGGCAAAGCCCGCCGATGTCGCCGGGGACTATCTCCGTGCGAAGGGACTGGTCGAGAAGTAGGAAACGGAGGGAAAAGGGGGCCGTCAGGTAACCGGCAGGGAACAGATTGACGGGCGGCCCCCCAAGTGCCCCGCACACACGGTAAATTTCAGGCCATGCCACGTGGACGTCATCGCCATTCGCCACCTCTGCACAGAATCCTTCCGCCGTCGGCGGTCGCCGGAGTATCGGTCGTCTGTGCCGCGGGCTCCTGGCTGCTGGCCGAGCCCCTGGTCCTGCGCGGGCTGGTGGCCGTCACGGCGGTGGCCGCCGTGACGGGCGCGTACCTGATGCGCAGCTGGGACCGGGACGCCGGCCGCCGCGTCGCCGAGCTGGCCCGGGCCCGGGCGGGCGACGAGTGGCGCGCCGAGGAGCGGGCGGCCGAGCTGGAATCCGACCTGGAGGAGGCGCGGGAGCTGCGCGCCCGGCTGGAGACGAAGCTGCGCCGCAAGCGCGTGGAGCTGGCCAACCTGCGCGGGGAGCACGCCGCGCTGCTGCGCCGGTACGCCAACGCCGAGACCGGCCGGGCCAGTGCCCTGGAGGGCCGCAGGCAGCTCGCGCTGGAGGCCGCCGCCCCCCGCGAGCCGGCTGCCAAGGCCCCCCGCGAGCTGGCCGCCGCGACCTCCACGCCGACGCCGGGCGCCTATCTCCGGGCCGCCCAGGCGCTCCAGGACCTCTCCCGCAACGCCGCGCTCCAGGAGGCCCGCCGCGCCGCCGAGCAGGCCCGCCGCGCCGCCGAGCAGGCCCGCCGGACCGAGGTCGCCCGGCGCCCGGCCGCCGCGCCCGCCCCGGCCGCGCCGCCCGCCGCCGAGGAGGACCGGACCGCCGCGCGCCATCTGCGTCCCCCGGCCCCGCTGCCCCCGGCCCGGCAGTCCGTCGCGCTCCCCCCGGCCCGCCCCGCGTCGCCCGCCTCGGCCGTCGCCCCGTACGCGCCGGCGCGCCGTCAGCCGGTGCCGCAGGGCAGCTTCGACTTCTTCGGCACGCAGACGCAGAAGAACCGCGCCGCGATCGAGTCCGTGCAGGACGAGGACCTCGCCGACGTGGTGGGCGAGGAGGCGCTGGCCGCGCACCGCACCGACCGGGCCGCCAAAGGAGCCGTCGGCAAGGTCATCGACCTGACCGCGCACGACGAGACCGAGCAGCTCGACGTGGTGGAGCTCCGCAGCGCGATCTCGTAGCCGGACCCGCACGCCGGACGCGCGCACGCCGGCGTACGCGCCGGGTGCGCGCGTCCGACGTGCCCGGCGCTACTTGTCGATGTCGCCGACGACGAAGAAGAGCGAGCCCAGGATCGCCACCATGTCGGCGACCAGCGTTCCCGGCAGCAGCTCGGTGAGCGCCTGGATGTTGTTGTACGAGGCGGAGCGGAGCTTCAGCCGGTACGGGGTCTTCTCGCCCTTGGAGACCAGGTAGTAGCCGTTGATGCCGAGCGGGTTCTCGGTCCAGGCGTAGGTGTGGCCCTCGGGGGCCTTCAGCACCTTGGGCAGCCGCTGGTTGACCGGGCCGGGCGCCAGTTCGGTCAGCCGGTCCAGGCAGGCGTCCGCGAGGTCCAGCGCGTTGTGCGTCTGCTCCAGCAGGCACTCGAAGCGGGCCAGGCAGTCGCCCTCGGTCCGGGTGACCACCTTCAACGTGTCCCGCAGCTCCCCGTACGCCAGGTACGGCTCGTCGCGCCGCAGGTCGAAGTCGACGCCCGAGGCGCGGGCGATCGGCCCGGACACCCCGTACGCGTGCACCGCGTCGGCCGCGAGCACGCCCACGCCGCGGGTGCGGCCCCGGAAGATCTCGTTGCCGAGCACCAGGTCGTCGTAGACGCCCATCCGGGAGCGGACGGCGGCGACGGCGTCCCGGACCCGGCCGGTCCAGCCCGCCGGGAGGTCCTCCTTGAGGCCGCCGACCCGGTTGAACATGTAGTGCATCCGGCCGCCGGAGATCTCCTCCATCACGCCCTGGAGCTCCTCGCGCTCCCGGAAGGCGTGGAAGACCGGGGTGATCCCGCCGAGTTCGAGCGGGTAGGAGCCGAGGAACATCAGGTGGTTCAGCACTCGGTTCAGCTCGGCGAGGAGCGTACGGGTCCAGACCGCGCGCTCGGGGACCTCCATGCCGAGCATCCGCTCCACGGCCATCACGACGCCCAGCTCGTTGGAGAACGCCGACAGCCAGTCGTGGCGGTTGGCGAGCATCACGATCTGCCGGTAGTCGCGCGCCTCGAACAGCTTCTCCGCGCCGCGGTGCATGTAGCCGACGACCGGCTCCGCGCTCAGCACCCGCTCGCCGTCCAGCACGATCCGCAGCCGGAGCACACCGTGCGTGGAGGGGTGCTGGGGACCGATGTTGAGCACCATGTCCGTGCTCTCCGCCGCGCCGCCGATGCCGACCGTCGTCTCCGTCATGCGGTCAGTATTACGTGAACGCGACGGGGCCGGGCCCCGGACCCCCGCGCTGCACCAGCCAGCCGAAGTCGCCGAGGCCGCCCCGGGCCGTCAGCTCCGCCGCCTCGCCCGCCGAGGCCAGCGCCCGTACGTAACCGGCCGGGTCGGACGAGGCCAGCGCCAGCGGCGGGCGCCCGCCGCGCACCCCGAGGCGGTGCAGCGCCTCGCGCTGGGTCAGCAGCTCGGGCTCCGTACCGGCCACCGCCGCACCCGCCGCCGCGCAGGCGTCCAGCGCCACGTGCGAGGTGAGGTCGCAGCTCCCGTCCGGCACCGGCGCCACCTCCCGGCCCGCCCGGAAGCCGGTCAGGGTGCCGAAGGGGGGCCGCGCCGCCCGTTCGTGGGCGTAGTCCACCGCCACCGCGAGCCCCCCGGTCAGGGTGGCCACCGCCCGCGCCCAGGCGGCGTCCCGGGGGCGGCCGATCTCCGCCCGGCTCCCCGGCCCGGCCGAGGGCCACCAGCGGCGCAGCCACGCGGCGTCCGCACCGGTCACCGGCGCCCCCGGCCGCTGGGCCCCGTCCCGCGTCCGGACCAGGACGTAGCGGTCGACGCCGTCCTCGCCGGTCTCGGCGACCGGGACCGGGACGTTGTCCAGCCACTCGTTGGCGAACAGCAACCCGTACGTGCGGGACGGCAGCCGGGAGCTCCACCCGATCCGGGGATCGAGGCCGGGCGGCCGGTCCGCCAGCTCCACCGCCCGGGCCCGTACCGTCAGCCCCTCGCCGCCCTCGGCGGGCAGCGCGGCCAGCACCCCCGTCAACAGCTCGCCCCGGCCCGCCCCCAGGTCCACCAGATCGACCCGGTCGGTGCCCAGTCCCCGGGCCGTCGCGACCAGCAGCCGGGCCACGGCGGCGGCGAAGAGCGCGGATGCGTGCACCGAGGTACGGAAGTGGCCGGCGGGCCCTTCGGGGCTCCGGTAGAAGCCCCCGTCCCCGTAGAGCGCGGCCTCCGCCGCCTCCTGCCACCCACGCCACTCGTCCGTCACGGAGCCAAGTCTCCACCTTGGGGAGTACGGCCCCGGAAGCCGGATCGGCCCTTCGGCTGACCCACCTGCCCCGTGCCTGTCCCTACGCTGGGTCGCGTGCAGCGTCTCTACGACTTCCTTCGCAGACACCCGACGGGCGTCGACGTCTTCTGGGCCGTCGCCCTCCTCGGGCTCTCGGGGCTGTCCATGGTGGGGCTCGGGGAGACCGCGCGGCAGCGCGTCGCCGCCGTTCTGATCACGGTCGGGTACTGCACGGTCGTGGCGCTGCGCAGGCGGGCGCCGGAGAAGATGCTGCTGCTCGCCATCGCGATGGGGGTGGCGCAGCTGGTCACCGGGGTGGAACCCGGGGTCATGAACTTCGCGATGCTGGTCATCGTCTTCACCGTGGCCACGGTGGGGCAGCGCTGGGCGTCCCGGCTGGCGCTGGCGTGCAGTCTGGCCGCGGCGAGCCTGTCCAAGATGCGCTGGCCGGGGGAGGTGCCGCCGGTCAACTGGGCCGAAGAGGTCTTCATCGTCGTCGTACTGACGGTGCCGTTCGTGCTCGCCTGGGTGCTCGGCGACTCGATGCGGACCCGGCGGGCCTACTTCCGTCAGCTGGAGGAGCGGGCGGCGCGGCTTGAGCGGGAGCGCGAGGCGCAGTCGAAGGTCGCGGTGGCGGCGGAGCGGGCCCGGATCGCCCGGGAGCTGCACGACGTGGTCGCGCACAACGTGTCGGTGATGGTGGTGCAGGCCGACGGCGCCGCCTACGTCATGGACGCGGCGCCGGACCAGGCCAAGCAGGCCCTGGAGACCATCTCCAGCACCGGCCGCCAGGCGCTCGCCGAGATGCGCCGGCTGCTCGGGGTGCTGCGCACCGGCGACGCGCAGGAGAGCGGGGAGTACGTCCCGCAGCCCGACGTGGAGCAGATCCAGGAGCTGATCGAGCAGGTCCGGCGGACCGGTCTGGCGGTCGACTTCAAGGTCGAGGGCACCCCGCGCCCGCTGCCCAGCGGGGTCGAGCTGACCGCGTACCGGATCGTGCAGGAGGCCCTGACCAACACCCGCAAGCACGGCGGCCCGGACGCCGGGGCCAGTGTGCGGCTGCTCTACTTCGACGACGGCCTCGGGCTGCTGGTCGAGGACGACGGGCGGGGCGCGGCGCACGAGCTGTACGAGGACGGCGGCGCGGACGGCGCGGGGCACGGGATGATCGGTATGCGGGAGCGGGTCGGGATGGTCGGTGGCACGCTGGACGCCGGGCCGCGCCCGGGCGGCGGCTTCCGGATCAGCGCGCTGCTGCCGCTCAAACCGACCTGACGCCCGGCGCGCCCGGGTCCGTGCGTCCGCGCACCGGCATCCGGTCAGCGGCGATCCAGCGCCCATCAGTACGCGTCAGCGCCCATCAGAACCCATCGGCACTTCGGACAACAGGAGACAGGACCCCCTCATGGCGATCCGTGTGATGCTCGTCGACGACCAGGTGCTCCTGCGCACCGGCTTCCGGATGGTGCTCGCCGCCCAGCCGGACATGGAGGTCGTGGCCGAGGCGGGCGACGGCGCGGAGGCGATCGAGGCGCTCCGCTCCACCGAGGTCGACGTGGTGCTGATGGACGTACGGATGCCCCGGCTGGACGGGGTCGAGGCGACCCGGCGGATCTGCGAGCGGCCGGACGCGCCGAAGGTGCTGATCCTGACCACCTTCGACCTCGACGAGTACGCCTTCTCCGGGCTGAAGGCCGGGGCCAGCGGCTTCATGCTCAAGGACGTGCCGCCCGCCGAGCTGCTCGCCGCGATCCGCTCCGTGCACAGCGGGGACGCGGTCGTCGCCCCGTCGACCACCCGCCGGCTGCTCGACCGCTTCTCCCCGATGCTGCCGGGCCGCTCGGACGAGCCGAAGCACAAGGACATCGCCCGGCTCACCGAGCGCGAGCGCGAGGTGATGCTGCTGGTCGCCCAGGGTCTGTCCAACGGGGAGATCGCGGGGCGCCTGGTGCTCTCCGAGGCGACGGTGAAGACGCATGTGGGCCGCATCCTCACCAAGCTGGAGCTGCGCGACCGGGTGCAGGTCGTGGTCCTCGCGTACGAGACGGGGCTGGTCCGGGCCGGGGGCGGTCCGCACTGACCCGGGCCGGGGCCGGGCTCAGCGCAGGATGCCCTCCAGGAAGTCGCTGCCCAGCCGGGCCACCGAGGTCAGGTCCAGCTGGTGCAGCACGTACCGGCCGCGCCGCCGGGTGGTGACCAGGCCCGCCCGCTTCAGCACCGCCAGGTGCCGGGAGACCTCGGGCGCGGTGATGCCGTGGGTGTCGGCGAGCTGGCCGGTGGTGTGGGCGGAGCGGGCGAGGTGGCGGCAGAGCCGCATCCGCATCGGGTGGGCCAGCGCCTCCATGCGCAGCTGGAGCAGCTCGACGGAGGCGGGGGAGGGCAGATCCGGCCGGTGCACCGGGTAGTGGATCACCGGGCGCCAGCCCGGCGCGTGCAGCAGGTTGAGGTGCGGCCAGCCGAAGGTGGACGGGATGAGGGTGAGCCCGGGGCCGACCGCGCTGGTGCGGCCCTCGTTCAGCTTGTCGGCGCTGATCCGGGTGGACGCCTCGTCGACGCTGAGCGCGCTGGAGACCGCGGCCATCGCGTCGCCGATCCCCTTCCGGCGCAGCAGGTCGGTCTTGTGCCGGGCGTCGGCGACCAGCTGGACCCGGACGCGCTGCCAGGTGTCCGCGAAGAACGCCCGGTCGCAGTCCTCGAACAGCCGCCGCACCCAGCCGCGCACCGGCGCCGGGTCGGCCAGCAGCCGCCGGGTGAACTCCACCTGCCGGGGCCCGTGCACCGCGGCCATCTCCAGGGCGCGGGCGTGCATCTTCGCGTTGCCGAGCGGGGAGGGCGCGCCGAGCCCGTAGAGCCCGGCGCAGGTGAACTCCAGGGCGGCGGCGGCGAACCGTTCGTCGTCCAGCCGGTCGAGGATGTCGAGGTCGTCGGCGAGGGTCGCGCCCGTGGGGACGGAACCGTCCCGGATGCCGGCGAACGGCAGGAAGATGTCCGAGAAGGTGTGGCGCCACAGGAAGTCGGCCTCGTGGAGCCGGTCGGCGAGGTCCGGGTCGAGCGCGCTGGCGGTGGCCGTCGCCCAGCCGTGCAGCCCCGGGTGGTGGCCCGGCTCGGAGAGGGCGTGCAGGGCCAGCCCCAGCTCGGCGAGGGGGGAGGTCTCGAAGACGATCCGTTCGGGGGCGAGCCCGGCGATGTCGATGTGCACACTCACCCCTCCATGGTGCGGGGTGGGCGTGGAACCGCCGCGCCGGTTGACGGGGGCCGTCAATCGGCGCGGCGGCTCCGGGACGTCACGGTGCGGCGACCCGCTCCAGGAACGCCCGTACGGCGTCCCGTACGTCCGCGGCGCTCCACTCCAGTCCCTCGTGTCCCACCGTGACCTCGGTGAAAGAGGTCCCGGGCGGTCCGGCGGGCGCGGGCCACCAGCGGCGGAAGAGGCACACACCGGTCTCCTCGGCCAGCCGCACGGCCGCCTCGTCCAGGACGTCGGACGGGTACGGCAGCCACACCTGGAACTGGTGCGTGTGCGGCGGCTCCGGATGGACCCGGAACCAGCCGGCGCCCGCCTCCGCGAAGCCCTCGGCCAGCGCCCCGGCGACCACCTTCGCCTGTGCCACGTACGCCGGGAGCTGGGGCAGTGCCCGGTCCAGGCCCATCAGGGCGCCGATCGCGGCGGGGAACTGCTGGAAGAGCTGGCCGCCGTACCGGTGGCGCCAGGTGCGGGCCTCGTCCACCAGCGTGCGCGGCCCTGCCAGGGCGGCCCCGGACAGCCCGCCGAGGGTCTTGTAGAACGAGACGTACACGCTGTCCGCGAGCGCCGCGATCTCCGGCAGCTCCCGGCCGAAGTGCGGGGCGCACTCCCAGAGCCGGGCACCGTCGAAGTGGACCACCGCGTCCCGTTCCCGCGCGGCCTCCACCACGTCCTGGAGCTCCTGCCAGGTCGGCAGGGTGAATCCGGCGTCGCGCAGCGGCAGCTCCAGCATCAGCGTGCCGAACGGCTCCTCGAAGTCGCGGATCTCCGACGCGGTGGGCAGCCGGGGCTCGGCCGTGGGGTGCACGGTGCGCAGCCCGCTCACCGCCCCCAGCGCCCCGCGCTCGTGCACCTCCGGGTGGGCCAGGGGGTGCAGGGCCACCGCGTCGTTGCCGGTCCGCCCTGCCCAGCACCGCAGCGCGACCTGCTGCGCCATCGTCCCGGTCGGGAAGAACGCGGCGGCCTCCATGCCCAGCAGCGCCGCGACCCGCTTCTCCAGCTCGGCGACGACCCCGTCGCCGTATATGTCCGTGGGGCCGTCCGGGTCGGTGACGGAGCCGGCCCCGGCCGCCAGGGCGGCGAGCCGCTCGCCGAGCGGGAGATCCAGGGGCGACCTGGTCAGGGTCCGCCGGGCGGCCCGCCAGGCGGCGACCCGGCGCCGTCGCCGCGCGTCCTGATCGTCCTGCGCGGTCCCGCTCCCCGGCTGCGGGGGCGTCTGCCGCTCGTCCGTGTCTGTGATGTCTGCCATGGGACGATCATCACGCAGCGCACACCGTGGGCCTCAACTCTTTTTTCCGAGCCGATTTTCCGATCCACCGATTTTCGTCCACAGGCTGTGGACGGGCGGAGGAGGCGGGCGAAACGCTGGCGTAGCATGCAGAGAAATCGTCCGGTACCCCCTGCGGACTGGAACGGAAGGCCTCGCCGAGTGAACGCAACAGCCCCCCACGAACCCCTGGAAGCCAAGGACCGCCCCGCCCGCCTGACGGTCGGCGTCGTGGGCGCGGGCCGGGTCGGCCCCGCCCTCGCCGCGTCCCTGCGGCTCGCCGGGCACCGGCCGGTCGCCGTCTCCGGTGTCTCCGACGCGTCGGTGCGCCGGGCCGCGGCCCTTCTCCCCGACGTACCGCTGGTGCCGCCCGCCGAGGTCCTGGCCCGCGCCGACCTGGTGCTGCTGACGGTGCCGGACGACGCCCTGCCCGGCCTGGTCGAGGGGCTGGCCGGGACGGGGGCGGTGCGGCCGGGGCAGCTCCTCGTCCACACCTCCGGGCGGTACGGGGCCGGGGTCCTGGACCCGGCGCTGCGCGCCGGCGCCCTGCCGCTCGCCCTGCACCCCGCGATGACGTTCACCGGCACCTCCGTCGACGTCCAGCGGCTGGCCGGCTGCTCCTTCGGGGTGACCGCCCCCGAGGAGCTGCGGCTCGCCGCCGAGGCGCTCGTCATCGAGATGGGCGGCGAGCCCGAGTGGATCGCGGAGGAGGCCCGACCGCTCTACCACGCGGCACTCGCCCTCGGCGCGAACCACCTGGTCACGCTGGTGGCACAGTCGATGGAGCTGCTGCGCACGGCCGGGGTGGGCGCCCCGGACCGGATGCTCGGCCCGCTCCTGGGCGCCGCCCTCGACAACGCCCTGCGCTCCGGCGACGCCGCGCTGACCGGCCCGGTGGCCCGCGGCGACGCCGGTACGGTCGCCGCGCACATCGGCGAGCTGCGCACCCACGCCCCGCAGACGGTGGCCGGGTACGTCGCGATGGCCCGCGCCACCGCCGACCGCGCCCTCGCCCACGGCCTGCTCAAGCCGGAGCTGGCGGAGGACCTGCTCGGCGTCCTGGCCGACGGCACCGGAGCGGGCGCCGGCCCGCGCGGTACGGACCCGGGCGCCAACCCGCCGGGCACGGACCCGGGCACCGATCCAGGCACCGGCACCGGACCCGAGGAGTCCCGATGACCAACCCCACCGGCACCCCTGGCACCCCTGGCGCCGCTGGTACCACTGGCACCTCCGGGCCCGCCGCCCTGCTCCGTACCGCCGCCGAGCTGGCCGGCCTCGCGCCCCGGGAGGGCGTCCGGGCCGTCGTCATGACCATGGGCGCACTGCACGAGGGCCACGCCACCCTGATCCGCACCGCCCGAGCGGCGGTCGGCCCCGGCGGCCGGGTCGTCGTGACGGTCTTCGTCAACCCGCTCCAGTTCGGCGAGGCCGCCGACCTGGAGCGCTACCCCCGTACGCTCGACGCCGACCTCGCCGTGGCGGGCGCCGCCGGGGCGGACGCGGTCTTCGCGCCGTCCGTCGACGAGGTCTACCCGGGCGGCGAGCCGCAGGTCAGGATCGCGGCCGGCCCCATGGGCGAGCGGCTCGAAGGCGCCTCGCGCCCCGGGCACTTCGACGGCATGCTCACCGTCGTCGCCAAGCTCCTCCACCTCACCCGCCCGGACCTCGCGTTCTTCGGCCAGAAGGACGCCCAGCAGCTCGCGCTGATCCGCCGCATGGTCCGCGACCTGAACTTCCCGGTGGAGATCGCCGGGGTGGCGACGGTCCGCGAGCCGGACGGACTGGCGCTCTCCAGCCGCAACCGCTTCCTGGACCCGGCGGAGCGGCACACCGCCCTCGCCCTGTCCCGGGCCCTGTTCGCCGCCCGCGACCGGCTCGCCGCCCAGCAGGCGCTGCACGCCCGCGCCACGGCCACCTCGGCCACCACCGGCCGGGCCGCCGCGCTCACCGCCCTCGGCGAGGCCCGCCTGGCCGCCGACGCCCAGGCGGTGGCCCTGGCCCGGCCGGACGGGGCCGCGGCGGCGGTGCGGACCGCCGCCCGCCAGATCCTCGACGACGCGGCGGCCGCGCAGCCCCCGCTCGCCCTGGACTACCTGGCGCTGGTGGACCCGGCCGACTTCACCGAGATCCCCGACGACCGCACCACCGGCGAGGCCCTCCTCGCCGTCGCCGCCCGGGTCGGCCGCACCCGCCTCATCGACAACATCCCGCTGACCCTCGGAGCCACCCCGTGACCGGAATACGGCTGACCGCCCCCGCCCCCGGCTGGTCCATCGAGGCCGATGTCGTCGTGGTCGGCTCCGGCGTGGCCGGACTCACCACGGCGCTGCGCTGCGCCGCGGCGGGCCTCGCCACCGTGGTCGTCACCAAGGCCCGGCTCGACGACGGCTCCACCCGCTGGGCGCAGGGCGGCATCGCCGCCGCGCTCGGCGAGGGCGACACCCCCGAGCAGCACCTCGACGACACCCTGGTCGCGGGCGCGGGCCTGTGCGACGAGGCCGCGGTGCGGACCCTGGTCACCGAGGGGCCGGACGCGGTCCGCAGGCTCATCGGGACCGGCGCCCGCTTCGACACCGCGGAGGGCGGTGACATCGCGCTGACCCGCGAGGGCGGCCACCACCGCCGCCGCATCGCCCACGCGGGCGGCGACGCGACGGGCGCCGAGATATCCCGCGCCCTGGTCGAAGCGGTCCGTGGGGCCGCCCTGCGCACCGTGGAGAACGCGCTCGTCCTGGACCTCCTCACCGACGCCGAGGGCCGCACCGCGGGCGTGACCCTGCACGTCATGGGCGAGGGCCAGCACGACGGCGTCGGCGCGGTGCACGCCCCCGCGGTGGTCCTCGCCACCGGCGGCATGGGCCAGGTCTTCTCCGCCACCACCAACCCGGCGGTCTCCACCGGCGACGGCGTGGCGCTCGCGCTGCGGGCCGGCGCGGAGGTCTCCGACCTGGAGTTCGTCCAGTTCCACCCGACGGTGCTCTTTCTCGGCGCCGACGCCGAGGGCCAGCAGCCCCTGGTCTCCGAGGCGGTACGGGGCGAGGGCGCCCATCTCGTCGACGCCTCCGGCACCCGCTTCATGCTCGGCGAGCACGAGCTGGCCGAGCTGGCCCCGCGCGACATCGTCGCCAAGGCCATCACCCGCCGGATGGAGCTCCACGGCACCGAGCACATGTACCTCGACGCCCGCCACTTCGGCGCCAAGATGTGGGAGCACCGCTTCCCCACGATCCTGGCCGCCTGCCGCGCCCACGGCATCGACCCGGTCACCGAACCGATCCCGGTCGCCCCCGCCGCGCACCACGCCTCCGGCGGCGTCCGCACCGACCTGCGCGGCCGTACGACCGTGCCCGGCCTGTACGCCTGCGGCGAGGTTGCCTGCACCGGTGTGCACGGCGCGAACCGGCTGGCGTCCAACTCCCTCCTGGAGGGCCTGGTCTTCGCCGAGCGCATCGCGGCGGACATCGTCGCGGACCGGCCCCGCGCGGGCGCCCCGGTCACCGCGTCCGCCGCCGCCCCCTCCCCGCTGATCGCCCCGGAGGCCCGCGCCACGATCCAGCGCGTCATGACCCTTGGCGCCGGGGTCCTCCGCTCCGCCGAGAGCCTGGCCACCGCCGCCGAGCGGCTGGAGGCGCTCCACGGCAGCGCCCTCCGGGCCGTCGCGGCCGACGAGCCGAAGGTCGCGGTCCCCGGCGTCGAGGCGTGGGAGGCCACCAACCTGCTGCTGGTCTCCCGCGTCCTGGTGGCCGCCGCCCAACAGCGCGAGGAGACCCGCGGCTGCCACTGGCGCGAGGACCGCCCCGAGCGCGACGACGCCGAATGGCGCCGCCACCTCGTGGTCCGGCTCACCCCGGAGCGCCGCCCGGTCGTCCACCGGACGCGGACCGAGGCATTCGGCCCCGTAGGCCCCGCGCGGGCAGCAGACTTCGGGGCAGCATCCCCGACCCACCCCGCCGATCTCCCCGAGGAGCACCGACCGTGAGCACGCCCGAAGAGAACCCGCGCCCCGAGCCCGTGGACGTACCGCTGATCCAGATCGGCGCGCCCGCCCCGTCGGCGGGCGGCTGCGGGGACGGCTGCGGCTGCGGCGGGGACGAGTTCTACGAGATGGACCCGCCGGAGTGCGGTCTCGACCCCGCCCTCGCCCAGCTGCTCGCCGAGGCGGGCCTGGACCCGGTCCAGGTGGAGGACGTCGCGCACGTCGCCATCGAGGAGGACCTGGACGGCGGGGTGGACGTCACCACCGTCGCCACGGTCCCCGAGGACGCCATGGCCACCGGCGACTTCACCGCCCGCGAGAGCGGCGTGGTGGCCGGGCTGCGGATCGCCGAGGCGGTGCTGTCCATCGTCTGCACCGAGGAGTTCGAGGTCGAGCGCCATGTCGAGGACGGCGACCGGGTCGAGGCCGGGCAGAAGCTGCTGACCGTCACCACCCGCACCCGCGACCTGCTCACCGGCGAGCGCAGCGCACTCAACCTGCTGTGCCGGCTCTCCGGCATCGCCACCGCCACCCGCGCCTGGGCCGACGCCCTCGACGGCACGAAGGCCAAGGTCCGCGACACCCGCAAGACCACCCCGGGCCTGCGCGCCATGGAGAAGTACGCGGTGCGCTGCGGCGGCGGCGTCAACCACCGGATGTCGCTCTCGGACGCGGCCCTGGTCAAGGACAACCACGTCATCGCGGCCGGCGGGGTCGCCGAGGCGTTCAAGCGGGTGCGGGACGTCTTCCCGGACGTTCCGATCGAGGTCGAGGTCGACACCCTCCAGCAGGTCCGCGAGGTCCTCGACGCGGGCGCCGACCTGATCCTGCTCGACAACTTCACCCCGCTCCAGACGGCCGAGGCGGTCGCCCTGACCGACGGCCGCGCGGTCCTGGAGTCCTCCGGCCGGCTCTCCCTGGACACCGCCCGCGCCTACGCCGAGGCGGGCGTCGACTACCTGGCCGTCGGCGCGCTCACCCACTCCTCGCCGATCCTCGACATCGGCCTGGACTTCCGCGACACCGCCGACACCGACGGGGCGGACGACTGATGCTGCTCACCATCGACGTCGGCAACACCCACACCGTCCTCGGCCTGTTCGACGGCGAGGAGATCGTCGAGCACTGGCGGATCTCCACCGACCCGCGCCGCACCGCCGACGAGCTGGCCGTGCTGCTCCAGGGCCTGATGGGGATGCACCCGCTGCTCGGCATGGAGCTGGGTGACGGCATCGAGGGCATCGCGATCTGCTCCACGGTCCCGGCCGTCCTGCACGAGCTGCGCGAGGTGACCCGCCGCTACTACGGCGACGTCCCCGCCGTGCTCGTCGAGCCGGGCATCAGGACGGGGGTGCCGATCCTGATGGACAACCCGAAGGAGGTCGGCACGGACCGCATCATCAACGCGGCCGCCGCCGCCCACCTCTACGGCGGCCCGGCCATCGTCGTCGACTTCGGCACGGCCACCACCTTCGACGCGGTCTCCGCCCGGGGCGAGTACACCGGCGGGGTCATCGCCCCCGGCATCGAGATCTCGGTCGAGGCGCTCGGCGTCCGGGGCGCCCAGCTCCGCAAGATCGAGCTGGCCCGCCCGCGCAGCGTGATCGGGAAGAACACGGTCGAGGCGATGCAGTCGGGCATCATCTACGGCTTCGCCGGCCAGGTCGACGGCGTCGTCACGCGGATGAAGAAGGAGCTGGCCGACGACCCGGACGACGTCACCGTCATCGCGACGGGCGGCCTTGCTCCGATGGTGTTGGGCGAGTCCTCCGTCATCGACGAGCACGAGCCCTGGCTCACCCTGATCGGCCTGCGCCTGGTGTACGAGCGGAACGCGCCCCGGCTGTAGCGGACAGGCGGCGTACCTGCGGGAACGGCCTCCGCGACACGGGTACGCCGCCGCGCCACCACTGTCCGGTTAAGCAGATTTTGTCCCTTTAGCACGTATGGTCGCGGCATGCCCACGCCTTACGGATCACGCGGCGGCATGGCGTTCAGCGCGGACGAGCTGCGGGTGCTCCGACGTGCTCTCGCCACCGCCCTTCACCCCACGCCCCTGCCGGACGAGGACGTCCGGGACTGCCTGCGGCTGGCCGGCGCCGTGGACGAGGCGGCCGGGGAGGCGGGACGACTGCGCGCGTTCCTCCTCGCCGACCTCGTCCGGTACCGCGACGCCCTCCCCGGTTCGGCCGGCGGCTATCTGGAGCTGCTCCAGGACGCCCTCGCGGGCGGGTACGACCCCCGCCCCGAGGACCTCGCCGCGCTGCGGGGGCTCCGCCGCCGCCCGGTGGCCGCCTCGCTCCTGGTGCGCTGCCAGGTGCTCGCGGAACGCTCGGTGCGGGCCCGCCTCACCGCACGCACCCCCGCGCCCCGCAGCAGGCTCCTGGCGCTGCCGGGCGGCCGGGGGGCCGTGGCGGAACCCGAACGGCCCAAGACCCCGGAGGACCCCGCCCGGCCGCCCGCCCGGCCCGCGCCGAAGCCCTCGGAGGTCTTCCCGCCCCGCCGCCGCCCGGCGCCCCCGCCGCAGCAGCAGCGCGTCGCCGGATAGCCGTCGCGCACCCGGACGGCCGCAATGCCGAGGGGCGGCGCGGCCGTCCGGACCGGTCTCGCTACTCTGGACGGCATGGACTACGTATCCGCGCTCCTGCCCCCCGTGGTGATGGCCGCCTTCTTCATCGGCCTCGTCGTGACGATCGTCAAGAGCCAGGGCGGTCCCAACAAGGCCAAGGAGGACGCGGCCGTGGACCTGGCGCTCGGCCGTGCCGAGTCGGTGCAGCAGGCCCCGCGGAGCGACGGCGCCTGACCGGCCTCATATCCCCGCAGTACGTCGAGGGCGTACGGCTCATCCGGAGCCGTACGCCCTTTTGTTGTGCGAATAAACCGGGCATTTTGGCCATCTCCTACTAAAGTGGCGTTGTGCCCCGTCAATTGGGAGATCTGGAAGACGCCGTGATGACACGGGTCTGGCAATGGAACCGTCCGGTCACCGTGCGGGAAGTCCTTGAGGACCTCCAGCAGGAACGCTCCATCGCCTACACCACCGTCATGACGGTAATGGACAATCTCCATCAGAAGGGCTGGGTGCGCAGGGAAGTGGACGGCCGCGCATATAGATATACGGCGGTGTCCACACGTGCCGCCTACTCGGCCGCGCTGATGAACGAAGCATGGTCCCGCAGTGACAACCCCGCCGCCGCCCTTGTCGCCTTCTTCGGGATGATGTCCGCCGAGCAGCGTGAAGCGCTCAGGGACGCCATGCGGGTCGTTCGGCCCGGCCGCTCGGAGGGCGCCGCGCCGGACGGGCCGGGCGGGGAACGGCCCGGAGAAGCGGACGGGGAACCGCCTGTGGAAGCGGACGCGGAACGGTCCGGGGGAGAACCCGGGGAACCGGCCGATGGGGCGGCGCCGGACGCCGGGCGATAGCGTCGGGGTATGTCCTCAGAGCTTCCGCCCGCCGAATCCCGTACCGCACCGCCGACCAAAAAGACGGCCATCACGGTCCGACGTGCCAGGACCAGTGATGTGGCATCGGTACGCCGCCTCCTGGACGGGTACGTACGCGAAGGCATCCTGCTCGACAAAGCGACCGTGACGCTTTACGAGGACATCCAGGAGTTCTGGATCGCGGAACGCGACGAGGACGCCCGGGTCGTCGGCTGCGGCGCCCTGCACGTGATGTGGGAAGACCTCGCCGAAGTGCGTACTCTCGCCGTCGACCACGCCCTCAGGGGCGCCGGAGTCGGCCATCAGGTGCTGGACAAGTTGTTGCAGACCGCCCGTTGGCTGGGCGTACGGCGGGTTTTCTGTCTCACCTTCGAAGTGGACTTCTTCGCGAAGCACGGCTTCGTGGAGATCGGGGAGACACCGGTCGACGGAGATGTCTACAGCGAGCTGCTGCGTTCCTATGACGAGGGTGTGGCGGAGTTCCTGGGGCTCGAACGAGTGAAGCCGAACACCTTGGGCAACAGCCGGATGCTTCTGCATCTGTGACCGGCATCCGTGACCGCCGGAACAAGGCGGAACCCTATGTCCGAATCGCGCACGTTTCCCGTGTTCCCCTGATCCTGAACCTCTCCCGGGGGTTTGTGTTTTCCGGGGAAAAGCGGTTTCCTTTCCGCGTACTGCATTTTCGATGAAAGGGAATCCAGTGGCACAGAAGGTTCAGGTCCTTCTTGTCGATGACCTCGACGGCGGCGAGGCGGACGAGACGGTCACGTTCGCTCTCGATGGCAAGACGTACGAGATTGACCTCACGACGAGCAACGCGGACAAGCTCCGTGGTCTTCTTGAGCCGTACACCAAGAGTGGCCGGCGCACCGGCGGCCGTGGTAAGGGCCGCGCCGTTACCGGTGGCAACAAGGACACCGCCGAGATCCGTAAGTGGGCCCGCGAGAACGGCCACAATGTGAATGACCGCGGCCGTGTTCCCGCCGAGATCCGTGAGGCTTACCGGAAGGCCAACGGCTGAGTCGTCGGCACGGTCGCCGACGACCCCGTTCGGGTATGCGTCAAACGGGCCCGGTGGCATTCCGTCGCCACCGCGTCCACCAGCCGTACGAGATCGGGGGCAGCCCCGTCCCCGTTCCCGAGGCCGGTGAGGGCCGGGAGCGCCGTACCCCCCTCGTGCCGCGGTCCGGGGGGCCGCAGCCAGGTGGCGGCCCCCGGCGTGCCCGCCGTCCGTCCGGGCGGCACCGGTGCGGTGATCCGGCCGCCCGCGCCGATGGCGGTCAGGGAGAGGGCCACCCCCCGCCACTCCAGCCAGTCGAGCAGGCCGGGAAGCTCCTCGGCGCTCCCCGCCGCGACCAGCAGCCCCATCCGCGCCCCCGACAGCGCCACGGGCCCGGTGCGGCCCAGCCGCCGCAGCGCCGCGCGACCGGCGGCCGCGGGGACCTGGAGCACGTCGAACTCCAGCCCGGTCAGCAGCCGCACCGGCGCGGTGCCCACCGTCGCCCAGCCGAGCTCGCGTTCGTACCACCGCGCCCAGCGGGCGCCCTCGTGGCCCTCCTGCTCGCGATCGGTGGTCGGTGCGGAGGTGGGAAGGGTGATGACCATGCCGGATGAACGCACCCGTCGGCCGGTGGGTTACGCAGAGTCGGCGAACGGGTGCGCGTTGTGTCCGTGATGGGGGCGTAGGGGCGCATTCGGGAGCGCCAATGTGTTCGCCCGTAGCGGAGGGAACCGGCGTGCGCCGCATGGACTGTCTGTAATTGCGGGTAGGACATCCCTAGTGGGAAGGGGCGACACGCAGGTTCGGGCATCTCCCGTTCGCCATCGGCGTAGTGGTGAAAGGGGTATCTGCCTGGCCTGCGGGAACATCGTCTCGCACCATCGGGTTGGAGAAGTTGTCAGCGTTCGGGGCAGGAGGCCAAGGACGGTGTCGGCAGTTGGAATGAGCGGTCCCCGCTTGCGGGACTAAGCTGCGGAAGGACAGGGAGGGGACCGACCCCTAACTGCCTGACCGCTCTGAGGAGCGATTAACGATGTTCGAGAGGTTCACCGACCGCGCGCGGCGGGTTGTCGTCCTGGCTCAGGAAGAAGCCCGGATGCTCAACCACAACTACATCGGCACCGAGCACATCCTCCTGGGCCTTATCCACGAGGGTGAGGGTGTCGCCGCTAAGGCCCTGGAGAGCCTCGGGATTTCGCTCGAGGCGGTCCGCCAGCAGGTGGAGGAGATCATCGGCCAGGGCCAGCAGGCCCCGTCCGGGCACATCCCCTTCACGCCCCGGGCCAAGAAGGTCCTGGAGCTGTCGCTCCGCGAGGCCCTCCAGCTCGGCCACAACTACATCGGCACCGAGCACATCCTGCTCGGCCTGATCCGCGAGGGCGAGGGCGTCGCCGCCCAGGTCCTCGTGAAGCTGGGCGCCGACCTGAACCGGGTGCGGCAGCAGGTCATCCAGCTGCTCTCCGGGTACTCGGGCAGCAAGGAGGCGGCGACCGCGGGCGGCCCCGCGGAAGGCACCCCCTCCACGTCCCTGGTGCTCGACCAGTTCGGCCGGAATCTCACCCAGGCGGCCCGCGAGTCCAAGCTCGACCCGGTCATCGGGCGCGAGAAGGAGATCGAGCGGGTCATGCAGGTGCTGTCCCGCCGTACCAAGAACAACCCGGTCCTCATCGGCGAGCCCGGCGTCGGCAAGACGGCGGTCGTCGAGGGCCTGGCGCAGGCCATCGTCAAGGGCGAGGTGCCCGAGACCCTCAAGGACAAGCACCTCTACACCCTCGACCTCGGCGCGCTGGTCGCCGGCTCCCGCTACCGCGGTGACTTCGAGGAGCGCCTGAAGAAGGTCCTCAAGGAGATCCGCACCCGCGGCGACATCATCCTGTTCATCGACGAGCTCCACACCCTGGTGGGTGCGGGCGCCGCCGAGGGCGCGATCGACGCCGCCTCCATCCTGAAGCCGATGCTGGCCCGCGGTGAGCTCCAGACCATCGGTGCCACCACGCTCGACGAGTACCGCAAGCACCTGGAGAAGGACGCCGCGCTGGAGCGCCGCTTCCAGCCTATCCAGGTCGCCGAGCCGTCGCTGCCGCACACCATCGAGATCCTCAAGGGTCTGCGCGACCGCTACGAGGCCCACCACCGCGTCTCCATCACGGACGAGGCGCTGGTCCAGGCCGCGACGCTGGCCGACCGGTACATCTCCGACCGCTTCCTGCCGGACAAGGCGATCGACCTGATCGACGAGGCCGGTTCCCGGATGCGCATCCGCCGGATGACCGCGCCGCCGGACCTCCGCGAGTTCGACGAGAAGATCGCCGGCGTCCGCCGCGACAAGGAGTCCGCGATCGACTCGCAGGACTTCGAGAAGGCCGCTTCCCTCCGTGACAAGGAGAAGCAGCTCCTCGCCGCGAAGACCAAGCGCGAGAAGGAGTGGAAGGCCGGCGACATGGACGTCGTGGCCGAGGTCGACGGCGAGCTGATCGCCGAGGTCCTCGCCACCGCGACGGGCATCCCGGTCTTCAAGCTGACCGAGGAGGAGTCCTCCCGCCTGCTCCGCATGGAGGACGAGCTGCACAAGCGCGTCATCGGGCAGAAGGACGCCATCAAGGCCCTCTCGCAGGCGATCCGCCGTACGCGGGCCGGTCTGAAGGACCCGAAGCGCCCCGGTGGCTCGTTCATCTTCGCCGGTCCGTCCGGTGTCGGTAAGACCGAGCTCTCCAAGACGCTCGCCGAATTCCTCTTCGGCGACGAGGACGCGCTGATCTCCCTCGACATGTCGGAGTTCAGCGAGAAGCACACGGTTTCCCGTCTCTTCGGTTCGCCCCCCGGCTACGTGGGTTACGAAGAGGGCGGTCAGCTCACCGAGAAGGTGCGCCGCAAGCCGTTCTCCGTCGTCCTCTTCGACGAGGTCGAGAAGGCCCACCCGGATATCTTCAATTCCCTGCTCCAGATTCTGGAGGACGGTCGTCTGACCGACTCCCAGGGCCGGGTCGTGGACTTCAAGAACACGGTCATCATCATGACGACCAACCTCGGTACGCGGGACATCTCGAAGGGCTTCAACCTGGGCTTCGCCGCTCAGGGCGACGTCAAGACCGGCTACGAGCGGATGAAGAACAAGGTCAACGAAGAGCTGAAGCAGCACTTCCGGCCCGAGTTCCTCAACCGTGTCGACGACACGGTCGTCTTCCACCAGCTCAGCCAGGAAGACATCATCCAGATCGTCGACCTGATGATCGCCAAGGTGGACGAGCGCCTGAAGGACCGCGACATGGGCATCGAGCTCAGCGCGGAGGCCAAGACGCTCCTCGCCAAGAAGGGCTACGACCCCGTGATGGGCGCCCGGCCGCTGCGCCGGACGATCCAGCGCGAGATCGAGGACATCCTCTCGGAGAAGATCCTCTTCGGCGAGCTGCGCCCCGGTCACATCGTGGTCGTCGGCACGGAGGGCGAGGGCGACGAGAAGGCGTTCACCTTCCGCGGCGAGGAGAAGACGGCTCTGCCCGACGTCCCGCCGATCGAGCAGGCCGCGGGTGGCGCGGGTCCGAACATGTCGAAGGACGTGTGAGGCCGCCGCTGAGCGCCTGAGCGGAAGCAAGCAGGGGCCCGGGCCCCGGACCGTGTGCAACGGTCCGGGGCCCGGGCCTTTTCCGTTGTGCGGGGCGCCCGGGGCTCTTCCGGGGGCGGCGGTGTCAGATCGCGGTGATCTGGCAGTCGGGCAGCGCCGTCCGGAGCAGGGAGAGATCGCCACCGCCGATGTGGCCGGGCGAGACGAGCAGGAGCTGCTTCAGCGCGGGGAAGGCCCGGGGGATCGCCTCCAGCCCGAGTGTGTCGTCGCCCTGGTTGAGTTCCAGACTCTCCAGGAAGGGCACGGGCTGTTCCGCGGTGAATTCCGTGGCGGACGGCAGGAACAGGGAGAGATGGGCGACCTGCGGAGCCTTTCGGAGGGCGGCGAGCAGCGGGCGGACCGGGGTGGGAGCCCATAGTTCCAGCCGTCGCAAACCGGTCCAGCCGTCGAGCGAGTCGATCTCGAAGAGGGCCACCTGGTGGATGCCCAGCAGGGTCAGCCGGGGGTGGGCCGGGACCTGGGAGAGCCGGTCGGCGCTCAGGTGGTTCAGCTGCAGGGAGTGCAGTTCCCGGGAAGCCGTGGCGGCCAGCGCGGCGCTGGGGAGATGGGTCATGTCGAGCTCGACCGACCTCAGCGAGGGGAGTCCGACGAGCGCGCCGAGGTCCTGGACGGCGGGGCACTGGTTCAGCGACACGGATTCGAGCGCGGTGCAGTCCGTCAGGAACGAGAGGTCGGCCGGTCCGGGGTTCTCCTGGATCTCCACGGCGGTCCACGGACCACCGCGGAGGGCGGTGTCGAGGGTGGTGGCCGGGTGCTCCCCCGTGATCAACGGGCTTCTGACGGACGGCAGATGGCGCAGGGCCGCCAGCTTCTCCTCGGTGTTGAGGACCAGGGATCTGTGCGGCAGGTCGAAGACGGAGAGGACCTCCCGGGCGTACGGGTGTATCGGGTACCGGTCCCAGTTGGCCGTGAGGACGAGTTCGAGCTCCGGGTGGGCGAGGGCCCAGCGACGGGCGTGCGGTACGGCCTCGGCCCCGCCGATCTCGCTGATCAGCTCGGTGAGCAGGTTGATCTCCTCCTCGTCGGTCACCCGGGCCGGGTCCGGCAGGTGGGCCAGGGCGGCCGGGCCGAGGCGGGCGAGCACCTTGACGGCCGTGTAGTCGTCCGGTGGGAAGAGCGCCGACACGGCCGCGTGGACCCGCTCCCGGGTCGGTTCGTCGAGCCAGGTGGCGTGCTGGGCGCAGAGGGCCGCCAGGACGACGATCTCGTCCCGGGTGGCGGTGTCGGCCGGGCCTGGGACGTGGTCGAGGAGGCCGTTGACCAGGACGGGGTGGTCCCGGCGGTCGCAGTGGCCGGCGGCGAGCAGGATGACGTCGTACCAGTTCTGGGAGCCGGCCCGGGTGAGGAGTTCGTGCAGCTGGTCGCCCTCGACGAACTCCTTCGCGGCCAGGAAGTCCTGGAAGGTGCGGTGGGCGAACTGGTAGGTGTCCTCGGCGCGCTCCTGAAGGACCCCGCTGCGGTTGAGCAGGTGGTTCAGGATCGTGTCGGACGAGCCCTGGGAGCTCAGCCGCGCCATGCCGGGCAGGGCGCGTTCCAGCTGGCGCAGGGCGGAGGCGCGGTCCAGCTCCGACTGATTGCCCCGGACCAGCCAGATCGCGATGCGCTGGAGGAGCTGGGCCTGCTCCGCCGGGCTCATCGTGATGCCCTCGGGTGCGTCGATCCGGCGCTGCTTGTCGCGGTCGCCGAGGAGCATGGTGAGGGCGGACGCGTAGAGGCTCCAGCGGGTCTCCGGGAGGAGGCCCTGGCGGCGGCGGTGCAGGGCGCAGATCACGGCGCAGAGCAGCGGGGTGCGGGCGAGGTCGCGCAGGATGCGGTTCTGGGCGAACTGCTGGACGAGGTCCCGCTCCAGCATGCCGAGCGTCTCGTGGTCGTCGTCGTCCAGCCGGGCGGCCCGGTGCCAGGCGGCGACGAACGCCTCGATGTCCTGGTCCCTCATCGGCAGCAGCCGCAGCTCCTCGAAGCCCTGGCCGTCCAGCCAGCCGGACTCGACGGCGAGCGGGCGCACCGTGACGACGCAGCGGGTGTCCGGGTAGCGGTCCAGGAGCCGGGAGAGCCACTGGTGGGCCTGCTCGCGGTCGTCGCCCGGCACCTCGTCCAGTCCGTCGACCAGCAGCAGCCCCCGGCCGGACTCCAGCACCCGGCCCACCCAGCCCTCGGGGGCTCGGTCGACCACCAGCCGGGCCGCGTCGGGCAGCTGTGCGGGGGAGGGGAAGGTGCCGCCCTCGGCGCGCAGGGTGCGCAGCGGGACGACGAACGGGACCAGCCCGTTGAGCGCGCCCAGCTCCGTGCTCAGGGTGCCGGACGCGGCGTGCGCGGCCAGCCACCACAGCAGCGTGGTCTTGCCCGCGCCCGCGTCGCCGCGCAGCAGGACCCGGTGCCGGTCGGGGAGGAGGGCCTCGATCCGCCGGGCCGGGCCGGGGGTGGACGGTCCGAGTCCGCTCCGGTCGGGTTGCTGCTGGGCCTCCAGGCTCAGGTACGCGGTGTCCAGGTCCCATTCGGAGTCGCGTCGGCCCAGCTCGTCGAGGCCGAAGATCTTCGTCCGGCGGTACGCGGCCCCGAGCGCCGCCGCGTAGTCCTTCTCGTACCAGGCGTCCCGGGGGAAGTGGCCGCGTACCGGCTCGTGGCGCAGGGGCGGGCCGTTCTGCTCGTAGACCAGCCGGAACGGTTTCGCGGCGAGCAGCGGGGCGAGCGGTACGCACTCCACGCGGCGGCCCGCGCGCCCCTGGGGGACCTGCCGGGCGATGCCGATGAGGACGTCACCGGCGAAGACGGGGCCGCCCGACAGTCCACGCAGCGCCGACACCCGGGCGTCGTCGGCCGGGGGCGGGCCGTCCAGCTCGCAGACGAGCAGCCCGCGCGCCTGTCCGGCGGTCGGCAGGGCGGTGGCGGTGTACTGGTCGGACTCCAGGTGCCCCTCGTGCCCGTACCGCTGGACGTGCGGGAAGCCGGTGATCTCGCAGCCGGGGACGGCGTGCTCGGAGTGGAGGAGGCCGAGCCGTGCCGGGGTGTCCGGGCCGAGCGGGTCGGTGGTGACCAGGAGCGCGGCGTCGAGGTCGTGGTCCATCCAGGCGACCTTCGCGGGGGTGGGCCCGGTCCGGAGCGGGTGGGCGACCAGGGCGGGACCGCGCTGGACGACATGGGCGCAGGTCAGGACGAGGCGGTCGGTGAGCAGGACACCGCTGCCCTGGGCGGCCGCGGTGACGACGACCGTGCGCTCCGCGACGGTCACGGCCGGGGCGTCCCACCGCCGCCGAAGTGGGCCGTGCTGCCCGGGTCGTCGTCGCTGATCTCCCAGGCCCCGCCGGTCGCGGCGGTACGCGGCTTCAGCGTGAAGGCGACCTTGTGGGTGCGGCCGGTCGCGCGGGAGGCGTCGGCGCCCGCGTCGACCACCCATGCCTTCACCCGGCCGCCGCCCTTGATCTCCTTGCGGAGTTCGAGGGTGAACTCCATCTGGATGTCGCCGACCTCGAAGGCCAGCGGGCTGCCGGTGGCGCGGCCCGCGGCGTCGATGAGCTGGTCGCGGATCGATTCGACGGCGTCGGCGAGCTCGATGCCGTCCATGTCGCTGCCCATGTCCCCGTCCCCCCGGAGTTCGCTGTGGTCCCGTCACCTTAGGGCCGAAGGTCCCGGAAGGGGGTCGGTTCCGGCCTGCCCGCGGTGACAAGCCGCACAGCCCGTTCCGGGCCTACTAGGGGCGATAGGGGAGGCGGAGCGGGTGATCGCCGGACGGCCCGGAACGGTGTCCCGGCGGGCCCGGCCGTGGTCGCGGCGGTGGGAAGCCCGGCGAATTCCCGAGGTGTCGGATACGGCTTTTGTTCGTAGATGGGGGGTTTGAACCCCGGCTGGGATGCGGGTTACCAAGGGATGGCCAGCCCGGTCGAGCGCCGGGTCCAGTCATCTACGGAGGTTCTCCGCATATGTCGAAGCGCGTTTCGTTCCAGCACTCCCGCCGCCCGTCCCTGTCCCGTACCCGCGGCGCCCTGATGGCGGCCGGTCTCGGTGCGTCGATGGTTCTCGGCGCGGGCGCTGCGTTCGCGGCCGGTTCGGCGGGGGCCCCGAGCGGTGTGGACCATCTGACCGGTGCCGGCGCGGCCCGGTCGATCACCGAGCAGGCCGCCGTCCAGGGCAAGCTCGCCGCGAAGAAGGCCGCGTCGGCCAAGAAGGCGGCCGCCGCGAAGAAGGCCGCCATCAAGAAGGCGCACGGCTGGTCCGCCCCGGTGAACCGTTACGAGCTGAGCGCGAGCTACGGCAACGACGGCAGCCGCTGGGCCCACAAGCACTCCGGCCAGGACTTCGCCGTGCCGATCGGCACCAGGGTCGAGGCCGCGCACAGCGGCGTCGTCGTGAAGGCCGGCCCGAACGGCGGCGGCGACGGCCCCGCGTACGGCAACGCCGTCGTGATCAAGCACTCCAACGGCACGTACTCCCAGTACGCCCACCTGTCGCGGATCGACGTGCGGATCGGCGACGCCGTGCGGACCGGTGAGCGGATCGCGCTCTCCGGCAACACCGGGAACTCCAGCGGCCCGCACCTGCACTTCGAGATCCGGCACACCGCCGACTACGGCTCGGCGGTCAACCCGGTCCACTTCCTGCACCGCGAGGGCGTGCGCGTCTGACCGGACCGCGTCACGACTCCGGGGCGTCGGTACCCCTATCCGCTCCCGCACCCGCGCCCGTGTGCGCCTGGGTGATCAGTTCGATGGCGACCTCCAGGACGGCCTTGCGCTTCTCCTCGGGGTCGCCCTCGGCGTCCTTGAGGGCGAACATCCCCGCGTGCGAGGCGACGAGCGCGGTGAAGCAGCGCACCTGGTCGGCCAGTGAGGCGTCCGGCTCCTGGAGCAGCCCCACCAGGGCGATCACGCGCTCCTTGATCGTCACACCGATGCTGAGGTCGCGGACGGCCGCCTGGTTCTCCTGCATGAAGCGGAAGAGCGGGGCGGCCTCGACCAGCGCCTCGCTGTAGCGGTGCAGGAGCTCCTTCTTCGTCTCCAGCGTGCGCGGCTGCTCCTGGCCCCAGGCGACCAGCTCCTCCACCGGACGGTTCAGGTCCTCGAAGATGCCGACCAGGATGTCTTCCTTGGTCTTGAAGTGGTAGTACAGCGCCGCCTTGGTGACGTCCAGCCGCTCGGCGATCTCGCGGAGCGAGGTCTTCTCGTAGCCCTGCTCGGCGAAGAGCTCCAGGGCGACGTCCTGAATGCGCTGGCGCGTGTTGCCACGGCGCTGCTGCGGTGTGCGGCCCATGAGAGCTCCTCAAAACTTACTTGACGCCCGGCTAGTTAGGGGTCTACCTTCCCCAGTGTAGTTACTAGCCGGGCGGCAAGTAAGTCCTCCGGCTCAGGCAGGGGAACGGGTCCGTACGGCGGGGCCGGGGGAGTGGGAACGATGACCGATCTGAAGAAAGCGCCAGGCGGGGGCGGGGAAGCGGCCGCCGCGGAGCGGCCGGCCGCGGAGCCCGGGGTGCCGCAGCGCAGCGTCCGGGTGGTGATCCTCGCCCTGATGATCACGATGCTGCTCGCCATGCTGGACAACCTGATCGTCGGCACGGCCATGCCGACGATCGTCGGCGACCTCGGCGGTCTGGAGCACCTCTCCTGGGTCGTCACCGCCTACACCCTGGCCACCGCGGCCTCCACGCCCATCTGGGGCAAGCTCGGCGACATGTACGGGCGCAAGGGCATCTTCCTCACGTCCATAGTGATCTTCCTGATCGGCTCGGTGCTGAGCGGAATGGCCCAGGACATGGGCCAGCTGATCGGCTTCCGGGCGGTTCAGGGGCTCGGCGCCGGCGGTCTGATGGTCGGCGTCATGGCGATCATCGGCGACCTCGTCCCGCCCCGCGAGCGCGGCAGGTACCAGGGCATGATGGCCGGTGTCATGGCCATCGCCATGATCGGCGGACCGCTGGTCGGCGGCACCATCACCGACCACCTCGGCTGGCGCTGGAGCTTCTACATCAACCTGCCGCTGGGCGCGGTCGCCCTCGCCATGGTCACCATGGTCCTGCACCTGCCCCGGCGCGAGGGCGGCAAGGGCCGGATCGACTACCTCGGCGCCGGGCTGCTCACCCTCGGCATCACCTCGATCGTGCTGGTCACGACCTGGGGCGGCTCGGAGTACGCCTGGACCTCCACCGTGATCATGGAGCTCGTCGCGATCGGGGTCGTCGCCCTCGTGGCCTTCGTCTTCGTCGAGACGAAGGCGGCGCAGCCGATCATCCCGCTGCACATCTTCCGCAACCGCAACTTCACCCTGATGTCCGTCATCGGCTTCATGACCGGCTTCGTGATGTTCGGCGCGGTGCTCTTCCTGCCCCTGTACCAGCAGTCCGTCCAGGGTGCCTCGGCGACCAACTCCGGTGTGCTGCTCCTGCCGATGCTGCTGTCGATGATGGTCGTCTCGCTCGTCGCCGGACGGGTCACCACCAGCACCGGCAAGTACAAGATCTTCCCGATCCTGGGCTCCGTGCTGATGGTGAGCGGCCTCTACCTGCTGTCCCGGATGGACGTCGACACCACCCGGCTCACCTCCGGCGTCTACATGGCGGTGCTCGGCGCGGGGATGGGCTTCCTGATGCAGATCACCATGCTCGTCGCGCAGAACAGCGTGGAGCTGAAGGACATGGGCGCCGCCTCCTCCTCGACCACCCTCTTCCGCACGCTCGGCAGCTCCTTCGGCGTCGCGATCATGGGCGCGCTCTTCACCGGGCGGGTGCAGGACGAGATGCTGGCCCGCGGCGGCGGGGCGGCGACCGCGAGGTCCGCGCAGCTGGACGCGGCGAGCCTGGCGAAGCTGCCGGACGCGGCGCGCGAGGCGTACCAGTTCGCGGTGGCCTCGGGGACGCACATCGCGTTCCTGGTGGGCGCCTCGGTCGCGGTGATCGCGCTGGTGTCCTCGGTCTTCGTCAAGGAAGTGCCGCTGCGCGGTTCGGGCCCGGCGCCCAAGCCGGTCGCCGAGGCCGTCTGAAACCCTCCGCGGGTACGGAGCGGACGTACGGAACGACGGAACGGGAGGCTCCCGGGCGCAGGCCCCGGGGGCCTCCCGCCGTTTCGCGCCCGCGCTCGGCCGCCGGTCCGCGCGTCCGTGCTCGGCCGCGCCGCCGTTACGCCCGCTTGCGCCCCGGCGCCGCCCCGGCACCGTCGCTGCTGCCGCTGTCCCCGTCCGCGTCGCCGCCCGCGCTCTCCGCGGCACGCTGCTCCGCCACCGCGAGGATGGGGAAGCTCCCGGTGTTCGTCGGCGCGTGCTCCGGCAGCCACAGCACCGCGATGGCCCCGCCGGAGCCCTGCGCCGCCCCCTCGGGCCCCGCGTTGCGGAAGGTCAGCCGGGCCCCGAGGACCCGTGCCTGACCGGCGGCGATGGTCAGCCCGAGGCCGTGCCCCCGGCCCGCCCGGTCACTGCTGCCGGTACGGAACCGGCTCGGCCCCTCGCGCAGCAGGTCCGCCGGGAACCCGGGACCGTGGTCGCGGATCCGGACCACCCGGCCCTCGACCGTCACCTCCACCGGGGTGGCGCCGTGCTTGGCGGCGTTGCCCAGCAGGTTCCCCAGGATCCGCTCCAGCCGCCGGGGATCGGTGCTGACGTACGACTCGTGCACCACCCGCACCGTCACGTCCGGGTTCAGCAGCCCGATCCGCCGACTGACGAACTCGCCCAGCGCCAGCTCCTGGAGCTCGGCCCGCTCCGACGCGCTGTCCAGCCGGGCCACCTCCAGCACGTCCTCGACCAGCGTCCGCATCGCCTGCGCCCGGTCCCGCACCAGCTCGGTCGGGCGCCCCGGGGGCAGCAGCTCGGCCGCCGTGAGCAGCCCGGTCACCGGCGTACGCAGCTCGTGCGCGATGTCCGCGGTGACCCGCCGCTCCGCCTCGATCCGCGCGTTCAACGCGTCCGTCAGCGCGTCCACCGCGCCGGCCAGCTCGTCCGTCTCGTCCCGGACGACCCCGCCGACCGCGTCCCGCACCCGTACGTCCGTGTTGCCCTGGGCGACCCGGCCCGCCGCGGCCGCCGCCTTGCGCAGCCGGCGCGACAGCTGGCCGCCGATCAGCACCCCCAGCGCGCAGCCGCCGAACACCACCGAGACCGAGCCGATGATCAGCGCCCGGTCCAGATCGGCCATGATCGTGGAGCTGCGCCCGGCGAACCGGGTGTGCAGCGAGAGCACGTCGCCGTGACCGACCGGGACCGCCGCCCACACGTCGGGCACGCCCTTCGCGGTCTCCTCGACATGGGTGGCCCGCCGGTTCTTGGCGGTCTCCGCGCGCAGGCTCTGCGGCATCGTCGGATCGTTGAGCTTGGCGCCGAAGCGGGGATCGGCCTTCTTCGTCTTCGTCGCCTCGTACAGGAGCTGCGCGTACGTCAGCCGCTCCAACTGGACCTCGCGGGCGTTCTCCAGCATCGAGACCCGGGCCGCGTTGTGCACGACGAAGCTGAGCGCGACCGCGGTCAGCGCCCCGACCGCGGCGATCGCGATGCTGATCTTCCAGCGGACCCCCGTCCGCAGGGCGGGCCGCTTCACGGCCGGAGTTTGTAGCCGAAGCCGCGGACCGTCTCGATCCGGTCCTGGCCGATCTTGGTGCGCAGCCGCTGCACATGGACGTCCACGACCCGGGTGTCACCGCCCCATCCGTAGTCCCAGACCCGTTCCAGGAGCTTGTCGCGGGAGAGGACCGTGCCCGGCGCCGCCGAGAACTCCAGCAGCAGCCGCATCTCCGTCGGGGTCAGCGCCACCCGCTCACCGCCCCGGTGCACGGCCATGCCCTCGGTGTCGACCTCCAGGTCACCGAAGACCAGCACCCCGCCGGCGTCCTCCGACTCCGGCTCGCCGCCGCCCGCCTGCCCGCCCGAGGCATGGCCGAACCGGCGCAGCACGGCGCGGATACGGGCCACCAGCACCGCCCCGTCGAACGGTTTGGTGACGTAGTCGTCCGCACCGGCCTCCAGGCCCAGCACCACGTCGATCGAGTCGGCGCGGGCCGACAGCATGATCACGGGAACCGTCGACTCGTCGCGGATGCGGCGGCAGAGGCTGACCCCGTCGAGCCCCGGCACCATCACGTCGAGCAGGGCGATGTCGGGGCGGTCCGCCCGGAACGCCTCCAGGCCCGAGAGCCCGTCGGGCATCGCGGTGACCGCGAAGCCGTCGCGCTCCAGCGCCAACTGGGTGGCTTCGCGGATGACGTCGTCGTCCTCGACGAACAGGACATGGGTCTCGGCCATCGGAATGCTCTCAGTTCCCCGCCGGCCCGGCGTCCGTCCCCGGGAGGGCGGCCCCGCCGTTGCCCACGGCTCGGTTGAAGTCGTTGTGCACCCGGTCGTGTTCGCCGAACCGGTTGCCCGCCCAGCGGTAGGTGATCACTTCCTCGCCGGAGGGGTACGCGACCGCGTCCTTCTTCTCGTAGACCTGGGTCGTCACCACCAGATCGCCGCGGTCGATGGTCCCGTAGACGGCGGGCTGCTCGACGGCGAACACGTTCTGGTACGAGCCGTTGCCCTCCCGCCGGTACACGTACGTGCCCACGCCCACCGAATCGGCGCAGGTCATCACGTTCACCACGACATCGGGCGCCGGGCCGCCGGTCAGCGTGCCGTACGAGGTGTCCACCGGGTAGTCGGAACCGGCGCAGGGCTTCAGGTCCGTCCGGACCCGCTCGCTGACCCTGGGGTCCCGCTTGAGCAGCGCCACGGGGTCGACCCGGGTGGCGGGCCGGGCGGACGAGGAGGGGGTGTCGCCGGGGGTGACCTGGGCGACGGGCTGGGTACCGGCCGGGCCCTCGTCCCGGGTGCCGGTGCCGCCGGTCGAGCAGCTCGCCGTGAACAGCCCGAAGGCGGCGAGCCCGACCAGGGTCGTGGCGGCCGCCGCCCGGCCGGTCAGGCGCCGGCCACGCCGGACGGCGGCCGCGTGGCCGCCGTCGTCTCTTCCGCTGCCACGGTCACCGCCGTCGCCGCTGGCTGTCAGGCCGCGCACCGCTCCCGCCCCCGTTCGTCCGTATGCCTGCCCGCCCGCGCCCGCGCCGGAACGCGGCCGACCGGCCGCCGCCGCTCCTCGGCGATCCGGGCCTCCCGGCTCGCCGCCTCGCGGCTCTCCAGCTCCTGGCGCAGCCGTGCCAGCGCACGGTGCAGCGTGCTCTTCACCGTACCGGCAGACATGCCGAGCGCGGCGGCCGTCTCCTCCGTGCTCATCTGCTCCCAGTGTCGCAGCACGACGACGCTGCGCTGCTTGGGAGCCAGCACGCCGAGCACGTCCATCAGCAGGGCGCGGTCGGCGCGCTGCTCGGTGCCGTCCTCGACGCTGGCGTCGGGCAGCTGCTCGGTCGGGACCTCGTCCAGCTTGCGCGCCCGCCACCACTCGGTACGGGTGTTGATCATGACGCGACGGAGGTAGGCGTCGGCCAGCGACTTGTCGGCGATCCCGTCCCAGCGGCCGTACGTACGGGCCAGGGCGGTCTGGAGCAGGTCCTGCGCGTCCACCGGGTCGGGGACCAGCCGTCGCGCGCTGCGCAGCAGCGCGTCCTGCCGAGTGCGTACGTAGTCCTCGAACGCGAGTACCTCGCCCTGCGCCATTCCAACCGCCTCCGTCCCCGTGGATCCCCGTGCTGCCGACGCCGGCCGTTGTGCGGTCGGGCCGTCGTCGGGCTGATGGGAAAACGCTACGGAGCGGTTGTCACGAGGCTGTGCGGAGCAGCCATACGCCGACGCACGGCTGCCCATCGGTTGTGTAACAACGAGGGCGCACGGGGGAGCGCCGGGGGCAGATTCGGGGAGTGGTCAGGTGAGGGGAAGCCGGTACTGCCCGCCGGGCAGGGGTTCGACCAGGCCGTCGGCGACCAGGCCGTCCAGGGCGCGGGCCCGTTGCACGGGCTCGTCCCACACCGCGTCCAGCGCCGACTGCGACACCGGGGCCACGGAGTCGCGCAGCACCGCGAGGAGCCGGCCGCGGACCTGCCGGTCGGTGCCCGCGTACGTCTGGCCGCGCCGGGCCGGCCCCTGGTGGGCGGGTTTCCCGGCCAGCCGCCAGGCGCACTGCCGGGCGATCGGACAGCGGGTGCAGTCCTCGTTCTTCGCGGTGCAGACCAGGGCGCCGAGCTCCATCGTCGCGGCGGCCCAGCGGGCGGCCCGCTCGTCCTCCTCGGGGAGCAGCTCCCGGGCCAGCCTGCGTTCGGCGGCGGTCGTCGCGTTCGGCGGGTACTGGATGCCGGTGGCGGCCCGGGCGAAGACCCGGCGGACGTTCGTGTCGAGCACGGCGTGCCGCTGTCCGTACGCGAACGAGGCCACCGCGGCGGCGGTGTACTCGCCGATGCCGGGGAGCGCGAGCAGCTGGCCGTGCTCGCTCGGTACATCGCCGCCGTGGCGTTCCGTTATGGCCTGTGCGGCACCGTGCAGCCGGAGCGCCCGGCGGGGGTAGCCGAGCCGGCCCCAGGCGCGGACCGCCTCGCCGGGCGGTTCGGCGGCCAGGTCGGCGGGGCGGGGCCAGCGGGCCAGCCACTGCTCGTACACCGGCAGGACCCGGTTCACGGGGGTCTGCTGGAGCATGAACTCGCTGACCATGACGCCCCAGGCACCCGCTTCGGGGCGGCGCCAGGGCAGATCGCGGGCGTGCTCGTCGAACCAGCTGATCACGGGGGAGTGGAGGGACGTGGGGGGCGTCTGTGTCGAAGTCGTGGCAGTCATCGCCCCTCGATCCTGGCACGGAAGGCCGGACAACGGTTCCGCCCACGGCGGTGTCGCCACTCCTGGGGGCCCTTGGGGTGATAACGCCACCCGTCCGAGACCCGAGGGTCCGGCAACCGGCCCAAGAGGCACCGGGGCGCGCGGCCCGTACGCCGCACCCGCGCCCCGGTGCGCGCGCTCAGCCGTGCCGCCGCCGGGAACGCCGGGTCGTCGCGCCCGGTCCGGAGGCCCAGGCCGCCAGGGGCGCCCCGCTGCTCCGTACCGTTCGGGCGAGGGACTGCACGGGGCGGCGCAGTACGGCGATCACCAGCGCCGAGACCAGGGCGCCCAGCACCAGGCCGACCGCCACGTCGTGCGGGTAGTGCACGCCGACGAAGACCCGGGAGAAGGCCATCAGCAGCGCCATCGGCACGGTCAGCCAGGCCAGCACGGGCCGGACGAGCGCCACCGCGACCGCCGCCGCGCCCGCGATCGCGGAGTGGTTGCTGGGGAAGGACCAGTCGCCGTAGGGCGGGCAGGTCACCAGGGAGGCCGCGGCCCCGGCGACCGCCCGGCACGGCCGCTCCTCGGTCACCGCCGACTTGAGTACTTCGCTGACCACATAGCCGAAGGCCGTCGCCACCGGTGCCAGCACCGCCAGGGCCAGGCCGCGGTCGTCGCGGGTGCGGGCCCGCCACCACCCGGTGACGAACAGGAGGCCGAAGAGGAGGAGCCCGAGCTCCGTCCATATCTCGGCCAGATGCTGCACCCATGACGGCATGTCATGGGCGAAGTCGGTGATGTCCCGGTAGAGCGGGGCGGTAACTGAGCTGTCCATCCGACAGAGGGTAATGAATGGAACCTGAAGTTCATTCAGGAGCCGCCCCTTGTTCAACCGTCCCGGGGCGCAGGGGCGATGTGGGGGCAAATGGGGTGCGGAGCGCGGGCGTCGGGATGATGATCCGTAAAACTTGCTGACCCGAACGGCGGGTGGGGCGGGAGCCGGTGCCGATCTCTCGTAGAGTTTGAGCCGTGGGATCTCTGCGTAATCCGATCGGTCCGCTTCCCTCCACCATCTACTGGCGGCGAAGGGCCGTTGCGCTGTCGCTCGTCGCGCTGATCTCGGTGCTGATCTTCTGGGCCGTGACCTCGGGCGGGAGCAAGGGCGCCAAGAGCGATGCCAAGCCCGCCGGTTCGGGGCCCGCGAGCGAGATCACCCCGGGCCCCGGCGGCTCCGGCCCGGCCATCAGCCAGCAGCCCGGCGGCCGCGACGAGGCGGGCGACTCCGGCGGCGACTCCGGCGCCACGGGCGCGGGCTCCGGCGGCGCGGGCTCCGGTTCCGGTTCCAGCGGCACGGACGCGGGCGGCGGCGCGGCCACCGAGGCCGGTGACGCGGGCGGCTCCGGTTCCGGTACCGGTTCCGGCGGCGCGGCGGGCCAGCGGGTCCCGGCCTCGTCCCCGCTTCCCGACTGCGCCCCCGAGGCGCTCCGGCTGAGCCTGGCCACCGCGAACAGCTACGCCCCCGGCGAGAAGCCGAAGTTCCGACTGACCGTCAGCAACACCTCGGCCGCCACCTGCAAGGCCGACCTCGGGCCGAGGAGCGCGGTGCTCACCGTCACCAGGGCGGGCGGCGACAACGACCGCGTCTGGTCGTCCAAGGACTGCCCGAGCGTCACGGAACCCCTGCTGATCAAGGTCCCGGCGGGCGGTACGGTCCTGCACACCGTGGAGTGGGACCGCCACAAGAGCTCCGCGCGCTGCGCGACGCCCCCGGCGGGTTCGGCCGGGCCGGGCACGTACCTGGTCGAGGCGAAGGTGCCGGGTGTGCCGGTGCAGCGCGCCCCCTTCGTCCTCGCGAAGGACTGAGCCCCGGCACACGCCCCCGGACATGCGGAAGGGGCCCGGGAAACCGGGCCCCTTCCGCATGTACCGGTCCGGCGGCGGCCGTCACACGTACCGTTCGAGGATCGACGACTCGGCCAGCCGGGACAGTCCCTCGCGCACACTGCGCGCCCGCGCCTCGCCGACGCCGTCCACGGTCTGGAGATCGTCCACGCTGGCGGCGAGCAGCTTCTGCAGACCGCCGAAGTGCTCCACCAGCCGGTCGATGATCGCGCCGGGCAGCCGCGGCACCTTGGCCAGCAGCCGGAAACCGCGCGGCGAGACCGCCGAGTCCAGCGTCTCGGGAGAGCCGCTGTAGCCCAGCGCCCGTGCCACGACGGGGAGTTCGAGCAGCTCGGTGTGGGAGAGCGCGTCCAGCTCGGTCAGCGCCTCGGCGACCGTGCGGGAGCGCTTCGCGGTCGGCTCCGGCACGTAGTCGCGCACGACCAGCTCGCGCTCCGGCTCGACGCCGGCGATCAGCTCGTCGAGCTGGAGCGAGAGGAGACGGCCGTCGGTGCCCAGCTCGACCACGTACTCCGCGATCTCGGTGGCGATCCGGCGGACCATCTCCAGCCGCTGGGAGACCGCCGTCACGTCCCGGACCGTCACCAGGTCCTCGATCTCCAGCGCGGAGAGCGTGCCCGCGACCTCGTCGAGCCGGAGCTTGTACCGCTCCAGGGTGGCGAGGGCCTGGTTGGCCCGGGAGAGGATCGCGCCGGACTCCTCCAGGACCCGCCGCTCCCCGTCCACGTACAGGGCGATCAGGCGCATCGACTGGGAGACCGAGACGACCGGGAAGTTGCACTGCTTGGAGACCCGGTCCGCGGTGCGGTGCCGGGTGCCGGTCTCCTCGGTGGGGATGGAGGCGTCCGGCACCAGCTGCACACCGGCGCGCAGGATCTTGGTCATGTCCTTGTCGAGGATCAGCGCGCCGTCCAGCTTGGCCAGCTCGCGCAGCCGGGTCGCGGTGAACTCCACGTCCAGCACGAATCCGCCGGTGCACATCGACTCGACGGTCTTGTCCATGCCCAGCACGATCAGCCCGCCGGTGTTGCCGCGGAGGACGCGCTCCAGACCGTCCCGCAGCGCCATTCCGGGCGCGACGGCGCTCAGCGAGGCGCGCATCAGCGCCTCGTTACCGGTGCCTTGGCCGGACTTTCCGGGCGATGCTGCCCGGTCGTTGGCTGCCACTGCACTCCTCCGGTCACAGGTTCGCGGTGCCCTTACGTCCCTCGTGCCATTCGCACGGACGGGCGAGACCAGGGCAAAGTCTACCGGCGTGCGCCCTCCTCCTGGGGGGCCTGTGCGCGAGACCGGCGCGGGAGGACTCTGAGCGCATCGCCCATGTTGGCGACTTCTGTGACCTTCATACCGGCCGGGATCTTCCCCGGATCGGTCGGCACCAGCGCGTGCGTGAACCCCAGGCGGTGCGCCTCGGCCAGCCTGCGCTGCACCCCCGTCACCCTTCTGACCTCGCCCGCGAGGCCCACCTCGCCGATCGCCACCAGGTTCTTCGGCAGGGGGGTGTCACTGGCCGCGCTGGCCAGCGCCAGTGCCACCGCGAGGTCCGCGGCGGGCTCCGAGAGCTTCACCCCGCCCACCGTCGCGCTGTAGATGTCGCGCTTGCCGAGCGCGCTGATCCGGCCGCGCTGCTCCAGGACCGCGAGCATCATCGAGACCCGGGAGGTCTCCAGGCCCGAGGTGGTGCGTCGGGGCGAGGGGATCTGGGAGTCGACCGTGAGCGCCTGGACCTCGGCGACCAGCGGCCGCTTGCCCTCCAGCGTGACGGTCAGGCAGGTGCCGGGGACCGGCTCGTCGCGCCGGGTGAGGAAGAGGCCGGAGGGGTCGGCGAGGCCGGTGATCCCCTCGTCGTGCAGTTCGAAGCAGCCGACCTCGTCGGTCGCCCCGTACCTGTTCTTGACGCCGCGGACGAGACGGAGGCGGGCATGGCGGTCGCCCTCGAAGGACAGCACCACGTCCACCAGGTGCTCCAGCAGGCGGGGGCCCGCGATCGAGCCCTCCTTGGTGACATGGCCGACCAGCAGCGTGGACATGCCGCGCTCCTTGGAGGCCCGGATCAGGGCCCCGGCCACTTCCCGCACCTGTGCCATGCCGCCCGGCGCCCCCTCGATCTCCGGCGAGGCGACGGTCTGCACCGAGTCGAGGATGAGCAGGGAGGGCTTGACGGCGTCCAGATGGCCGAGGACGGCGGAGAGGTCCGTCTCGGCGGCGAGGTAGAGGTGGTCGTTGATCGCGCGGATGCGGTCGGCGCGCAGCCGGACCTGGCTCGCCGACTCCTCAGCCGTGACGTAGAGCGTGCGGTGCTCGTCGGACGCCGACTTCGCGGCCACGTCCAGCAGTAGCGTCGACTTGCCGACGCCCGGCTCGCCCGCGAGGAGCACGACGGCGCCCGGCACGAGACCGCCGCCGAGCACCCGGTCCAGCTCACCGACGCCGGTCGACCGGGCGGTGGCCTGCCGGCTGTCGACCTGGCCGATGGGGAGGGCGGCGGAGCTGACCCGGCCGGCCGCGGTGGTCCGCACGGCGGGGGCGCCGCCGAACTCCTCGACCGTCCCCCACGCCTGGCATTCGGGGCAGCGGCCGAGCCATTTGGCGGTCGTCCAGCCGCATTCGGAGCAGCGGTAGGACGGCCGGTCCTTCGCGGATTTCGTACGGGCAGCCATGACGCCCACCGTATAGGTGGGGTACGACAACGCCGTCGGCACCGCTGCGGAGCCCCGGAACCGCCGGGCCCCGCAGGGCGTCCGGGGTGCGGACCGCTCGACGGAATCCAGGATTCCTGTCCCCTTTTGAGCGATACGTTCACCCGTAAGGGTTAAAAGTGCTGAAGGTGAGCTAATGGTGTGCCGGGTGCTGCCTACGGTCGCAAGGTGACGAGCAGCGGTCTGGAGCCCCCCACACACACCACCGGCGCACACCGGACGCGGGGCAGTGCGCCCCGCCTTTCGGCGTACACGCCGTCCGCGCTGTCCTCCTCGTCGCGCCGGCCGCCCGTCCGCTACGAACCGCATCTCGACGGCCTGTTCACCTACTGCCTCTCCGTGCTCTGCGACCACGACGCCGCCACCGAGGCGCTCGGCGGTGTGCTGGCGATCGCGGAACGGCAGGGCGGCCGGTGTCCGGCGGGCGAGGAGGAACGTAAATCCTGGCTGTACGCGCTCGCCCGGTGGATGTGCCTGCGCAAGCTCACCGAGCAGAAGCGGGGCCGCCAGGCCCATCGGCGCCGGGCCGGCGCGACCGCCCCGGGGGCGCGCACCGGGCGCCGCACGCCCCTGTCCCGCTCCCCGCTCCCCGCCCCCGCGTCCCCGCCCGCCTCCGGGGCCGCCGCGTCCCCCGAGGCGGAGGACGCCGAGGCGCACCGCCGCGAGCTGGCCCAACTGGCCTGGCCCGAGGCGGCCGGCACCACCCCCGAGCAGCGCGAGGCGCTCGAACTCGCGGTGCGCCACCGCCTCGCCCCGGGCGCCGTCGCCTCCGTCCTCGGCCTCGACCCGGCCGCCGCCCGCGAGCTGCTGGCCGCCGCCGCCTGCGAGGTGGAGCGCACCCGCGCCGCCCTCGCCGTCGTCGAGACGGGCAACTGCCCGGTCGTCGCCCGGCTCACCGGCGACCACCGGGTCCTGCTCTCCGCCGCCCTCCGCCGCGAGCTGGTCCGCCATGTCGACGACTGCCCGCGCTGCCGCCGGGCCGCCGAGCGCGCCGGTGCCAAGGGGCCGTGGCCCGGTTCCACCGTCGCCCCGGCCGCCGCGCTGCCGGTCGTCGCCGCGCCCCGCCGCTCGGCGTACGTCGCGATGGCCCACGCGCAGCGCAGCCGCTCCGGCGGCCCGCGCTTCGACCGGTCGGGCTTCCCGATGGACCCGAAGGACCACGCCGCGCGCCGGGACCGGCTGCGGGCCAGGGTCGTCACGACGACGGTGGTCGCCACGGTCGTCGCCGCCCCGGTGATCGCGCTGTGGACCGCCTACCGGGGCGCGCCGCAGTCCGGGGAGGGCCGGGGCGGCGCGTCGATCGCCGCCACCGAGAGCGAGGGGCACCGCGGCCCCGCCCCCTCGGGCAGCCGTTACGAGAACGCGGGCAACGCCCGCCCCCAGCCCGGCGGTTCCGGGGACGACCGGGCCCCGGACGTCTCGGTGGAGGTGATCGGCTCCGGCCCCGGTCTCACCGTCGAGGCCCGCACCTCCGGCGACGCCACCCGCATCCGGCTGACCGCCTCGGGCGGGGCGCCGGTCGCCTGGTCGGCCCACGCGGACGCCTCCTGGGTGCGGCTGAGCCGCCCCTCGGGCACGCTCGCCACGGGCGGCTCCACCACGCTCCGGGTCCTGGTGGACCACCGGCGGGAACCGGCCGGTCCGTGGAGCGCGCGCATCACGCTCGCCCCGTCCGGCTCGGTGGTGGTGGTCCGGGGGAGCGGGGCGCGGCCGCCCGCCCCCGCCCCTCCGCCGCTCCGGCCCTTGGTGACCGCGGCGCCCGCCCGGCCCGCGCCGGACCCGTCGCCCACGGCCCCGGCGCCCGTCGACCCGACGCCGTCCCCGACGCCCACGACGACCCCGCCGGACCCGGGCCCGGGCCAGGGCGGCCACCCCGCGGAGTCCCCGGGCCCGACCGGCTCCACGGGCCCCGCCGAGCCGCCCCCGTCCGGCTGACGGCTCCGACGGTCCTGGCGGCCGCGGTCGGCCCCGGCGGAACGATCAGGCCGGGTCGGCCGGGTGCGGGGCCATCGGCAGCAGGGCGGAGAGCCGCTCCTCGCACAGCTCGGCCAGCCGCTGGTACGCCTTCTCGCCCATCATCTCGGTGAGCTCGGGCCGGTACGAGACGTACACCGGCTCCCCGGCCCCGTGCGCCGAGGTCGCCGAGGTGCACCACCAGTGCAGGTCGTGGCCGCCGGGGCCCCAGCCCCGGCGGTCGTACTCGCCGATCGACACCTGGAGCACCCGGGTGTTGTCGGGCCGGTCGATCCAGTCGTAGGTGCGCCGGACCGGCAGCTGCCAGCAGACGTCCGGCTTCGTCTCCAGCGGCTCCCGGCCCTCGCGCAGCGCCAGGATGTGCAGCGAGCAGCCGGCGCCCGCCGCGAACCCCGGCCGGTTCTGGAAGATGCACGAGCCCTGCCAGCGGCGGGTCTGGCGCTCCCCGTCGTCGTCGACCTCGACCCAGCCGGTGCCGGTGCCGACGTCGTGGAACTGCCACAGTTCCGGTGTCAGCCGCTCGACGTGCGAGGCCACCCGCCGCTCGTCGTCCTCGTCCGAGAAGTGCGCGCCCAGCGTGCAGCAGCCGTCGTCGGCCCGGCCCGCCTGGATGCCCCGGCAGCCGCTGCCGAAGACGCAGGTCCACCGGGAGGTCAGCCAGGTCAGGTCGCAGCGGAAGACCTGCTCGTCGTCCTCGGGGTCGGGGAACTCGACCCAGGCGCGGGCGAAATCGATCCCCACCTCGTCGTCGGCCCCGTCCCCGGCGGGGGCCGGACCGTTCACTTCCCGCTGCATCGTCTGCTCCGCCTTCTGCTTCTTCGTGTTTTTGCCCGGCTTCGCCTTTTTCGTCTTTGGCACGTGCCCAGCGTACGGCCGACGGAGGGCCGGACGGCGGGCCGGAGCGGGGCGGGAGCACCCCCGGACCACCGGTCGGAGCGGTCTCGGGGCCCCGGTAGCGTTTCGGCCATGAGACTCGGAGTCCTGGACGTGGGTTCGAACACGGTGCACCTCCTGGTGGTGGACGCGCACCCCGGAGCGCGTCCGCTGCCCGCGCATTCCCACAAGGCCGAGCTGCGCCTGGCCGAACTCCTCGACGAGGACGGGGCGATCAGCCCCGAAGGTGTGGACCGGCTGGTCGCCACGGTCGCCGACGCGCTCCAGGCCGCCGAGGACAAGGGGTGCGAGGACGTCCTGCCGTTCGCCACCTCGGCGGTGCGGGAGGCGAGCAACGCCGACCGGGTGCTGGCCCGGGTGCGCGAGGAGACCGGTGTCGACCTCACCGTCCTGAGCGGCCCGGAGGAGGCCCGGCTCACCTTCCTCGCCGCGCGCCGCTGGTTCGGCTGGTCGTCGGGGCGGCTGCTGGTGCTCGACATCGGCGGCGGTTCGCTGGAGGTCGCGTACGGCATGGACGAGGAGCCGGACGTGGCGGTCTCGCTGCCGCTCGGGGCGGGCCGGCTCACCGCCGGGTGGCTGCCGGGCGATCCGCCCGACCCGGCGGACGTGAAGGCGCTCCGCCGCCATGTGCGCGCCACCATCGCCCGCAGCGTCGGGGAGTTCACCCGCCTCGGACGCCCCGACCACGTCGTGGCCACCTCCAAGACCTTCAAGCAGCTCGCCAGGATCGCGGGCGCCGCACGCTCCACCGAGGGCCTGTACGTCCAGCGCAACCTCTCCCGCAAGGCGCTGGAGGAGTGGGTGCCCCGGCTGGCCGCGATGACCTCCGCGCAGCGCGGCGGCCTGCCCGGCGTCTCCGAAGGCCGGGCCGGCCAGCTGCTCGCCGGGGCGCTGGTCGCGGAGGGCGCGATGGACCTGCTCGGCGTCGAGGAGCTGGAGATCTGCCCCTGGGCGCTGCGCGAGGGCGTCATCCTGCGCCGCCTGGACCACCTGCCCGCGGAACGGGCCGCCCTGACCTCACCGGGCTGAGGGCCGGGGGCCTCGGGGACGCCCGGCCCCATGGTCCTGCTCACTTTCCGCCACGGTCCCTCGGCGCGACGTACCGCTGCCCGTACGCTGTCCCAGTGGCAGAACCAGTGGTGCGCGTCCCGGATGCGAAGGTCGCCCTGTCGACGGCTTCGGTCTACCCGGAGTCGACGGCGACGGCCTTCGAGATCGCCGCGCGCCTGGGCTACGACGGCGTCGAGGTCATGGTGTGGACCGACCCCGTCAGCCAGGACATCGAGGCACTGCGCCGGCTCTCGGACTACCACGGGGTGCCGATCCTGGCCGTCCACGCGCCCTGCCTCCTGATCACCCAGCGCGTCTGGTCCACCGACCCGTGGGTGAAGCTCCAGCGGGCCCGGACGGCGGCGGAGCGGCTGGGCGCGTCGACCGTCGTGGTCCACCCGCCGTTCCGCTGGCAGCGCCACTACGCGCGCGACTTCGTCACGGGCATCTGGCGGATGGCCGACGAGACCGATGTGCGGTTCGCCGTCGAGAACATGTACCCCTGGCGCTACCGGGACCGCGAGATGCTCGCGTACGCCCCCGAGTGGGACGTCACGGCCAACGACTACCGCCACTTCACCGTGGACCTCTCGCACACCGCGACGGCCCGCACCGACGGCATGGCGATGGTCGGGCGGATGGGCGACCGGCTCGCCCATGTCCACCTCGCCGACGGCAAGGGCTCCAACAAGGACGAGCACCTGGTGCCCGGCCGGGGCGACCAGCCCTGCGCCGAGCTCCTGGAGCACCTGGCCCGTACCGGCTTCGACGGCCACGTCGTCATCGAGGTCAACACCCGCCGGGCCATGTCCGCCGCGGAACGCGAGGCCGACCTGGCGGAGGCGCTGGCCTTCACCCGCCTCCACCTGGCCTGGTCCCCGACCGGGACCCAGCACCCGTAGCGCGGCCTCCCGGACCGGCGGCGCACCCGGCAGTTTCGTCCCGCATATCGGACACTCTGTCCAGATCTTGGAGCGGGGGGCGTACGCTCGAAGACAGTCCTTAACGTCGAAGGAGCGAGAGACGATGCCCCAGCTGAGGTCCCGCACTGTCACTCACGGCCGCAACATGGCGGGCGCCCGAGCCCTCATGCGGGCCTCGGGCGTAGCGAGCGAGGACATCGGCAAGCCGATCATCGCGGTCGCCAACTCCTTCACCGAGTTCGTCCCCGGCCACACCCACCTGGCGCCGGTCGGCCGGATCGTCTCCGAGGCCATCAAGGCGGCGGGCGCCGTGCCCCGCGAGTTCAACACCATCGCCGTCGACGACGGCATCGCGATGGGCCACGGCGGGATGCTCTACAGCCTCCCCTCCCGCGACCTGATCGCCGACTCCGTCGAGTACATGGTCGAGGCGCACTGCGCGGACGCGCTGATCTGCATCTCCAACTGCGACAAGATCACCCCGGGCATGCTGATGGCCGCGATGCGCCTCAACATCCCGACGGTCTTCGTCTCCGGCGGCCCGATGGAGGCCGGCAAGGCCACCCTGGTCGACGGCACGGTCCGCAAGCTCGACCTGGTCAACGCGATCAGCGACGCCGTGGACGAGAGCATCTCCGACGAGGACATCCTCCGCATCGAGGAGAACGCCTGCCCCACCTGCGGTAGCTGTTCCGGCATGTTCACCGCCAACTCGATGAACTGCCTGACCGAGGCGCTGGGCCTCTCCCTCCCCGGCAACGGCTCCGTCCTCGCCACCCACACCGCCCGCCGGGCGCTGTACGAGGAGGCCGGCCGCACGATCGTCGAGATCACCCGGCGCCACTACGAGCAGGACGACGCCACCGTCCTGCCCCGCGCCATCGGCACCCGTGCCGCCTTCGACAACGCCATGGCACTCGACATCGCCATGGGCGGCTCCACCAACACGATCCTGCACCTGCTGGCCGCCGCCCAGGAGGCCGAGCTGGACTACGACCTGGCCGACATCGACGCCGTCTCGCGCCGCGTCCCCTGCCTGGCGAAGGTCGCCCCCAACGTCGCCCCCGGCGGCACGTACTACATGGAGGACGTGCACCGGGCCGGCGGCATCCCCGCCATCCTCGGCGAACTGCACCGCGCCGGACTCCTCGCCGAGAACGTGCACGCGGTCCACTCCGACTCCCTCGACCAGTGGCTGAAGGACTGGGACGTCCGCGGCGGCTCCCCCTCCCCGGAGGCCGTCGAGCTGTGGCACGCCGCCCCCGGCTGCGTCCGCTCCGCCACCGCCTTCTCCCAGTCCGAGCGCTGGGAGACCCTCGACCTCGACGCCGCCGGCGGCTGCATCCGCGACCTGGCGCACGCCTACTCCAAGGACGGCGGCCTCGCGGTCCTCAAGGGCAACCTCGCGGAGGACGGCTGCGTCGTGAAGACGGCGGGCGTCGACGAGTCGATCTGGACCTTCGAGGGCCCGGCGGTCGTCTGCGAGTCGCAGGAGGCGGCCGTCGACAAGATCCTCCGCAAGGAGATCAAGGAGGGCGACGTCGTCGTCATCCGCTACGAGGGCCCGCGCGGCGGTCCCGGCATGCAGGAGATGCTCTACCCGACCTCCTTCCTCAAGGGCCGCGGCCTCGGCAAGAGCTGCGCCCTGGTGACCGACGGCCGCTTCTCCGGCGGTACGTCGGGCCTGTCCATCGGCCACGCCTCGCCGGAGGCCGCCTCGGGCGGCACGATCGCCCTGGTCGAGGACGGCGACCGGATCAGGATCGACATCCCGGGGCGCTCGATCGAACTGCTGGTCCCCGAGGCCGAGCTGGCCGCCCGGCGGGCCGCGCTGAACGGCACGTACGCCCCGAAGGACCGCGAACGCAAGGTCAGCGTCGCCCTGCGGGCCTACGCCGCGATGGCCACCAGCGCCGACCGGGGCGCGGTGCGTGACGTCTCCAAGCTCGGCTGAACCCCCGCGTATCCGGACCCCGTCCGCCGGTGAACCCTCACCAGCGGGCGGGGTCCGCGCCGTCCACGGCGAACACGGACCCGTCGGGCGCCGTCCCGACGACCGCCCGGCCCACCACCACCGGGGCGGGCAGCCCCGCCGCGTAGCCAAGCCGCCCGTCCCGCAGCCGGGGCCCGGTCTGCCCCAGCAGCTTCCCGCGACCGGTGTCCACGGCCAGCAGCCGCCCGTCCGCCGCCGAGAAGTACAGCCGGTCCCCGGCGGCGAGCACCGGCGCCGAGGTCCGCCCGGCGGCGGTCTCCAACTGCCAGCGCACCGCGTCCCCGGCGTCCGTGGCACCGCCCCCCGCCCGGGTGTCGACGGCCACCAGCGTCCCGCCGCGCCCCAGCAGATAGGCGGTGTCCCCGCCCACCACGACCTCCGGATCGTTCATCCGGAACGGCAGCGCGGTCCGGACGGCCTTCCGCGTCTTCGGGTCGTAGCCGACCAGCCCGACCGTCTGGGTGTCCCCGTTCATCTCGGTCAGCACGAGCGCCCCGTCCGCGCTCCCCACCGGCGTCAGCATCCCGTCCAGCCGCCGCTGCCAGGCCGTGCGGCCCGACGCGGGATCGACGGCCGTGATCAGCGTGCTCGACCCGTACGACGAGTTCTCGAAGGCGTAGGCCAGCCCGGTGCCCGCGTCGTACAGCGCGTAGTCGGGGCGCCGGTGCCCGGCGAGCGCGTGCCGCCACAGCGAGACCCCGGTCGCGGCGTCCAGCGCCTCGGTCGTGCCGTCCCCGGCGACCAGCAGAAGGGTGTCGCCCGCGGCGAAAGGGGTGCCCTCGTACGGGGAGAGGTCCGCGCTCCAGACCGGCCCGCCCTCGGCGGGGTCGTACGCCCGGATCCTCCCGCCCGGCACCGCCGTGTGCACCAGACCGCCGGAGACCGACACCACCCCGGCCGGGGCACCGGCCACCGCATGCCGCGACCACGTGATCCGACCGTGGACGGGGTCCAGCCGGGCCGCCCCGGTCCCGTCCGCCGCGCAGTACAGGGCGGAACCGTCCGGGGCTGCGCAGACCGGCGTCGTCTTCCCGCCCAACGCGATGTCCCACGGCGAGAACTCCTCCGCCACGTCCTCCTCCGCGCCCTCGGCCGGACCCTCCGCCGCCGCCCCGCCGGAGCCGCCGAGCACCGCGCCCGACCCCACAACCCACGCCCCGCCCGCGCCCATCACCAGCAGTACCGCCGTGGCCGCCAGCCACCGCCGCTTGCCGCCGCCCGCCCGGACCCGCCCGCCCGCCGCCCGCACATGCGTGTCGGCGTCCGTGTCCCCGCCACCGGGTTCCGGGGCGGGCACCGAGGTGGCGAGCGGCCGCCGCTGCACCGGTACGAACGCGGCGGCGTCGTACGACGGCGGCCGCAGCGCCGCCATGATCTCGTCGGGGGTGGGCCGCTCGGCCGGGTCCTTCGCCAGGCACCGCCCGATCAGCGGGGCCAGGTCCTCGGGCACCCCCGCCAGATCCGCCTCGTCGTGCACCACCTGGTACGCCACGATGTACGGACTGTCCGAGTCGAAGGGCCCCCGCCCGGTCGCCGCGTGGACGAGCACGGCCCCCAGCGCGAACACGTCGGCGGCGGGCCCGACCTCGCGCGGCCGCTGGAACTGCTCGGGCGCCATGTACGGCGGCGAACCGATCAGCTTGCCGGTCTCGGTGCGCAGATCGCTGTCGTAGGGGCGGGAGATCCCGAAGTCGATGACCTTGGGCCCGGAGTCGGCGAGCAGCACGTTGCTCGGCTTGAGGTCGCGGTGGATGACCCCGGCCCGGTGGATGTCGCGCAGCGCCTCCGCGAGCCCCGCGGTCAGCCGCCGGAGCGCGGCGGGGGCCATCGGCCCGTTCCGCTTCACCTGGTCGGAGAGGGTCGGACCGGGAACGTACAGGGTGGCCATCCAGGGCAGCTCGGCGTCCGGATCGGCGTCGACGACGGGTGCGGTGAAGGCGCCGCTGACCCGCCGGGCCGCCCCGACCTCCTGCCGGAAACGCGCCCTGAACTCCGGGTCCGAGGCGTACTGCTGATGCACCACCTTGACGGCGAGCTGGAGCCCGGAGGCGGAGCGCGCCAGATGCACGACCCCCATGCCCCCCGCGCCCAGACGCGTCTCAAGACGGTACTGGCCCGCATGGTCCGGATGTTCCGCTTCCGGACCGGCACCGGTACCTCGCAGCGGCGGCATCGCCCACCCCCGTGTGTTCGTCCGCAAGCGCGACGCACGGAGCCTAGTCGATGGTGCGTGCGATACGGAGGGGGCTTGTAGCCTGCGCGTCGTACCTGTCGTACGGGCCGGATTCCGGCCGTACGGACCGTCTTGCGAGGGGGAGGCCCTGATGGCCATGGACGAAGAGAACGACGTGACGACCGCGGAAGCCGTGGACGCGGACGGCGCCGCGCCCGGACCCGGGGACACCGACCCCGTGGCGCTCGCCGCGGAGGACGGCGTCACCCGGTACCCGGTCGCCCCCGGCTACCGCGTCAACGTCCGCCGGGGCCCGGGCACCAAGTACGGCATCGTCCGCACGCTCCCCTACGGGGTGAAGGTGGGGATCTACTGCCAGAAGGCGGGCGAGTCGGTCAAGGGCCCCTACGGCACCTCGAACATCTGGGACAACATCGCCAACGGCCAGTTCGTCTCGGACGCCTACGTCCACACCGGCAGCGACGGCTACATCGCGCCCCGCTGCGACTGACCGGCAGGGCTCCCGCCGTACCCGCCCGGGGATAATCGGCTCCGTGAGCGAGAACAGCGAAGCCCCCGGCACCGGAGCCGCGCCCGGCTCCACCACCCCCGGCCCGCACCCCGAGCCCCTGCGTTTCTTCGGTACGACCTGGGTCGACCACAGCGGGGGCTACGGGCTGCGCCGGGTGGGCGCGGCGGTCGGCTCGCTGGCCGCCGCGGTCGCCTCCTGCTTCGTCCTGCGCTTCGCCTTCCAGGGCCTGGAGATCGCCGACGTCGGCAGCTTCGTCGGCATCCTCGTGATGCTGATGTTCGCCGTCTGCAGCGCCGTCGCCTTCCGCAAGACCTGGGAGGGCTTCGGCCGCCGCCCCGCCGACCCGGAGCGCGAGGCGAGCCTGCGCGGCATCAAGACGATCGGTTTCGTCGGCTCGCTGCTCGCGTACTTCTTCCGCACGTTCCGGGAGGCCCCGGGCGAACGGCTGCACCGCGAGGAGTACGAGGCGGCCGTGGCCCGCTACGAGAAGCGCCGCTCCACCCGGACAGGGAACCCGGCGGCCCGCAAGCAGAACCGGTCCGCCAAGCAGGGCGGCACCAACAGGCCCAAGCGCCCCAGGCGCCCGTAGCGCCACGAGCCCGCGCCCTGGCGCGGCGCCTCCATGGCGGCCACGATGACCCCATGGACCCCGCCGACCCCGACATTACTGCCCCGCCGACGCCCCGGGCGCTCTCCTTCGACCGCGCGGCCGCCCAGTACGCCGCCGCCCGCCCCGGATATCCGCCCGCGCTCCTCGACGCGGTGGAGGAGTTGGCCGGCCGCCCCCTGCGCGGCGCCCGCACCGCCGACGTCGGCGCCGGCACCGGCATCGCCACCCGGCTGCTGCACGAGCGCGGCGCCCGGGTCACCGCCGTCGAGCCCGGTTCCGGCATGGCGGCGGAGCTGCACCGCTCGCTGCCCCGCCTGCCCGTGGTGCGCGGCGACGGCAACCACCTCCCCCTCGCCACCGCCTCCACGGACCTGATCACCTACGCCCAGTCCTGGCACTGGACCGACCCGGAGCTGGCCGCCCCCGAAGCGGTACGGGTCCTGCGTCCCGGGGGCGCCCTCGCCCTGTGGTGGAACATCTCGGACCAGTCGGTCCCCTGGGTCGCCGAACAGGACGCCCGCCTCCGCCGCTTCCTCGGCGCCGGGGAGTCCGTCCACGGCCACCCCGGCCGCGCCGTCCGCACCCTGCCGCCCGCGCTCGGCTTCGCGCACCGCCTGCTGCGCTGGACCCGGCGCGTCCCCCTCGACACCCACCTCGCCAACCTCGGCAGCCACTCCGCCCTCCTGGTCATCGGCGACGCACGCACCCGGACCTTCCTCACCGAGGAGCGCGACCACCTCGCGGAGGTCTTCCCGGACGGCACGGTCGAGGAGAGCTACGCCGTCCAGCTGTACGTGGCGACCACCCCGACGACCTGACGAGCCTTGGGGGAGGATGGCGGGCAACGAGCACCGAGAACCGTCAGCACCGCCCGGAGGGTGAACCGCATGGCCCAGACAGTCGCAGTCCTCGGCACCGGAAAGATCGGCGAGGCGCTGCTCAGCGGCATGATCCGGGCGGGCTGGCGCCCGGCGGACCTGCTGGTCACCACCCGCCGTGCCGAGCGCGCCGAGGAGCTCCGCAACCGGTACGGCGTCGACTCCGTGGACAACGCCGAGGCCGCCACCCGCGCCGACATCCTCATCCTCGCGGTGAAGCCCCAGGACATGGGCCGCCTCCTCGACGAGCTCGCCGGGCACCTGACCCCCGACCGCCTGGTCATCAGCGCGGCCGCGGGCATCACCACCGCGTTCATCGAGGAGCGCCTCGCCGCGGAGACCCCGGTCGTCCGCGTCATGCCGAACACCCCGGTCCTGGTCGACGAGGGGATGTCCGTCATCTCGGCGGGCAGCCACGCCACGCCCGAGCACCTCGCCGCCGCGGAGGCGATCTTCGGCGGCGTCGGCAAGACCCTCCGCGTCCCCGAGTCCCAGCAGGACGCGGCGACCGCCCTGTCCGGCTCGGGGCCCGCGTACTTCTACTTCCTGGTCGAGGCGATGACCGACGCGGGCATCCTGCTCGGCCTGCCCCGCGCCCAGGCCCACGAGCTGATCGTCCAGGCCGCGATCGGCGCCGCCGTGATGCTCCGCGACAGCGGCGAACACCCCGTCAAACTGCGCGAAGCCGTCACCAGCCCGGCCGGCACCACCATCAGCGCCATCCGTGAGCTGGAGAACCACGGCGTACGGGCCGCCCTCATCGCCGCCCTCGAAGCCGCCCGCGACCGCAGCCGCGAACTGGCCTCCGGCAACGGCTGAGCCGGCGGTGAGCCAGAGGTTGACACGGCCCGCCCCGATCCGTAGTGTGCTCCGAGTTGTCCGACGTGAGCGCCGACTCCGGTCGGTCCCCGGACAACCAATCCGCAGTAATCACTTCTGACCAGCGACACCTGTCGTCCGGTTTTTCGTGCGCATTTGCGGAATGAGGAATCCGCGTTCGCGAGAACGCCCCCGATTAGCGTCGGAGCCAAGGAATCCGCTAAAGTCTCACTCGTCGGAACGGCCCAAGGGCCGGGAAGACAAACCCCGCTGACTGGGAATCAGGCCCGAAAGGATCTGATAGAGTCGGAACCGCCGGAAAGGGAATCGCGGAAGCGAGGAACTGGAAAGCGGAACCCGCTTCGACCGGGAATCGGGACTCGAAAGAGTCTGATAGAGTCGGAAACGCAAGACCGAAGGGAAAAGCCCGGAGGAAAGCCCGAGAGGGTGAGTACAAAGGAAGCGTCCGTTCC
>NZ_JBIBUU010000027.1:0-90962 GCF_043079735.1 Streptomyces sp. NPDC015144 | reverse complement strand
TCCTTTGTACTCACCCTCTCGGGCTTTCCTCCGGGCTTTTCCCTTCGGTCTTGCGTTTCCGACTCTATCAGACTCTTTCGAGTTCCGATTCCCGGCCGAAGCGGGTTCCGCTTTCCAGTTCCTCGCTTCCGCGATTCCCTTTCCGGCGGTTCCGACTCTATCAGATCTTTTCGGGCCTGATTCCCAGTCAGCGGGGTTTGTCTTCCCGGCCCTTGGGCCGTTCCGACGCTCAAACTCTAGCGGATTTTCCCGGCGACTCATAATCGAGTCTTCGAAATCAATTTCGGCATGCCGAAATTGCTCCCGATGGGAGATCGTGCTGAGTTTTGGTTGCCGCGCTCGGCGGCGGGATCGGCTGTCACAGAACCGTTCCGGCTCCGCGACAACTCGAAGAACCTTACGGACCAGCCAGAGGGGTGTCAAGCCCGCAGGTCAAGCCCTTTTACCGGCCCCGGTCAGGCCCCGCCAGGCCCGGTCAGTCCAGGTCGGTGAGGCGGCCGCCGGCGTCCGGCTGAGCGTGCTCCACCCGGCGCAGCAGGCGGATCAGCATGTCGCCGAGGACTCCGCGCTCCTCGCCGCTGAGGTCCTGGAGCAGGTCCTCCTCGAAGTCGGTGGCCATGCGCATCGCCTCCAGCCACTTCGTGCGGCCCTCGTCGGTCACCTCGACGATCACGCGGACCCGGTTGTTCTCGTCCCGGTCCCGGGTGACGAGGCCCTCGCCCGCCATGCGGTCGATGCGGTGGGTCATCGCCGCCGGGGTGAGGCCGAGGCGCTTGGCCAGCTCGCCCGGGCCCAGGCGGTACGGCGAACCGGAGAGCACCAGCGTCTTCAGGACCTCCCACTCGGCGTTGCTGATGCCGAGGGCGGCGAGCTGGCGTCCGTACGCGACGTTCATCCGGCGGTTCAGTCGGCCCAGCGCCGATACGACCTGCTCGACCTGAGGGTCCAGGTCGCGGAACTCGCGCTGGTAGGCGGCGATCTGTTCGTCGAGGCCCGGCTCCTGCGGTCCGGGCTCCTCGGTGGTGTCAGACATGGCGGGCAGTATGGCACGCCCTCCAAAGCCATCGAAGTCCTTCGACCTATATTGTTGACGTTCTAACTTTAGTGCTAAAGTCTTCGGGTTCGAGTCGTTCGATGGCTCGCCATGTCGTTCCGAGACCTTGAGGAAGGTGAGTGTGACCAGGGAGATGGGTGCAGCACTGCGGCGGATCCAGCTGGGAAGCGCGCTGAGCGCGTTCGGGCTGGGGTTCACCGTTCCGTATCTGTACGTCTATGTGGCGCAGGTACGTGATCTGGGTGCTGGCACCGCGGGAGTCGTACTGGCGGTCTTCGCCATGGCGGCGCTGGCCGTGCTGCCCTTCACCGGGCGGACCATCGACCGGCGCGGGCCGCTGCCCGTGCTCGTCGTGGCCTCGGCGGTCGCCGCCGTGGGCGCCGTGGCGCTCGGGCTGTCGTCGGGGGTGACCGCCGCCGTGCTGTCGGCCGCGGTGCTCGGCGCGGGGACGGCGGTCATGCAGCCGGCGCTCGCGACGATGCTCGTGTGGTGTTCCAGCACCGCGACCCGCACGCGCGCCTTCGCCATGCAGTTCTTCCTGCAGAACCTCGGGCTCGGCATCGGCGGGCTGGTCGGCGGGCAGATCGTCGACACCGCCCGGCCCGCCTCCTTCACCCTGCTGTTCCTCATCGAGGCCGCGATGTTCGTGGTGCTCGGCGTCATCGCCGTCACGGTGCGGCTGCCCCGTACCGCGTCCGTTCCCGGTGTCAGGCCCTCCGACGGGGCCAAGGCGCAGGGCGGGCTGCGGGCGCTGCTCTCGCACCGGGCCATGGTGCAGCTGTGCGTGCTGGGCTTCGTGCTGTTCTTCGCCTGCTACGGGCAGTTCGAGTCCGGGCTCGCGGCGTACGGGACCGAGGCCGCCGGGATCCAGCCGTCGACGCTCGGGATCGCGCTGGCCGCCAACACCGCCGTCATCGTCGTGGCGCAGTTCGTCGTGCTGCGGCTCGTGGAGCGCCGCAAGCGCAGCCGGGTGATCGCGTCGGTCGGTCTGATCTGGGCGTTCGCCTGGATCGTGGCGGGGTACGCGGGGCTCGGGCACGGCAGCCAGACCATGGCGACGGCCGCGATGATCTCCACGTACGCGCTGTTCGGGCTCGGTGAGTCGATGCTGTCGCCGACCGTGGCGCCGCTGGTGGCCGATCTGGCGCCGGAGTCGATGGTCGGGCAGTACAACTCCGCGTTCGCGCTGTGCAAGCAGCTCGCGCTGGCGGTCGGGCCGGCCGTGGGCGGCCCGATGGGCGCCACGCTGCACGGGCCGTACATCGTGACGTTCGTGCTGTTCTCGCTGGGGATCACGGTGCTGGCGCTGCGGCTGGGCCGCAGGCTCACTCCCGTGCAGGACCAGCCCTCGCTGGCCGTGGTGCCGTCCAAGGTGGTCGCCACGTCACGGCCGGACGCCGGGACCGGGGCCGAGGTTCCGGCGGCCGTCGCCGCACACTGACCCACCGGGGCCCCGTCCGATCGGACGGGGCCTCAGTGCGGCAGGGCGAACTCGCACCAGACGGCCTTGCCACCGCCCGGGGTGCGGCGGCTGCCCCAGGACGTGGCGATCGTCGCGACGATGGAGATGCCGCGCCCCGATTCGTCCGCCGGTTCGGCCCGGCGGCGGCGCGGCAGGTGGTCGTCGCCGTCGGTCACCTCGATGATCAGGCGGCGGTCGGTGCGCCGCAGGCCCAGCCGCATCGGCGGGGTGCCGTGCTTGAGGGAGTTCGCGACGAGCTCGCCGGCGGCCAGCACGCCCAGGTCGCACAGCTCGACCGGGAAGCGCCAGGACGTCAGCACCCCGCTCGCGAAGGCGCGGGCGCGCGGGGCCGCCTCGATGCCGCCGAGCAGATCGAGCGAAGCGTTGTGGAACAGCTCCGCGTTCGCCCCGGTGCGGGCGGGGTGCTGGACCACCAGGACCGCCACGTCGTCGTCGTGCTCCGCGGTGACCCCGAGGGAGCGGATCAGCCGGTCGCAGACCACCTGGGGCGAGCCCTTCGCGCCGGACAGGGCGCGCTCCAGGGCGGCGACGCCCTCGTCGATGTCCTCGCTGCGCCGCTCCACCAGGCCGTCCGTGTAGAGCACGGCCGTGGAACCGGGCGGCAGCGGGATCGTGCCCGAGGTGTGGATCCAGCCGCCCGTGCCGAGCGGCGGGCCGGTCGGGTCCTCCGCGCGGTGGACCGTGCCGTCCTCGGCGCACACCAGGATCGGCAGGTGGCCCGCCGAGGAGTAGACGAGCTGCCCCTCGTTGGGGTCGTGGACCGCGTACGCGCAGGTGGCGATCTGGCTGGCGTCGATCTCGGCGGCGAGGCCGTCCAGCAGCTGGAGCACCTCGTGCGGCGGGAGGTCGAGGCGGGCGTAGGCGCGTACGGCCGTGCGGAGCTGGCCCATGACGGCGGCGGCCCGCACCCCGCGTCCCATCACGTCCCCGATCACCAGGGCGGTGCGCCCGGCGCCGAGGGTGATGACGTCGTACCAGTCGCCGCCGACCGCGGCGTCCGTGCCGCCGGGCTGGTAGGTGGCGGCGATCCGGAGGTCGTCGGGCTGCTCCAGCTCCTGGGGAAGCAGGGAACGCTGGAGGGTGACGGCCGTTTCGCGGTGGCGGCGCTCGCTGGTGCGCAGCCGCTCGGCCGCCTCGGCGTGGTCGGTGACGTCGGCGGCGTAGACCAGGACGCCGCGCTCGCCGGTACCGGCTCCGCCCTTGCCGCGGCCGGTGCGGCGCCGGCTGCCGGGGGTGCCGTCACGGAGCGCGGTGTCGTCCGTGGCGCCTCGGTGCACCGGGGTGCAGGTCACGGTGTACGAGCTGCCGTTGCGGACCTTGCGGGACTTGACCGTGCGGGGCGTGCCGCTGCGCAGGACCTGGTCCATGAGGGGGAGCAGGCTGAGTTCGTCGAGCTCCGGCATGGCCTCGGCGGCGGGGGCGCCGGTCGGGCGGGGGCCGAAGGCGGCGGTGTAGGCGTCGTTGACGTACGCGATCCGGTGGTCGGGGCCGTACACCAGGGCCACCAGCGCGGGCAGCTGGCCGAGGATCTCCCCGGCGGAGAGGTCCTCCACCGCGGAGCCGCCGGGCCGGGGATCCGTGCCCGGGCCGTCGTCAGGCGGGTGGGGGCCGGCCTCGGGCCGTGCGTACTCGGCGCGGGCCGGGGGCACGGAACTGCGGTCGTCCCGTGCGGCGGCGCGGCGCTGCGTTCCGGGTAGGCGGGCGCTCCAGCGCGTGAAGTTCACGGAATCTCTGGCCTCGTGTGTCGGTCTGGTCCGCTCTCGCGGGATGCTCACTGTCGGTCACTGCCGGCCGGGTCACTCTGTGCAGATGTGGGCCCACCTATGGTCACACGTCCAGTGTGACGGACCGTACGGACAGTTGTCGGCACGGGCCGCCGTCCGGCGCGCGGACCGGCGGGCCGACGGCACGTCAGGGGCCTTCGCGCGGTGGGCCGTCCGGCCCGGAGGGGGACCGGGGGCCCGGTGGGCCGTCCGGGCGGGGGTGACCGCCGCCCGCGGCGATCTCGAACTCGGCCCGCGGGTGTTCCAGCGAGCCGAGGGAGACGATCTCGCGCTTGAAGAGCGCGGCGAGGGTCCATTCGGCAAGGACGCGGGCCTTCCGGTTGAACGTCGGTACGCGGCTGAGGTGGTACGTGCGGTGCATCCACCAGGCCGGGAAGCCCTTCAGCTTGCGGCCGTAGACATGGGCGACGCCCTTGTGGAGGCCGAGCGAGGCGACGGAGCCCGCGTTGCGGTGACGGTACTCCTGGAGGGGCTCACCGGCGAGCGAGGCGAGGACGTTCCCGGCGAGGACCCTGGCCTGGCGCACCGCGTGCTGGGCGTTGGGGGCGGTCCGGGAGTCCGGCTCCGTGGCGGTCAGGTCCGGCACGGCGGCGGCGTCGCCGGCGGACCAGGCGTGGGCGGTGCCCTCGACGGCGAGCTGGGCCGTGCAGCGGAGCCTGCCGCGTTCGTCGAGCGGGAGGCCGGTGGCGGCGAGCAGGGGTGCGGGCTTGACGCCCGCGGTCCACACCAGGGTGCGGGTCGGGAAGCGGGAGCCGTCGCTGAGGACGGCGATCCGGTCCTCGCAGGACTCCAGCCGGGTGTCGAGGCGTACGTCGATGTTGCGGCCGCGCAGCTCGCGGATGGCGTAGACGCCCAGTTCGTCGCCGACCTCGGGGAGGATGCGGCCGGACGCCTCGACGAGGATCCACTTCAGGTCGTCCGCCGTGATGTTGTGGTAGTACCGCGCGGTGTAGCGGGCCATGTCCTCCAGCTCGGCGAGTGCCTCGACGCCCGCGTACCCGCCGCCCACGAAGACGAAGGTGAGCGCGGCGTCGCGGATGGCGGGGTCGCGGGTGGCGGAGGCGATGTCCATCTGCTCGATGACGTGGTTGCGCAGGGAGATGGCCTCCTCGACGGTCTTGAAGCCGATGCCGTGGTCGGCGAGGCCGGGGACCGGGAGGGTGCGCGAGACGGAGCCGGGGGCGAGGACGATCTCGTCGTACGGGATCTCGAGGGCGCCGGTGCCGTCCTCGCCGGTGGCAAGGGTGGTGACGGTCGCGGTGCGCCGGGTGTGGTCGAGGGTGCGCACCTCGCCGATCACGATGGTGCAGTGCGCGAGGACCCGGCGGAGCGGCACCACGACGTGGCGCGGCGAGATCGATCCCGCGGCGGCCTCGGGCAGGAACGGCTGGTACGTCATATAGGGCTCGGGGGTGACGACGACGATCTCGGCCTCCCCCCTTCTGAGCTTCTGCTTCAGCTTCCGCTGGAGGCGCAGCGCCGTGTACATCCCGACGTAGCCGCCGCCGACGACGAGAATGCGCGTACCCGGCGGGGGGCCGAGGGGGTTCACCCCGGAATCTGAAGCCATCACCACCCCATGACGCAACGTGCTCAGGAGTTTGTCCACAGCCTGGGCAAATTGTGTGACCGGAGGTTCTCGGCGGGCGGTTGCGGCGCGGTACGGCGGAATGGGCGGAGCCGCGCAGGTCAGGGGTCGGGGCGGGGTATCCGTGCGGGAGACCAATAGGTGGCCAACCGGTCCTTGCTCCGATCGGGGGGCGCTCCGTGCGGAACTACCCCCTTCTGAATTGAGCCGGGCTCAACTATGTTCGTAGGTCGCCGGGGTGTCGGTCGGGACGTTGATCCGCTCCCTGGCTCAGACGGCGGGAAGTCTCCGGGGGGAGACGTCATAACCGGGGGAAAGTCATGCATATTCAGGAATCTCATTGGCCGACCACTGCTGCCGTTACGCCCCATTCGTCCGATGACTCCGGGCGGAACGGATCGGTGGCGACGGTCGGGGCGGCGGCGCAGCCGGCCCCGGGCGTCACGGCCGGGGCCAACGGTGCGCCGGCCGGGGCCAACAGCCGTACGGCTCCGCTCCGGGTGGACGCGCAGCGCAATCTGGAGCATGTCCTGCGCGCCGCCCGCGAGGTCTTCGGTGAGCTGGGCTACGGGGCCCCGATGGAGGACGTGGCACGGCGCGCGAGAGTCGGCGTCGGCACGGTGTACCGGCGGTTCCCGAGCAAGGACGTGCTGGTCCGGCGGATAGCCGAGGAGGAGACCTCGCGCCTCACCGACCAGGCCCGCACCGCGCTCGGCCAGGAGGACGAGCCCTGGTCGGCGCTGTCGCGCTTCCTGCGTACGTCGGTGGCCTCGGGCGCGGGGCGGCTGCTGCCGCCGCAGGTCCTGCGGGTCGGTGCCGAGGACGGCGAGGCCGTGGTGACCGGGGAGCCGGTGGGCGCACCGGTCGACGGCCGCGACGAGGCCCGGGTGCCGCAGCAGCGGCAGACGGTCGAGTCGGCGTCGGACGGGGAGAGCGGTGTCGAGGACGACGACACGGGCGCCGGTGAGCTGCTGGAGGTGGTCGGCCGCCTGGTGGACCGGGCACGTGCCGCCGGTGAGCTGCGCGGGGACGTGACGGTCGCGGACGTGCTGCTGGTGATAGCGACGGCGGCGCCCTCGCTGCCCGACGCGGCCCAGCAGGCCGCCGCTTCGAGCCGGTTGCTGGACATCCTGCTGGAGGGGCTGCGGTCCCGTCCGGCCGCCTGAGCGACCCGGGGGGGCGGTGCCCGTACGGCGGGCGCCGCGCCCTGTACGGCGGTGGGGCGCGGCGGGTGCGGTGCGGCGGCGTGGGTGGCCCGATGTGGCGGGGTCTCGTTCAAGGCCCCGCCAGGTGCCCGTCGTCGCCCCGGCCATCCGCCCGGTCCGGCCGGTCTCCGTGTCGTCCGGCCGCCGTACGGGGCTCTTCCGAAGAGGTCCGGTGCTCGTCCTCGCGCGTCCGACGGGAAATGGAGATCACCAAGCTTTCCCCGAATGAATGGCCTTTAGTACTCACATTCGGAAAAACGCCCCGGATGAGTGGTTGCCAGGGCTGAGGGTCCGTCGTGATTACGCCATGTGGCACTCTTGCCCGAAGTTTGGGTCCGAGAGCGCATACGGGGGCTACCGCGATGAGCGGTGACGGGCAGCAGGAAGAGTCGTTCGACGACGTCTCCGCCCTGGGCGGTGCCGCAGGAGCCGGCGGGTCGGCCCCCGCCCGCCAGGTGCCGAGTCAGGGCGGGTCCGCCCGGTCCGGCGGTGACACCGGGGGCGGCACGGTGCTGCCCGGCCCGTGGTCGGCCCCGACCGACCTTGACGCCGGGGCCGTGGCCGGGGCCGGGGCCGCGGTGCCGATGCAGCGGGAGGGCGGCAGCCCCGACACCACCACCGCCCCCTCCGACGCCGAGCTGATCCGGCGGATGCGCGACGGCGACGACCATGCGTACGAGGAGCTGTTCCGGCGCCACTCCGACGCGGTACGGCGCTACGCGCGCAGCTGCTGCCGGGACGCCCACACCGCCGAAGACCTGACGGCCGAGGTCTTCGCCCGCACCCTGCAGGCGGTGCGCCGGGGCAAGGGCCCCGAGGAGGCCGTACGGGCCTACCTCATGACCGCCGTCCGCCATGTCGGCGCCGCCTGGACCAAGACCGCCAAGCGTGAGCAACTGGTCGACGACTTCGCGGTGTTCGCCGCCCAGGCGGCCCGGCCCGCCCGGCTGTCGGACACGGACACGCTCGACCTCGGGGCCGATGTGCTGGCGATGCACGAGGCCGAGCGGTCGATGGCGATGCAGGCGTTCCGCAGTCTGCCGGAGCGCTGGCAGGCGGTGCTGTGGCACACCACCGTCGAGGAGGAGTCGCCCAGCGCGATCGCCCCGCTCTTCGGGCTGACCGCCAACGCCACGGCGGTGCTGGCCAGTCGGGCCCGCGAGGGCCTCAAGCAGGCGTACCTCCAGGCCCATGTGAGCCGGTCGCTCACCTCGGGCGGCGACTGCGCGCGGTACGCGGACCGGCTCGGCGCGTACGCCCGGGGCGGGCTCCGCGTGCGGGCCGAGCGCGGACTGCGGGGCCACCTGGAGGAGTGCGCGAAGTGCCGTATCGCCGCCGGTGAGTTGGCCCAGGTCAACGCCGGGATCCCCGCGCTGCTGCCGGTTGCCGTCATCGGCTGGTTCGCCGCGGGGTACGTACTCAAGGCCGCCGGGGTCGCGGCCGGTGGTGCGGTGGCCGCCGCGGGGGCGGGTGCCGCCGCGGCCACCACCGGGAGCGGTTCCGGCGGAAGCGCGGCCGGTGGCGCCGCCGCCTCGGAGGGGCTCGGTGCCCCGGTGAAGGCCGGTATCGCGGCGGCGGTCGCGGTGGCCGCCGCGGCCGGGCTGGTCTGGGCCATGACCGGGAGCGACGCGCCGAAGCCCGAGGCCGAGCGCCCGGTGAGGCCCGCCGCGGTGGCGCCCCCGACGCCCGCACCGCCGCCGCCCAGCCCCGAACCGCCCGCCCCGGCGCCCGCGACGCCCACGCCCCCGGCACCCGCACCGCCCCCCGCGCCGAAGCCGGAACCCACCCCGCCCCCGACCCCGCCCCCGACGCCCACACCCACGCCGACGCCGACACCCCCCGCGCCGGAGCCGACGCCGACCCCCACCCCGGCCCCGCCCGAGCCGACCGTCTACCAGGTCAGCGAGTTGAGGTACTCCCTCATGGGCGACCACACCGAGCCCGAGGTGGTGATGGGCGAGAGCAGCTGGCTCTGGCAGCGCTCCCAGGTGTCGATCGGCGGCACGCCGTACGCGCCCGGGGTGACCGTCGGCGCCCGTTCCTCCGTCACCATCCAGCTCAACCGGCAGTGCACGCGGTACGAGGCGATGGCCGGGCTCGACGATCTGACGCTGGGACTCGGCTCCGTACGCTTCTCCGTCCTCGACGGGGACGGGGCGCTGCTGTGGCAGTCGCCGGTGGTGAACGGGGACGAACCGGCCGTACCCGTGAGCGTCGACATCACGGGCCGCGAGCGGATCCGGCTCGTCGTCGAACCCGCCCGGCGCGGGAAGCCCGTGGCGCTCGCCGACTGGGCGGTTTCCAGGATCAGTTGCCGCTGAGCGCGGGGCGGTGGGGCCGCCGTCCGGCGTGGTCCGGAAGAGGGCGGAAGGGCGACGGAAAGAGGACGCTCTACGCCTGGAGCGTCCGCCTGCCCGGTACGACGCCACCGGCGACCGCGCGCTGACGGGGGGCCGCCGTACCCGTCCAGCAGGTGCCGCGGCGCGCTACCAGACGGCGCAGCCACAGCTCCGTGGAGGCGAGGTGGGCGAGGCCGTCCAGCGGGAGCGGTGCGCCGTCGGCGGCCGCGCGCAGCGCCTTCCGTACGACGCGGGCCTCGACCAGCCCGGCGTCGGCGAGCAGCGGGGCCTCGAAGAGCGCGATCAACTCCGGCAGCGCGGCGCGCAGTCCGGTGCGCGCGGTCGCGTCCGCCGTGGCGTGCGAGGGCGCGCCCCAGCCGGACGGGAGGTCGTGGACGCCGGCCCCGGCCAGCACCCGGCGCAGGACCGTGGCGCGGGCGCCCGGCTGGACCCGGAGCGATTCGGGGAGCGCGCGGGCGGCGCGGACGACCTGGTTGTCGAGGAACGGTGCGTGCAGCCGCTGGCTGCGGTTCTCGGCGGCCTGCTCCAGGATGCGGTGGTCGGCGGCGTACCGGGCCAGGACCGCCCGGGCGCGGGCGTCGCCGGGGCGCTGTACGGAGACGGGCCGGACGGCCGCGTCCTGGAGCCGGGCCGCAACCTCGGCGAGCGCCTCCCCGGTCAGCCAGCGCGCGGCGGGCCCGGGACGCGACCAGGCGAGGGCGTCGAGCGATGCCTCGGCGGGGGTGTCGAGGGCGGGGGCGTTCCGGTTGGCGTCCGGCAGCCGGTCGGCGGCCAGCTCCAGGCCGGCGCGGTACGACGTACGGGACAGGCGGCGGGCCGCCCGGTAGACGGTCAGCGGGACGACCAGGGAGTGCGCGCTCGGCCCCTCCGCCCGGGCGAGTGCGGCGACCGGGCGGAGCAGATGGCGTCGGCGGCGGTCCATCAGCAGGTCGGCGAGGCGGGCCGGGTGGGCGTCGAGGACCTGGCGGGCGCCGCCGCCGACGAAGTGGTCCGCGCTGCCGGAGGCGAGGCGTCGGCGGTGGCGCTCGGCGACGACGAGGGCGGGGGCGGGTTCGTCGGTGAGCGGGCCGCCGCCGAGACCGGCGTAGGGCAGGGCCTCCTCGCCGGCCGGGACGACCACGTGGTGCAGGCGCGGGTCGGCGGCGATGACGCGGGCCCGTTCCAGCTCCTCCTCGTGGCCGTGGGCGGTGAGGTCGTTGAGGGTGACGGCGAGCAGCCGCGTCCCCGCACCGGTGCCGTGGCCGAGGAGGGTGCCGGGGAGTCCGGGGAGACCGGCGGCGAGCAGGGCGAGGGTGGCGGAGGCACTGCCTCCGGACAGGTCGGCGCCGATGCCGGGGACCGGTGCGCCGCGGGCGGCCCGCCGGTCGGCGGGGCCCATGCCGGGGACCGGGCCGGGGTCGGGCGGCGCGGTCTCGGGGGCGTGGCGCGGGGCCAGCAGCCGGGCGCGTACGGCTTCGACCAGCGCGTCGCGCACCCCGTCGACGGCGCTCACCGGGTCCGTCTCGGGCGCGGCCACGGCGAGCGAGGCCACCGCCTCGTAGCCGGTGATCTCGCGCGAGCCCTCGCGGAGGATGAGCGCGTGGCCCGGCGGGATGCGCTTCACCCCGGCGTACGGGGTGCCGTCGCGCAGCGCCTGCGGGGTCTCGGGGCAGGCGAGGAGGGCGGCCAGATGGCCGATGTCGAGCTGGGCCTCTATGAGGTCGGCGAGCGGGAGCGCGGCGGTGGCGTACGCGGTGCCGCCCGCCCAGGGGGTGTAGAAGACCGGGCGGGCACCGGCGAGGTCGCCGATGACGGTGATCCGGCGGCCTATCCGGACGACGGCCGTGTAGCTGCCGGACCAGGAGGTGAGGTGGCGCAGCGCCCCGCCCCGGGCGGCGATCAGTCCGGAGCGCAGCTGTTCGTCGGTGGCTCCGCAGCAGCCGAGGACGGCGATCCGGGCGGGGGGCTCGCCCGGTGCGGTCTCGACCGAGACCAGGCGGATCTCGTCGGGGCGCCAGTCGCCCACCGCCCAGAGCGGGTCCGGGTCGCCCCACAGGAGCTGGGAGCCCACGGGGTGCATCGCACGCCCCTCGTCGAGGGGTCCGACCGCGCCGGCCGTGCCGAAGCTCGCGGCGATACTGCTCCACCCCACCAACCAACGCAACGCCGCCTCCACAGGCTGTGGACAAAACGGCGCAGCGGGGCACTATCGGGCGAACTCCGGTAACGCGTGACGCCGTTGCGAACATGCTGCCACGACAACGGCGCGCGGGAGGGGCCGTGTGGGGCGCACGTCGGACGGGCATGCGCCCCTGGCAAAGGCCGGGCGCCGCGGCCGTCGACGGCGAGCGGCACCCCGTACTCCGGGCGGCCGCTGCGGCGCGTACGCTCAGCGAGCGACCGTGGACCGTACGCGCCCCCCTGCGCGCCCCTCGCGGACCGGAGGCGCCGGACGGGATCCGGTCACCCGGTAACCGTCCGCGCATGCCCGGAAGGCGACTGGCGGAAGGCCGTCGAGATGTCCGCACCCCCGGCGACCCAACCTCGAACAACCGACGACATTCAGCCATTTTCAGCGTGCGCAGGAACGTCGCGAGGGCGGACCCGCCGCACGGGAAGTCACCTTTCCTACCGCTTCGTTCCGCAGGACGTCCCGAAGGCTCCCGCGGGTTCGCCGGGGCCCTGCGGCGGCCGTCGACGATCTCCGCCGGAGCCGCCCGCGCTCGGTCCGGGAGGCGTCGTCCGCCTCCCGGACCGGTCCGCCGCCTGCGGGGAATGAGGCGGCGGTGTCCCCCAGCCCACTGAGTCAGGTGCAGTGGGCCGACCCACGCAGCACTCATGGAAACTCCTCCGAAACCGCCGGACGAGAGCGCACTGCCGGGCGCACGGCCACACACCAGGAGCACGTGCCGGACGCCTCGCACGGCACCGCCGCCGCACCCCCGCGACCTCGCCGGACGGTGTCGCCGTGCGCCGTCGGCCGGGGTGCGGACCGCGCTCCGGCCGGCCCCCGCGTCCCGCCCGAACTCCCCCTGCACGAAGCCCGATCCGCGCCCCCGGCGCCCCCTCCGCGACGCCTGGCAACAATCCCGCCATACGGACGTCTGCCCCTTAACGGTAGGGATGCGGCGAACTACGCTGGGTGCACTGAGGTGCTCTGCAGGAGGCATATTCCCCGGGGCTCGGCCACATGCGTGTGCGGCCGGGGCGCCGGAACCGGTCTCCGGGGGAGGACCCGGTGCGAATGCCGCGCGCCGCGACGGCGACGCGGCGGCCGTCTGTGTGTCGAGGGGTGGCGCATGTCCAGGGAGCAACGCGGACCGAACGAGAAGCTCGGAACCGTTCTCGCCCTCGCGGGAATCAGCAACGCCGGGCTGGCCCGGCGGGTCAACGACCTCGGGGCGCAGCGCGGACTGACACTCCGTTACGACAAGACCTCGGTGGCCCGGTGGGTCGCCAAGGGCATGGTGCCGCAGGGCGCCGCGCCCCATCTCATCGCCGCGGCGATCGGCGCCAAGCTGGGCCGGCCGGTGCCGCTGCACGAGATCGGGCTCGCGGACGCCGATCCGGCGCCGGAGGTAGGGCTGGCCTTCCCGCGCGGTGTCGCCGAGGCGGTCCGTTCGGCGACCGAGCTGTACCGGCTGGATCTGGCCGGGCGCCGGGCGGGCGGCGGCGGCATCTGGCAGTCCCTCGCGGGCTCCTTCTCGGTGAGTGCGTACGCGACGCCCGCGTCCCGCTGGCTGATATGCCCCGCCGACGCGACGGTGGAGCGGGACGCGGGCGAGGCCGCGGCCCCCGGCAACCAGGGCACACAGGGCGCGCAGGGCGCACGCGGCACCACCGGGCCCCAGGCCCCCACGGGCCGGACGGCCCGGGGCACCGACCCGGCGCCGCCGTCCGGGGCACGCCCGCGTCCGGGCACCCCGGCCGCGCTGACCGCCCAGGCGGACCGGGCGGCGCTCGGCGCGCTCGGTGCGCTGGCCGGCCGGAAGACCGCGTCGATCCCCGCCCAGCCCCGCCCGGACAGCGCGTCCCCGGCGCCCGCCGAGAACACCCCCGACACTCCTCGTACCGTCGGCACCGCGCCCGCCGGTGACGTCTCCCCGCTGCGGGTCGGCCACAGCGATGTCTCCAAGCTCCGTGAGGCCGCCCAGGACGCCCGCCGCTGGGATTCCAAGTACGGCGGCGGGGACTGGCGCTCCTCGATGGTCCCCGAGTGCTTAAGAGTCGACGCCGCTCCCCTGCTGCTCGGCTCCTACAGCGACGAGGTGGGGCGGGCCCTCTTCGGAGCGGCCGCCGAGCTGACCCGGCTCGCCGGGTGGATGGCCTTCGACACCGGCCAGCAGGAGGCCGCGCAGCGCTACTACATCCAGGCCCTCAGGCTGGCGCGCGCCGCCGCCGACGTGCCCCTGGGCGGCTATGTCCTGGCGTCGATGTCCCTGCAGGCGACCTACCGCGGCTTCGCCGACGAGGGCGTCGACCTCGCCCAGGCCGCCGTCGAGCGCAACCGGGGTCTCGCGACGGCCCGCACCATGAGCTTCTTCCGCCTGGTGGAGGCCCGCGCCCACGCCAAGGCGAACGACGCCGCAGCCGCGGGCTCCGCGCTGACCGCCGCCGAGAGCTGGTTGGAGCGCTCTCGGGAGGGCGACGGCGACCCGTCCTGGCTGGGCTTCTACTCGTACGACCGGTTCGCCGCCGACGCCGCGGAGTGCCATCTCGACCTGAAGGCGCCCCGGCAGGTGAAGCGCTTCACCGAGCAGGCGCTCTCCCGGCCCACCGAGGAGTTCGTCCGCTCGCACGGGCTGCGGCTCGTGGTGTCGGCGGTGGCCGAGCTGGAGTCCGGCAACCTGGACGCGGCCTGCGCCGCGGGCACCCGGGCGGTGGAGGTGGCGGGCCGCATCTCCTCGGCCCGGACCACGGAGTACGTGCGCGACCTGCTCCACCGGCTCGAACCGTACGGGCACGAGCCGCGCGTCGCCGAGCTCCGCGAACGGGCCAGGCCGCTCCTGGTGGCGCCCGCGTAGCCACCGGCCGCGCGGGGCCGGCACCGCCCGTGCGCGGGGGGTCGGCACCGTCCGTGCGTAAAGATCCGGCACCTTACGGGGTCCCATCGGTTTGAGTGCGTTGTCAGTGGGTCAGTGCACTATCGGGGTGGGAGGTGGTGCGGTGATGACGCACGCGGCGTACGACTGCGACGTGCTGGTGATCGGCGGCGGGATCGTCGGCCTGTCGACGGCCTACGCGCTCACGCGCACCGCTCCGGGCACCCGCGTGACGGTCCTGGAGAAGGAGAGCGGCCCGGCCCGACACCAGACGGGGCGCAACAGCGGGGTGATCCACAGCGGCATCTACTACCCGCCGGGCTCGCTCAAGGCCCGTTACGCGGTACGCGGCGCCGCCGAGATGGTCGACTTCTGCGCCGAGCACGGCATCGCGCACGCGGTGACCGGCAAGCTCATCGTCGCGACCGAGCGGTCCGAGCTGCCGCGGCTGCACGCCCTGGTCCAGCGCGGCCGTCTCCACGGGCTGCCGGTGCGCGAGCTGGGCCCCGCGCAGATCGCGGAGTACGAGCCGGGGGTGAGCGGGCTCGCCGCCATCCGGGTCGGTTCGACGGGGGTCTGCGACTTCGGGGCGGTCGCGGCCCGGTTCGCCGCCGAGGTGCGCGACAGGGGCGGCGAGATCCGTTACGGGGCGGAGGCCGTCGCGATAGACCGGCGCCCCTGGGGCGTGGCGGTGCGCACGGCGGACGGCGCGGTGGTGCGGGCCCGGGTGCTGGTCAACTGCGCGGGGCTGCACTGCGACCAGGTGGCGCGGCTGGCGGGCGACGACCCGGAGGTGCGGATCGTGCCCTTCCGGGGGGAGTACTACGAGCTGACGCGGCCGGAGCTGGTGCGCGGCCTGGTCTATCCGGTGCCCGATCCGGCCTTCCCGTTCCTCGGCGTCCACCTGACCCGGGGCCACGACGGCGGCGTCCACGTCGGCCCGAACGCGGTGCCCGCGCTGGCCCGCGAGGGGTACGGCTGGCCGGTCGTGCGCCCGCGCGAGCTGGCGGACACCCTGGCCTGGCCCGGCAGCTGGCGGATCGCCCGCAGACACTGGCGGTACGGGGCGGGCGAGGTGCACCGCTCGCTGTCGAAGCGCGCGTTCACCGACGCCGTGCGGCGGCTGCTGCCCGAGGTGACGGAGGCCGATCTGCGGCCTGCCCCGGCCGGGGTCAGGGCCCAGGCCGTGCTCCGCGACGGCACGCTGGTCGACGACTTCCTGATCCGCGAGGCCCCGCACACCGTCCATGTGCTGAACGCGCCGTCGCCCGCCGCGACGGCCTCGCTGCCCATCGGACGGGAGGTGGCACGCAGGGCGCTGCTCCGGGCGCGGGAGACGGGGTGGAGGCCGCCCGCCGTAGAATCGGGGCATTGTGTCTGAGCCCATGAACCCCTCCGAGAGCCACCCCGTGAGCCCCTCCGCGCATCTCGCCGAGAACCGCTCCGAGGGCCTCACCGAGAACTCCCCCGCCCCGGCGACGGACAACGCACCGGCAGCCGACGGCGCACCCGCGTCGGCGGACGGCCGGTCCACCGCCGGGATCCCGGACGACCTGCGGGAGGCCGCCTTCGAGCGGCAGCGCAGGCTGCGCCAGGAGTCGCGCTTCCCGGGCGGGCCCGCCATCGACCCGGCCGGTTCGCACCACGAGCGCCGCATCCGCAGTTTCCAGCCGCGCCGCAGCCGGGTCACGCCCGGCCAGCAGGACGCCCTGCTGCGGCTCTGGCCCCAGTGGGGCCTGGACATCGACGGGCAGCGCGTCCTCGACCTGCCCGGGATGTTCGACGGGCTCCCGGTCGTGCTGGAGATCGGCTTCGGCATGGGCGAGGCCACCGCGCAGATGGCCGCCGACGACCCGGGCACCGGCATCCTCGCCGTGGACGTGCACACCCCCGGCCAGGGCAACCTCCTCGGCCTCGCCGACCGTAACGGCCTGTCCAATATCCGGGTGGCCAACGGTGACGCGATCATCCTGCTCCGCGAGATGCTCGCGCCGGACTCGCTGGACGGCCTCCGGGTGTACTTCCCCGACCCGTGGCCCAAGAAGCGGCACCACAAGCGGCGGCTGATCCAGCCGGAATTCCTCGACCTGGTGGCCGGGCGGCTGAAGCCGGGCGCGGTGCTCCACTGCGCGACCGACTGGGAGCCGTACGCCGAGCAGATGCTGGAGGTGCTGACCGCGCACCCCCGTTTCGAGAACACGGCGGCGGACGGCGGATACGCCCCCCGGCCCGCGTTCCGGCCGCTGACCCGGTTCGAGGGGCAGGGCCTCGACAAGGGCCACGTCGTGCACGACCTGCTGTTCGCCCGCGTCTGACACCCCCGTGGCCGGGTGCCGCCCGCCCCCTCTGGGCCGGGCGGTGGCGGGCCTCGGGGCGGGGCCGTGTCCGGTCGGCGGGCGGACCGTGTCCGGTCGTCCCGTGGTCAGGTGTCAGTCCCGCTGGTTAGGGTCGTCGGGTGGCGTCCGACGAGTCCGCAGAGCAGCGACAGTCCCCGCTCGCCGTCCCGCTCCCCGAGGAGCCGGCCGGCGAGATCCTGGCTGCCGCGCCGCAGCGCGCGCACGGGTGGTACCGGCCGCGCCGGGTCGGCCTCGTGTGGCGCAGCCGGGCCTTCCGCATCACGGTCGTGTGCACGGTCCTCGCGCTCTGTGCCCTGGCGATCCTGGCCCTGGTCCGTGACCAGACGGGCACGCAGGGCTTTCTCGTCGGCCTCGGGCTCGCCGTGCTGCCCGTCCCGCTGCTGGCGGCCGCGTTCCGCTGGCTGGACCGGATCGAGCCGAGCCCCTGGCGGAATCTGCTGTTCGCCTTCGCCTGGGGAGCGTTCGCCGCCGCCCTGGTCGCGCTCCTGGCGAATTCGTTCGCGATCCGGTGGATAGCCACGACCACCGCCGACCCCTCGAACGCCGACACCCTCGGGGCCACGGTGATAGCACCGTTCATCGAGGAGAGCGCCAAGGCCGCCGCGGTCCTGCTGATCTTCCTGTTCCGAAGACGGCAGTTCACCGGCGTCGTCGACGGCATCGCGATAGCCGGGCTCACCGCGAGCGGCTTCGCCTTCACCGAGAACATCCTGTACCTCGGCAACGCCTTCGGCGAGGACCAGGAGATCGGTCATGCGGGCGTCCCGGCGATGACGGCCGCGACGTTCTTCGTGCGGGCGGTGATGTCGCCGTTCGCGCACCCGCTCTTCACGTCACTGACCGGCATAGGTTTCGGGCTCGCCGCGGCGAGCCTGCGCCACCAGAAGCTCCGCCGCGTCCTGCTGCCGCTGCTCGGGCTCGTCCTCGCGATGGGCATGCACGCGCTGTGGAACGGTTCGGCGGTCCTGAGCCCGCTGGGTTTCTACGCGGTGTACGGGGTGTTCATGGTCCCGGTCTTCGGCCTGGTGACGTGGCTGGCGATCTGGTCCCGCTACCGCAGGCTCCGTACGCTCTGCGCCGAGCTGCCCGTCTACGCGGCGGCCGGCTGGCTGACCCCCGTGGAGCCGCTCGCGCTCTCCTCGATGCGGGCCCGGGGCATCGCCCGCGACATGGCCCGTCACCGATACGCCGTAGCGGCCGGCGACAAGGCGGCGGCGAAGGCCCGGGGGAAGGCGGCCGCGGTCGCCGTCGTGGAGTACGAGTCCTACGCGACCAGGCTGGCCGCGCTGCGGCTCCGGGCCCGCCGGGGAGAGGCGGGCCCGGACTTCGCCGAGCGCGAGCTGGAGCTGCTGCGCCTTCTCTGGGAGCGCCGGGAGGTGGCCGTCCCGGCGCTCACGTACGCGGCGCAGGTGACGGGGCGGCTGCGCCCGCACCGCATGCCGCCGTTCCCCTACGCCCAGGAGCAGCCGTTCCCGCACCCTGGGCAACAGCATCCGCTCCCGCCCCATGCGCACCATGCGCAGCAGAACCCGTACGCCCGGACCGGCCCGTACCCGCAGCCGTTCCGGCCCGGCAGTCCGTACACGTACCCGTACGCGCCGTACGCCCGGCCCGTCGCCTGCCCGCAGCCGGCGCAGGCGCCCCACCCGGCGTACGGCCCGTACCCGTACCCGGCTCCGCACCCGGCCCCGCGCCCGTAGGGACGGCCTGGGCCGCGCGGCCCGCTCCTCGGATCAGGCGGACGCGTCGGTGAGCTCGGCCAGCTCCTGCTCGGTCAGCTCGAGGTCGGCGACGGCCACCAGCGCGGGCAGCTGCTCGACCGTACGGGCCGAGGCGATCGGCGCGGCCACGGTCGGTCGGGAGGCCAGCCAGGCCAGCGCGACGGTCGCGATCTGCGCGTCGTGCGCCTCGGCCACCTTGTCCAGCGCGGCCAGCACCTTCTGTCCCCGCTCCGAGTCGCGGTACTGCGCCACGCTCCCGGCCCGCGCGCTCTCCACCTCGGCGCCCGGACGGTACTTGCCGGTCAGGAAGCCCGAGGCGAGGGCGAAGTACGGCACGGCGGCCAGCCCGGCGTGGGCGGCGGTGTCCTGGAGCGCGCCCTCGTAGGTGTCGCGGGAGACCAGGTTGTAGTGCGGCTGGAGGGCGACGTAGCGGGCCAGGCCCTCGCGCTCGGAGAAGTCCAGGGAGGCCCGGAGCCGCTCGGGGCTGATGTTGGAGGCGGCGATCTCCCGGACCTTGCCCTCCTTCACCAGCTCGTCCAGGGCGGTGATGATCTCCTCGACCGGCACGGACTCGTCGTCGAAGTGCGTGTAGTAGAGGTCGATGCGGTCGGTGCCGAGCCGGCGCAGCGACGCCTCGGCGGCGGCCTTGATGTTGGCCGGGGCGAGCCCCTTGTAGTCGGGGTGGGTGGAGACCTTGGTGGCGATGACGAGGTCGTCGCGGTCGGAGCGGGAGGCGAGCCACTTCCCGATGACCGTCTCCGACTCCCCGCCCTTGTTGCCCGGAACCCAGGCGGAGTAGCCGTCCGCGGTGTCGACGAAGTTGCCCCCGGCCGCGGTGTACGCGTCCAGCACGGCGAAGGACTGTGCCTCGTCGGCCGTCCAGCCGAACACGTTGCCACCGAGTGCGAGCGGGAAGACCTGGAGACCGGAGGAGCCCAGCGGGCGAAGAGAAGTCATGGGTGGATCAACGAACCCCGGCGGGCCCGCTATTCCGTTCGCGCCGGACCGTTCCCGTTCCCGTCCCCCGAACGGACGCCCCGGACGGACGCCCGCGGACGGGGTCGGCAGCGGACGGGATCGCCCGCGGACGGGGTCGGGAGCGGGAAAAGGACCGGCAGCCCTGACGTCGGGGGGAGAGCGTCGGGGCTGCCGGGGTCCACGGGCCGGACGCACCGGCCCCGGCACCGGAGGAACCGGCCCGGGGAGCGGTGTCCGGAGGACGGATCAGGGGTTGAGGCCCTTGCTCTGGAACCAGGCCATCGGGTCGATGCCCGAACCGTCGGGGGTGTGGACCTCCAGGTGGAGGTGGGGACCGGTCACGTTGCCGGTCGCACCGACCCGGCCGATGGTCTCGCCGGTGGTGACCTTCTGGCCCACGCTGACACCGATCGACGACTGGTGGCAGAACCAGATCTCCGTACCGTCGTCCAGCTCCAGCACGGTGCGGTAGCCGTACGAACCGGCCAGACCGGCCGACTTGATCGTGCCGCTGTGGACGGCCTTGATCGGGGTGCCGGTCGGGGCGGCGAAGTCGAGGCCGGTGTGGTGGCCGGAGGACCACATCGACCCGGCCTGGCCGTAGGTCGAGGTGATCGTGTACGAGAAGGTCGGGAGGGAGTAGCTGGCGGCGAGCTTGGCCAGCCGCAGGGCCTCCGCCTTCTTCTTGGCCTCCTCCTCCGCCTTCTTCTTCTCGGCGGCGACCTTGGCCTCGGCCGCGTCCTGCTGCTTCTTCGCCTCGGCGGCGGCCTTCTCGGCGGCGGCCTTCTCCTCGGCCGCCTTCGCCTCGGCGGCGGCCGCGTCCTGCTGCTGCTCGGCCTGCTGGAGAATGCGGGCGCGCAGCGCCTCACCGGCGTCCGTGGCACCCTGCTCGGCCTCGGCGGTGGTGATGCCGGCGGTGGTGAGCGGGGCGGTGACGGCCTGGTCCGCTCCGTCGGTCTCGGACCCGTCGGAGAACAGGGCGCCCACACCGGGCAGGGACTTGGCGTCCGGGAGGTTGTTCGTGATCGCGTCCGGCACCGAGATGGAGACCGGGGGCTTGCCCTGCGCGGTGGCCATGCCGCCCGCGCCGACCGCCGCAATCACGCCGACGCCCAGGACCGTGGAGCTGCGGGCGAGTCCCGTGCGCTGCTTGGCGACACGGTGCCGGCCGCGCACCGGGCGGACCGTCTCCTCCGTGGGGTTCCACTCGCTCCAGCCGCGCTCGGCCTCGCCGTCGCCGGCGTCGGAACGGAAGTCGGTGGTGAACTCAGCGGTGCGGTCGGCGTCGAGGCCGGTGCCGTAGCCGTAGTCGGCAACGCCGTAGCCGGTGCCGTAATCGCCGTGATCGCCCTGGAACCGTGAAGGGGCTTCTGGGGCAGGCTTGTTGGACGCCACGGGGGCGCACTCCTTTCCTTCCTTCTCGCCTACCGGGTTAGCTGACGGGTTCGGAGCAGGAAGGTCTCCTACGGGCACCTCCGTCTCTCACGAGACACAGGTGTCCGATTCACCCCATGATGGTGGTTCCCCGGTTCCCTTGCGGAATTCGGCGCTCGCGCACGGCGCCGCCATTGATGACGGCTGGGACGACCGCGCTGCGTTATCGAACGTTAATAGACACCGGGGCCGCATTCCAAGCTGTTCCCACTGATCGTTCACGTCTTTGGCCTGGACTTTACTGGACATAGCCAGACCAACAGGCCCACTTGACCGCCACTCAGCGGCCGACTCATTTCTGACGTTGTGTCAAATGTTATGCGGAGCGGCGTCCTTCGATTACGCACGGTGGCATCGCCTCGCGGCGGTTCGACCCAGTCGCCCCGCGCCCGTCAAGTCCCGCCCCGCGCCCGTCCAGTCCCGCCCCCACCCGCTCGCCCCGGCCCCGCCCGTTCAACCCTGCTCACCGCCCGTTCGATCCTGCTCCGCGCCCACGATCCGCACGGTCCGGCGCCGGTCCGGCTGCCCCCGCGCGGGACGTACCACCGCGAGCAGCGCCATGTCGTCGGTCGTCTCGCCGCCGGTGTGCAGGCGTACGTCGTCGGTCAGCGCCGAGAGCAGCTCCTCCGGCCCCGGAAAGATCCGCCCGCGCAGCCGGGCCGCCGGGTCGTAGAAGACCCCCTCGGCGTTCCGCGCCTCGGAGAGGCCGTCCGTGTAGAGGAGCAGCGTCGTCCCGTCCGGCAGCTCCCATTCATCCGTCCGCTCCGACCACGCCCCCAGCCCCATGCCGAGCGGCAGCGCGGGCACCGAGGGCCGCAGCACCTCCAGCGCCCCGTCCGGGTGTAGCAGGATCGGCTCGGGGTGCCCCCGGTTGACGACCCGCACCCGGGACAGCCCGGCCGGGATCTCGGCCAGTACGGCGGTGATGAAGCCTTCGAGCACGTCGAGCCCACCCCGCCGCGCCTCCTCCCGGGACAACGCCCGCTCCAGTCGGCCCGCCACGTCCGCCAGCGAAGGCTCCTGCTCGGCCGCCTCGCGGAACGCCCCGATGACCACCGCGACCGTCTCCACGGCCCCGAGCCCCTTGCCGCGCACGTCCCCGACCACCATCCGCACCCCGTGCGGGGTGTCCGCCACGGCGAACAGGTCGCCGCCGACGTACTCGTCCGCCTGCGCCGCCTCGTACCGCGCCGCGACCTGGAGGCCCGCGATCCGGGCGGCCGGCTGGGGCACCACCGCGCGCATGGCCGTCTCGGCGATGAACCGCGCGGAGGCCAGTTGCTCGTTGCTCCGCCGCACCACTCCGTTGATCACGACCGCGAGGACCGAGACCGTGGCCAGGGTGAGCAGCTCGATCAGCGGCACGACCTCCGGCAACGTACTGCTGTAGAGGCGCAACAGGATGACCGCCAGCATCGAGGCGACGGCGGTCCGGATGGTGCTGGTCAGCGAGAAGAACGGGGCGGCGATCAGCGGCGCTGCCACGAAGAACGGAATGGCGGTGAAGGTCTGCGGGGTGAGGCCGTCGAAGAGCAGTCCGCCGAGGATCATCAGCGCGGGCAGCGTACGGACGAAACTCCGGCCGCGGGTGTCACCCCCGGCGGGCCGACCGCGCCTCTTCTCCCACTTCCACACCTGTGGTCTCCTGCCCGGTACACACGCGGCCGCGGACGGCGCCGCGCCCCGTCCCCCAGCCTCACCGGAGCGGGAACGGGCGGCGACTCCGCGTCGGCCGAAGGAGGTACCCGCTCAGGCCCGGGAGAAAACGAATCGGGCCCGGCACGCTGTATGCGTACCGGGCCCGATTCTTCAGTAGCGGGGACAGGATTTGAACCTGCGACCTCTGGGTTATGAGCCCAGCGAGCTACCGAGCTGCTCCACCCCGCGTCGGTGAACCCAACTCTACGCCATCCCCGACGCCCTTTTGACCACCCGGTCCACCGACCGGCCGTCGACGGACAACAGGCGAGCCCAGATATGCGGTGATATGACTGATTTACCCCTGTTCGTCACCGTGCGGAACGCGCGCGCCGACCGAGGAGAGATCCGTGGACGACTACCCCATGCTCAACCTCTTCTGGACCATGCTGGTGTTCTTCCTCTGGGTCATGTGGCTGTTCCTGCTGTTCAAGATCATTACGGACATCTTCCGTAGCCACGAACTCGGCGGCTGGGCCAAGGCCGGCTGGCTGATCCTCGTTCTGATCCTGCCGTTCCTCGGCGTTCTGCTGTACTTGATCTTCCGGGGCCCGGCCATGGCCGAGCACGACATCAAGGACGCGCAGGACCGCGAGCGCGCCTTCAGGTCGTACGTCCGCGACGCCGCCAACTCCCCCGACGCGGGCCCGGGCGGAACCGGCACCCGGGGCAGCCACGCCGACGACCTGGCGAAGCTCTCCGAACTCAGGGACCGGGGCGCGCTCACGGACGAGGAGTACCAGCGCGCGAAGACGAAGCTCCTGGCCTGAGCGCTCACGCGCGCACCTCTACGGGCGTACGCGGGGGCGCATCGGCCGATCGGGGCCCTGCGCGGGGGCGCATCAACCGATCGGTGGACCCGCCCGTCGTCCGTCGAGGGCCCGGAAGGGAGCCCGCAGGCCGACGGGTACGGGCCGGACACGGCTTGAGGATGGATGTCAGAGCGGGAACGTGGAAACCCCCGAACCCCCTGGCCGAATCCGAGGAGTCGTTCACCATGAAGAAGCTGTCGCTGCGCGCCCGTGTCCTGACCGGTGTCGCCGCCGCCGTCGTCGCCGGTACGTTCGGGGCCGCCTCCGCCAGTGCCTCCGCCCCGGCCGCCGCCCCCGCCGCCACCGTCAAGACCGACACCAAGAACCGCAACCTCCAGCAGAGCACGCACCTGACGCTGGAGGCGGCGACGAGGGCCGCGCAGGCGACGCTGGACGCGGCGAAGAAGGAGAACCAGCGGGTCTCGGTCGCCGTCGTCGACCGCAACGGGAACACCATCCTGACCCTGCGCGGCGACGGTGCCGGCCCCCAGGCCTACGAGTCGGCCGTGAAGAAGGCGTACACCGCCGTCTCCTGGAACGCCCCCACCTCCGAGCTCGCCAAGCGCCTGGCCAACGCCCCCACCCTCAAGGACATCCCCGGCACCCTCTTCCTCGCCGGCGGCGCCCCCGTCACCGCCAAGAGCGCCCCGATCGCCGCCATCGGCGTCGCCGGAGCCCCCTCCGGCGACCTCGACGAGAAGTTCGCCCAGGCCGGCGTCGCCACCCTCACCCGCTGACCCCACCCCGAGGCCCACGAGCCTCCCCAACTCCGGTGGCACCCGTTCCCCCCGTACGGGGGCCACCGGTTTTTCCGTCCGTCGGTGCTCCGAGCCGCTGGGCCCGCCGACCGAGACCTCACCAACGCGGCTTGTCCGCTCCGGAGATCAGGGGTTTTCCGGAACCAACGGGGAGCTTTCGCGCCGGTGGTTCATGCCCGCGACTTCGAGCAGCTTGTGCCAGTACGAAAGTTCACGCACCTCGGCCTTCTTGTGGACGCCCTTCGGCCGGAGCTTCTCGTACGCACGGACGAGAAGCTCGGCGGTTCGTCGGGTCAGCGCGGGCACCTCGGTGTCGAGGATCTCCTCCCACGCCGGCGCCGCAGGATCACGCTGGTCGCAGTGCAGTCGGTCGAACGGCAGCTGGCGGGCGACCGCCCAGACGATCAGGTCGGGGGCGTCCTCCAGCAGGTGCCAGTGATGGGTCGACCGGGTCCGGAGCATCTGTTCCAGGACACCGAGGATCGACCGTCGGTACGTGATGGCGATGCGGACGCCGGTCGCTTGGGTGTGGTTGTTGAACAGCGTGCGAAACGCATGGCCGGACGGATTCCGCCAGATCTCCTGCCGCCCCTGGTCGTCAAGCGTGCGGTGGGCGAGGTCGGGGTCGGCTTCGTGTGAGAACAGCGCGAGTGCCGTCGTCGCCTCACCGATGGAGTACCCCTCCCGACGCGGGCCGCGCTGCTCACCACGCCGGAGCCTGAAATTGCACTGGTCGTCATCGAACTGCTTGACGAGCCTGAGCAGGACGGGGTGACGGACGAGGAGGTCCTGCGGTTTGGTCGGGTTGCAGTAGAGGTGAGCACGGTCGTACTCGCTCCGGACGAGTTCGCGGGTCGCCCCGGTGACGATACGGACGTCCAGCACCGCCCGGTCCAGATGTTCGACGGGCAGCTCCGCGGCAAGACGACAGACCAGGACCGTCTGCTGGTACCCGTCGATGCACTCCAGCCCGAGAAGATCGAGGGTGCCGCTGTTCTGTGTCCCGTCCGGAACCCAGAAGACGTTGTCGGCGCCGAGGACCACCCTGCCCGTGACTCCGAAGGCCTCCGGCCTTTCGCGCATGACCTTTTCCATTTCCCGGGCCTGGGCCGAATCCGCGAGGAACTCGCGCCTGGCACCCAGCCGCTCCGCCGAGTCGAGCGCTTCGGCGAGACCGACGAGTTGACCGGCCGGTACGCGGGCGTCCCACTGGCCAGTACCCAGTCGATGCAGGAGCGTCGTCTGGATGCGGTGTCCAGAACACAGGAGTGGCATGCTCGTCGGCTCCTGGTGAGCCGGGAAGGGATACGTCACGGCGTAGGGGTTCACACCCCCACAACGGGCGTCCCCTCACTCAGGTGACGGGCCCGGCCCCCTGGGGGAGGGGTGCGTCGTCCGTGGAGTCGGCCGTTCCCCCTCGACGAAGGCTTCCGGCCCGGGCTCGGGAACAGGAAACGTCGAAGGCCCCCGCAGCGAGCTGCGGGGGCCTTCGACGTATTGCCCGGTGAGAGCAATGGCGGAGGATACGAGATTCGAACTCGTGAGGGGTTGCCCCCAACACGCTTTCCAAGCGTGCGCCCTAGGCCACTAGGCGAATCCTCCGCCGCAAACAATACAAGACGTTGAGGAGTGCTCGCGAACCTGTTGGCCCCAAGATCGCTTCGAGACCGTTTCGAGATCTTCGCGGGGTGTTCCAGGACCTTCCGGCGGGCGCGGACGGAGGGGGAGGTGGACCGGTGGGGGTGGGGATCCGCTAAGGTGGGCGTCAGCCCCTCACGTGGCGCTATCTGACTGAACTCCCCCAGGGCCGGAAGGCAGCAAGGGTAGGTCGGCTCTGGCGGGTGCGTGGGGGGCCCTTGCGTTTCCGGGTGATGGTTCCCGGGGCCGGTTGTCAGTCGGCCCGGATAACCTCGTAGGTGTGTCGTCCCTTGCGCTGTACCGCCGCTACCGCCCCGAGTCGTTCGCCGAGGTCATCGGGCAGGAGCATGTCACTGACCCGCTGCAGCAGGCGCTGCGGAACAACCGGGTCAATCACGCGTACCTGTTCAGCGGTCCGCGCGGGTGCGGCAAGACGACCAGCGCACGCATCCTGGCCCGCTGCCTGAACTGCGAGCAGGGGCCGACGCCCACCCCGTGCGGGGAGTGCCAGTCCTGTCGGGACCTCGCGCGCAACGGGCCGGGTTCGATCGACGTCATCGAGATCGACGCCGCGTCGCACGGTGGCGTGGACGACGCCCGTGACCTGCGGGAGAAGGCGTTCTTCGGGCCCGCGTCGAGCCGCTACAAGATCTACATCATCGACGAGGCGCACATGGTCACCTCGGCGGGGTTCAACGCCCTGCTGAAGGTGGTCGAGGAGCCGCCGGAGCATCTCAAGTTCATCTTCGCCACGACCGAGCCCGAGAAGGTCATCGGCACGATCCGGTCGCGTACGCACCACTACCCCTTCCGGCTGGTACCGCCCGGGACGCTGCGGGACTACCTCGCGGAGGTCTGCGGCAGGGAGGGCATCCCCGTCGAGGACGGCGTGCTGCCGCTCGTCGTGCGGGCCGGAGCCGGGTCCGTGCGTGACTCGATGTCGGTGATGGACCAGCTGCTGGCCGGCGCCGCCGAGGACGGTGTGACGTATGCCATGGCGACGGCGCTGCTCGGGTACACGGACGGCTCGCTGCTCGACTCGGTCGTGGACGCCTTCGCGGCCGGCGACGGGGCGGCCGCCTTCGAGGTGGTGGACCGGGTGATCGAGGGGGGCAACGATCCGCGCCGGTTCGTCGCCGACCTCCTGGAGCGCCTGCGCGACCTGGTGATCCTCGCCGCCGTGCCGGACGCCGGGGAGAAGGGGCTGATCGACGCCCCCGCCGATGTCGTCGAGCGGATGCAGGCCCAGGCGTCCGTCTTCGGTGCCGCCGAGCTGAGCCGCGCCGCCGACCTGGTCAACACCGGGCTCACGGAGATGCGCGGGGCGACCTCGCCGCGCCTCCAGGTGGAGCTGATCTGCGCCCGGGTACTGCTGCCCGCCGCCTTCGACGACGAGCGTTCGCTCCAGGCCCGGCTCGACCGGCTGGAGCGGGGCGCCTCCTTCGCGACCACGGGGCCGGGTCCCGCCATGGGGTACGTCCCCGGGCCCGAGGCGCTGGCCCACGCGCCCGTGCCCGCCGCCCCGGCCGTGCCGCCCGGCGGTGGGCCCGCCGCCGCCCGCGCGGCGGTACGGGGGGACGCGCCCGCGCCGGTCCAGGCACCGCCTCCCGCCGCTGCGGCCCCGCCCGCCCCGCCCGTCCACGAAACCCCGGCGGCCCCGCCCGCCGCTGCTCCCGCTCCCGCGCCCGCCAGCGGTCAGCGCCCTGGGGCCTGGCCCACGGCGGCCGCCGCGCCGGAGTCGGGCCGCCGCCCCGGTGGCTGGCCCACGGCCTCCGCCCCCGGCCAGTCGCAGCCCCCTCGGGCCGCCGCCCCCGCGCCCACCGCTCCCGCCAGCACGCCACAGGCTCCCGGAGCCGCCGAGCCGAGCGCGGGCATGGCCCAGGGCGCCGCCCAGGTGCGGAACATGTGGCCGGACGTCCTGGAGGCGGTGAAGAACCGCCGCCGGTTCACCTGGATCCTGCTCAGTCAGAACGCGCAGGTCACCGGCTTCGACGGCAGCACGCTGCAGATCGGCTTCCTCAACGCGGGGGCCCGCGACACCTTCGCGAGCAGCGGCAGCGAGGACGTGCTCCGCCAGGCCCTCGCCGAGCGCTTCAACGCGCAGTGGAAGATCGAGACCGTCATCGACCCGTCGGGGGGCGGCGGTGCGCCTCCGCAGGGCGGTGGCGGCCGTCCGCACACTGCCGCGCCGCCGTACCAGCCCCCCGCGCCCCAGCAGAGCTACGAGCCCCGCCCGGCCGCCCCCGCGCAGCCGGAGCCGAGCCGACCGCAGCCGTCGCCCCGTCCGGCCCAGCCGTCGCAGGCGGGCGGCGCACCCGCACCGGAGCCCGCGCCCCCGGCGTACGCCGCTCCCCCGCACGCGGTCGCGCCCGAGGACGACATCCCCGAGGCCGACGACCCGGACCTGGTCGACTCGGCGCTCTCCGGGCACGAGCTGATCGTCCGCGAGCTGGGCGCCACGGTCATCGAGGAGTTCACCAACGAGTAGAACGGGCGACCGAGCGGTGGTCCCGGGGCAACCGCCCTCCACCGCTCCGGACCCGCGCTACGGCTCACCACGGCTGCCCACGGCTCACCACGGCTGCCATCATCGCGCGCCACGGCCCGCCCCAGGCCCCTCGGCCTCGTCCGGGCCGCCGTCGCCGCTCCTCCCGTCCTAGCCGCCGTCGCCGCTCCTCCCGGACCGTCCACGGACCGGAGGCCGGACCGTCCACGGACCGGAGGCCGTCAAGGGCGTCGCGCCCCGGCAGTTAGGCTGCATCCCGTGAAGGTCCTCGTCATCGGCGGCGGCGCCCGCGAACACGCCCTGTGCCGCTCTCTCTCCCTCGACCCCGAGGTCACCGCTCTCCACTGCGCTCCCGGCAACGCCGGCATCGCCGAGGTGGCCGAACTGCACCCGGTCGACGCTCTCGACGGCGACGCCGTCGCGCGCCTCGCCGCCGACCTGGGCGCCGGGCTGGTGGTCGTCGGTCCCGAGGCCCCGCTCGTCGCCGGGGTCGCCGACGCCGTGCGCGCCGCGGGCATCCCCTGCTTCGGCCCCTCCGGCGAGGCGGCCAGGCTGGAGGGCTCCAAGGCGTTCGCCAAGGACGTGATGGCCGCGGCCGGCGTCCCGACCGCCCGCAGCTACGTCTGCACCAACCCGGCCGAGATCGACGCGGCACTCGACGCCTTCGGCGCCCCGTACGTGGTGAAGGACGACGGTCTCGCCGCGGGCAAGGGCGTCGTCGTCACCGACGACGTCGAGACGGCCCGCGCCCACGCCCTGGCCTGCGAGCGCGTGGTCATCGAGGAGTTCCTCGACGGCCCCGAGGTCAGCCTCTTCGCGATCACGGACGGCAAGACCGTGCTGCCGCTCCAGCCCGCGCAGGACTTCAAGCGCGCCCTCGACGACGACCAGGGCCCGAACACCGGCGGCATGGGCGCCTACTCCCCGCTCCCCTGGGCCGACGCCGGGCTGGTCGACGAGGTCATGCGGACGGTGCTCCAGCCGACCGTCGACGAGCTCCGCCGCCGTGGCACCCCGTTCTCCGGGCTGCTCTACGCGGGCCTCGCGATCACCTCGCGCGGCGTCCGGGTGATCGAGTTCAACGCCCGTTTCGGCGACCCCGAGACCCAGGTGGTCCTGGCCCGTCTGAAGACCCCGCTGGCCGGTGTCCTGCTCGGCTCCGCCGAGGGCACGCTCGACGCGCTGCCGCCGCTGAAGTGGCGCGACGAGGCCGCCGTCACCGTGGTCATCGCCTCGCACAACTACCCCGGCACGCCGCGCACGGGCGACCCGATCAAGGGGCTCGACGCCGTCGCGGAGCTGGACGCCCCGCACGCGTACGTCCTGCACGCCGGGACGAAGAGGGACGGCGACGCGATCGTCAGCGCGGGCGGCCGGGTGCTGTCCGTGACCGCGACCGGCAAGGACCTCGCGACCGCCCGCGAGCGCGCCTACACCGCGGCCGGCCGGATCAGCCTCGACGGCTCCCACCTCCGCACCGACATCGCCCGCCGGGCCGCGCAGGGCTGACACCAGGGCCACCACCGCCCCGCGAACCGTACTGACGCGCCGCTGCCCCAAGGGGCGGTGGCGCGTCAGCAGCTTTAGCCAAAGCCATTCCATCGAGTGACGGCTGATCCATCCGGATGACGCCTGCCGAAGCCCCCAACTAGGGTGCGGCGCAAGCATTCCGGCACATGGCCCACCGGCATTGCGATGTCGGTGGCGGGTGCCACAGTGGGGGAGTGAACTACACCGCCGCGGGGGCAGAGGGGGTGACGTCCGGCCGTGTCCGGTACTGGTGCAAGTGAGGAGCCGGGTGCGCTGAGTGCGCGCGCCAGGGCCCATGCCCTGCTGCGCATCCGCGGCAGGGCGACAGCCGTCGCGATCCTGCCCTCGGCGGTGGCCGTGGTGCTGCTCGTGGCGGGTGCCCAGGGGTTCGCCGTGGGCAGCGGATGGGACACGGCGCGCTGGGCCGTCACGGCCTGCGCGGTCGTCGTGCTCCTGCTGGCCGCCACCGTCGCGGTCGCGGTCGTACGGGCGAGACCGGCGGTCAGCCCGACCGTCCCGCTCCCGGAGCGGGACGCCCCCGACCTCTACCGCCTGGTCGGGGACCTGGCCGACCGGCTCGGGGTCCCCGCCCCCTCGGCGATAGCCCTGACGCCCGACTGCGACAGCTGGCTGGAGGACCGTACGCACCCGGCGGCGGACCCGGGGCGCGGTGGGGCGCGGCCCCGCAACCGCCGGGAGCGGATCGCTCCGGTGCTGGTCATCGGGTCGCCGTTCCTGTGGTGGATGCGGGTCGGGGAGCTACGAGCGGTGCTCGCCCCGGTCGTCGCGGGCACCGGCCCGTCCGCCCACCCCGACATAGCGGCCGCCCGCCGCTTCGTCCGCGGGCTCGACGGAGCGGTCGCCGACGCCGAAGCACCCCGGTCCGGCCCGCTGTCCGGCCTGCGCGGAGTGCCGCGCTTCTTCGTCGGCCGGACCGCCCGGCTGCTGCTGCGCAGCTGTCGCGGCCATGTCGCCGAGATGGAGCGGGGGGTCGCCGCCGCCGCGTCGGTCCGCGCCCAGGGGGTGGACTACGGGCTGCGGATCGTCGCCCAGGAGCAGGTCGGCCTCGCCTACGCGGGCTGGGACCGGCTGCTCACCCGGGTCGCCCTGCCCGCCTGGCGGATGGGCCGCTGGCCGAGCCGGCTGGACGCGGGGGTGGTGTCCGCGCTGACCGAGCTGTCCCGGCGCGACCGGCTCGCCGACGGGTTCACCTCCCGGCTCGGCGAGCGCCCCGCCTGCGATCTGCTGGAGGAGCCCGGCGCGGCCGACGAGGCGGCCTCGCTGCTGGCGGCCCGGCTGTTCCACGGCGGCCCGGCCCGGCCGGGCCCCGACTGGTCCCCGGTCGACTGGCAGGAGTACCCGGAGGAGGTCGTAGACCGGAAGTGGCGCACCGAGGCCGCGCGGCTGCACCGGGTCCTCGACGCGATGACGGCCCCAGCCGGCCTGACCGCCACGCCCGCCACCCCCACGACGACCGCCTCAGCCGCCTCAGCCGCAGCCTCCCCGGCCCGCCCCGTCGACGCCGGGCCGCCCACCCTCGCCCGGGTCGTCGAGCATCTGGCGGGCCGCCCCGGGGCCGGTGAGGAGCTCGCCGCCGGGATCGACGCCGCGGTCGCCCGTGAGGAGGCGTCGGCCGCCCCGCGCCGGTCCGCCGAGGCCCCCGACCCGGGCGGGCCCGACGCCCTCCCGCTCTTCCCGCTCCAGCCGCCCCGTACCGGCACGGAGCTGCTGGCCGACCACGTCACGGCGATGGTCTGCTGCGCGGCGGTGGACACGGCGGGCGCGGCGCCCGGTCTCGACTGGCTCGACGGCCCCGCCCTGCTGGTCGACGGCGCCCGCCGGGCGGACCTGGGCGTCCCCGTGCTCAGCCTGGTCGAGGACGGGGACGCGGACCCGCTGCGCTCCTGGCTGGACGAGGTCGGCGTACGCATCGACAAGCCCGTGCGTCTCGTCTGACCCATCCGTCCCGGTTTTCACACCCAACACCCGGAATTACAGGCTCCGTTCCCGTCAATTCGCGACGAACGGTGACGGAGTGCGTGCGTTATGTGATGTGCTGGGGATCGGCGCTGACAGCAGGCACGCCGCTGCCGGCGCACCGATGACGCATGACCATCGACGATCACCACCGGCCGTCGGCCCGTTCGGCGCGTACGGCCGCCGATCCGATCGTCCATCGACCATCGGCTGTTGTCCCGGGGGACTCGAGGGAGGGAATCGGTATGGGGGCGGAGCACATCCGGCGGTGGGAGTCGGGTGCCCTCGCGCACGCCGTCTCCGACCCCTTCGGGCAGGGCCCCCTGCCCTGGCTGCGCGGCAGCGAGAACTACTTCGACGCCAACGGGCACGTCGTCCCCTGGTACGCCGCCCCCGCCCTGGGGAGCTACTACACCGACGGCGGCACCCGCACCGCCGACGACGTGCACCGCCAGATCAAGGGCTTCATCTCCAACGGCGCCGCGGCCCCCGGCGAGGCGATCGACTTCCACGTCACCGTGGATCCGCCGCAGCAGTTCTCCGTGGACGTCTACCGCATCGGCCACTACGGGGGCGACGGCGCCTGCCAGATCACCACGAGCCCCCGGCTCTCCGGGATCGTCCAGCCCGCCCCACTCACCGCCGACCGCACCGTCTCCTGCCACCACTGGTGGCAGTCCTGGCGGCTCCAGATCCCGAGCTACTGGTCGATCGGCGCATACGTGGCCGTGCTCACCACCGCGGACGGCTACCGCTCCCACATCCCGTTCACGGTCCGCGACGACCAGCCCGCCGATCTGCTGCTGGTGCTGCCGGACATCACCTGGCAGGCGTACAACCTCTACCCGGAGGACGGGCACACCGGCGCCAGCCTCTACCACGCCTGGGACGAGGAGGGCGGCCTTCTCGGCGAGGAGGACGCGGCGATCACCGTCTCCTTCGACCGCCCGTACGCCGGTGCCGGCCTGCCGCTCCACGTCGGCCACGCGTACGACTTCATCCGCTGGGCCGAGCGGTACGGCTACGACCTCGCGTACGCCGACACCCGCGACCTGCACGCGGGCCGCGTCGACCCGTCCCGGTACCGGGGCCTGGTCTTCCCCGGCCACGACGAGTACTGGTCGGTCCCGATGCGTCGTACCGCCGAGCGCGCCCGCGACGGCGGCACCTCCCTGGTCTTCCTCTCCGCCAACACCATGTACTGGCAGGTCAGCCTCTCCCCGTCGCCGTCCGGCGTGCCCGACCGCCTGCTCACCTGCCGCAAGCGGCGCGGCCCGGGGAAGCCCGCGCTCTGGCGCGAGATCGACCGGCCCGAGCAGCAATTGATGGGCATCCAGTACGCGGGCCAGGTCCCCGAACCGCACCCCCTGGTCGTACGGAACGCCGAGCACTGGATCTGGGAGGCCACCGGCGCCGGGGAGGGCGACGAGCTCGCCGGCCTGGTCGCGGGCGAGGCCGACCGCTACTTCCCGCGCACCGCGCTCCCCGAGCACGAGAGCCGCACCCTGCTCGCCCACTCCCCCTACCTGGACGGCGACGGCGTCCGGCGCCACCAGGAGACCTCCGTCTACCGGGCACCGTCCGGGGCGATCGTCTTCGCCTCGGGGACCTTCGCCTGGTCCCCGGCGCTGGACCGCCCCGGCCATGTGGACCCCCGCATCCAACGGGCCACCGCCAACCTCCTCGACCGCATCTGCAAGCGCGATTAGGGGCCCTGTCCGAGCGGCGGGCCCGCGCGCCGACTGCCGCGCCGGGCCCCCGCGCCGGGCCCCCGCGCCGCGCCGCCGCGCCCGATACGGGAGAATCGGAACCACTCCTGGATCAACCTACGCGGAGGCAGCGTGTCCGGATTTGTAGAAAAGCCCGAGCCGGTGGAGGTGCCGGGCCTTACCCACCTGCACACGGGCAAGGTGCGCGACCTGTACCGCAACGCGGCGGGCGATCTCGTCATGGTCGCCAGCGACCGCATCTCCGCGTACGACTGGGTCCTGCCGACCGAGATCCCGGACAAGGGCCGGGTGCTCACCCGGCTGTCGCTGTGGTGGTTCGACCAGCTCTCCGATCTTGTGCCGAACCATGTGCTGTCCACCGAGCTTCCCGCCGGGGCGCCCGCGGACTGGGCGGGCCGCACCCTGGTCTGCCGGTCGCTGCGGATGGTTCCGGTCGAGTGCGTCGCCCGCGGCTATCTCACCGGTTCCGGGCTCACCGAGTACCAGCAGTCCCGCACGGTCTGCGGGCTGGCGCTGCCCGAGGGCCTCGTCGACGGCTCCGAGCTCCCGGAGCCGATCTTCACCCCCGCCACCAAGGCCGCGGTGGGCGACCACGACGAGAACGTGAGCTTCGAGGAGGTGGCCCGCCAGGTCGGCGCGGACACCGCCGCCCTGCTGCGCCGCACCACGCTCGACGTCTACGGCCGGGCCCGAGACATCGCCCGCGAGCGCGGCATCGTCCTCGCCGACACGAAGTTCGAGTTCGGCTTCGCGCCCACGGCCGATGGCGGCGAGGAGCTGATCATCGGGGACGAGGTGCTGACCCCGGACTCCTCGCGCTTCTGGCCCGCCGCCACCTGGGAGCCGGGTCGCGCCCAGCCCAGCTACGACAAGCAGTTCGTACGCGACTGGCTGACCTCCCCGGCCTCCGGCTGGGACCGGAGGAGCGAACAGCCGCCGCCGGCCCTGCCGCAGGAGATCGTGGACGCGACCCGGGCGAAGTACCTGGAGGCGTACGAGCTCCTCACCGGCATGTCCTGGCAGTAGACCTGTCTCGGTCCCGAGACCCGCACCGGGTGCTCCGCGCCCCGCGTTCCACGTGTCGCATCCCGCCGAAGCGTGGAGCACCCGGTGCGAGGGACCTCGCCTCCCCCGCACGGCACATCCGCCGCAACACGAAGAAGCCCCCGACCGGAAGTCGGGGGCTTCTTGCTGAACCGAGCGGACGACCAGGTTCGAACTGGCGACCTCAACCTTGGCAAGGTTGCGCTCTACCAACTGAGCTACGTCCGCAAGCGCCGAAGCGCGAGACCTACTATACCCATCCTCGGCGCCGTGCGAGACGCACTGCGGCATGTCGGTTCTCCGCGCCGAGCTTCGAGGCGGCCGAGGAGAGGTAGTTCCGCACCGTTCCCTGCGAGAGCGAGGCCCGCTCGGCGACCTCCGCGACGGGCGCCCCGTCTGCCGCCAGCGCCAGCACTTCGGCTTCGCGCACGGTCAGCGGAGACTCCCCCGCCGAGATCGCGTCGGCCGCCAACTCCGGGTCCACGTAACGGTTTCCGGCATGTACGGTGCGGATGATCCCGGCCAGCTGCCGGGCGCTCACGGTCTTCGGGACGAAGCCCCGCACGCCTGCCGCGAGCGCCCGCTTGAGGTGTCCGGGCAGACCGTGGCTGGTCACGATCATCGTTCGGCAGTCGGGCAGTTCGGCCCGCAGTGATGTGGCGACACTCACACCGTCGGCGCCCGGCATCTCCAGGTCGAGCACCGCCACATCGGGCCGATGGGCGCGGGCCATGGCCAACGCTTCCGGGCCGGTCGCCGCTTCCGCGACCACCACGAGGTCGTCCTCCAGGGCCAGCAGCGCGGCCAGCGCTCCCCGGATCAGGTGCTCGTCGTCGGCGAGCAGCACCCGTACGGTCGTCATCGTCCTTCTTCCTGGAGCGCGGGGGATTTCTCGGCGTCGGGCGCACTGCCGCGGGCGGTGGGCACTTTCGCGGCGAGCGGGATCGTCGCGGTCAGGCGGAACCACCCGTCCCCCACCGGGCCGGCCTCCAGCGAACCGTCGAGCGAGCTCAGCCGTTCCCGCAGCCCGGCGAGCCCGGAGCCGCCCGGGACCGGCCCGGGGCCCGCCCCGGTCTCCCCGGCCCGGGCGCCGTCGTTCTCCATCCGCAGCACGGCCGCGTCCGCCGAGGTGCTCAGCCGGATCACGCAGTGGCTCGGGTCGCCGTGCCGCAGCACATTGGTCGCCGCCTCCCGGACGACCCAGCCCAGCGCCGACTGCACGGGGGCGGGCAGCGACTCGCCGGACTCCCCCGTCACCTCGCACTCGATCCCGGCCGCGTCCAGCACGCCACGGGCCCCGGCGAGTTCCGCGCTCAGGTCGGCCTCCCGGTATCCCCGCACGACGTCGCGCACCTCCTGCTGCGAGGTACGCGCGATCCGCTGCACCTCGACCATCTGGTCCACCGCCTCCGGTCTGCCGCGCTGGGCCAGCTCCACGGCCAGCTCGCTCTTCAGAGCTATGACGGCGAGGTTGCGGCCCATCACGTCATGGAGGTCCCGCGCGAACCGCAGCCGCTCCTCGGCGACCGCGAGCCGGGCCTGGAGGTCGCGGGCGTCCTCCGCCTGCCACATCACCTTCAGGCTCCAGGCGCTGGGCCGGATGGAGACCAGGGCCATGCCGCTGCCGAAGAACGAGACCGGCACCACCGCGAGCAGCGCCCCGCCCCGGAGCCCGGCCGCGGCCAGGACGGCGGCGCTCAGGACCATGAAGGAGGCCGACTGGATGAGGAAGGTCCGGACGGGGACCAGCAGCGTCTGGGTGAGCGCGAACGCGATCGGCGCGTTCATCGCCATGAGGAGCAGCCCGGAGCCGCTGATCCCACCGGTCGCGGCCAGCGCGGCCAGCAGTCCCAGGTCCACCAGGAGCAGGATCAGCGGGGGCAGTTGGCGGCTGCGGGGAAATTCGGCGATACCGAGATAGTGCTCGTACGACAGGTCCACGTTGCGGTTGCTGAGCAGGCACTGGATGAGGGACACGAGCAGCAGTGCCACACCCAGCGCGATCGGCAGCGGCGCCTGGCGGATGTCCGCCTTGAAGGCGACCAGCTGCCACGACAGGGTGAATATCCAGGGCATGACCCGGATGGTCCACCGCGAGTAGAGGTCGATCCGCTCCAGCTTGCTGCGCCGCTGCCAGCTGCGGCGCCATCTGCGCACGGGCATCGGCACACCACGTCCCTTCTCAGCGCCGCGGTTCCCAGCGGAACCGGTGTCGCACAGCAAACACGGCGATCACGGTCCAGGCCAGCCCGGTCCCGGCGGCCATCAGCGCTTCGGAGCCGTCGGCCCCACCGAGCCACCCGGTTCGGACGAGCGTCATCGCTCCGGTCAACGGCAGGAGTTCACAGACCGCCGCCATCCGGTCGGGCAGGACGTCCAGCGGGACGAAGAGCCCCGACCCCATCATCGATATGAAGAACAGCGGGAGGGTGGTCAGCTGCGAGGTCTGGACGGTGCGGGTCACCGCGGAGGTGAGCGCGGCCAGCGCCGCCAGCAGCACGACGCCCAGCAGCAGTCCCGCCAGGAGCAGCTCGGGCCGCCGGGGCGCGGCGAGGCCGAAGAAGGCCGTCCCGGCCGCCACGATCACCGCCGTCTGCGCCAGGGCGAGCGCGGCCGAGGGCAGGGCCGTACCGACGAGGATCTCCCGGTCCGTGACCTCGCCGGTGCGCAGCCGCTTCAGGACCAGGTCCTCGCGCCGGGCCACGTAGGCCGAGACCAGGTTCATGTAGACGGCCTGCAGCAGCACGATGCCGATGCCGCCGGTGAGGGCCGCCCCGACGACGCTCAGCCCCGTCCCGTCGAGGACGGACTCCTTCATCGCCGACTTCATCGCCAGGACCATGGCGGCGGGCATCAGCAGGGAGACGAGGATCGCCGTCCTGTTCCGGGCGAGCAGGGCGGCCTCGGCCCGCCCCAGGGCGGCCAGCCGCCCCCGGAGCGTCGTCGCCGGTGCGGCCGTCGCGACGGGTACGGACGGGGCGCTGTCCGGTGCGTTGGTCAGGGTCGTCATGACGCGGTCACCTCTTCGGGCTGCGACGCGCTCTGCGCGATGTCGAGGAATGCTTCTTCGAGCGAGGCCGACCTGGCGTCGAGGCCGAGCAGCCGCACGTCCGACTCCCGGGCCCAGGTCAGCAGTTCGTCCAACGACTCCTGGAGGCGCTGGGTACGGATCTCGATCCGGCCGCCCTCCGCGGCGGCCCGCAGCCCCAGCGGCAGTCGCGCCGCCGGCACTCCGTCCGGGAGCCGGAACCGGATGCGGGCGGGGCGGGCGGCCGTCACCTCGGCCGGGGTGCCCGCCGTCACGACACGGCCCCGGTGCATGATCGCCAGCCCGTCGGCGAGCGACTCGGCCTCCTCCAGGTAGTGCGTGGTGAGGAGCACCGTCGTGCCGCCCTCGCGCAGCTCGCGCACCAGCTCCCAGGTGTCGCGCCGGCCCTCGGCGTCGAGCCCGGTGGTCGGCTCGTCCAGGAACAGCACCTCGGGCCGCCCCAGCAGGGCCAGCGCCAGATCGAGGCGGCGCCGCTCGCCACCGGAGAGCTGTTTGACCCGCACCCGGGCCCGGTGGCCGAGCCCGACCAGCCCCAGCGCCTCGGCGACCGGACGCGCGCCGCTGGTGCAGCCCGCCCACATCCGGACCGTCTCGGTGACCGTCAGGTCGGACGGGAAGCCGCCCTCCTGGAGCATCACCCCTATCCGCGGCCGGACGGCGGCCCGCTCGCGGAACGGGTCGTGGCCCAGCACCCGCACCGCACCGGCATCGGGCACGGCCAGCCCCTCCAGCAGCTCGACGGTGGAGGTCTTCCCCGCGCCGTTCGTCCCGAGCAGCGCGAAGAGCTCGCCGCGCGCCACCGAGAAGGAGACGCCGGACACCGCCTCGAAGTCGCCGCCGTAGCGCCGCCGCACGCCGTCCGCCTCGATCACGGGGTCGCCTGGATTCTTGTCGGTCGTGCCCACAGATTTCCGGTCGCTGGTCATGCCCACAGACTTCCGCCGGACCACCGCCGGGATCAGTGCGAACTGTCATCACTCCCCATGACAAACGTCATGTGACGAGCGGCACAGCCACGGGAAGAAGAACGGTGGGACGCCGCCCTTGTGATCACGAAGCCGCAATGTGCGGTGTTGGACTGTGCCGATGCCGCCGAGCTGTCGCGGTTCCACCAGTCGCTTCTCGGCGGCGTGGTGGACAGAGAACACCGCGGTGCCGACAGAGGCAGAGGCCGCCGCCAGAGCGCGGCCGCCGTCGATCGTCACGAGTCGTGCGGATTACCGGCGGGACGGCGACCCGCACCGCAATACGACGAAGGCCCTGACTGATATCAGCCAGGGCCTTCGCTTCGTTCAAGAGCGGACGACGAGATTCGAACTCGCGACCCTCACCTTGGCAAGGTGATGCTCTACCAACTGAGCCACGTCCGCATTACTTGCCGCTCATTGTACTCCCCGAAAGGAGAACTGTTGTGCGGCACGTGCATCACTCTACCCGATCCACCGGAGTGGTCGATAAGAGCGATGCGGAGCGGGTGACAGGAATCGCACACTGCGCCTTCCCCCTGGAAGGGAGATGTTCTACTACTGAACTACACCCGCACGCTCCGTGAGGTTTGGCTTTGCGGCCTTGCCCCTCGGCGTGATCCAGACTTTAGCCGATCAGCGGGGGTGCAACGCAAGTCGGTGCCCGCGAGGCCCCCGAAACGCCCCGATGCCCCACCCGGACACGCCCCGGCGACCGGCCGGAAGCCCGGGCGACGGGCGTCGGTGCCGGGGCTCCGCGCGGGGCCCCGGCACCGACGGCCGGTCAGCTCGCCTCGCGGAACGCCTCGTAGACCTTCTTGGGGATGCGGCCGCGGGCCGGGACCTCCATCCGGTGGGACCGGGCCCAGGCGCGCACGGCCGCCGGGTCGGGGGCGAGCGAGGTGTGCCGGTAGGACGCGGGGACCTTGCCGTGCTTGCCGGCGTTCGACTGCTTGCGCCCCGCCGCCACGTACGGCGCGAGGACCTTGCGCAGTTTCTTCGCATTGGCGGGATTGAGGTCGATCTCGTACGACTTCCCGTCCAGGGCGAAGGAGACCGTTTCCGCCGCGGCTCCCCCGTCGATGTCGTCGGAGAGCGTGACCACTACGCGCTGAGCCACGGATATCGGTCCTTTCCTACGGTATCGGCACCGTCCTGCGTGCGCCGATGCCGGCCTTCCGGCTGGTAGGCGGATACGGGGCCGGCGGGCTGCCGACCGTTTAGGGCAATGCTGCATTCCCCGGTAATCATTTGTACAGCGGCGGGCACCGCATTGGAAGCCCACGCAAATTACCTGCGCGTGTCAGCCCCGTATGCATACGCTGTCCCTGCATACCCGCTCATGCATACCTCGTATACGCACCTCGTATACACACCTCGCATACGGGTCGCCTTCCATGCCTACCAGCGGCTTCCGCGCAACACCGGTGGAGATTCTTTTTGCAGGACTTTCCCCGGCTGTTGTCGCATCCGATATCCACACGTGATCTACGACTCGTTCCGCGGCTCCTTCTGCGACCGCTTCTGCGGCCATCCATATCTACCCGCGTAGAATTTCTGGGCAGGTAGGCTGAGGGGACCTGCGGGGGTCTGGGGAACCCCCCGGAGAAACAGCCGCACCACACCACCACCGGGAGTGCCAGTGGCACGCGTCGTAGTCGACGTCATGCTCAAGCCCGAGATCCTCGACCCGCAGGGACAGGCGGTGCAGCGCGCACTGCCCCGTCTCGGCTTCGAGGGAATCGCGGACGTACGTCAGGGAAAGCGTTTCGAGCTGGAGGTCGAGGGGCCGGTCGATGATGCCGCCCTCAGCCGTATTCACGAGATGGCCGAGACTTTCCTCGCCAACACCGTCATCGAGGACTTCACCGTGAAGGTGGAGAAGGCCGAGGAGTCGAAGTGACTGCTCGTATCGGAGTCGTCACCTTTCCCGGCACGCTCGACGACAAGGACAGCCTGAGGGCCGTACGGGTCGCGGGCGCCGAGCCGGTGTCGCTGTGGCACCGCGACAAGGACCTGCACCAGGTCGACGCGGTCATCCTGGCGGGCGGCTTCTCCTACGGCGACTACCTGCGGGCCGGTGCCATCTCCCGCTTCTCGCCGGTCATGGAGACCGTCATCGAGCAGGCGAAGGCGGGCATGCCGGTCCTCGGCATCTGCAACGGCTTCCAGATCCTGACCGAGGCGCATCTGCTGCCCGGCGCGATGCTGCGCAACAACCACCTGCACTTCATCTGCCGCGACCAGAAGCTGCGCGTCGAGAACGCGGGGACGGCCTGGACCTCGGACTACGCCCCGGGCCAGGAGATCTCCGTACCGCTCAAGAACATGGACGGGCGGTACGTCGCCGACGAGCGCGTGCTCGACGAGCTGGAGGCGGAGGGCCGCGTCGCCTTCCGCTACCTGGACATGAACCCGAACGGCTCGCTGCGCGACATCGCCGGCATCACCAACGCCGCGGGCAATGTCGTCGGCCTGATGCCGCACCCGGAGCACGCCGTCGAGCCGCTGATCGGAACCGGCCGCACCGACGGCCTCGGGTTCTTCACCTCGATCATCAAGAAGCTGGTCAACGCATGAGCCTGGATACGGTCAAGCACGCGGCCGAGACCCCGGACACCGAGCAGCCCTGGAAGGAGCTCGGCCTCAAGGAGGACGAGTACGCCCGGATCCGCGAGATCCTGGGCCGCCGTCCCACCGGCGCCGAGCTCGCCATGTACTCCGTGATGTGGTCCGAGCACTGCTCCTACAAGAGCAGCAAGGTCCACCTCAAGCAGTTCGGCGAGAAGGTCCCCGCCAACGACGCGATGCTCGTCGGCATCGGCGAGAACGCCGGTGTGGTCGACGTCGGCCAGGGGTACGCGGTCACCTTCAAGGTAGAGTCGCACAACCACCCCTCGTACATCGAGCCCTACCAGGGCGCGGCCACCGGCGTCGGCGGCATCGTCCGCGATATCCTCGCCATGGGTGCCCGCCCGGTCGCGGTCGTCGACCCGCTGCGGTTCGGCGCGGCCGACCACCCCGACACCAAGCGCGTCCTGCCCGGTGTCGTCGCGGGCATCGGCGGTTACGGCAACTGCCTGGGCCTGCCGAACATCGGCGGCGAGGTCGTCTTCGACGCCTGCTACCAGGGCAACCCGCTCGTCAACGCCGGCTGCATCGGCGTGATGAAGCACGAGGACATCCACCTGGCCAAGGCGTCCGGCCCCGGCAACAAGGTGATCCTCTACGGCGCCCGCACCGGTGGCGACGGCATCGGCGGCGTCTCCGTGCTGGCCTCGGAGACCTTCGAGTCGACCGGTCCGGCCAAGCGCCCCGCCGTCCAGGTCGGCGACCCGTTCCAGGAGAAGCTCCTCATCGAGTGCACCCTGGAGATCTTCAAGGAGAAGCTCGTCGCGGGCATCCAGGACCTCGGCGGCGCCGGGCTCTCCTGCGCCACGTCCGAGCTGGCGTCGGCCGGTTCCGGCGGCATGCGCGTCGAGCTGGACACCGTGCCGCTGCGCGACTCCTCGCTCTCGCCCGAGGAGATCCTCATGAGCGAGTCGCAGGAGCGCATGTGCGCGATCGTCGAGCCGCAGCACGTGGACCGCTTCCTGGAGATCTGCGAGAAGTGGGACGTCATCGCCACCGTCATCGGTGAGGTGACCGAGGGCTCCCAGCTGGAGATCTTCTGGCACGGCGAGCAGATCGTGGACGTACCGCCGCGGTCCGTCGCCCACGAGGGCCCGACGTACCACCGCCCGTTCGCCCGCCCCTCGTGGCAGGACGCGCTCCAGGCCGACGACGCGGGCAGGCTGGCCCGTCCGGCGAACGGCGCGGAGCTGCGCGAGCAGGTCCTCAGGCTGGTCTCCTCCCCGAACCAGGCGTCGAAGTCCTGGATCACCGACCAGTACGACCGGTTCGTGCAGGGCAACACCGTGCTCGCGATGCCCGAGGACGCCGGCATGGTCCGGATCGACGAGGAGTCGAACCTGGGCGTGGCCATGGCGACCGACGGCAACGGCCGGTACGCCAAGCTCGACCCGTACACCGGCGCGCAGCTCGCGCTGGCGGAGTCGTACCGCAACGTCGCCGCCTCCGGCGCGAAGCCGCTCGCGATCTCGGACTGCCTGAACTTCGGTTCGCCGGAGGACCCGGACGTGATGTGGCAGTTCGCCGAGGCCACCCGGGGTCTGGCGGACGGCTGCCTGGAGCTGGGGACGCCGGTCACCGGCGGCAACGTCTCGCTGTACAACCAGACCGGTGAGACGGCGATCCACCCGACGCCGGTCGTGGCCGTGCTCGGTGTGATCGACGACGTCACGCGGCGGACGCCGGTCGCCTTCGCGCAGGAGGGCCAGCTCCTCTACCTGCTGGGCGACACGCACGAGGAGTTCGGCGGCTCGGCCTGGTCCGAGGTGATCCACGGACACCTCGGCGGCATGCCGCCCAAGGTGGACCTGGCCCGCGAGAAGCTGCTCGCCGAGATCCTGATCTCGGCCTCCCGCGACGGCATGATCGACGCGGCGCACGACCTCTCCGACGGCGGTCTGATCCAGGCGGTCACCGAGTCCTGCCTGCGCGGCGGGAAGGGTGCCCGGCTGGTCGTGCCGGACGGGCTGTCCGCGTTCACCTTCCTCTTCTCCGAGTCGGCGGGGCGCGCGGTCGTCTCGGTGCCGCGGAGCGAGGAGCTGCGGTTCAACGACATGTGCGGGGCGCGGGGTCTGCCCGTCACCCGGATCGGTGTCGTGGACGGCGAGGAGATCGAGGTCCAGGGCGAGTTCGGCATCCCGCTGAGCGAGCTGCGCACCGCGCACGAGGAGACCATCCCGGGTCTGCTCGCCTGATCCGCCTCCGTCCCTGACGGCTACGGCCCCGCCCCTCTCCGGGCGGGGCCGTACGCGTACGGCCGTTCAGCGGTGGAGCGGCACGGACACGAGCGCCTGCTGGTCCTTCTTCTGGTTCTCCTGGTCCTGGTGGTCCTGGTGGGACGGCAGCCGGGTCGCCAGTACGGCCGCCAGGAGCATCAGTCCGGTGGCGGTCCAGAAGACCACGTTGGTCGAGGTGACGAAGGCGTCCAGCGCCTGGCGGCGGGCGTCGCCGGTCAGCCGGCCGATGCCGCTGGTCATGCCGCCGGGTCCGTGGGCCGCGTAGACCCTGCTGAGTACGGTGCCGAAGAGCGCGGCGCCGAGCGCGCCGCCGAGGGTCTGGAAGAACCGGACGCCGGTGGTGGCCACGCCCAGCTGCTCGGCGGGGGCGATGTCCTGGACCAGCTGGATCAGCTGTCCCACGAGCTGTCCGAAGCCGATGCCCATCAGCAGCAGCGCGGCGCGGACCGTCCAGAGGCTGGTGTCCACGGAGAGCGTGGCGAGCAGCGCCAGGGCGGCGGAGGCGCTGACGGTGCCGCTGACGACGAAGGCCTTCTGCGACCAGCCGGCCGTGGTGAGCCGGTCGGAGAGCAGCCCGATGCCCGCCATGCCGATGGCCATCGGGACCAGGTAGAGCCCGGCCGACGAGGCGGCGATCCCCCGGACGACCTGGAGGTAGATCATCACGTAGACCATCGAGCCCATCATGGCCGCGCCGACCAGCCCCTGGACGGCGAAGCCGTACCGGATGCCGCGGATCCTGAACAGGCCGAGCGGCAGCACCGGTTCGGCGGCGATGGCCTGGCGGCGTACGAAGAGGGCGAGCGCGGCGACGGACGCCAGGACGAGGCCGACGACCTGCGGGGACGTCCAGGCGTACTCCTTGCCTCCCCACTCGGTGACCAGCAGCAGCATGGTGGAGAAGACCGCCGCCAGTCCGGCGCCCAGGAAGTCGATCGCCCGGCGGGTGGTCCGCGCGGGCAGCTTCAGCACCCGGACCGCCGCGGCCAGGACGACGAGGCCGACCGGCAGGTTGACGTAGAAGATCCACCGCCAGTCGGCATGGTCGGCGAGGGTCCCGCCGAGCCACGGCCCGAGCGCCATCCCCGCCCCCGCGACGATCCCGCCGATGCTGCCGCCCTTGCCGCCGCTGCCGCCGTCCTCCTTCGCGGGGTCCTTGAGCTCCCGCAGCACGACCATGGTGACGCTCATCAGTCCGCCGCCGCCGACGCCCTGGAGCGCTCGGGCGGCGATCAGCCAGCCCATGGAGCCGGCCATTCCGCACAGCGCCGACCCGGCGAGGAAGGAGGCGACGGCCCCGATGAAGACCTGTTTGGCACCGAGTACGTCGCAGAGTTTCCCGTACAGCGGCAGCGCCGCGGTCGCGGCGAGCTGGTAGGCGGCGATCAGCCAGGGGATCTTGTCGATGCCGTGCACCGGGTCGAGGTCCCTGACGATCGGCACGGTCGCCGCCGAGACGATGTTCGTGTCGAGCACGGCCAGCAGGATCGTGGCGACGCAGAGTACGAACCCGATGGTGCGTTGACGGTTGGTCATGACGGTTGGTCCGGATGCGGGCATGACGGATTCCCCCCTCGGGGCGGCGCGGCGCCGCCGTGGCAGGGCACCACCATGACCCAAGAAAATATAGTGAGTCAAGAATTTAGCTTGGATCAAGATTCATCCTGGTACAGTACTGCCATGACCGAGGGGATGAGCCTGCGGGAGCGCAAGAAGCTCCAGACGCGGCACCGCCTGCTGGCCGCGGCCGGCGAACTCTTCACCGAGCGCGGCTTCGACAACGTCTCGGTCGCCGAGATCGCGGAAGCGGCCGAAGTCTCGAAGATGACCGTCTTCAACTACTTCGCCAGCAAGGAGGACCTGGTCCTCTCCCCTCTGGCGGAGCATGTCGGCGATGTCGCGCGCGTGGTCCGGGAACGGGCCCCCGGCCAGTCCGCCCTGGCGGCCGTGCTCGGGCAGTTCCTGGCCGGGGTGGCTGCCCGCGATCCCTCGATCGGGATGAGTGACGCGCCGGTGCCGCTCAGTGTGCGCCGGCTGATCGTGGAGACCCCGGCGCTGCTCACCCGGGCGCACGCGTTCTCCATGCGCTCCTTCGACCTGCTCGCCGAAGCCCTGGTCGAGGAGGGGGAGGAGCCGCACATCGCCCGGATCGCGGCCGCCCAGCTGATCGCCACCCGCAACAGCCTCATCCACGCGAACCAGGTCCGGCTGCTCGCGGGCGAGCCGGCGGACGCGATCGCGCCGGACGCCGTGGCGCTGGCCGAGCGCGGTTTCGGCCTGCTCGCCGCCGGTCTGGCCGACTTCGCGGTCCGGCCTCCGGAGCACGAGGACGCCCGGACCCCGTAGCCCTGCGACCCCGGACCCCTGCGGCCTGATGACCTCGGCCATATTCCGCCGAGCACACCCCGATCCCCCGGACACGCCCTAAGCTCCCGGTCATGCAGCCGCCCCGGAAACGCGCCCGCCGCTACGACCCGGCCAGGACCCACGCTGCGGTCCTCGCCCAGTTCGCCCAGGTACGGGAAGCCGTACGCACGCTGACGCCCGAGCAGCTCGGCCGGCCCACCCGGCTCGGCGACTGGACCGTGCGCGATCTGGCCGCCCACCTCGCGCTGGCGGTCTCGGCCGTCCCGCGCTCCCTGGAGCTGCCGGAACCCGCCGCGGGGACCCCGGTCCTGGCGCTCGTCGAGTGGCCGTTGGCCACCGCGGACCTGGCGGCCGGCATCGCCGACGACACCAAGAAGCTCGCCCGGGACCACCCCGACCTGGAGGCGCTGTACGCGCGGACCGCGGAGCGGTTCGACGAGGTGGCGCCCGGGGCCGACGGCGAACGGCTGCTGCCGACGCGGGTCGGGGCGATGCGGCTGGCCGACTTCCTCGTCACCCGCACCGTCGAGCTGGTCGTGCACACCGACGACCTGAACGAGGCGACCGGGCTCGACATCCCGTACGACCGGCAGGCGCTCGCCGCCTGTACGCGACTGCTCGCCGACGCCCTCGCGCAGAAGGCGCCCGGCGGCTCCGTCGAGGTGCGCGTGCCGCCGTTCGCGGTCGTCCAGTGCGTACCGGGCCCCCGGCACACCCGCGGCACCCCGCCCAACGTCGTCGAGACCGACCCGCTCACCTGGATCCGGCTCGCCACCGGGCGTACGGAGTGGGCGCGGGCCCTCGACGGGGCGAAGGTCGACGCCAGCGGGGAGCGGGCCGACCTCGCCGCGCTGCTGCCCCTGATGGGCTGAGCGAAGGCCCGGGGGAACCGGCGCACGGGCCGCGCCGTCCCAGCGCCATGCGCACCCGCCGAACAACCCCGCCCCCGGGAACGGCCGCGGCCGCTCTCGCCTCCCTCGCCCTGCTCACCCTCACCGCCTGCGGAACCGAGCGGACCGACGGCGCCGGAGCGGCCGACGCCGTCGCCCCGTCCTCCTCACCCGCCACCCCGCTCACCGGCACCACCTGGACCGTGGCGTCCCTGAAGACCGGCCCGGACGCCCCGCACCGGCCCCTGCCCCCGGGTGCGGAGGGGGAGGCCCGGCTGACCTTCGGCGAGGACGGCTCCGTCCGCGGCACCCTGGGCTGCAACGCGGTCCGCGGCACCGCGAGGATCAGCGGCTCCACCATCACCTTGGGCCCGCTGGAAGGCACCAAGATGATGTGCCCCGACCCCCGGATGGAACTGGAGCGCACCCTGATGACGATCCTGGACGGGCGAACGACGTACCGGACCGGTCCGCGCACCCTCACCCTCACCGCGGCGGACGGCGGGGCGTTCACCGCCACGGCCGGGAAACCCGCCGCCACCCCCGCTCCCTGAGCCCCTCGGCCCGGGCCTCGCGGTGTGAGGCTCGCCACGAAACGCGCGTTCGGTCGGCCCGCGCGCCGGACCCCCGGACGCCTCACCGAGCGCCACCACCCCGGCCCGCCGACGCCGAAAGCAGGGTGGCCGGAACTCGACGGTAACCGGGCCCTGATCCGGGCGCTCACCGCTCCGTGGCCCGATCAGCCCCCCTCCCACGACCCACCCAATGTCACGCGGAGTGACCGATCGGAAGGGGGGCGGGGCCGCCGCCCGGACCGCTTCCACGGTGGTCCGGCCCGCTGTCCCGAATTCGGACCAGTGGTCGATCTCGCCTACACTCGGTGGCGTGCCTCGTGGTGATGGACGACTCAACCACGACCTGCTCCCCGGAGAGAAAGGCCCCCAGGACGCATGCGGCGTCTTCGGTGTCTGGGCTCCGGGCGAAGAGGTCGCCAAGCTCACCTATTTCGGACTGTATGCCCTGCAGCACCGTGGACAGGAGTCCGCGGGCATCGCAGTGAGCAACGGGTCGCAGATCCTGGTCTTCAAGGACATGGGACTGGTCTCGCAGGTCTTCGACGAAACGTCTCTGGGATCGCTCCAGGGCCATATTGCGGTCGGTCATGCCCGCTACTCCACCACCGGTGCCTCGGTGTGGGAGAACGCGCAGCCGACGTTCCGTGCCACCGCGCACGGCTCGATCGCCCTGGGTCACAACGGCAACCTGGTCAATACGGCCAAGCTCGCCGAGATGGTCGCCGAGCTGCCCCGCAGGGACGGCCGCGCCACCCAGGTCGCCGCGACGAACGACACCGATCTGGTGACCGCCCTGCTCGCCGGCCAGACCGGGGAGGACGGTGAGCCGCTCACCATCGAGCAGGCCGCCGCGAAGGTGCTCCCCGATGTGCGGGGCGCCTTCTCCCTCGTCTTCATGGACGAGCACACCCTCTACGCCGCCCGTGACCCGCAGGGCATCCGCCCGCTGGTCCTCGGCCGGCTGGAGCGCGGCTGGGTGGTGGCCTCCGAGTCCGCCGCCCTCGACATCTGCGGCGCCAGTTTCGTCCGCGAGATCGAGCCGGGCGAGCTCGTCGCCATCGACGAGAACGGCCTGCGCACCTCGCGATTCGCGGAAGCGAAGCCGAAGGGCTGCGTCTTCGAGTACGTCTACCTGGCCCGCCCCGACACCGACATCGCCGGGCGCAACGTCTACCTCTCCCGGGTGGAGATGGGCCGCAGGCTCGCCGCCGAGGCCCCGGTCGAGGCCGACCTGGTGATAGCGACGCCGGAGTCCGGCACGCCCGCCGCCATCGGATACGCGGAGGCCAGCGGCATCCCGTTCGGCGCCGGACTGGTGAAGAACGCCTACGTCGGCCGCACCTTCATCCAGCCGTCCCAGACCATCCGGCAGCTGGGCATCCGCCTCAAGCTCAACCCGCTGCGCGAGGTCATCAAGGGCAAGCGCCTGGTGGTCGTCGACGACTCGATCGTCCGCGGCAACACCCAGCGCGCGCTGGTCCGGATGCTCCGCGAGGCCGGTGCCGCCGAGATCCACATCCGGATCTCCTCCCCGCCGGTCAAGTGGCCCTGCTTCTTCGGGATCGACTTCGCGACCCGCGCCGAGCTGATCGCCAACGGCATGTCCGTCGAGGAGATCGGCACGTCGATGGGGGCCGACTCGCTCGCGTACATCTCGCTCGACGCCATGGTCGAGGCGACGACGATCGCCAAGCCGGACCTCTGCCGCGCCTGCTTCGACGGCGAGTACCCGATGGAGCTCCCCGACCCCGAGCTGCTCGGCAAGCAACTGCTGGAGACCGAGCTGGCGGCAGGCCCGGCGGCGACCGCGGCGTCCGACGCGCTGCGCCGCCCGTGACGGCTCCGCCGTACCCCCCCGGCCACCAGCCCCGTATCTCCACACGAAAGATCCCAGGCCATGTCTGAGACAACAGGTGCTTCCTACGCGGCAGCGGGCGTCGACATCGAGGCCGGCGACCGCGCCGTCGAGCTGATGAAGGAGTGGGTGAAGAAGACGCAGCGTCCCGAGGTCGCGGGCCTCGGCGGCCTCGGCGGCTTCGCCGGCCTCTTCGACGCCTCGGCGCTCAAGCGCTACGAGCGCCCGCTGCTCGCCTCCGCCACCGACGGCGTCGGCACCAAGGTCGACCTCGCCCGCAAGATGGGCGTGTACGACACTATCGGCCACGACCTCGTCGGCATGGTCGTCGACGACCTGGTCGTCTGCGGCGCCGAACCGCTCTTCATGACCGACTACATCTGCGTCGGCAAGGTGCACCCCGAGCGGGTCGCGTCGATCGTCAAGGGCATCGCCGAGGGCTGCGTCCTCGCGGGCTGCTCCCTGGTCGGCGGCGAGACGGCCGAGCACCCCGGCCTCCTCGGCCCGGACGACTTCGACGTCGCCGGTGCCGGTACGGGCGTGGTCGAGGCCGACCGGCTGCTGGGCCCGGACCGTATCCGCGAGGGTGACGTGGTGATCGCCATGGCGTCCTCCGGACTTCACTCCAACGGGTACTCGCTGGTCCGGCACGTGGTCTTCGACCGGGCCGGCTGGTCGCTGGACCGCCAGGTCGAGGAGTTCGGCCGCACTCTGGGCGAGGAGCTGCTGGAGCCCACCCGGATCTACTCGCTGGACTGCCTGGCGCTCACCCGCACCACCGAGGTGCACGGCTTCAGCCACGTCACCGGCGGCGGCCTGGCCAACAACCTGGCCCGGGTCATCCCGGACGGTCTGCACGCCCGGGTCGACCGCTCCACCTGGACGCCCGGCGCGGTCTTCGACCTGGTCGGCCGCACCGGACAGGTCGAGCAGCTGGAACTGGAGAAGACGCTGAACATGGGCGTCGGCATGATCGCGATCGTCCCCGCCGACTCCGTGGACGCCGCCCTCACCACGCTGGCCGACCGCGGGGTCGACTCCTGGGTCGCGGGCGAGATCGTCGCGCGCGGGGAGCACACCTCGGGCGCCGAGCTCGTCGGCGGGTACGCCCGCTAGGCCCCTGAGCTGCCCGAACCCCCGATGTCCCCACCGCTCCCCCGACCGCCGTACGGCCGACAGGCCCCGGCGGCCGGGGGACGGCGGAAACCGTTCACCCGCCCCGGACCGGAGCAACACAGAACCCGGTCCGGGACAGGCCCGGACCGGGTTGATGTGTCAGCGCGAGGTCAAGCGCCGCGGCGCTGTGACGACGGACCGGACTTGTCGTCCTCGTCCTCGTCCTCGTCGTCGTTGTACAGATCCGCGTACTGTGCGTACGGGTCATCCTCTTCGTCGTCCTCGAACGGCTCCGCGTTCGGTGGCTGACTAGAAGGTGATGCGCCCAGCTCATTGGCCAGACGCGACAGGTCAGTCCCGCCGGTGCTGTACTTCAGCTGGCGGGCGACCTTGGTCTGCTTGGCCTTTGCCCGGCCGCGCCCCATGGCTCGACCCCCTCGGTGACGGGGCTCGACGGCCCCAGAGTCTTGACACGCGTTCATGTTTCAGCACGGACTCTCGGCTGAGAGACCGCGCCCGTAGGGCTTCAACGGTACCTGCTTCCGTGGCCATACGGTACGCCGCCCGCATCACGCGCCCCGGAAGCAGACCCGCGAGGAGCCCCGTCCTCGCTGGTCAACTGCGATTTTAACCTCTTCTTGGCATACGACCCGCCGACCGGCGTGAGTCTTCTCTCGCCGGCCGGCGGGTCGGTGGACCACAGGTGTCACGGAGGGTGTCGCGATCGTGTCGCGACATGCGGTGCGGACGCGGGGTGACGCGTCCGGCACCGTCAGCGGCGGCGGGCCTCGGCCATCCGCTGCTCGGCGATCCGGTCGGCCGCCTCGGCCGGCGGGATGCCGTCCTCCTTCGCACGTGCGAATATCGCCAGCGTGGTGTCGTAGATCTTCGACGCCTTGGCGCGGCACCGGTCGAAGTCGAAGCCGTGCAGTTCGTCGGCGACCTGGATGACCCCGCCCGCGTTCACCACGTAGTCGGGCGCGTACAGGATCGACCGGTCGGCGAGGTCCTTCTCCACGCCGGGGTGCGCGAGCTGGTTGTTGGCCGCGCCGCACACCACCTTCGCGGTGAGCACCGGGATGGTCTCGTCGTTCAGCGCGCCGCCCAGTGCGCACGGGGCGTAGATGTCGAGGCCCTCGGTGCGGATCAGCGCGTCGGTGTCGGCGGCGACCGCGACCTCGGGGTGGCGCTCGGTGATCCGGCGCACGGACTCCTCGCGGACGTCGGTGATCACGACCTCCGCTCCGTCCGAGAGCAGGTGCTCGACCAGGTGGTGCCCGACCTTGCCGACGCCGGCGACCCCCACTTTTCGGCCACGCAGCGTCGGGTCGCCCCAGAGGTGCTGGGCGGAGGCCCGCATGCCCTGGAAGACCCCGTAGGAGGTGAGCACCGAGGAGTCGCCGGCGCCGCCGTTCTCCGGCGAGCGGCCGGTGGTCCAGCGGCACTCGCGGGCGACCACGTCCATGTCGGTGACGTACGTGCCGACGTCGCAGGCCGTCACGTAACGCCCGCCGAGCGAGGCCACGAACCGGCCGTAGGCCAGCAGCAGCTCCTCCGACTTGATCCGCTCGGGGTCGCCGATGATGACGGCCTTGCCGCCACCGTGGTCGAGCCCGGCCAGGGCGTTCTTGTACGACATGCCGCGCGCGAGGTTCAGCGCGTCCGCGACGGCCTCCGCCTCGGAGGCGTACGGGTAGAAACGGGTGCCGCCGAGGGCCGGGCCCAGGGCGGTGGAATGGAGGGCGATGACGGCTTTGAGCCCGCTGGCCCGGTCCTGGCAGAGCACGACTTGTTCGTGGCCCCCCTGCTCCGAGTGGAACAGGGTCTGCAGAACGTCGACGGGCGCGCCGGTCACATCGGTCACTGTGGTGACTCCCAAGTACGAAGCGGCGACGACCCTCCTGAAGGTGGGGAGGGCCGCGGTCGGGCCGGCGCACGGCCGGTCCGACCGGGCACGAGCGTATGTCCTGCGGGGACGCGGTTCGGCCGTGGTGCCCGGGATCACCCCCCTGCGGAGTACGCGCGTGACACGATCTGCTGCATGTCGGTGGTGTCTTCGGTACTCGTCCCCTATGCGGCCTATCTCCGGGTGTACGAGCCGCTGGCCGCCTTCCCGGAACCCGAGCGGGCGCACTGGGCGCGGTACGCGGTGCGGCCAGGGACGCCCACGGCCCAGGACGAACTGCGCCGTTCGCTGGCCGACTTGGCGGCCACCCCGCCCGCCGTCGTGCCGGCGCACGAGAGCGGGGACGCGTTCGTCGCGGAGGTCGACGGGGTGGTGTGCGTCTGCCCGTGGCGGACCCGGCTGCGCGGCTGGCTGGCGATGGAGGGGCTGGCCGAGCTGTTCCCCGCGCCGGTGCTCGACACGGTGCTGCCGCCGGTGGTGCGCGGGCAGGCGATGGCGGACCACGAGCGGTGGGCGGAGCGGAATCCGGACGCCCGGCCGTGGATCCGTACCGCGCTGTGGCAGGTGCCGGTGCGGTGGTTCGTGCTCTTCTCCGACGAGGAACGGGAGCACACGGCGGGCGGGGACGGCGCGGTGCCGGTGCTGCGGTACCGGACGCCGATGGTGCAGGCCCGCCGTCGGCTGGCCCGCGGGCTGAAGGCGCTGCGGGAGTCGATGGCGGAGGGCCCGCTGACCGAAGGGCTCGTCGACGTGGGGCGCTGGCTGGAGGAGTTCCATCCGCGGGCGCTGGTCGAGCTGGACTACGGCGGCCTGGTGCACGCGCTCCCGGCGGAGCACCTCGCCGCGGACCGGTCGGCGGCCGACGTGGCGGAGGGCATCGCGGCGCTGCGGGCCGGGGACGCCGAGGCGGCGAGCGAGGCGTACGGGCGGCTGGCCGAGCGCTGGCGCGCGGTGAGGGACCGTCAGTTCGCGAACTGACGGGCGCCGGACGAGCGGCCCGGAGCGGCCTCGCCCGGGCCGTGGGCGGCCCATGGGCGGCCGCGGGCGGGCAACCGAATGGGCCCCTGCCGGGCTGTGGACGGGCCGACATCCGCAGGTGTCGACGTGTTCACTGTGATCAGTGAGGCTGAAGAGGCAGAATCACACTTCTGCGACCGCAGGACCTACGTCCTGAACCGGGCCTTTGGCTCAAGCGTGATGGACGGCACTAAATGGGCTCTTGCGCCGTTCCCCACCCCTCATGCCAAAATAGGACAAGGACCCCGGGGTGGGTTCTCTCCGTCCAACTAAGGGCGGAATGCTCTGCATTGCACGCTATGGGGGGTCTGATGGCTCCTGATCGCTCTGTGACTGATCGTCACTGCGGGGTGACTGTCCGCTATGGCATGGTCCATCGGCTTCCGTCGCTGATGAACACCTGGGAGGGCAATTCCATCGGTTTGGCCGACGTGGCTGGACGGATGGTGTAGTTGTAGTGCCGAGGACAAGCCGTTCGTCCTATAACCGACTCGGCCCGCGTCCGCCATTTCGGGCAACGCGGGTCAAGGTGCAGAATTTAGAGGAAAGAACCGAGATGGTTCGGTTCTCCCGAGGAGGCCGCTCATGACCGCTCGCACCCCTGATGCCGAGCCGCTGCTGACCCCGGCTGAGGTTGCCACGATGTTCCGCGTGGACCCGAAGACGGTTACCCGTTGGGCCAAGGCCGGCAAGCTCACGTCCATCCGCACGCTCGGTGGACACCGCCGGTACCGCGAGGCAGAGGTCCGCGCACTGCTTGCGGGTATCCCGCAGCAGCGCAGCGAGGCCTGACACACCCCCTGCCACGCCGCTACATCCGGGCCCTCCGAGTCCCCCAACTCGTACGGGCCCACCCATAGCTCCACATGACGGGCGCCTGCCCCAACGGGCGCCATACCTGTGAAATACGGGTGCGTCGTTCGATCGCGCTGGACTCCGCCGGGTCCAGCGCGATCTTTTTTGTGCCCGCACGGTCACCGGACACCCCGGGCGCCGGAGCGTCCGCCGAAGGGCCTTCAGGGCCGCCACAGCAAACCGTGCGCCCGGTTTTCGAACGGATCGAGTGCAGGCTTGAGCGAGTCTGTTCGGGAGTGTTCCGGCTCGATCAAGGAGGCCGGGAAGGGCCGCCGGGGATGTTCTCCGGGCACCCTTGCCCAGGCGGTGCAATTGCACATATTAAATTCGCCAGTTGTAGGACGGGTGTAAGGTCCACCCTCCGCAAAACTCATTGAGTGACTCGCGTCACACGGCTAGAGCCCCTGTCGTGTACGAGCCTGCCACCACGAGGAGGCGGATCGAGGAGCCATAGGTCACCGACCCGCAGGACTTTCGTCCTTGACGCGCGGAAGGCCCGCTCCGGGCCCCTGCGGCCGCGTTCGGCGGTTCGGGGCGGAATCCGGCACGGCGGCCCGTCGCGGGCCGCAGAACGAGCCACAGGGGCGCGCGCACAGAATCGCGGGACCACGGACCCGTACCGAGGCCACGTGGAGCGCGCCGGGCGCGGAGGGCGCGGAGGGCTCCCGGAGCACGACGGGTCCGGGACGCGGAAGGTACGCCGGGGGTGGCGGCGCCACCACGGACGCCTGCCCGGTCGGGGCGGCCGAACTTGCGGCCGAACACGCGAAAGCCCGGATCCAGAGGATCCGGGCTTTCGTTACTGCGGTCCTGACGGGATTTGAACCCGCGGCCTCCACCTTGACAGGGTGGCGAGCACTCCAAACTGCTCCACAGGACCAGGTTTTTCGCTTCGGCCTTTCGGCTGGCTGCGAGATCAGACTGTACAGCAGGTCAGAGGGTCAGGTCGAACTCACCGATGGTGGCGGTCCGGTCACGGCCAAAACAGCACGCGCGGTCGGTCCCCAAGCCCGTTCAGAGCCCCTTCCCGCCCCCCGTGACGGCCCCGTTGGCCCCCCTCGACGTCGGCCCCGGCGAAAGCCCCCGGAGCCGCCCCCGACCGGGTCAGGGGGCTGCCGCGTCGATCGCCTTCACGATCCGCTTGTCGGAGACCGGGTAGGCGGTGCCCAGGGCGTGGGCGAAGTAGCTCACCCGCAGCTCCTCGATCATCCAGCGGATCTCCAGGACCTCCTGCGGCACCGGCCTGCCCTGCGGCAGCTGTTCGAGCAGCCAGGCGTACTCGTCCTGCATCTCGTGGACCTTCTCCATGCGCGTGGTGTCGCGCTGGGCGGCGGTCGGCATCTGCTGGAGCCGGCGGTCCACGGCGACCAGATAGCGCATCAGGTCGGGCAGCCTGCGCAGACCGGTCTTCGTGACGAAGCCGGGCGGCATGAGAGCGGCGAGCTGGTCGCGGGCGTCGGCGACGTTGTCGACCAGGACCAGGCTGTTGGTGGCCTTCAGCCGCCGTTCGCAGGACTGCCAGGCGGCCAGCACCTGCTGGACCTGCTTCACCGTGTGCTCGGTCAGCGCGACGAGGTCGGTGCGCACCTTGTCGTACAGCTTCCGGAACGACTCCTCGTCCCAGGCCGGTCCGCCGTGGACGCCGATCAGCCGGTCGGCCGCCGCCGTCGCGCAGTCCTCGAAGAGCGCCTGGACGGAGCCGTGCGGATTACGGGAGAGGGCCAGCTTCTGCTGGTTGGTCAGCTGGTCGGAGACGAACTTGGCCGGGTTCACCGGCACGTTCAGCATGATCAGCTTCCGGGTGCCCAGCCACATCGCCTGCCGCTGCTCGGCCTCGGTGTCGAAGAGCCGTACGGCGACGGTGTCGCCCTGGTCGACCAGGGCCGGGTACGCCTTCACCGGCTGACCGGCCCGGCGGGTCTCGAAGACCTTGTTCAGCGTGCCGATCGTCCAGTCCGTGAGGCCCGAGCGCTCGATCGACTCGCCCGAGGGGCCGGCGGTGGCCGCGGCGGCCTTGGAGAGCGCCTGACGGGCCTTCGGGCGCAGCTGGAGCTTGAGCGCCTCCAGGTCCTTGTCCTCGGCCAGCCTGCGGCGCCGCTCGTCAACGATCCGGAACGTGATCTTCAGGTGGTCCGGCACCCGGTCCAGGTCGAAGTCGTCGGCCGTGACCGGGACGCCGACCATCCGCTGGAGCTCCCGCGCCAGCGTCACCGTCAGCGGCTCCTGGAGCGGTACGGCCCGGTCGAGGAACTTGTCGGCGTAGTTCGGCGCGGGGACGTAGTGGCGGCGGATCGGCTTGGGCAGCGAGCGGATCAGCTCCGTGACCACCTCTTCCCGCAGACCGGGGATCTGCCAGTCGAAGCCCTCGGCGGTGACCTGGTTGAGCACCTGGAGCGGGATGTGGACGGTCACCCCGTCGGCGTCCGCGCCCGGCTCGAACTGGTACGTCACCTTGAACTTGAGCTTCCCCTGGCGCCAGGAGTCCGGGTAGTCGTCCTTGGTGACGGCGCCGGCCTTCTCGTTGATGAGCATCGAGCGCTCGAAGTCCAGCGCGTCCGGCTCGTCCCGGCGCTTGTGCTTCCACCAGGAGTCGAAGTGCGCCCCGGAGACCACGTGCTCGGGGATGCGCTGGTCGTAGAAGTCGAAGAGCGTCTCGTCGTCGACCAGGATGTCGCGGCGGCGGGCGCGGTGCTCCAACTCCTCGACCTCGCCGAGGAGTTTGCGGTTGTCGTGGAAGAACTGGTGGTGCGTCCGCCAGTCGCCCTCGACCAGGGCGTTGCGGATGAACAGGTCGCGGGAGGTCTCGGCGTCGATACGGCCGAAATTGATCTTGCGCTGGGCGATGATCGGCACCCCGTAGAGCGTGACCCGCTCGTACGCCATCACCGCCGCCTGGTCCTTCTCCCAGTGCGGCTCGCTGTAGGTGCGCTTGAGGAGGTGCTGCGCCAGCGGCTCGATCCACTCCGGCTCTACCTTGGCGTTGACCCGGGCCCACAGCCGGGACGTCTCGACCAGTTCGGCCGACATCAGGAACCGGGGCTGCTTCTTGAAGAGCGCCGAGCCCGGGAAGATCGCGAACTTGGCGCTCCGCGCGCCCAGGTACTCGTTCTTCTCGGTGTCCTTCAGCCCGATGTGCGAGAGCAGCCCGGAGAGCAGCGAGACGTGCACCGCCTGCTCCGGCGCGTCCTCCTCGTTCAGGTGGATGCCGAGCTGCTTGGCGACCGTGCGCAGCTGGGAGTAGATGTCCTGCCATTCGCGGATGCGCAGGAAGTTCAGGTACTCCTGCTTGCACATCCGGCGGAAGCTGGAGGAGCCGCGCTCCTTCTGCTGCTCGCGGACGTACCGCCACAGGTTGAGGAACGCCAGGAAGTCGGAGGTCTCGTCCTTGAAGCGGGCGTGCTGCTGGTCGGCCTGGGTCTGCTTCTCGGAGGGCCGCTCGCGCGGGTCCTGGATGGAGAGCGCGGACGCGATGACCATGACCTCGCGGACGCAGCCGTTGCGGTCGGCCTCGATGACCATGCGGGCCAGGCGCGGGTCGACGGGGAGCTGCGAGAGCTTCCGGCCGAGCTCGGTGAGCCGCTGCCCCTTCTTCCCCTCCTGGGGGGACTTCTCCTCCAGGTCCAGCGCGCCGAGCTCCTGGAGGAGCTGGATGCCGTCGCGGATGTTGCGGTGGTCCGGCGGGTCGATGAAGGGGAACTTCTCGATGTCGCCGAGCCCGGCCGCGATCATCTGGAGGATGACGGAGGCGAGGTTGGTACGGAGGATCTCCGGGTCGGTGAACTCCGGCCGGGTCAGGAAGTCGTCCTCCGAGTACAGCCGGATGCAGATCCCGTCCGACGTACGGCCGCAGCGGCCCTTGCGCTGGTTGGCGCTGGCCTGCGAGATCCGCTCGATCGGCAGCCGCTGGACCTTGGTGCGGTGGCTGTAACGGGAGATGCGGGCGGTGCCCGGGTCGATCACGTACTTGATGCCGGGGACGGTCAGCGAGGTCTCGGCGACGTTGGTCGCGAGCACGATCCGCCGCCCGGTGTGGCGCTGGAACACCCGGTGCTGCTCGGCGTGCGAGAGCCGGGCGTACAGCGGGAGCACCTCGGTGTGCCGGAGGTTCCGCTTGTTCAGCGCGTCGGCGGTGTCCCGGATCTCGCGCTCGCCGGAGAGGAAGACCAGGACGTCGCCGGGGCCCTCGGACTGGAGCTCGTCGACGGCGTCGCAGATCGCGGTGATCTGGTCCCGGTCGGCGTCGTCGCCGTCCTCCTCCAGGAGCGGGCGGTAGCGCACCTCGACCGGGTACGTACGTCCGCTGACCTCGACGATCGGGGCGTCACCGAAATGGCGGGCGAACCGCTCGGGGTCGATCGTCGCGGAGGTGATGACGACCTTCAGGTCCGGGCGCCTGGGCAGCAGCCGGGCCAGGTAACCGAGGAGGAAGTCGATGTTGAGCGAGCGCTCGTGCGCCTCGTCGATGATGATCGTGTCGTAGGCGCGCAGCTCGCGGTCGGTCTGGATCTCCGCGAGGAGGATGCCGTCCGTCATCAGCTTCACGAACGTCGCGTCGGGGTTCACCTGGTCGGTGAAGCGGACCTTCCAGCCGACCGCCTCGCCCAGCGGCGTGTTCAGCTCGTCGGCGATGCGCTCGGCGACCGTACGGGCCGCGATCCGGCGCGGCTGGGTGTGGCCGATCATGCCCCGGACGCCGCGCCCCAGCTCCATGCAGATCTTCGGGATCTGCGTGGTCTTGCCGGAGCCGGTCTCCCCGGCGACGATCACGACCTGGTGGTCGCGTATCGCTTCGAGGATCTCGTCCTTCTTCTGACTGACCGGAAGCTGTTCCGGGTACGACACGGCCGGCACCCGGGCGGCGCGCAGCGAGAGCCGCTCGGCCGCCTTGCCGGCCTCGGCGGCGATCTCGTCCAGCACGGCCTGCCGGGCCTCGGGCTTGCGGATGCGGCGCGCCCCTTCGAGACGGCGGCCGAGCCGGTGCGCGTCGCGGAGCGGGATCTCTCCGAGCCGGTTCTGGAGATCAGCGAAGGAAGTAGACATACGGAGCCCAGGATCTCACCCGGGCGCGAGGAACGGCGAACGCATTTCGTGCGGTCCGGGTCACCTCCGGGCACCGCTCGGAGCGGCCGGATCACAGCACGTACCATTTCGGGCAGCTGACCACCCGTCGAGGAGCCGAGGAAAGGCCGGTCGTGCCGTGTCCCGTACGCAGTGGTGCTGCCTGACGGCGGTGCTCGCGGTCGTACTGGGGCTGTTCTGCGGACCGGGCAGGGCCGACGCCGGGACCACCACCGCACCGGCCGTGGCGGGCATGACGGTCCTGGCGACCGCGCACCCGGCGGGCCCGGACGTCCGGGCGGCCGCGCACCTGACGGAGCCGGACGTCCGCGTGGCCACGCGCTCGATGGGCCCGGCTGCCCCCGTGGCCGCGCACCTGGCAGGCCCGGACGTCCAGGTAGCCGCATACCCGACTGCCCCGGATGCCCCCGTGGCCGCGCCGGACTCCGACCGGCGCCCGGCGCCCGGCTGCGGCCGGACCAGGAAGCACGACGACACCCCCGCCCTCCCCGGCCGGTCCCATTCCGCGTACGACCAGGTGCCCGGCCTCGCCGGATGGGGGCTGCCCGTCGCCGTCGGGGAGGCCGCGGCCCGTCCGCCCGCCCGACTGGGGCAGCGCGCCCCCGTGGCCGCCGCCCCCACCCCCGTAGAGCTCTCCGTGCTGAGGGTGTAGGAGACCACCTCCTCCGCCTCCTCCTTCTCTTCCGCATCCACCAGCCCGGAGTCACGCATGCCCAAGTCCCCGTCCCCCTCCTCCGCCCCTTCCGCGTCCCCGTCCGCGCGCAGGGCCTCGTTCCGGAAGCCGGTGCTCTACGGCACCGGGGTCGTCCTCGCCGCCGCCCTGCTCGGCTTCGTCTCCTACCGGGCCACCGCCCCCGACCAGCAGCGCTCCGGCTCCGCCGCGGTCGCCGACGCCAGCGCCGAGCCGGACGCCGGCGTCTACCCGGAGCTGGAGAAGCTCGCCCGCCGCGACGCCGGCGACAAGCTCGCGCAGGGCCGCGCCGACGCACCCGTCGTCCTGATCGAGTACGCCGACTTCAAGTGCGGCTACTGCGCTAAGTTCGCCCGCGACACCGAGCCCGCCCTGGTGAAGAAGTACGTCGAGAACGGCACCCTGCGCATCGAGTGGCGCAACTTCCCGATCTTCGGCTCCGAGTCCGAGGCCGCCGCCCGCGCCGCCTGGGCCGCCGGGCAGCAGGGCCGGTTCTGGCAGTTCCACGCCGCCGCGTACGCCGAGGGGGCCAAGGAGAAGGGCTTCGGCAAGGACCGGCTCAAGGCCCTCGCCCGCGAGGCCGGGGTCGCGGACCTCGACCGCTTCGCCCGCGACGCGGACGGCGACGCCGCCTCCGCCGCCGTGGCGAAGGACCAGGAGCAGGGATACGGGATCGGCGCGACCTCCACCCCGTCGTTCCTGGTCAACGGCCGCCCGATCGCCGGGGCCCAGCCCATGGAGACCTTCACCTCGGCCATCGAGGCCGCCGCCGAGAAGGCCCGCGCACGGCAGGACGCGAAGGACTCCCCGGCGCGCGGCGCCTCGGAGGGCGCCAAGTGACCGCGGACATCGGCTACTTCGCCGCCTTCCTCGGCGGGCTGCTCGCCCTGGTCAGCCCGTGCAGCGCGCTGCTGCTGCCCGCCTTCTTCGCCTACTCCGTGGACTCCACCTCGCGGCTGCTGGCCCGCACCGGCATCTTCTACGCCGGGCTGGCCACCACCCTGGTCCCGCTCGGCGCGGCGGGCTCGTTCGCCGGGCGGCTCTTCTACCGGCACCGGGACGCCCTCGTCCTCGGCGCCGGCTGGCTGATCATCGCGCTGGGCGTCGCCCAGATCGTCGGCCTGGGCTTCGCCTCCCGCCGGATCGCCGCCCTCAGCGGCCGCATCCGCCCCACCACCGCCCTGTCGGTCTACGCCCTGGGGGCGGTCTACGGGCTGGCCGGCTTCTGCGCGGGGCCGATCCTCGGCTCCGTCCTGACCGTGGCGGCGGTCAGCGGCAGCCCGGTCTACGGCGGGCTGCTGCTCGCCGTCTACGCGCTGGGCATGGCGGTGCCGCTCTTCGTGCTCGCGCTGCTCTGGGAACGCTTCGACCTGGGCCGCCGGGCCTGGCTGCGCGGCCGGTCCTTCCGGGTCGGCCGCTTCGAGCTGCACACCACGACCCTGCTGTCCGGGCTCTTCTTCATCGCTCTCGGCACGCTGTTCCTCGCGTACGACGGAACGACCGCGCTGCCCGGACTGCTGGACGTGGACGACTCGTTCGCCGTGGAGCAGTGGGCCCAGCGCATCGGTGAACGGGTCCCGGACGCCATGGCCCTGGTGGCCGTGGTCGCGGTGGTACTGGTGGTTCTCGCGGTACGGGCGTGGCGCGGCCGGGGCGGCGTGGACACGGCGGACCGGGAGGAGGTCTGACACGGCGAAGGCCCCGTCCATCGGACGGGGCCTTCGGGTGGTGGCTGGGGCCGGGATCGAACCGGCGACCTATCGCTTTTCAGGCGATCGCTCGTACCAACTGAGCTACCCAGCCACGCAGTTCGCCGAGGCGATCTGCAAGCGGTCCTGACGGGATTTGAACCCGCGGCCTCCACCTTGACAGGGTGGCGAGCACTCCAAACTGCTCCACAGGACCAAGCTAATGTGCGAGACAAGTCTCGCACACGGTAAAGCGTGCCCCCAACGGGATTCGAACCCGTGCTACCGCCTTGAAAGGGCGGCGTCCTGGGCCACTAGACGATGAGGGCTAAGGGCCCACCTGCGCGCTTTCCAGCGCGTCGGGGACGTGAGAAGCATATGGGATGGCGGCGGCTATCGCCAAAACGGTTTACGGCGAGGGCGCGAAGGCGACGCGGACCCGCCCGGGGACCGGGTGCCGGGGGCGGGTCCGCCGCCGGTCACCGGTCAGCCCCAGCCCAGCTCGTGGAGGCGCTCGTCGTCGATGCCGAAGTGGTGGGCGATCTCGTGGACCACGGTCACGGCGACCTCGTGGACCACCTCGTCCGGCGTCTCGCACATGCGCAGCGTCGGGCCCTTGTAGATCGAGATGCGGTCCGGGAGGACCCCGGCGTACCACTCACCCCGTTCGGTGAGCGGAGTCCCCTCGTAGAGGCCCAGCAGCTCGGGGTCGTCGGCGGGCGGCTCGTCCTCGACGAAGACCGCCACGTTGTCCATGATCCGCGTCAGCTCGGGCGGGATCGTGTCCAGGGCGTCGGCCACCAGCTCTTCGAAGGCTTCTCGCGTCATCTCCAGCACACGGCCCATTCTCCGCGAGCGATGACGGTTCCGGGTGGGGCGTGTCTCCGGCGGGGTGGCAGGAGTTGGGCACGGCGCCCGCCCTCTTCCTGCCCGCTCCCCTGTTCCGTACGTACCCCGGAGGTACTTTCCGTGCGCCAGCTGCCCGTACCCGCCCGTTGGGCGGCCGTCGTCGCCGTGACGGTCGCCGCGTCCACCGGCTGCATGAGCGTCGGGGAGGGCGGCGCCGAACCCTCGCCGTCCCCCTCGCCGTCGCCGTCACCTTCGGCCGGGCACGGCGGGAGCGCGGCCCGGCCGGACGGCGGCACGGTGGCGGGCGCCGGGCGGGTCCGGGCCGTCGGCGGCGCCCAGGCGCACTCCGAGCGGGACGGCGCGCACTCCCCGGAGCCCGGCAAGGCCGCCGCCTCCCCGGCCGCGCCGGGCGTGCCCCCCGGCGCGGACACGGGTACGGCGACGGGGGCGGGTGGCGCGGGCGAGCCGCCCCGGGGCGCGCCGGCCCCGCCCCCGCCCTCGAAGCCCGGGCCCGTCGTGCCGCAGGAGCCGGAGCCCCCGGAGTCCTCCGGACCGAAGGACCCCGAGCCGCCGGCCTCCACCGACCCGGAGCCGCCCGGGACACCGCCGCTGCCGTCCGCCTCGCCCGCGGCGTGGCTCCACGGCGGGGTGCCGGGCTTCGAGCCGGAGCCGGCGACGGCGCGGACTCCCGGGGTCCCGTCCAAGGTCCCGCCCGGACCATCACCCCAGGAGGAGCCCGGGGCGGGGCCTCGGACGGAGCCGGTGTAGCGCAGGTCACGGAAGGCCGGTTTGCGCGATGTGGGGAGGAGTGCGTATGGTAGTAGATCGTTTGATCCCATTGCCCGGCGCCGAAACAGAAGCGCGCCGTGTGGCGCGTACTCTCCCTTGCCGTGGCTGGACCGCATTGAGGCGGTCGAAATTGCGAATCACGGAGTTACGGGCGCGTGCCGAGACTCCGGAAGGTTTCGCATTTCGCATGTCAATTTCCAGTTCTGACCGTACCGTCCTGCCCGAGAACGTCGAGAACGACGAGAACGTCGTCGCCGCCCTCGCGGACGTCGAGAACGTCGCGAACGAGGCCGAGCAGGCCGAGCAGATCGAGCAGATCGAGCAGATCGAGAGCACCGAGAACGCCGAGCGCGTCGAGTCTGCCGAGCAGGCCGCGAGCGACGACGCCGAGGACGCTCCGGCCGAGCCGTCCATCACCTTCGCCGACCTGGGCCTGCCCGAGGGCATCGTCCGCAAGCTCGCGCAGAACGGTGTGACGGCCCCGTTCCCGATCCAGGCCGCGACCATCCCGGACGCCCTGGCCGGCAAGGACATCCTGGGCCGTGGCCGTACCGGCTCCGGCAAGACGCTCTCCTTCGGTCTGCCGACCCTGGCCGCGCTGGCCGACGGGCACACCGAGAAGAAGAAGCCCCGCGCCGTCATCCTCACCCCGACCCGCGAGCTCGCGATGCAGGTCGCGGACGCGCTCCAGCCGTACGGCGACGTGCTCGGCCTGCGGATGAAGGTCGTCTGCGGCGGTACGTCGATGGGCAACCAGATCTACGCGCTGGAGCGCGGTGTCGACGTCCTCGTCGCCACCCCGGGCCGGCTGCGCGACATCATCAACCGGGGCGCCTGCTCCCTGGAGAACGTCCAGGTCGCCGTCCTCGACGAGGCCGACCAGATGTCCGACCTGGGCTTCCTGCCCGAGGTCACCGAGCTGCTCGACCAGATCCCGGCCGGCGGCCAGCGGATGCTCTTCTCCGCCACGATGGAGAACGAGATCGGCACGCTGGTCAAGCGCTACCTGGACAACCCGGTGAGCCACGAGGTCGACAGCGCCCAGGGCAACGTCACGACCATGACCCACCACGTCCTCGTCGTGAAGCCGAAGGACAAGGCGCCGGTCACCTCCGCCATCGCCGCCCGCAAGGGCCGCACCATCATCTTCGTCCGCACCCAGCTGGGCGCCGACCGCATCGCCGAGCAGCTCGTCGAGGCGGGCGTCAAGGCGGACGCGCTGCACGGCGGCATGACGCAGGGCGCCCGTACCCGGGTCCTCGCGGACTTCAAGGACGGTTACGTCAACGCGCTCGTCGCGACCGACGTCGCCGCCCGCGGTATCCACGTCGACGGCATCGACCTGGTGCTGAACGTGGACCCGGCCGGTGACCACAAGGACTACCTGCACCGCTCGGGCCGTACCGCGCGGGCCGGCAAGTCCGGCGTCGTGGTCTCGCTGGCGCTGCCGCACCAGCGCCGTCAGATCTTCCGCCTGATGGAGGACGCGGGCGTCGACGCCTCGCGTCACATCGTGGGCGGCGCGGGCGCCTTCGACCCGGAGGTCGCCGAGATCACCGGTGCCCGTTCGCTGACCGAGGTCCAGGCCGACTCCGCCGCCAACGCCGCCCGTCAGGCCGAGCGCGAGGTCGCCGAGCTGACGAAGCAGCTGGAGCGCGTCCAGCGTCGCGCCGGTGAGCTGCGCGACGAGGCGGACCGCCTGGTGGCCCGGGCCGCGCGCGAGCGGGGCGAGGACCCCGAGGCCGCGGTGGCCGAGGCCGCCGCCGAGGCGGAGGCCGCGATCGAGGCCGCCGTCTCCGTGCCGGAGCAGCCCACGGCCCGCGAGGACCGCCGGGACGACCGGGGCAACTTCGAGCGTCGGGACAACCGGGGCGGCGACCGCGGTGGCGACCGTGGCGGCTTCCGCCGCGACGACCGCCGGGACGACCGCCCGTCGTTCAACCGCGACCGTCGTGACGACCGCCCCTCCGGCGGCTTCCGCCGCGACGACCGCCCGTCCGGTGGCTACCGCTCCGGCGGCGGCGACCGCCCGTTCAACCGCGACCGCCGCGACGACCGCCCCTCCGGCGGCTACCGCTCCGGCGGCGGCGACCGCCCGACCGGCCGCCGCGACGACTACCGGGGCGGCTCCAACAGCGGCTCCTTCGGCCGCCGCGACGACAAGCCCCGTTGGAAGCGCAACGGCTGACGCCTGAGCCCGAGGATCCGCCGAGGATCCCCGATTTTCCGCCCTGCCGGGGCCCGATGACCGATACCCGATCGGCCACCGGGCCCCGGCGGGCTATGCTCAGGGGTGATCGGTCAGGGGCCGTTAGCTCAATTGGTCAGAGCAGCGGACTTTTAATCCGTTGGTTGTGGGTTCGAGTCCCACACGGCCTACCGCCGGCAGCGGTGGGCGTGAGCCCGAACCGTACGAAGCGCCCCACCTGGTTCCGACCAGGTGGGGCGCTTCTGTGTGGGGCGGCACTGGTACTCGGCGGGCGAGGGCGGGGGCCGGCCCCTCCGGCGACTCGACGGCCGGGGACTTCCCGACACCGTTCGTGCCCAGGAGCGCGGGCAACCCGCTTGGCCGGACGGTGAAGCTGACGCCCCGTACGGCATCGAAGACACCCTGGCCCGCACCGGCGCCGGACGCAGCTGACTCGGCGCGGGTCCTGAGCGACGTGGGCGTCGTCCAGGGCGACGAGGTGCTGCGGCGGATCGGCCAGAGCGGTGGGCCGGAAGGTGGTGACGCGAGGGCGGACGGGGAGTCGCGGTGGTCCTTGGGTCCGGGGTGGTGTGATCACGGTCACCCGGTTTTTTTCCGGATCCGTGTCGTCCGGATGGTGGGGGCCGGGCGTATGCGGGGTGAGATCCGGGAGAGCCAGGAGTTGTGATCGTTGACCGTCGAGGAGTTCGAAGAGTTCTACGCGCAGACGGCTGCCCGGCTGACCGGGCAGTTGTTCGTGATGCTCGGCGATCAGCACGAGGCGCAGGACGTGGTGCAGGAGGCCTTCGTCAAGGGGTGGAGCCGGCGGCGCCAGCTCGATCGTGACGGGCAGCCGGAGGCGTGGATCCGTACGGTCGCGTGGCGGCTGGCGGTGAGCCGGTGGCGGGGGCGGCGGCGGGCGGCCGAGGCGTGGTCGCGCCGGGGGGCGCCGCCGCACGCGGAGCCGCCGGGGCCGGAGTCGGTGGCGCTGGTGGAGGCGTTGCGGGGGCTGCCGCCCAAGCAGCGACGGACGCTGGCGCTGCACTACGTCTGCGATCTGACCGTCGAGCAGATCGCCCTGGAGACCGGCCTGGCGGCCAGCACCGTCAAGACGCATCTGGCCCGGGGCCGGGCCTCGCTCTCGCACCGTCTGCACGATCCGCGTACCGAGGAGGGGCCCTGTGTCTGATCCCCACGACCCGCTGAGGTCCTTGTTCAAGGAGGCGGCCGAGGCCGGGCAGTCCCGTGCGCGGTCGGCGCCGGTCTCGTACATCACCGCGCGCGGTGACCGGGTGCGGCGGCGCCGGATGGTGGGGCTGGCCGTCGGGGCCTGTCTGGTCCTGTCGGGTGCGGGGGCGGCGGTGGTCCCGCTGCTGCCGAGCGGTCCGGGCAGGACCGTTCCGGCCACCACGCCCTCGCCGTCCCCGTCGCCCTCGATGCCCACGCCGTCGACGTCCTCGCCCGCCGCTCCGGAGACCACGGAGCCGCCCCGGACCGGGGCGACGAAGACCGCTCCGCCGAGCACCAGCCCGCCCACGCGGGCGCCCTCGACCCGGGAGAGCCCGACGGGGACACCGGACACTCCCAGTCGGAGCGTCACGTCCCCGCCGTCGTGAACCACCCGTCCCCGAGCGCGGGAGAGCTGCCGTGAGTCTTCTGAACCCGCCCCGGCGGGATGTACGGCCGGCCACCCCGGCGGCGGGGCGGGCGGCGGCGCGTGTGCCGTGGCCGGGGGCGGCGGACCGTGAGGTGCTGTGGCTGTACCTGCTGACCCGGGTGGGGATCTGGACCACCGCGTACTGCACCCGGTGGCTGTTCGCCGACGACGGCAAGGCCCGGTACGCCGGTTCGTTCTTCTCGTCGTGGCAGCGCTGGGACTGGTGGCACTACCTGCACATAGCCCAGTCCGGGTACTTCCCCGACGGGCGGGGGCCGTGGAGCGCGGGGTGGGACAACCGGGAGGCGTTCTTCCCCGGTTTCCCGTTCCTGCTGCGGGCCGTGCACACCGTCGTGCCGAGCTGGCCCGCCGCCGGGGCGCTGATCTCGTTCGTCGCCGGGGGTGTCGCCGTGCTCGCGCTGGGCCGGATCGCCCGGTCGTACGCGCCGCGGCCGGAGCGGGGCGGAGCGGCGGGGTCGCGGGCGGCGCTGTTCTTCCTGCTGTCGCCGTGCGCGGTGTTCCTGGCCGCCGGGTACACCGAGGCGCTCTTCCTCGCCTTCGCGCTGCCCGCCTGGCTGGCCGCCCGGCGCCAGGAGTGGGCGCGGGCGGCCGTCCTCGTCTGCCTGGCCACCACGGTCCGGGTCAGCGGGCTCTTCCTCGCCGCGGCCCTGGCCGTCCACTTCCTGACGACCGCCCGCGCCCCCGGCCACTGGTGGCGGGCGCCCTGGCTGGCACTGCCCGCCCTGCCGCCGCTGCTCCAGAGCTGGTACCTGCACGCGCACACCGGCGACTGGATGGCCTGGAAGCACGCGGAGGAGCGGGGCTGGTACCGCGACTTCCACACCCCCTGGGAGGCGTGGCAGAACACCTGGCACGCCGCCTTCGGGCACGCCCAGTCCCTCGGGTACGCCCTGATGTGCCAGGCCGAACTGCTCACCATGGTGGTCGGGCTGGTGCTGTGCGGGGTGCTGCTGCGGCGGCGGCGCTGGGCGGAGGCGGCGTACATCGCGCTCAGTCTGTGGGCGCTGGGCACCTCGTACTGGTACACCTCGCTGCCCCGCGCGACCCTGCTGTGGTGGCCGCTGTGGGCCGGTCTCGCGGCCTGGAGCCTGCGCAGGCCCCGGGTGACGACCGCCTACCTCGCGGTGGTGGCGCCGCTCTCGACGGTCGTCGCGGTGACCTTCCTGTCCGGGCGCTGGGCGGGCTGAGCCGTACCGGTTCCGGTGCGGGGCGCGGTCCTCGTCCAGAAGCGGTACTGGTGGTCCCGGACGAAGTCCGCGCGGCCCCAGTCGGTGGACGACAGGGTCTGGACGTGCCCCTCCGTGCCCCGGAAGGCGGGCCAGTCGGTGCGGCCCGAGGCCGCGAACCCGGTCCAGGTGCGGATCAGCCGGTCGCGGAAGGCGGCCTGACCGGCCTTCACGTCCTCGAACAGGTCCAGGTCGAAGAGGTACGCCAGCTCCGACATGTGCTGGGCGCGCGGCGCGAAGCTCGGCGCCGGGTAGCCCTCGAACCAGGGGGTGTCGCGCTCGGCGAACTCGTACGCCCGGGTCGGGGTCCACCGGGACAGCAGCCGGGCCGTGTCCAGCGTCGGCACCGACCAGGACGCGTCGGTCAGGACGGTGGCCAGGGCCTCGCCCGCCGAGGGCCGGGCGGAGAGCGGGTAGCGGCGCAGGACGGCCCCGGCCCGGTCGCCGAACGCCTCGCGCACGGCGGGCTCGTACTCCTCGGGCCTCATCGGCGCGCCGCCCGGGGCCAGTTCCCGGCCCAGGACGCTGCCGCGTTCCTCGTCGTGATCGACGCCGACGAGGACGGGCACCCGGTGGAAGCGGCCGGTGCGCAGCGCCTCGGCGGGGGTCAGCGGCATGAGCTCCGTACCGGCGACGGGGCGGGGTTCGTTGAACGGGCCGTACGCCGCGAGCAGTTCGGCCGGGGTGGCCCGGCGCAGGCAGGCCTCGGTGGCCCGGCGGCCGCCCTCGCAGCCGAGCGCGGCGGCGATCCGGCGGGCGTCGGCGTCGGCCTCGGCCCGGGTCCGGGTGCCGCCGGTGGCGCAGGGGGCGCTCTGCACGACGGCCCGGTCGAAGAGACCGGCCGAGGCGGGTGAGGCGAGGTGGTCGCAGACGCTGTAGCCGCCGCCCGACTGCCCCATGACCGTGACGTTGCGCGCGTCGCCGCCGAAGGAGTCCGCGTTGGCGCGGACCCAGCGCAGCGCCGCCTGCTGGTCCTGGAGACCGAGGCCGTCCGCCCCGGCGACAGCGGTGGAGCTGAGGAAGCCCATCACCCCCAGCCGGTAGTTGACCGAGACGACGACGGCTCCCGCCGAGGCCAGCCGGTCGGGGCCGTACATGTCGCCGCTGCCGTACATCAGGCTGCCGCCGTGGATCCAGACGATCACCGGCAGCCGGCCGTCGGCGTGGGCGGGGGCGGTGACGTTCAGGTAGAGGCAGTCCTCGTTCTCGCTGGGCGTGCCGACCGGGAGGCCGGCCGGCTGGGCGCACGGGGCGCCGGGCCGGGTCGTGTCGCGCACCCCGGTCCAGGGGGCGGGCGGCCGGGGCGGGGTCCAGCGCAGCCGGCCCACCGGCGGGGCGGCGTAGGGGATGCCCCGGAAGCTGTTCAGCTCCCCGCTCCGGGTGCCGCGGACGGTGCCCGCGGTCGTGTCGACGACGGTGCCGGTGCTGTTCGCGCGCGGCGTTCCGGCCGCCGCGGCTTCGGGAGTGGTCAGGCCGAGGGCCAGTCCCCCGAGCGCCAGCGCGGTGACCAGCCACTGGGAAACGCTCCTGGTGTGTCTCATGCCGGAGCACGCTAGACAGATTTGGGCGATCGCGCAATGCGTTCGCCTGAATCAATCGCCTTATACGTACGTGTGATGCGTTCGCCTCAGGCGGTGTAGGCTGCCGGGCATGGGGAACCGTGAAGCCCTGCTCGTCGGCGCCAAGCAGTGCCTGCGGGAGAAGGGCTACGACCGCAGCACCGTCCGGGACATCGCCACCGCGGCGGGCGTGAGCATGGCCGCGATCGGCTACCACTACGGCTCGCGCGAAGCCCTGCTCAACCAGGCCCTGTTCGAGATCCTCGACGAGTGGGGCGACTCCATGGGCCGGGCCCTGGCCCGGGACGCCGACGGGTCCGCGCAGCGCGCGTTCGAGCGGATCTGGGAGAACCTGATCGCCGACTGCACCGCCCACCCCGATCTGTGGACGGCCTCGGTGGAGCTGTTCATGCAGGCCCGGCGGAGGCCCGAGCTGCGCGCCCCGCTCGCCGCCGGCATGGCCGAGGGCCGTCGCGGGATGGCGGCGATCCTGCGGAGCGAGCCGGAGGACGCGGTGCCGCAGGAGTCGGTACGGACCCTCGGCAGCGTGCAGCTCGCCCTGATGTCGGGCGTGATGATCCAGCACCTGGGCGACCCGGAGTCGGCACCGTCCGCCGCCGAGGTGCTCCAAGGGCTGCGCGCGCTGGCCGACCTCGCGCGCTGACGCCCGCGTCCGCGCGCGCCGATACCCCCGTTCGTTCGGGTGATGACCCCAGTGGTCCGCCCGTGGTCGCGCTTCCGGGACCCGCCTCGCAGCCTGGGCGGAGGAACTACCGGAAGGGCGGGGCCGATGCGGCTTGTCGTCGATCTCAACCGGTGCCAGGGGTACGCGCAGTGCGCCTTCCTGGCCCCCGATGTGTTCACCATGCACGGCGAGGAGGCGCTGCTCTACCACCCGTACGCCGAGGAGTCCCGGCGCGAGCAGGTGCGGCGGGCCGTCGCCGCCTGTCCGGTGCAGGCCATCCGGGTGGAGTACCCGGAGGCCCGGGAGGCCGAGGAGGCGTCCGGTGTCCGGTGACGAGGCGCTGGAGCGGCTGAGGCGCGAGGGACGGATCGTGATCGTCGGCGCCTCGCTGGCCGGGCTGCGGGCGGCGGAGGCCCTCCGGAACGAGGGGTTCACCGGGTCGCTGACGCTGATCGGTGACGAGCCGCACGAGCCGTACGACCGCCCGCCGCTCTCCAAGCAGGTGCTGCTGGACCACGCCTCGCCGGACCACACCGAGCTGCCCCGGCAGCCCGGCCTCGACGCGGACTGGCGCCTGGGCACCGCCGCCACCGGCCTCGACCTGGCGGCCCGCCGGGTCCGGCTGGCCGACGGCGACGACGTCCCCTACGACCGGCTGCTGATCACCACCGGGGTACGGGCCCGGCCCTGGCCGCACCGGGCCGAGGCCGAGCTGGACGGGGTCTTCGTCCTGCGCACCCGGGACGACGCGGCCCGGCTGCGCAGACGGCTGGCGGCCTCGCCGCGCCGGGTCCTCGTCATCGGCGCGGGCTTCACCGGTTCGGAGATCGCCTCGGCCTGCCGGGAGCGCGGACTCCCGGTGACCGTCGCCGAGCGCGGGGCGGCGCCCCTGGTCGGCGCGCTCGGCGGGGTGGTCGGCCGGGTCGCGGCGGAGCTCCAGCGGGCCCACGGGGTGGACCTGCGCTGCGGGATCATGGTCACCGGTCTGGAGGGCGACCCGGCGGGACGGCTGCGCCGCGCCCACCTCTCCGACGGCACCGCCCTGGACATCGACGTCGCCGTCATCGCGCTGGGCGCGACCCGGAACACCGAGTGGCTGGCCGGATCCGGGCTGGCCGCCGGTCCGCGCGGCATCGCCTGCGACGCCGGGTGCCGGGCCTTCGACGTACGGGGCATCGTGACCGACGACGTCTTCGTCGCCGGGGACGTCGCCCGCTCGCCGCACGCCCTCTTCGGATACCAGTTCCTCTCCCTGGAGCACTGGGGCAACGCCGTCGAGCAGGCCGCCACCGCGGCGCACAACATGATCAGCGGCAGCTCCGAGCGCCGCCCGCACCTGTGGGTACCGGCCTTCTGGTCCGCCCAGTTCGGCGTCAACATCAAGTCGGTCGGCGTCCCCTCGCTGGGCGAGGAGATCATCGTCGCCCAGGGCTCACTCGCCGACCACCGCTTCACCGGGGTCTACGGCTATCAGGGCCGGGTCATCGCCGCGGTCTCCTTCGACCAGACGAAGTGGCTGGGCTTCTACGAGCAGCAGATCCGCTCGGCCGCCCCGTTCCCGCCGGACTACGCCTCGGTCGACCGGCGCCTCGAAGGGCTCCAGCCGGTCCCGGCCGAGTTCCCGGACCCCTCGCTGCCCACCCACGGGCCGTCCGTGACCGTCAGCGGCTACGCGCCGACCGAGCAGCGGATCACCTTCACCCCCGCCCGCGCCTGACCACCCGAACCGGCGCCGCACCGGCCCCGCGCCGGCCCACTCTGCGAGCACCCCCGAGGACCCGAGGACCCGCGACCATGACCAACAGCACGCTGCTGCGGCAGATCATCGACTACGGCAGCCGCGCCGACCCGTACCCCCTCTACGCCGAGCTGCGCCGGACCCCGGTCCTCCAGGACAGCGACGACCTGTTCGTCGTCAGCACCTACTGGGAGATCAAGAGCCTGCTGCACGACCCCCGGCTCAGCTCCGACTCCCGCAACCTCTCCCCCAGCGCCTCCGGCACCCTCCTGGAGGAGCAGGAGGACTCCCCGCTGCCGCCCGCCTTCCTGCGGCTGGACCCGCCCGAGCACGACCGGCTGCGCCGGATGACGATGCGCCCGTTCGGGCCGCCCGAGACGCCCCGGCGGGTGCACAACATGCGGGGCGAGCTGGCCCGGGTCGTCGCCGGGCTCGTCGACGGCTTCGCCGGCCGGGAACGGGTCGACGTCGTCGACGACTTCGCGTACCCGTTCCCCGTCACCGTGATCTGCCGTCTGCTGGGCATCCCGCGCGAGGACGAGGCGCGCTTCCACTCCTGGGCCGACACCCTCGCCGCCGGACTCGACCCGGACCCCGGGCAGGACCCCGGCGAACGGTTCCGCGCCACCCGGCAGGCCCGCACCGAGCTGGGGCTCTACCTGAACGGGCTGCTCGACGAACGCGCCGCCGCCCCCGGCGACGACATGCTGTCCGCGCTGGTCACCGGGGACGGCCCGGACGGGCGGATGACCCGGCCCGAGGTGCTCAGCACCGCGGCGCTGCTCCTGATCGCCGGTCACGAGACCACCGTCAACCTCATCACCAACGGCACCCTCACCCTGCTGCGCCACCCCGAGGTCCTGGACCGGCTGCGCGCGGACCCCGGGCTGGCCGTGCCGATCGTGGAGGAACTGCTCCGCTTCGAACCGCCCGTCCAGCTCCTCCCGCAGCGCACCACCCTCGCGGACATCGACATCGCGGGCACCACCATCCCCAGGGGCGCCGGTGTCTGGCTGGTGCTGGCCTCCGGCAACCGCGATCCGCGACGGTTCGCCGACCCCGACCGCTTCGACCCGGACCGGACGGACAACCAGCACCTCGGCTTCGGCAGCGGCATCCACACCTGCTTCGGCGCGCCCCTGGCCCGGCTGGAGGCCCAGCTCGCCCTGACCGAACTCGCCACCCGGCTCGACGGCCCCCGCCTGGTGGCGGACCCGCCGCCCTACCGGCAGAACGCGGTGCTGCGCGGGCCCCGGCATCTGGAGGTCGCCTTCGACGGGCTCCACCGTCCGTAATCCGCGGTGCGTGGCCCTTAATCCGTGATCCGTAATCCGCGGTCCGCGGTTCGTGGCCCGTGGTTCGACGTCCGAAAGTCCGTGGGCCCGAAGGGCGTCCGCCCCGCGATGATGGGCGGATGCGGATGCCGACGGACCAGCCGGGCCGGGACGACACCGGTCCAGGACCCTCGCTGGGGCAACTCCTCGCCCTGGTCGCCCCCGGGACGCTCGACGTCGTTCTCGCCCCCCGCTCCACCGCCGTACCGGTCACCGGCGTCGCCCTGTACGACCCCGGCGAGGAGCCGCTGCGGCAGGGGGCCGCCGGGCTGGTCCTCCTCGCGGTCGGCGTGGAGCTCGCCTCGCCCGGGGCCGCCGACGTGCTGGGCGCCGCCGACCGGGCCGGGGCCGCCGCCGTCGTGCTGCGGCGCGGCGAGCGGGAACCGGGGCCCGAACTGCTGGCGGCGGCGGCCCGGGGCCGTACCGCGCTGCTGTCCCGGCGCCCGGAGCACGGCTGGACGGAGGTGCTCGGCCGACTGCGCACCGCGCTCGCCTCGCACCGCGCCCCGGACGGCGCGCACGGGCCGTCCTCCCCGGTGGCGGGGCTGCGGCTGGGCGACCTGTCCGGGCTGGCCAACACGGTCGCCGACCTGGTCGGCGGGGCGATCACCGTCGAGGACCCGCAGTCGCGGGTGCTGGCCTACTCACGCCTCGACCACGAACCGGACCCGATGCGGCGGCTGACGATCCTGGGCCAGGAGGTCCCGCGCTGGCGGGTCGCCGAACTCCGCGAGAGCGGCTTCCTCCAAGCCCTGTGGAGCACCGACGACGTGGTGCGGCTGCCCGCCGACGGCCGGTACGCCGAGCGGCTGGCCGTCGCGGTGCGCGAGGGCTCCGAGGTGCTCGGCACGCTCTGGGCCGCCGCCGACGGGCGGCCGCTCGCCGAGGACGCGGCGGCCACGCTGCGTACCGCGGCGCGGGCCGCCGTCCCGCATCTGGCCCACCACCACAACCGGGACCGGGCCGCGGCCGGGGCGCGGGAGGCGGCGGTGCGCGCGCTGCTGCGGGGGGACGTCGGGGCCGCGCCGGAGGCCGGGATCGCGGCGGACCGGCCGTACGCGGTGTTCCTCGCCGAGATCGGAGAGGTCGGAGAGGTCGGGGGGATCAGGGGGATCGGGGAGGTCGGGGAGCCGGCGGGGGCGCGGGACGCGGAGGGAGCGGCGGCGCGGGCCGGGCAGCGGGTGCTGGACGTGCTCGCGCTGCGGGCCGTCGCGGACCGGCCGGGCTGTGCGACGGCGCGGGCCGGGCACCGGCTGTACGTGCTGGTCCCGGCCGGGGACGCCGAGACGGACCCGGCCCGGGGGCTGCTGGCGGCGGTGCGGTCGGTGACCCGGTGCGCGGTGTTCGCGGGGGCCGGACCGGTGGCGTCCGGCCCGGCGGAGCTGCCCGCCTCGCGGGAGGCGGCGGAACTGGTGGTGCGGGTGGTGCGGGAGCGGGCTGCGCGGGCGCCGGAGGGCGGGGCGGTGTCGGCGGCGGCCGCGCACCACGAGGTGGCGTCCGGGACGGCGGTGCTCCGGCTCCTCGACCGGCTGGAGCCGTTGTGGGGCGCGCTGACGGGGCCGGTGCACGCGATGGTCGCGCACGACCGGGCGCACGGTTCGGCGTACGGGGCCTCGGTCGCCGCGTACCTGGACGCCTCCTGCGACGCGGGGACGGCCGCGCGGCGGCTCCATGTGCACCCCAACACCCTGCGGTACCGGCTGCGTCGGGCCCGGGAGCTGTTCGGCGTCGATCCGGCCGACCCCGACGTACGCCTCCTGGTGGAGGTCGGGCTACGGCTGGCGGCCCGCCCGGAGCACCCGCCGAACCCCCGTTGATCGTCCGGTTGTCCGGTACGCCCAAGGAACCGGGCGGGTGTCGTCGCGCCGGTCGAAGACGTACGGCCCCCCGCGCGCCGAAGCTGTCGGTACGCGAGGAAGCGAACGATCCGACGAAGGGGTGTGTGGTGATGGACGAGAACACGGGTCCGTCGCGCGCGGAGCGCCGTACGGCGGCGCTGGCGCGGGCCGTCGAGGAGGGGCTGCTCGGTCCGCAGTCCCCCGTGGTGGGGCTGCTGGACGTGGACGGGGTACTGGACGCGGTGGACGCGCTGGACCGGGCGTTCGAGGGGCCCGCCCCGGTGCTGCACACCTTCGCGGCCAAGGCGTGCGGCCTGGTGCCGGTGCTGCGGCTGCTGGCGGACGCGGGGATGGGGTGCGAGGTCGCCTCGCCCGGCGAGCTGGAGCAGGCGCTGGCCGCCGGGTTCGGCTACGACCGGCTGGTCTTCGACAGCCCGGCGAAGACGGTCGGCGAGCTGGAGTTCGCGCTCGCCCACGGCATCGCGGTCAACCTGGACAACTTCCAGGAGCTGAACCGGGTGGACCGGCTGCTCGCGGGCCGCGAGCCGTCCGGACCCCTCGGCCTCCGGGTGAACCCGCAGGTGGGGGCCGGGGCCATCGGCGCGATGAGCACGGCGACGGCGACCTCCAAGTTCGGCGTCGCACTCCGCGACCCGGGCGCCGCCGACGCGGTGGTCGAGGCGTTCGAACGCCGCCCCTGGCTCGACCGGCTGCACGCCCACGTCGGCTCCCAGGGCTGCCCGCTGCCGCTCGTCGCCGAGGGCATCCGGGCCACCTACGATCTGGCCGAGCGGATCAACGACCGGCTGGGCCGCGCCCAGGTCACCGGGATCGACATCGGTGGCGGACTGCCCGTCAACTTCGACGACGAGGACGACCGGCCCACGTACGCCGCGTACGCCGCCGGGCTCCGGGCCGCCGTACCGGGGCTCTTCGACGGCCGGTACACGCTGGTCACCGAGTTCGGCCGCTCCCTGCTCGCCAAGAGCGGGACGATCGGCACGGTCGTCGAGTACACCAAGTCCGCGGGCGGCCGGCGGATCGCGGTCACCCACGCGGGGGCGCAGGTCGCCACCCGTACCGTGTTCATGCCCGGGTCCTGGCCGCTGCGGGCGGGGGTCTTCGACCCGGCGGGCCGCCCGAAGCGGGGCCCGGCCGAGACCGTCGACATCGCGGGGCCGTGCTGCTTCGCCGGGGACCTCACGGCGACCGGGGCCGAGCTGCCCGCCGTGGATCCCGGTGACGTGGTGGCGCTGTATGACACCGGCGCGTACTACTTCTCCTCGCACTTCTCGTACAACTCGCTGCCCCGGCCCGCCGTCCACGGCTACCGGACCGGGGCCGACGGGCGGCCGCGCTTCGCGCTGGTGCGGGCGGCGCAGAGCGTGCGCGAGGTCGTCGAGGAGAGCGGCCTCGCGCACGCGGAGAACCTGGTGGCGCTGCGCCGTTCGGAGTGAGCCCCTCCACACGGGCCCGCCGGGTGGCTTCCGTCCGTCCGGCCGGAAGCCGCTCGGCGGGCTCTCAGGGCCTGCGGCCGAAGAACTCGACCTCGGCGACGGCGAGTCGGCGGCCGGGGCCCGCTCCGTACGTGGTCGCGGTGGTGAGCCGGGCCCGGACGATCTCCGATCCGCGCAGGTCGAAGGTCTGCTGGCCCGGCTGGTCCTTGATCCGCAACTCCTTGTCGACGCTGGTGCCGTCGGCGGAGGTGAGCCGGACGGTGATCCGGGCCGGGCGGCCCTGGGTGAGGAACTCGTCCATCTTCGCCGAGACGCCCGGGAACACCACCAGCTTCAGCACCCGTACCGGCTGCTCGAAGTCGCACTCCAGGTACTGGCCCCTGCCGCTGTCGGGGCCGTCCTCGGCGGGCGCCCAGTAGCGGTTGGTGAAGCCGTCGAACGCCGCCCCCGCCGGGTGCCCGGCGGCCCGGCTGGAGGCCCGGAACCGGGTGGGCGGCACGGCTTCCAGGCTCCCGGTCTCGTCCTTGGCGAGGCCGAGCCAGCCCGGTATGTGCGGCAGCGCGAACCAGACCCCGGCCGCGAGCACGACCAGCAGGATCGGGAGCGTCAGCCCGGGACGGCGCCACAGCCGCCGCCGGGGCCGGGTGCCCGCGACGGGCGCCTGACGCGGCCGCCGCCGCAGGAGCCTGCGCCACCAGGGCGGGCGGACCTCGGGCGGCGGTCCCGGGTCCAGGAGCAGCCCGCAGTGGACGCACCGGGTGCGGTCGGGCGTGTTCCCCGTACGGCATCCGGGGCAGGGCACGGGCGGGGCGGGGGCCGGACCCGGGTCCGCGGGGGCGGGCCGGTCCGGCGCGACGGGCAGCGCCTCGGGGCCCGGGACCGGGGTGGCCGGATCATCACCGGGGCGTCGGGGAGCGGCGGTTGTGGGGGGAGTGGCCGGGGTGGCCGGGGTGCTACGGGGCGGCGGCTGTGGCTGTGGCTGTGGTTGTGGCTGAGGGGACGGTTGAGGTCGAGGGGACGGCTGGGGCTCGGGTTCAGGGGACGGCTGAGGTCGCGGGCTCGGGGAAGGAGGCGTCGGGGCCACGGCGGGCGGCGTCGGCGTACCGCTCGACGGCGGTTCCTCCCACTCCAGGAACGCCCGGCACGAGGTGCAGAACTGCGTCCCCGGCGGATTGTTCCGGCCACACGTCCCGCACCTCACAGGAGCTCCAGGTCGAAGCCCACATGGGCGGGTATCTCCGTACGGATCAGCTCCTCCAGCCGCACCCGGTCGACCTGGTACGGCCCGCTGGGCCGGACCCGGACCGTGACCCACGGGCGCGGGGCGCCCGGGAACCGGGTGTGCGGCGTCGTCGACCACGCCGTGCCGCCGCTCTCCACGATCTCCGGCTCGACCCCGGTCTCCAGCAGCACCGCCTCGGCGAGCCCGCGCCGGGTACCCCGTCTGCTGTGCCGCTCCACCGCGCCCCGCACCGTCGCCCGCCGCTGCTCCACCGGGTGGTCGGCACGGGTGTCGGCGGCCACCCACTGCGCCAGCCAGGCCAGGAAGTCCTCGGGCGCGCTGCGCGGGTCGAGATGGGCGGGCAGGTTGTCGATGGAGAGCAGCACCGGGGCGAGTACGTCGTCGAGCGCCTCCAGGAACCTGCGCAGGAAGTCCTGCTCCAGGTAGACCGCGGGGAGCTGTTCGATCAGCGGGTGCGGGGTCGGCAGCCCGGTCACGGCTGTGCGCATGGCGGTCAGGCCTCCCGTACCCGGAGCTGGTGCTCGTAGCTGAAGACCAGCGCGTGCCGGTCCAGGGCGATCTTGGTGGCGGGTTCGCCGCGCTGTCCGTTGACCGGGTCGGCGGGGAAGAGGCGTACGTCCTCCACCAGGTCCACGCCCGGCACCTGTTGCAGCACGGCGAACGCCTCGCCCGACTGGACGGGTCGGCCGAAGGGCCAGCCGTCGCCGCCCGGCCCGCCGCTCAGCGGGTTGAAGTAGCTGTACAGCGCGGTCAGCGCCTCCTCCCGCACCCGCTCGGCCACCGCACCGCGCCGGGCCTGCACCGAGGCGACCACGGTGACCCCCTGGTAGAAGGGCCGCTCGACCACCAGCCGGGCGCCGATCGGCCGCCGCTCCTCCAGATGGCCCGCGATCAGCGCGAGGGTGTGCTCCGGCGGGACCAGTTCACCGAACTCGATCCGGCCCTGCTCGTCGCTGCGCCCGGACGGCACGACCAGCAGCCGCACCCCGCCCGCGTCGACGTCCGCGTCCTGGCCGGCCGCGATGCACTGGACCCGGGCCGCGTCGGGCGCCACCTCGCGGGCGAGGAGTTCGTAGTCGTGCGGGACGACCGCCCGGTGCAGGGTCCGCAGCGTCATCGGCCCGCGGACCCGGGCGCTCTCCACCGTCTCACCGTCGACCCCGCCGAGCGCGGGGCGGCGGTTCTCCACCCGGGCCACGTACGGGATGGCGCTGCGCAGCACCCGCAGGGTGGAGCGGGCCACGTTGCCGCGCAGGCCGCCACCGGTGCGGTACGAGCGGACCCGCACGGTGGCGCCCTTGGGCGGCACCATGCCGTAGTAGCGGATCGAGCCGTCCCGTTCCCGTACGGCGGGGCCGAACTCGACGCGGCCGGAGTTGGGGTCGAGCGTGATGTGCCGGTCCTCGGGGCCGGAGTGCGCGAAGTCGTCGACCCGGGTCCACTCCGTGGGCTGTGCCCCGCCCGCCGGGTCGGTCACCTCGACGACGAACTCGCCGGGCACCACCGGCGGCCGGGCCACCGTGAAGCTCTGCCCGGGTACGCCCTCGGCGGGGCCGAGCACCTCGTCGGTCACGGTCTCGGCGTGCACCGCCCCGACGGTCGCCCCGATGGTGAACGCGGTGATCCGGCGGACCACCGGGGACGCCATGTAGGTGGGCTGCCCCGGCACCGCCTCGACCAGGCGGCAGCGGAGCCAGCCGCCGGTGCGGCGCACCACGACGGCGGGGACGTGGCCCTGCGGCAGGTGCAGGATCAGCTCGCCGGACCGGTTGAAGCCGCCGGTGTCGTCCTTCTCGGTCTCGCAGGCCACCCAGGCGGTGCCGTCCCACGCCTCCCAGACCAGCGGCGGGCGCAGCGGGTCGACGCCGACGCCCTCGACCGAGCAGTCCAGCCGCAGCACGACGACCCCGGCGGGCACGGCGGCGGAGAGCCCGATGTAGAGGGCGTCGCCGGGTGCGGGGGTGGTGCCGAAGCAGGGGACGGGCCGGCCGAGGGTCAGCTCCTCGGTGCGGTCGGCGGCCTCGCCGGACGTCGGCCAGGTCGCCAGATGTGCGTAGTCGCAGGGCTCGATGGAGAGTTCGCCGGCGGTCGTGAAGACCACGGCCTCCTCGGTCTCCGTGCGTACGGTCGCGACCTCCGTGCCGGCCCGGACCCGTACCGGTTCGGGCCGGGGCGCGGAGAGCCGGAACGTCACGTCGGTGCGGGCGGCGGTGGGCGGGTGGAGGCGGACGCCGATCAGGTCGAGGAAGGTCAGATAGCTCTTCTCCGGCACCCGGTTCACCCGGTAGACCAGTTGGTCGACCATGGTCGCGAAGGCTTCGATGAGGGTCACCCCGGGGTCCGACACATTGTGGTCGGTCCACTCGGGGCAGCGCTGCTGGACGAGCCGTTTCGCCTCGTCGACCAGGCCCTGGAAGCGGCGGTCGTCCAGATACGGGCTGGGCAGCGTCACGCGCCGTCCACCTCCTTGTGCCGCGGGGTCGCGCGGTTCTCGTGCCCGGGGATCGCGGGGTCCTCGTGCTGCGGGATCACATAGAACGGGAAGACCAGGTTCCGGGGGTCGTTGGCGCCCCGGACGGTGTAGCCGATGTCGATGTAGAGGACCCCTTCGTCGGCCTCGTCGAACCGGACGACGACCTCGGTGACCTCGATGCGCGGCTCCCACCGGTCGAGCGCGAGCCGTACCTCGTAGGCGAGTTGCCCGGCGGTGCCCGCGTCGGCCGGGGCGAACACGTAGTCGTTGACGGCGCAGCCGAACTCCGGGCGCATCGGCCGTTCGCCCGGCGAGGTGGCGAGGATCAGCCGGATCGACTCCTCCAGCTCGTGCTCGCCGCGCACCAGGGCGATGGAGCCGGTGGCGTCGGTGCGCGGCGGGAAGGCCCAGCCCGCGCCGATGAATTCCTGTCCCATGGGCCGGTCAGCCTCCGATCAGTACGGTCGGGCAACCGGAGACGATCGGTGCGCCGCAGGCCGCCCGGTCACCGACCCGGGCCGCCGGGAACCCGCCGATCAGCACCGTCGTGGAGCCGGGCGGAACGATCGTGGACGGGGCGTGCACCGCGGGCGGCGGGAACGAGCACAGGTGCGGGGTGCCGACCGTGGCGGCGGGGAGCCCGCCGATCAGCACGGTCGGGACGCCGGGGGGCCCGACCGTGCCGGGGTGTCCGGTGGGGTCGCCGACCCGGGCGGCCGCGGCTGCTGGCATGGGGTCCGTTCCTCTCGATTCGGTCGGTGCGGCACGGTGCGGGCGGTGCGCCCTGGTGCGGGCAGTACAGGCGATACGGGCGGTGCGGCGCGGTCAATTGATCTTCACCATCGGGGCGTTGACGGAGAGCGAGGCGCCGCTCCTGAGGTCGGTGCGCCGGGAGCCGTCGACGGTGACCTCGGCGCCGCGCACCTCGACCGTGGAGCCGGTGGAGAGGGTGACCTCGCCGTTGCCGCCGTCGACACTCACTCCGCCGCGCGACTTCAACGTGACGCTCTCGCCGCTCAGTTCAAGGGCGCCCTGTCCGCCGTCGAGCGAGACGCCCCGGTCCGCCCTGATGGAGACCTGCTGCTTGGCCTCGATGGTCACGCTGCCGTCGCTGTGCACGCGGATGACGGTGCCCTTGCGGTCCAGGTCGATCTTCAGCTTTCCGTCGCCGGTGAGCAGCCGGACGCCCTGCGGCCCGTTGGCGTCGTCCAGGATCTCCAGCTGGTTGCCGCTCTTGGTGGCGACGGCGCGCCGGTTGACGGCGCCGCTGGTCGGGTCGACGAGCGGGCCGCCGGGGGCATCCTGGGAAGGGGAGGCGGAGGGGGCGGCTCCGGGTGCGTCGGAGGGGGCCGGTGCGCCGGTGGCGGCCGCGGTCGCCGCGCCGACGATCCCGCCGCCGGTCCCGCCCGTCCCCGCGCTTCCGCCCGTTCCGCCGCCCCCGCTGCCCGGGGACGGCCGGTCCTTCCCGTTGTAGAGCCCGGCCAGGACGTACGGCCGGTCCAGGTGCCCGTGCTCGAAGCCCACCAGCACCTCGTCGCCGACCTCGGGGATGAACGCGTCGCCGCCGCCCGTCCCGCCCGACTGCGCCGTACGCGCCCAGTCGCTCGCGTACTCGTCGGAGAGCCAGGGGAACCGCACCTTGACCCGCCCCGAGCCCTCCGGGTCCTGGGTGTCCGTGACGGTCCCGCTGACCAGCCCCGCGCACCGCGAGCCGCCGCCGGGCCCGGTGCCGCCCGCGCCGGGCCCGCCGCCGGTCAGCCCGAACAGGGACCGCTCCTGCTGCCCGGAGACCGTCAGCCAGGTCTGGTAGCCGCGCACCGGGTCGAAGACGTGCCGCGAGGACGTGACCGTGTACCGGCCCTCGAACGGCGCCCCGACCGCGTTGAGCGCCACCGCGCTCCCGGCCCGTACCTCCGGGTTGCCCCGGATCACGGCCTCCAGCTCGGCGAACGACCCGGCGATCCGCTCGGCGAGCGCCTTCGCCGCCTGGTCCACCTGGTCCTGCGCCCCGTACGCGGCGTCGGTGACCACGAACCGGGCCTCGCCGAACGGGGCGGACACCTCGGCGGCGCTCACCCCCAGCTCCAGCGTGGCCGACTTCCCGGCCGGGGCCCGCCCGACCAGCGGCTGCTTGGTCTTCACGTCCCAGCCGCGCACCTCCACCTCGGAGACCTGCTCGGCGGAGGAGACCCCGGCCCGGCAGCGCAGCAGGTTGCTGCCCATCTCCAGGACGAGCGGGTTGCGGTCCGCCCGCGCCGAGCCGTCCGGGGCCCCGCTCGCCTCGGCGGGCCGGGTGACGTGCAACTGCCCGTCGCGTACGTACGCCTGGGCGCCGGCCTCCTCGGCCAGTCCCCGGACGAACTCCCAGTCGGTGACGTTGGGCTGGGCGATGTGTTCCAGCACCGGCCCGGCCACGTCGACCGTGCCCGGTTTCAGCCCGGCCCGCTGGGCGACCTGGGCGCAGATGTCGGCGAGCGTCATGTTCTGGTAGCTGGCCACCCGGCGCCCCCGGAACAGCCGGTGCGACTCGTCGAGCCCGCGGACGACGGTGAAGGTGCCGGTCTCGTCCAGCTCCACCTCCAGCGCGGTGACGACCCCCTTGAGCAGCGGTTTCGGCGTCGAGTCGCCGCCCGCGCGGGCCAGCAGCCGGGCCTCGGTGCCGATCTTCAGTCCGGCCTGCTCGAGCAGCACCCGGTCCGGGTCGCGGAACCGCAGCAGGAACAGGTCGGGGAGCGTCCGGCTGTCGTCGACGTACCCCTCGACCAGCGTGTTCACGAACTTCGCGGGCAGCGGCCCGCCGCCGAACTCCACCACCAGCGCCGTCGCGACGCCCGGCCGCGCGGCCATCAGACCCGCCCCCCGTCCCGGCCCCTGCTCTCCTCCAGCCGGTTCAGCTCGTCGAGCGCGGGGAGCAGCAGCTGCCGTCCCGGGGCGAGCCGCAGCGGGTCGTCGATCCCGTTCGCCTCGGCGATCACCCGCCAGGCCGCCGGGTCGCCGTACTCGCGCTGCGCGAGCGAGGGCAGCGAGTCCCCCGCGTCCAGCCGGTGCACCCGGCGGGCGGCCAGCGCGCCGGAGGTCGGGTTCTGGCCCGGGGTGTCGCCGCTGATCTCCTCCATCGTCACCTGGCAGACGGCCCGGATCGGCACGCCCGCCGTGGTGAACAGGGTGTACTTCGCCTGCACCTGGCTCACATAGCCGGGGAACCCGGTCAGCCCGCCCCAGTGGAAGACCACCCACGGCGGTGAGGAACGCTGCTGCTGGCGGGTCTCGTTCGTCGGAACGCAGCAGGCGAAGAGCTGTTCCACGGCAGTGACCACCCGGGTGTCCTGGGTGTCGCTGGCGTCGAAGAACATCTCCACGGTGAGCTTGCTGGGCTGCGAGCCCTGGTACTCGGGCGGGCCGGAGCTCTTGGCACCCTTGGCCGTGCTCCGTTTCCAGGAGGCCGCCTTGGTGAGGCTGAGCTCCTTGGGGTTGAACTGGAAGTCGATCCGCCCGCACGGGCCGCCGGGGGTGAGTCCGCCGCCGGTCGGCGGGGTCCGCAGCTCCAGGTAGGCGTGCTCCAGCTTGGGCCTGGCCGAGCCGCCCCTTCCGGCCGTCGCGGCCGAGACCCCGGACGTACCGGCGGCGCTGAAGGCGATGGGACCCGCACCGCTCACGACGCTCAGCCCTCCATCACATAGCCGTGGTGGGCGATCTCGATCGTCTCCATCGCGACCTTGGGCGACTCGGGGGTGAACGAGGGGCCGGTCCAGCGGACCGGGACGACCTCCAGCAGCCCCCACTGGGCCACCTTCGTCCCGTCCACGGTCCGCGCCTCGATGTGCGCGGTCTTCCGGCTGAACCCGGTCGTCATGGTGGCGAACCAGCGCGCCACCTTCTCGGTCTCCTTGGTCAACGGCCGGGACAGCTTGACGTTCGGGTACTTCAGGCGGGTCGGCAACTGCCACAGATGCCCGTTGTTCCCGCCCTCCTCCCGGGTTTCGAGCACCACTTCGCAGCCCAGCCCGTCGCATGTGTTGAACGACCCGAGCTCGATGTCGTCGATCGTGACGACGAAGCAGACGCTGACGGCGGGATCGCTGTCCTGGGCGGTGGCCATGGCACGTACCTCTCGTCTTCCTGTGCTGTGTCAGTGCCGGGTGTTGATCAGTGCCGGGTGTTGATGAGGAATCCCGCTCGTTCGCGTTCCAGCCGCAGATCGGCCTTGAAGAGCCGGCTGAGCGGCGGGTACAGGGCCCGTACGAGTTCGTCGGTGACGACGGGGGCCCCGCCGGGCCCGGTGCCGGCCGGAGCGGGGTGGGCCCCGGCGGTGCCCGATGCCGCTTCCGGACCGGGCCCGGGTTCGGGTTCCGGCTCCGGTACGGGGTCCTGGGGCGGGTCCGGGGCCGGCGGGTCCGGTGGGGGCGGTTCCTCGGTCACCGTCTCGCGCTGGACGACGGGGGTGGCGTACGCCGGTGGCGGCGGCCCGAAGACGACGCTGCCGTCCGCCGCGCGCTGCGCCACCCCGGCCGCGAGGGCGGCCGCGCCCGCCGTGGTGAACGCCGGAGCGGTGGGCCCGGCGGCCCGCTGCACGGAACGCGGCACCGGTGGCCCCCCGGCCGCCCGGCGTTGCAGGGACGGGAGCGGGGCGCGGGGCGGCGGCGCTCCCGGCGGGCCGGGGTGCGGGGCCGCGGCGGTACGTTGCAGCGCCGCCGGTTCGGAGGACGACGACGGGGTCACCGTGGCCAGGGACGGCGCCCCCGGCCCGGCGTCCGCCCAGCGCACCGGTACGGCGTCCGCCGCGTCCGGTACGGCAGGCGACGGTCCCACCCCGGCGGGCGGTGCCGGAACCACCCAGTCCACGGCGGAACGCTGCACGGTGGCGGGGCCCGCGTCCGGCCCGTTCCGGGGTTCCAGCGGCCGGTCGGCGAGCAGGGGCGCGACCGGGTCGGAGGCGGGGGGCGGTGCCAGGGGCCGCTGCGGCACTCCGGGGAACCGCTGCACCGCCGGTACGGGGCCGGGGCCGGTGGCGACGTTGCCGGGGCCGGGGTCGCCGAGGCCGCCGGGGCCGCCGGGCTCCGGGGCCGACTCCGGGGCGGAGGCGGGCAGCAGCGGCGAGTCGCCGAGCAGTGGGGCGGTGGGTGCGTCGGGCGAGGGCGCGGGCGCCGGTGCGGTGGCGTCGGGCGGCGATACCGGCCGGAGCTCCCCGGGAGCCTCCCCGCCGCCCCCGGCCACCGCGCCCGGAGCGACCGGTACGGGCCCGTCCGCCCCGTCCGGAGCCGCCCCGGCGGGGAGCCGTTGGGCCGTCGGCGGCAGCCCGGCCATCGGCGCGCCGAGCCCGGGTGCCCGCCGGGTCGCCCCGGTCCCCGGCCCCGCCGCACGCTGCACGGGCACATCCGCCGCCGTGGGCACCACCGGCCCCTGGCCGGCCACCGGCTCGGGTGCCACCACCGCCACCGGCGGCTGCTCGCCCACCAGTCGACGTGCCGGAGCTTCCGCCTCCGCCGCTCCTCCGGCCGAGGTCATCGCGGGCGCGCCGCCCGCCACCACCCGCTGCGCGGACACTCCCAGGGGCAGCCCACCACCCCGCCGGGGCAGCTCCACCACGCCTTCCACGGCCCGCTGCACCGCCCCCGGGCCGGAGGCGGCCGGGGCCTCGGGACCGGCCGGTGCGGTGATCCCGTGCACCAGACCGGTCGGCGCTTCCGGGCTGACCAGGTGCCCGAGCGGGGTGCCGAGCGAGGTGTCCTGCCGGGTGGAGAGCGCCCCCTGGAACCCGGCCGGGTCGATCGTCAGCTCCTGGGCGCCCAATGTCCTTTGTATGGGCGGCAGTTCGGCGAGGTCGACCCGCTCACGCCGCGCGAAGTCCGGTGCCTGCGGACCACCCGGCCCGCTCGGCCCGCTCTCCGCCGTACGCCCGCCGCCGCGCAGCCAGGACATCAGGCCCATGGTTCTTCCCGCCCCTTCCCGCTCACCGCGCCGTCCACTACTGCCCGTTGAGGCGGGCGATCTGTGCGACGAACCTCAGTCGTTCCGGATGTTCCAGGTCCAGCAGGTCGTCGAGCGGCCAGTGGAAGTGGTAGGCGAGGTACGCGACCTCCTCGTAGAGCAGGTCGGCCGCGTACGTCACGATTCCCCCAGGCGGCCACCGGCGAGATTCACCGCGAACTCCTCCTTGCAGGCCGGACAGGTCACGGCGGCACGGGTGTGGCCCTCGGCGTTGATCCGGCGGTAGAAGTCCTGAAGAAAGGCCAGGTCGGAGGCGAAGAGGTCCTCGATGATGCCGGGGTGGATGTCGTCGATCGTGCCGATCCGGGTGACCACCCGGGAGATCAGCACGACGGACAGGTACGCGGAGTTCTCCCGGACCCGGTCGTCCCGCAACGGCACGAGTTCGTCCCGCGCGGTCGCCAGCCGCATGACACCCGTGTGGTGCACGACGCCCGCCTCGTCGACGTAGCCGCGCGGCAGCTCGAAGGTGAACTCGGTGCGGAGTGGCTCCCTCCGGCCGGACCCGCCGACGTGCCCGGCATGCCCGGCGTGCCCGTCCTGCCGTTCCCGCTCCTCCGCCGGAGCCGTGCGTCGCATCAGTCGAGTTCCATGCTCTCGTAGGTGATCGAGAGCTTCTCCGTGAGCACCGAGGTGTCACCGGCCTTGAGCGTGCCGATCTCCAGCGACTTCGGCCAGGCGTTGATGAGCTTGTACCGCTTGATGGCGATGCCCTCGTGGTCGTAGACGATGACCGCCCCGTTGCGCCGGGCCGTGGTCATCCGCCCGAACCGGGAGTCCTTGATCCACCGTTCGAAGCTGCTGTCCTCGGTGAGCCCACGGGTCACGGTCACCTCACCGGCCTTCGGCCTGCCGGGGAGCTTCTTGATGGCATAGCGGCCGTCGGCGGTGTTCTGCTTCAGCTCGATGACGTCCTGTTCCATCTTCAGACCGCTGACCTCGGTGATCTGTTTGATGACGACGCTGTCGAATTCGAGGCCGAACGAGGCCCCGACGGTGCTGTCGAGATCGGGAAGTGGCACAACAGGCTCCTTTACCGCTCTTGCCGCTCTGACCGCTCATTCCGCTGGTACGTGCTGCTCGTGCGCCCCGCCGGTCCTGCTCGTCGACCCCGCCGGTCCTACTCGTCCGCCCCCGCCGGTCCTACTCGTCGACCCCGCCGGTGCCGCCGGTCAGCTGGGAGAGCCGGAAGACGACGAACTCGGCCGGCCGGACCGGTGCCACCCCGATCTCGCAGATGACCTGCCCGGCATCGATGCTCTCCGGGGGGTTGGTCTCCCGGTCGCACTTGACGAAGAACGCCTCTTCCGGGGTGAGCCCGAACAGCGCCCCCTTGCGCCACTCGTTGACCAGGAACGCGGATACCGTGCGCCGGATACGGGCCCACAGCGCGTCGTCGTTCGGTTCGAAGACGACCCACTGGGTACCGGTGAGGATCGACTCCTCCAGGTAGTTGAAGAGACGCCGCACGTTGAGGTAGCGCCAGGCCGGGTCGGAGGCCAGGGTGCGGGCGCCCCAGATCCGGATGCCGCGCCCGGGGAAGGACCGGATGCAGTTCACCCCGACCGGGTTGAGCAGGTCGTGCTCGCCCTTGGTCAACTGGGTCTGGAGGGCGACCGCCCCGCGTACGACCTCGTTGGCGGGCGCCTTGTGCACCCCGCGCGACTCGTCGTTCCGCGCCCAGACCCCGGCGATGTGCCCGCTCGGCGGCACGAGCCGGGACCGCCCCGACGCGGTGTCCGCGACCCGTATCCAGGGGTAGTAGAGCGTGGCGTACTTGGAGTCGAAGTTGGCACTCCCGGTGCGCCAGGCGAGGATCTGCTGCGGGCTGAGCCCCGGCGGCGCGTCGAGGATGGCGACCCGGTCGCCCATCAGCTGGCAGTGGGTGATGATCCCCTGCTGCACGGCGATCACCGATTCCAGGTCCAGCAGTCCGCGTTGGTACGCGCTCATCAGGTCCGGTGCGGCGACGGTGGTGACCTCCTCGACCGCTTCCAGCCCGCCGATCCCGGTCCGGCGGTCGGGGTCGCCGACGTACAGCTCGGGCGTCAGCGTCCCGGTGCCGTCCGGTGCGGGCACGGCGGGGGCGAGGGTGACGCTCTGCGGCTCGGGTTTGGCCGGGGCCGCGCCGCGCACGGTCTCGCGCACCTCGATCAGTTCGGACGTGGCGTTCACCCGGGTGGCGATGTTGTCCTTGCTGCGCTTGGTGGTGACGCTGGGGTACGTCTCAGCGACCTGCCCGTCCCGCCGCACGATCAGCTGGAAGACGTCCGAGGGCGGGTCCTCCGCCTCCACCTCGGCCACCTCGACGGTGACCTGCCCGGTCACACCGGGGCGGGGCTTCACCGCGTACGGGCCGAGCTGCGTCTCGGACCCTGCGGGCAGCCGTCCGGTTTCCCGTCCACCGTCCCCGTCCATGTCGGCCGGGGGCTCGGAGCCGTCGTCGATCCGGACGACGTAGCAGACACCGCCGCCGTTGGCGAAGAACCCGTACACGGCCGACGCCAGATACGTGCCGTCGACGAAGTCACCGAACGTGCCGGCGAACTGGCTCCAGTTGGTGATCAGCGTCGGCTCGTCGAACGGGCCCTTCTGGGCGAAGCCGACGAAGGCGGCGACCGAGGTGCCCACCCCTTCGATCGGCCGGGATCCGGACTCGATCTCTTCGACGTAGACGCCCGGGGACAGGTACGACGGCATATGAGTCTCTCCTTGGCCGGGAACGCCCGCAATTCTCGCGAGACCGTCGATCACCGGGAACGGACGCTCGGCCGCCCTCCCGTGCACCGGCCACTGCCCGATCAGGCAACGCCCGCACGCCGACAGTGCCGCCGGGCGATGCCCTCGAACCCGGTCCGCGTGCGCTGCGTACGGGGTGGTCGCCCCGCACACCCTGGAACCGGCGAGCGGGCGAACTCGTAGCGGGGGGACGGATGAAGGAGACTCCGGACAAGGCCCCCTCGGGTTCGGGGTCGGGGTCTGGTCGGGGTGGTGGTGCCCCCCGGCAAAGAGATGTGACACCCGGCCTCGATGTATCACGTTCTCCCGCCGCACCAGGGGCCCCCGGCGGGCCGGGCCTGCAACGCCTGCACCACCTCCAGCGTGCGGCGGGGAACCGTGCGGTGTCCCGGCTGGTCGCCCAGCGCTACACCGCCCCGGTCAAGCCCTCACCCGCGCAGGCCCCCGGGTTCCGGAAGGTGAAGGCCGACATCGCGGCGAAGAAGACCCGCCTGGCCGTCCACGCCCCCGCCACCACCGAGTCGAAGTCCGCCCAGGACGCCGCCGTCGCACCCCCCGACGACAAGGAAGCCCAGGGCAAGGCCGCCAACGCGGAGAAGATGAACGCCGCGAAACCCGGCGAGTTCAACAAACAGGCCTTCATCGACGCCGTGAACAAGGCCATCGACTCCCAGGCCCCGAAGAACCTCGACGACGCCGACAAGTTCTCCACGTCCGGCAAGGCCGACAAGATCAAGGACGAGGTCGACGGCAAGGTCACCGACGGGAAGACCGCCTCCGCCAAGGACATCGACACCGCCACCAAGGCCCCGCCCGACACCGCCGCGGCCAAGGACAAACCCGTCACCCCGATGTCCCCCGACCAACCACCCCCCAACCCCGGCGCGCCCCCGGCCGCCGATGCCGTCCCCGCCAAGCAGCCCCCCGCCGTCACCGACTTCTCCCAGGGCCCCGCCGCCAACGACCAGACCCTGGCCGACGCCGAGGTCACCGAGGACCAGCTCGCCAAGGGCAACGAACCCGACTTCGACCAGGCCCTGTCGGCGAAGAAGACCGCCGAGACCGACTCCGCCAAAGCCCCCGCCAAAGGCCGGGCCGCCGAAACCCAGCAACTCGACGCCGCGAAAGCCGGGGCCGCCGCGTCCGGGGCCAAGGCGCTGACCGCCCTCACCGCCACCCGCGCCTCGGCCGGGAAACACGTCGACGGCGGCAAGAGCGACACCAAGACCCGGGACGAGAAACGGCGGGCCGAGGCCACCGCGAAACTCCAGAAGGTCTACGACACCACCAGGAAGGACGTCGAGGAAACCCTGTCCGGCCTCGACAAGAAGGTCGACACCGCCTTCACCCAGGGGGAGAAGACCGCCCGGGACGCCTTCACCGCCGACCACAAACGCCGCATGAAGGCCTACAAGGACAAACGCTACTCAGGCATGTTCGGCGGCGCGAAATGGGCCAAGGACAAACTGCTGGGCATGCCGAAAGAGGCCAACAACCTCTTCCAGGAAGCCCGCAAGCTCTACGTCACCAAGATGCAGACCGTCATCGCGACGGTCGCCGACATCATCGGCACCGAACT
>NZ_JBIBUU010000026.1:16518-98224 GCF_043079735.1 Streptomyces sp. NPDC015144 | reverse complement strand
TTCCGCAAGCGGAATTCTAAAAGCGGGTCAATTCGCGCTTGCGCGAATTGCGAGCACCCGCGCAAGCGCGGGTGCCGAGGCTGGCAGCAAGGGGAGGTGCATCGCGCGCGGGCCTGTGTAGGGCTTGGGGTTCCTGCCCATCACCCCTGCAACGAGAGTGACGGACTGTCGGCCTGACGGGGTGCCGGCCCCACCGCAGTGACGGGCTCCGCTGCGCTCCACCCGAACCCTCCCCCATTCTCGAAACCTGCCCGCTCACGTTCACCAATACCCCGCCAGCATACCCTATGAACCGTGCGAACGGGGCGGGATTCAGCCAAGTATCAACCTACAGGGGGAAGCTGCGGTATGGGTGATGCATCACAGGTGCTGACTGTGTAGAGTCTGGGCCCATACACCACCACCCCGGCCCGCCAGTCACCGCGCCGGACTCTCATTCCTATTACGCGCCGCATTCCGCGAAAAGGAGAACACGAGAATGGCCGTGAAACTGCGTGAACACCAGATTGAGGCCGTAGCCGCCATTGTGCGCGGCCTCGATATCCCGCCGGGCGGCATTCCCTGGAATGGTCTGCGCGGGCAGGTGCACGCCGCGTGCGGGACGGGAAAGACCATCATCGCGGCGGCCTCCGCGAAGCGGATTGTGCCCAAGGGCCGCATTCTCGTTGTGGTGCCGACCCTGGATCTCCTGACGCAGACCGTGAAGGCGTGGAGCGAGGCCGGGCACAAGGGGCCGGCGGTCATGGTGTGCTCGCCCCTGGACGACCCGGAGCTGTGGCACCTGGGGGTCCGGAGCACCACGAACCCCGTGCAGCTGGCCCTGTGGCACAGCGCCGGGCCGGTGACCATCTACGCCACCTACGCGTCCCTGGGCGTGCTGGTGGAGGCGTTCGAGGGCGCCTACGGGCAGAAGCTCGCGCCGGTGGACCTGGCGGTGGTCGATGAGGCGCACCGGACCAGTGGGTCGATGGGTAAGGCGTGGGCGGACATCCACGATCAGACGAAGATCCCGGCGCACCGCCGGCTGTACCTGACGGCGACGCCGCGGATCTGGGAGGAGCGGCTGAACCGCGAGGTCGCCGAAGGGGTACGCGATCGGCTGCCGCGCGAGATGGCGGCCTCCATGGACGACGAGAAGGTCTTCGGACCGGTCCTCTACAAGCTCTCGCTCGCGTCGGCCGTGTCGCGGAAGCTGCTGGCGCGGTACCAGATCATCGTCCTGGAGCTGAAGGACCCGGTCGTGACGCCCGAGCGGCTGATGGGCGAGGAGCGGCACACCGAGGAGGTCCGCGGGCAGCGCCTGGGCGCCCTCCAGGCTGCGCTGCTGCACACCATGGAGCAGCACAACCTCCAGACCTGCATCACCTTCCACCACCGGACCATAGAGGCCGCGGCGTACGCGGAGGGCCTGGAGCACGTGGCCAAGCGGCTGCACGCCGACCGGCCCGAGAAGTACCCGGCGGAGATCTGGGCGGACTGGCTGTGCGGCGAGCACGTCCCGGAGCGTCGGCGAGAGGTGCTGGGGAAGTTCGGCTCCACCGCCCGGCGGGCCGTGCTCTCCAACTGCCGCGTCCTGGGGGAGGGCGTGGACATCCGGGCCGTCGACTCCGTGGCCCTGCTGGATCCCAAGGGCGCGCCGCACGACATCGTGCAGGCCATTGGCCGGGCTCTCCGTCAAAAGCCGGGAGAGGGAAAGCTTGCCTCTTTGATCGTTCCGGTATTCCTTCAGCCAGGTGAGCAGCCGGAGGACATGTTCACCTCGGGCTCGTATCGGCCCTTGGTGAAGGTATTGGAAGGTCTGCGCGCTCACGACGAAGAGGCAATCGAGCTGCTTGCGATCCCTCAGGAGCCGCAGAAGGACATCGCGCAGCCGTCCGAGTACATCGGCACTCCGCCCGAGGAGGGCGAGGAAGAATCCCGTCTCCTGCTTCGGTTTGCCGCACCGCGTGACCCGGTGATGGTCGCCGACTGGGTCAGCTTCAACGTGATCGACACGGAGCGGCAGGACTGGGCGCGCGGCTGGACGAAGCTCAAGGACTTCGTCGAGCGTGAGGGCCACGCCCGGGTGCCGTACGAGCACAAGGAGGGTGCGTTCCCGCTCGGGCAGTGGGTCGCGGAGCAGCGACGGGCGTACGGGGCGGGGCAGATGAACGGCCGGCGCGCGGCGCGGCTGGAGAAGCTGGGCATGGCCTGGTCGGCGGCCGATGCGCGGTTCCAGGAGAACCTGGCGGCGGCCCGCGTGTACTACCAGGAGCACTGGACGCTGTGTGCCCCTCGGTCGGCGGCCGCGCTCGACAAGCCGGTCGGGCAGTGGCTGTCCAACCTGCGCCGTCCCGGTGCGCTGGACGGGCACCCGGAGTGGGAGGCCGCGCTCCTGGCCGTGGACGAGGACTGGAACCCGGTGTGGTCGACGGAGTGGCAACGGCACTACGCCGCGCTCCGCGAGCTCGTGCGCGACGAAGAGAACCTGGAGGTCCTGCCTGGGTTCACGGTCCACGGGATGGACGTGGGGAAGTGGCTGGCCCGGCAGCGGAAGCCCGAGGTGTGGGCTGCCCTGGCGGAGGGTCAGCGCGAGCGCCTGGAGGCCGTCGGCGTCACCCCGCTCCCGGTGACCGTGCTTCCGGAGGCCTCACCCCGGGCCGCGGCGGAGCTGGCCGCGTCCGCGGAGGCGTCCACGGCGCCCGTGAGCGCCTTCGAGAGGGGCGTTGCGGCCCTGGCGCAGTACAAGGCCCGCACGGGCTCCCTGAAGGTCCCCAGGGCACACGTAGAACAGTTGCCGGACGGGACGGAGGTCAAGCTCGGAGTCTTCCTGTCGAACACCAAGTCCAGGCGCGCGAAGCTGACCGTCGACAAGCTCGCCACGTTGGCCGGCCTCGGGCTGGAATGGGCTGCCACGGGAGGAGCGGCGTGATGAGCACGGGCGAGCACGAGGCCGGGGAACAGCGGGGGCAGGACGCCGTACGTCGGCACACCCGCACCAAGGTCTTCTACGATCAGGCCGTGGCGGAGGGCGACCCGGACCGGCTCGCGGGGCTCTGTGCGGGCAAGCACGGCCGCTGGAGACAGATCTGAGTGCTGCCTGACGGGCAGTGGAGGAACCGCACGGGGGTCTCACCGCGGCCGGACCGCGCCTGGATCGGGAGCGCGCCAGACGACGAGGCCCGTGTCGTTCGAGCGTGGCCCGGCCGTCTCTGGGACGGCCAGGCCACGGTGGTTTGAGCGGCTGGGTGTGATAGCGCTGCGACCGGCCGCCTGGTGACGCCTTCGTGCTGTGCTCAGCGCACGAGTACGACCGAGTTGATCGGCGTCATGTTGTACGGGGCGGACTCGCCCACGCCGCGCGCCATGGCGGAGCACCTGCCGCCGTTGTAGTCGTAGCAGACCTGGAGGCCGGCGCCGCCCGTCTGGTTGTTCACCAGCACGCGGTTTCCGGTGACGTTCGAGAGGTTGTGGGCGCCGTAGCTGTAGAAGATGTTCCTGCTGAGGATGCTGCCGTTCGTCTCGCGGATACAGACCGCTCCGGACGGGCAGGGTGTCGCCGCTGAGGCGCTGGGAGCCGCGGTGAGCCCTAAGGTCGCCAGAGCCAGAGCCCATACCCGCCCCAGTCACAGCCATTTTGCGCATTTTTCCCCCTGTTGTTGTGATGTCCCTGTCTGGGGCACCTTGCGCGTAAAGAGTAGCGATCGACAGTCACGAGGCACCAGCAGATGCCGGTAAGTCGGCTTATTACGTGCGATGTTGGGGCGTGCGGGCTCTATGAACCGAACGGCTTACCAAAGGACCGATTCGGACAGCGCAAACCCATACCGGGCCCCAGGAACGTCATGGCTGATCGCCCGGGTGCCGCTGACCCGGGTCAGCGGCACCGCGCCCAGGGCCTACACGCACTGAAGTGCGATGCCGTGGGCCCGGACGCTGTGGCATCGCACTGGTGTGCGTGTAGGCCCTGGGATCTTCGGGCCGCTCCCCCTCCGCCAACTACGGCGCGGCCGGAATGGGTTCGGTGAGGCGGTCCAGCCTGGTGTAGAGGGCCTGTATGAGGCGGGCGCGGTCCTGGGCTCAGCGGGCGGTGCCTTCCGGTGGGGTGGCGGGGCAGGGCTGCGGCGGTCGTCCCCGGCCGCCCAGGAAGGTTCGGGGCGCGGCACTGGGCCTGTCTCGTGGGCGGGTTGGTCTGTGCGGGGTGCCGGCGGTTCGCGAAGTGGGCGGAACGGGTTCACGATGTGCCCGGCAGGGCGGCATGATCGGGGGATGTTCGTGTTACGGGAGCGCCGGTATCCGCGTAAGTGGCAGGTTGTTCAAGTTGTTTGTGGGGTGTTGATCGCGGTGTGCGTGGTCTTCGCCGTTTGGAACATCGCCCGTGGCAAGGAGACCAAGGCTGTCGATGTTGCGACTCTTCTTGGTGTTCCGATCGGTGTGACCGGTCTGGTGGTCGCGGTCGTGGCGTTGCGCAGGCCGGTTGAGGACGGTGGTGCGGGGCTCGCGCGCGAGCATGCGAAGGCACTGGCCAAGCGGGTCCTGGACAGTGAGGGCGCGGTGCGGCGGCAGTTGCTGGGGGACGACACTCAGCGCATCAATGTGGCTTTTGTTCTGCATTCCGCGGCTGAGCGGGCTGCGGCGGCTCCGTCGGCCGGGCTTACGTTCGCGGACGGTCCGGCTGGTTTGCCGGATGTTCTGGACTACTACCGTGCCACCCGGCCCAGGCGTCTGGTGGTCACCGGGGCTGCGGGGGCGGGCAAGACGGTTCTGGCCTTGGAGCTCATGCAGGCTCTCATCGAGGGCCGTTCCGAGGGTGATCCCGTCCCGGTGCGGGTCCCGCTGGCCCACTGGGACACCGCCCAGCCTCTGAAGGCCCTGCTGGTACGGCGTCTGATCGACGCCTACGGCTTACGTGCCAAGGCGGCTGCCGGGCTGGTGGCTCACGGGATGGTTCTGCCGGTCCTGGACGGGCTGGACGAGATGGACCCCTTGCATGCGGACGGCACCCCCGACCCCGAAGCGCCCCGTGCGCGCGCGGCCCTGGAGGCGCTCAACGCCTACCAGAGCGGCCGTGAGGCGGGCCCGCTCGTCCTGACATGCCGCACCGGCCACTACGACGCGCTCGCTCCCGTGTCCCGGCTGATCGACGCCGCCCGCATCGCCATCGCCCCCATCGACACCCGCAACGCCGTCACCTATCTCCGCGCCCGGGCCCTGGACAGGCCCCGCTGGCAGCCGTTGACCGACCACCTCGAAGCCCAGCCCACAGGCCCGCTCGCCACCACCTTGTCCACGCCCTGGCGACTGTGCCTGACCGCCACCGTCTACCACCGCGACGGCAACCCCTCCGAACTCCTCCACCACACCAACGGGCACGACCTCGACCAGCACCTCCTGGCCCGCTACCTCCCCGCCGCCACCACCAACACCCACAACCCCCGCGGATACCGGCCCGAAGACGTCCACCGCTGGCTCCACCACCTCACCAAACACCTCACCGGCACCACCACACGCGCCCCGGCCACCGACCTCACCCTCCACCACCTCTGGCCCCTCGCCGGCACCACACGCACCCGCATCACCGACCTCCTCCTCACCGCCTTCCCCATCACTGCCTTCCTCGCCGTCCTCAGCCTCGGCTTCCTTGGGCCGACGACGGTATACGATCTGGTCCTCTGTCTCACGTTTGGTGCGTTCGTTGTCGCCATCACTTTTCGCCCCACGCCCAAACCCAAGCGTCTCCGCGTTTCCGCTACCTGGGAAACTCTCCGGTACGGTTTCAAGACCAGATTCTGGGCCGGATTCAAGATCTGGTTCGTCGTCGGATTCGCAGTCGGCTTCACGTTCCGCGTCACAACCTACAACGCGATTGAAATAAGGAACTTGACCTCGCCCGCGATCACGCCCGGGCTCGTGTACGGGATAACACTCGGCATCGGGACTGGCCTCATCGGAGGATTCGTGAGAGGGCTGGCGGGTGAGTTCGCAGACGGGTTCAAGGCCTGGTTCAAGGGTTGGTTCGCTGGCGGTTTCATAGCGAACCTCGTATTCGGACTCGACGTGTTCGGGTTCGCGGAAAGGTTCGGTTTCGAGGACGGGTTCGGGATTATCAGCGCGCTCGGGCTTGGTTCCGGGCTCGCGCTCGCGCTCGGGGTTGTTGGCGGACTCGCGGGTGGATTCATGCGCGGGCTCAGAGCGGAACCAACCACCGTGGCCAACCCGCAGAAAATCATCCGCGACGACATAATCTACGGACTCTCAATCGGCCCCCTGGCCGGACTCCTATCCGGACTCCTATCCGGACTCATGAGCAGCCCCGTGGACGGATTCATGGTCGGAAGCATGGTTGGGATTGCGGTTGGGCTCGCGAGCGGCCTCGCCGGCGCGACGCGGAGGTACGGGGTGTTCTTGCTGTGCTCACGCGGCAAGCTCCCCTTCCGCCTCGGTGTGTTCCTCAACTGGGCCGTCACTGCCGGTCTCCTCCGCTACAACGGGCCCAGCTACCAGTTCCGCCACCGCGAACTCCAGCAATGGCTCAACCAGCACCCCCGCCCCTGAAACTCGACACCGGGCACACGCGCCGCCGCAGCCCCGTGACCCGCTTCGGCGGCGGCTTCCTCGCGGGCGACGTCGTCGGCGTGGCAGGTGCCTTCGCGGGACCTGTTTCCGGCGCGGGGGGTCAGCAAGCGAGCCCGGCCCGGCACCACGCGTCCACGACCTCGTCGTACGCCGTGCGCATGGACACGACGTCGCTGCTGCCCACGGCCAGGTGGGTGATCAGGGTGCTGGCCGCGGACAGGTCGAGGGTGAGCACCGTGAGGACCATCGTCGTCGTCCTGGTCAGGGTGGGCAGGTTCGTACTGTGGGCCAGGTCGAGGTAGTACGCCAGCTGGTCGGTCAGGTACGCGGCGGCAGGATCGGCGGCAGAGGCCCGGACCAGTGCGCCGTGGCAGGCCCGCATCGCCTCCAGCCGGTACCCGGGCACTACGGTCACGCACACGGCTTCGGAAGCGTCCGCGGTGGCGCAGTCACCGACCAGATCGGCCGCGGTCTCCCAGGTCACCGGCGGCAGCAGACACTCGGAGCCGGGAGCGAATGCACGGGCGGTCTCCAGGGACTCCCTGACCAGGTGCACGGCGTCCCTCCACTCCTCGCCAACGGGCAGGAGGACGGGGCGGTCGTGGTTGATGTCCGGCGAGGGGGTCATGGAGGCAAGGTAGAAGGCCAGTCCGGGGAGGGAGTCACTTCCCGGATACCTGCCCACGGAGCACCTTCCGGGTGCTATGCCCGCCCCGTCCTGTTCTTGGCAGTACAAGACCGTCCCGCCGGACGACGCCCACGGCGGGTCCGGTTCCCACTCGTGCGAGTGGAACCGGACCCGCCGACGAACCGCGATGAGGGCGGACCTTGTCGCTACGGTCATGAAACCGATCGACGAGCAGCACATCGCTGAACCAGGCCTGGTGGTGCTGGATATCACCGCCGGGGACGAGGGGACCGTCCGCGCGGTCATGGCCGCGCTGGAGGAACGCTGGGCGACCTCGGGCATCAGCCTCGTGTGCCGGGAACCCGGCGCGCCAGGGGTCCGGGCCCGGGTCTACGCCGACATCCTGCGCCCAGGGCGGCAGTAGCCGGGCCAGGGTCCGGGAAGCCCGGCCGCGGGCTCAGCCGCCGTTCGGCACAACCTTCTCCGGGGCTGGCTCGATCTCCAGCCGGTCCAGACGTGTGTAGAGCGCCTGGACGAGGCGGGCTCGGTTCTGGGCGCAGCGGGCGGTGCCGCGGATCGGTGCGGAGAGGCGGTTGTCGGCTTCGCGGAGAACGACTTCGGCGAGAGCGCCGCGGCCGTCGCCCTTGGGGAGCGTGGCGGTGTGGCGGCGGATGTCGGCGGCGACGGCGCGGGCGTGGCCGGTGAGCTGGAGGGCGATCTGCGCGTAGTCACGGGGTGCGAGGGCCGGGTTGGTCCAGGCGAGGACCGCGGTGACGAGCGCTTCGTGCGGGGCGCGGTCGAGCGGGAGGTCCGCCTCGATGAGGCCGTGGGGGTCGTGGAGCACGGTGTGGCAGGCGGGCGGCTGAATGCTGGGAGGTTGCGGTGCGGAGCTGGCGGGTGTGGGTGCGCTCATGGGCACCGCCTCCGTTGCTGGTGCGTCGGTGTCGTTCGACGCTACGGAGACCGCCGGTCGTTCCTCAACGAGATTGCGGGAGATTGCGGAACTTCACTCCAGCGTGTTCATCGCGGCCTGGATGAGCGCGCGGGCGTCGTCGCCGTAGACGGCCATCTCTGCGAGGCCGGCGAAAGCTTTCGCGTAGTCGGCGACTTCACGCGGCTGCGTCACCTTGATCTCCGCCGTCAGCGTCTCCACCACGGCGCTGGTGTCGTCGTGGACGTAGAAAGCTTCCAGCGGCCACACGGTGCGCTGCGCGGTGAAGGGGATGATGCCGAGCGAGACGGAGGCGAGCGGCATCACGGCCAGGAGGTGGCGCAGCTGCCCGCGCATGGCGTCGGGGTCGGCGGTGCGGTAGCGCAGGACGGACTCCTCGATGAGGACGACGTAGAGGTGGCCTCCCTCGTAGAGGAAGCGGGAGCGGGCGACCCGGGCGGCGACGGCTTCGGCGACGTCGTCGGGGGTGCCCTGGAAGCGGGTGATCTGCTGCATGAGGGCGGTCGCGAACGCCGGGGTCTGGAGGAAGCCGGGCGGGAGGTTGGAGACGTAGACCCGGCAGTGGCGAGTCTGTTCGTGCAGGGCGTACCAGTCCTGTTGCACCTGGCGCATGCCGCCCTGGTGCAGGCGACGCCACTCCATGTACATCGAGTCGACGGCGCGGGCGGTGGCGATGAGGTCGTCGGCCTGGTCGTCGGCGCCGCAGGCCGTGCACCAGGTTCGGATGTCCGCGTCCGAGGGCAGGACCGCGGCCTTCTGGATGCGGGTGGTCTTCGCGGGGTGCCAGCCGCACCGGGCGGAGAGCTCGCGCCCGGTGAGGCCGGCGTCCTTGCGCAGGTGCAGCAGCCGCACGGCGAGCGCCTCACGGGCCCCTTGAGCGCTGGAGGATGGAGAGGCGGTCGTCATGAGGTGGCGGCCCTTGGTGCGTCGGTCAGATGCGGTAGTCGGTGTGCTCGGTGGCCAGGTCCCAGACCGAGCGGAACGCCTCCGCGCACAGCTTGATGGCCTGCGGGTCCTCGGTGTGGTCGGGCTCCATGGCCTCACCGTCACCGGAGAACAGGTTCCAGCGCACGACCTGGTCGTCGATGAGCCAGAAGTCGTTGCCGGGCAGGGCGAGGGCGGAGGCGTGGCGGCGGGGCAGCCAGCGGACCTGTTCGCCGGCGCGGAGGTTGGCGTCGGTGATGGCGTGCTCGAAGCGGATGTAGTCGGTGACGGGCTCGGACACGATCCGGGCCCGGCGGACCTTCACCCCGCGGGAGACGGTCCGCTCCACCAGCGGCAGCCAGCCGCCCCAGTACTCCGAGTCGTCCGCGGGGACGGTCCCGTCGCGCAGGAAGGTGTCGTAGACCTCCCGCTCCTCTCCCACGGCGTAGACGTCGCGGAGTTCCAGGTGCAGGGCGTGGGTCTGGGCGGAGTCGAGCAGGTCCTCAAAGCTGGGTGCCGGCGGCCTCTGCGGCATCGCACGCCTTCCTGATCTGCTCCACCATGCTGAGCGGGATCCGGACGATCCCTTCGTCGTCTGCGGGCGGGCTGTCCTGACGGCAGGTGGCCCGGGTCGCCGCGTCGGCGGACTTGCCCTGCAGAACCAGTTCCGGTCCCCGGGCGGTGTCGGTGTCCACCCACACCGCCGGGCAGTTCCCTCCGCCCGAGTTCGGGTCGGTGCCGAAGAAAAGTAACGCCATGGTCCCCTCCGAAGCGAGGCAGTTGCGCGTAGTTGCGCATCTGACCGTCCCGCGCGCAGCGCCCTCGGTCAAGACGGCCCCCTGGTCTGCGCCGAAGGCCAGGCTACGACCGGGTCACTCGGGGGTTCCCAGAGGCCGTCACCTTGTCGGTGACGGCCCCAGCGCTCGTTAGCCCTGATCAGCTCGGCTCGTCGGAATAGAACGGCCCGGACCTGTTGATCACCTTGCTGGTGTTCTGGTCGATGTGGTTGACCCACTCGGAGATATGGGAGTCCACCATCTTGTGGGTGGTGGTGACCCGGTCGAGGTCCCCGCCGAGAAAGCCGGCGCGCAGCAGCGGGTGCTGGTCACCCTGTTCAAGTTCGCGGTCGAGCCACTGGGATGCCAGCGGACGGTAGTCGCCGCGCGTCCCGGAGACCAGCAGGTGCGGCGTGGCGATGTAGTTCCCGGCGTCCTCCTGGACGAACAGGCGCAGGTACTCGAAGCGCTCCCATGCCTCGGTGAAGGCGTTCTCGTTGGCCACCACGTGCCCGGTGAAGATGGGCTTGAGGTACTTGTGTACCCGTGCTGCGGAGGTGCGCAGGCCGAGAACCGTCTCGGGCCCGAGCAGGGCCGCCGCAGGCATGTCGACCCTGCGGATGATGTCCTGAGCGCGAGAACCGGTGAGCAGACGGGCCACCAACGGCCAGCGCTCGGCCGCGACGGCGGCGACACCGGCGCTGTGCAGAAGTAGGGTGGCCGGCGCACGGCGCAGGTCGTTGAGCGCCCTCTGGCCGGTGCCAGTGCCCCAGGTGATACTTGCGAGGCGCTCGACGTCGGCGAACCAGTACCGGTCGGTGGTGTCGTTGCCCCAGTAGGCGGTGACCGCGGCGAGAGCGGCCAGCGTCTCGGTCTCAGCCTCCCACTCAGTGAGCCGTCGATCGTGCTCAGCCCCCAGCTCAGGCTGGGGGACGTCGGCGGTGGCCGTGCGCAGCGGGTGGTCGGCGAGGCGGGCGGCTTCGCGGCGCAGGGTGTCGTGGAGGTTGATGGCTGGGCCGTCGCTGCGCAGTTCTCGCTTGGCGGTGGCGATGGCGGTGGCGATGTTCTGGGGGTTAGCGCGGTTGCGCTCGGCGAGCGCGGTGACGGCGTCGGCGGTACGGGTGAGGAAGCGGTCGGCGCCGGCCGCCACGTAGGCGCCCTGGCGCTGTTCGAGGAGCTCGGTGGCGGCGGTGGAGAGGGGGTAGGGGTCGGCCCAGTAGGTGTCGAAGCGGCGGGTGGGACAGCGCTTGAGGGCGTTCACCAGGGCCGGGTCGTACTTGGCAGACCATCCGGCGATGATCAGGCCGTACTCGTCGAAGACCTGGTCAAGGAGCTTGTCGACCTCCTGCTCGTACTCCATGAGTTCCTCGGGGGTGTTGCGCATGCTGTCCGGGTCGAGGTAGTCGCCGTGAAGATGGATGACCACACCCTGGCGCTGCGCATGCAGGGGAATCATCCCGGTCAGGTCGGACGGGCGCCTGATGATGGTCGGGCGCAGCCCGGCCTCGCGCAGGGCGTCCTCGATGAGGTGGTCGAAATTCAAGGTGATGATCACCCTGATGTGCCCGTCGGCGACAAGGCGAGCGAGAGCGCGGTGCGCGTCCGCGGGCTGCTTGATGCCCTGCTCGCGCTCGGTCTCGTCGGGCTCGAAGTAGGAGCGGAGCAGCGCCTGGCGCCCGCTGGTGGTCCCGGAGAGGCCGGCCAGGAGGGTGTCGTAGGACGGCTCGCGCTCGAAGCGCTCCAGGTACCAGTCGTACGGGCCATCGTCTCCGTCGGGGATCTCCACGCCGTCGACGCTGGCGATCTGGCGGATCAGGTCGCACTGGACACCCCAGGCGGAAAGCATGCCGGCCGATACAGAAGCCCCGGCGCCGAGCAGCACCGCGTACCCCCCGGGTACGGCCTGCAGGCCGAGTGCAAGATTCACATGAGGTTCCATCGACGGATCGACCACGGCACGCCTCCTTGGGCACGCGGGAGTAAAGCGGCCGGAGTTGACCACCCATCACCAGTTTACGTCAGAGCGACGAAAAGGGTGGCTCTCCCTTACTCACCCCCTGCGGCAGCACCTCTGTCGATATGGAACCCGGCATCGCCTCGGAACTGCCGCTGGACTGGCCCGTGCACGAGGACGTCGCCCGTGCCGTGCTGACGTGATCCGACCCCGCCGCAGTGCGGCCCGCGCGGCCGCCCACGACGTCCGCGCGCTCGTGGCCGGGCTGCCCGAGGACGACCGCCACCGGCCACTCGCCGAGCTCGTCGTGGACCAGACCGAGGACTGCCTCGCCCGGCCCCCACGCGACCTGCACCGCGTCAGGGACCGGGCCCGTACGCTGCGGGCACTGTACGAACGACTCGACCGACTCCAAGGCCCCGGACCGTTCCCCACGGAGACGACCGATCCGGCGTCCGCTTGACCTCGCCCGGAGCCGCCTCCCTCGCCAGCTCCGGGCGACCACCACGAAGTTCCTGCACCCGCCGTGAACCAGCGGGTGCAGGAACTTCTCCTGTCGGTCAGTCCTTCTCGGTGTCCGTGGCGGTGGCCCACGCGGCGGCTTCGGTCTCGCTCAGGTGCAGGACCTGCGTGAGGTGGGCGGTGGAGCGCTGCACGGTGTGGAAGCGGCCCGGGTGGGTGCTGGCCTTCGGGACGGTGGCGATCTGCGGGACCGCCTGGCCCCAGGTGGTGGTGGTGACCCGCCCCAGGAGCACGGTGGAGAACTGCTCGCGTCCCAGCGCGGCACTGTAGCTCTGGGCGCCGGCGAGGATGTGGATGCGGGCCTCGCGCCCGGCGAAGAGGACTTCCTCGTACGCGTCGACGGCCGGGGAGGTCTTCGGCTCGCCCGCCTGGCGGACCTTGTCCCAGTGGCGGGCCAGCTGGCGCAGGGTGGGGCCGGCGGACTCGAACACCACCGCCAGGTACGGCAGGTCGGCGGTTTCGCCGTGCTCGTCGACGTGGCGCGTGAGTTCGACTCGGAGGCCGATGAGGGCGTGGTGGATGTCGGCGATGTCGCTGCGGTACGTCACCCCCGGCAAGCCGTGCGCCCACGTCTGGGAGATGCGCTTGGTGTCGAGGACCAGGACGTCCCCGCCGTGGTGCAGGAACTGGGCGGCCAGGGTGCGCAGGGCGGTGGAGGTGCCGCCGCCGGAGGCGGAGCAGACCAGGACGTGCGGCGATTCGTTGTCCAGGTCGACGCCGAGCGGCTGCCCGTCCGTGCCGAGGCCGATGAGGACCTGAGAGGCGGGCAGCGCTTCGAGCTGCTCGCGAACGCCCGGGTCGGTGAGGCGCACCTGCTGCGGGACGGTGCTCTGCTTGGTCTTCCACATGGCGGGGTGTTCCTTTTCTGTGCTGTGCCCGGTGAACCGGGTGTTCTCCGGGCGGGGTGGTGTCGGCTGGAGCGGCCTGGGCCGTTCAGTCGAGGTCGGTGGTGCCGGTGGCGGCGCGGGGCCGGTTGCGGGCCCACTTCTTGAGGTCACCGGCGCGGTAGAGGAGTTCAGTGCCGCGCTTGTCGACCGGGGTAGGGAAGGTCGGGTCGTTGGCGCGGGCGAAGCGCAGCGCGGCCAGGGTGATGCTGGGCAGGTAGTGTTCGGCGGCCTGGCGCAGCCCCACCACCTGGTCGTCGTCGACCGGGGCCGCGGGCGTCGGCGGCGGCGTGGTGTGATCCGTGGGGCCGCCCGGGTCAGCGGTGGGGGCCGGGGTGTGGCTCCAGGTGTCGGCGAGCGCGTCACGGTCAACGTGCGGCTCGGCGGCGGGCGGGGGTTCGGCGGCGGATGTGGACCAGGCGTCGGCGAGGGAGTCGGCGGGCGGCTTCTGCAGTTGCCCCGGGCCCGGCTGTGCGCCGGATGCGGGCGGGGGCGTCTTGCCGGTGGTGGCCCACTCGCGGGCTTCGGTCTCGGTGAAGAACAGGATCTGCGTCTCCCGCGCGTTGCCTCCGTTGACGACCTGGGCGCGCCCCTGGTGCTTGGTGGACTTCGGTGCCGGGTGGACTTCCGGGGCGAGCATCCGCCAGGCGTTGACGCTGTAGCGGGCCAGGATGCGGGTGGAGAACTGCTCGCGGGCCTCCGGGCCGCCGAGGGCGCGGGCGGTGGCGGACTGCGCGACCAGGAGTACGTGCATGCGCAGCTGGCGCCCCATGTAGAGGATCTCGTTGAGCGCGTCGACGGCCGGGGAGACTTTCGCGTCGCCGGGCTCGCGGGTCTTCTCCCAGTAGCGGGCGAGCTGCTTCATCGTCGCGTTGACCTCTTCGAGGAGGATCAGGATGCGCGGGCCGATGTCCTTCGGGTCGGCGTCGATGCCCAGGTCGTCGGCGACGCGGGTACGGCGCCGGCCTTCGATTCCGAGGGCGATGAGCTGGTCGTGGATGTCGGCGATGTCGCGGCGGTAGGTGACGCCGGGCAGGCCGGACGCCCACGGGTGGGAGATCCGCTTGGTGTCCAGGACGAACACGAGGCTGCCGTGGTGGAGCATCTGGCAGGCGATGCACCGCAGGGTCACCGACTTCCCGCCGCCCGTGCTCGCGTTGACGAGGATGTGCGGGGACTGGTCGTCCAGGTCGACGGTGACGATCCGCCCGGCGGAGCCGATTCCGATGACGGGCGCGGACTCCTTGGCGGCGGCCACCGCCTCGCGGACCTTGGGGTCCTTGAAGGCCGCCCTGGCCGGGGGCTTGCGGGTCTTCTTCACCGTCACGTACGTCTCGCGGCCCGCCAAGTGCCAGGAGAAGGTGACGCCCTGAAGGGCGAGCTTGGTGGTGATGATGTCGACGACCAGGTCCTTGGAGAAGTCCAGACGGCCCGGCACGTCCACGCGGATCACCGCGTCGTCCTCGCTGAAGTTCCGCGGGATGTGGAGGTAGCGGCGCGGGTCGGTCTGCTCCGGCAGGCGCAGCGGCAGCGCGAGGGCTTCGTGCAGCGGGAGCACCCACTCGCGCATCAGCTCCCGGCGCTTGCGGGTCAGCGCGAGGTAGGCGGCGGTCGAGACGGCCGCGGTCGACGCCGCGGCGATCCCGGTCTGCTCCAGCGCGGCGAGCGCGGGATCCGGGTCGGCCCATATCTCCTGGGCGGCGGCGACGGTGGCGTCCTGGTGGACCCACCCGGCCTGGTAGCCGCCCCCGCCGATCGCGGCGAGCGAGCTGATGCGGAAGGTCAGGCGCTTCCACCCAGCCCGGTATGAAGACCGGGAGACGCGGCCTTCCACCTTCGGCAGGACCCTCGTGCCCGAGCGCCAGAACGTCGCGTCGGTCCGCTTCACCCCGTCCAGCGGCCGTCCGGCCAGGAACCGGCCGATGCCGAACGCCACCGACTCCGCGGTCTCTTCCACCTGCTTGTCGAACTTCGTCTGCGCCACGGCGGTCCGCCCTTCGTTCTGGTTGTGCGTGCGGGCGTGACAGAGCCGTGGAAAGCGGACACCGACGCTCGGACGTAGAACGTAGAACGGTTCACCTGTGGATAGAGCGGGCGTACCGGGAGGAAAGACCACCACTAAACGGCGCGAAGTTTGATGTAGCGGCCTGCTGGGCGACGTACACCGTGAAATTCGGTGGTCCGATCCAGCCGAGACGGATGGATCGAGCCCTACCAACTCGCTGAGTAGCTACGGTGGTTCGATGTCCTTCGATGAAGCTTTCGTGTCCGATGCGATGCAGGCCGACGCCCCAAACGGAGTGATCGTCAACGCTCTGCGCTGGGAGATCCTCAACGACTGGATTCAGTACCAGCGCGACAACACGTTCGAGGACAAGACCGCTGAGGGTTCGTACCGGTGGGGCTTCGTGAAGCGCGACACCGGCTCCGAGTCACTGAAATGCCTGTGGGCCAAGCACGAGCGCAACTACCCCATGTTCGCTGAGGCGATCTGGCTCCTGCACCGGGAATTCAGCGAGGGCGCCGGGGCGGACCACCACCTGCTCTTCGCGAACGTCCCGGTGATCCCGGCTGACGTTCTGTTCCAGAAGATCGCCAGCTGCTCCGCGCTGGTGCACCGCAAGCTCACCGAGGACCAGATGGTCGCGATCCTGCGCAAGGCACCGCAGGACTACAGCGGCATGGCGTAGCCGCGGGCCCCGCGCCATGAGCGCCGGTCAGGGTGTGTCGCCGGAGTAGTGGAAGCGGCACACCACACCCGGGCCGGCGGCAGGGCGCGGGGCGTCGGGGAGCGGGTCGTACAGCGCCCGGCCGCCGGGCCACCGCCCCAGCTCGGTCACCAGGGCAACGCCGTCCTCGATCTCTTCCGGCCGACAGCCCGTGATGTCGAGCAGCAGGCCGTCCCGCGGGCCGCCGACCAGCGCGGCGTACGTCTGGTGCGGCAGCGGGCCGGGGTTGGGGCCGTCGTGATCGTGGCCGTACACCCGGCCGCGCAGCAGCTGCTCGTCATCGGCGTTCATCCGGCCAGCGTCCCAGCCGCCACGGACAGCGGAAGGCCGGCGGCGCACGATAGTCCGAGCCCCTCCCGCCAGGCAGGAGGGCTTGGCAGGGGCCTCCCGCCCGGCGGGCGTCAGGCGCAGGGCAGCCGGTCGGAGATGGGCCACTCGATACGTACCCCGCGCCGGATCAGCGCGATGAAGCTGTCGGCCCGGCGGACGGGCAGCTGCTCCTGGGTGAAGCGGCGCAGCGCCCGGTGCACGCCGTCGCGCAGCTGGCCGTCGGTCAGCGTGGGCGCCTGCTCCTGGAGGTCGTCGAGCAGCTGCGCGGCGCGGGCCGCGCGGGACAGCGCGGCATCCGCGAGCGGTCCTTCGGCGAAGCCGTCGCGTACGGACAGGCCGGGCTCGATGAAGGTCATGGTGGCGTTCCTCTCCGCCCGGCCACGCGTGGTCTCCCGGGTGGAGACGCGGTCGCGGGACCGAGCGGGCGGGAACGTAGAGGACCGAGTCCGTTAGCGTCGCGTCCTGGCCGCCGGTCTCGGGCAACGAAGGACACCTCTTCCCCACGGCCACTGGGTGGGAAAGACACCTCATGCAGTTAAGCCGTCAAGTTGACCTTGGTCAGCCAGCTGAGAATGCGGCCATCAGAGTGTCCGCCCGGGCTTCCAGTTCGGGCGTCAGCATTCCGTTCACGGCCACCATGAGCTCATCGCCGCCAACCGCGCGGGCAAGGCGAACCTCGACCTGGCGATGCTTTCCGATCAAGGGGTACGAGTACCAGCCGTCAGGCTGGTCGTCGTCGGTTGCCTCGACCGCGAGAGCGACCGTCTCCCAGTCGGTGGCGTCGAACTCGTAGCCCACGTAGTGCGACAGCAACTCCAGGAACGACCGCAGGTTGCGCTCCCAAATCCACCCACCGATATCTGCCATGGCTCCCCCTCCGTACTCAGCTTGTTCTTTATCTACCAGGATCTTCCGGGCTTGCCGATGGCCCTGAGGGTCTCGGGTCGTTTGACGGTTTTGCCGACGTCGTAGCGGGGTGCCCGGTGTTTGTTCTTGGCGCCGGGTGGCCGTCCGGGGCCTGCGCCTCGGGGTTTGGGAACACGGGCCGGGCAAGCGAGGTGAGCGCGGATGTTCCTGAACCCCCGGCGGACCCGGGCCGGGGTGAGCCGGTCGGCGGTAGTGGGTTTCTCCCAGGGCCGTCGGAGGTCCGCGGCGAGCTGTCGGGCGAGCCGGAGCTGGGTGTGAGCGACGATCAGGATCCATGTCCAGCGGCCCGCCGCCTCGGGAGTACGGAGTTTCGGTGTCGTCCAGCCGAGAGTCTGCTTCGCGAAGCGGAAGGTGTGCTCCAGATCGAAGCGGCGGAGAAATGACTGCCAGAAACGGTCTACTTCGTCTGGGGTGGCGCCGGTCTTGGAGGACCATAACCACACCGGCGGGGCATCTCGGTCCTTCGACAGGTGCTCGACCTTCAGTCGTATCAGCGTGCCCTCGACCAGAGGAAGCTCGCCGTCGTGGTCAAGCCAGGAGGAGCGGTGGGTGAGCCGGGGATGGCCCCGGTCCCACGCCTGGGTCTCGGCCTTGCCGTAGTTGGTGGTGTCGGTGACCGTGGTGATCGCGGGCTCGGGCCAGGTCTCCGGTTTGGTGAAGCGGAATTCCGGGCCGTGCTTGGGCGGCCGGCCGTTGACGCCGTGCATCCGCGGTGGTTTCGGCAGGCGCATGACGCGGTCGGAGCGGACCCGCCCGACCATCTCGACCGGCAGATCGCGCAGAACCCACGCGAGACGGGTGACGTCATAGCCGGCATCGCTCACGATCACGATGGCCGGGTCCCCGGCCTGCCACTGCCCTGCGGCAATGAGCCGTTCAACGACTCCTCGGAGCTGGGCGGCGGTGACCGCCGTCGCGTCGTCGACCGGGCCGAGCCGGACCGCGTCCAGGATCGCGGTCCAGGACGTGGCACCCGGCTCCAGCACGGCGACGAAGGAGTAGGGCCAGCCCGGGATGAACTGCGATGCCGTCTTCGCACGGCCGTAAACGTGGCAGAACAGCCGGTGCGCCGAGCACGGTGCGTCCGAGCGAAGCCACGGTGACACATCGACCGCCAGGACCAGGCGCCCGCCGTCGAAACGCGGTAGCGGCAGCGTGGCCAGCACCGCCCGCAACCGGTCGACGTCGATCCGGCCGTGGTTCAGGCCTCCGTACATCGCTCCGTGCCTACGACGGTGCTCGGGCAGCAGCGTCAGGTCCACCGGGGACTTCACCGCGCCGTCAGCACACAGCACCGCGTCCGCCAGCTCGAACAGTTCATCGCGCCGGGCGGTCAGACAACTCGTAGAACTCGCCCCTGAAGCGTGACGCTTCAGCGAACGCTTCCCGCCGGACTTCGTGGTGCAGCAGACTCACGCTCGCGGCTTTCGTCGTGGTCACGTGTACTCCTTGGTCGGAGCACATGATCAGACGAAGGCCACCCCCACGTCTGGCTAATTCCCAGGCGAGCGAACCCGTTCGAGACGCCGTTCGACCTTGTGGCACCATGTGCGGCATGACGACCAACCGAAAGGCCCATGCCGCGTAGACGGCCAGGACACATCCGGGCCGGAATTCCGGACCGGCAGCAGTCACACCGCCCGAGGCCGGCCATCGACCGCCTCTCGCCGCGAGCGCTGTCCGAGATCGTTCGTCTTGAACGCACGCGGAACTACCTCCAACCGGGGGACATCAACTCGGCTTTGCGCCTGTGGAAGGACTACGTCCACCGGCCTGCCCGCGAACTCTGGCACGACGATGAGTTCGGCAACGTGCACTGGTACTGCTGCGGCAACCCTCTCGAAGGCCGTGCCCTGCTCGACGGCGTGATCCAAGCAATGTCGCCTCGCGGAGCCCGCGAGCTCCGCAAGATTGTCGAAGAGCTCGACGCCTTCATGGGCCCGCCCAACCCAGCCTCAGACCGCAGAAGATAAAGAACAAGCTCAGAAGGGTCAGCCTGTCATGAGCCGATGCCTCGGTGATCACCCTGCTGCAGCAGGAGGCGGAAACGCGACCGCTTCATCGAAGGGGACACGTGCCAGGAGGCAGTGGTGGAGCTGTCCGAGCATGCGGTTGAACAGGTGCCGGAGGGCTTGGGCATGCCAGTCTCCCACCTCTCGTCGGCGCCGGTAGTGGGCGTTGGCGCCCTTGGAGTGGGTGAGGGTGGCGAAGGCCCAGAGGTATCCGGGTCCACCGTGTCCACTCACCACGAGTAGCGGCGGCGTAGGCGCGCGGCGCGCCACGGGTTCGGCCGGCCACCGGGGTACTGCCGTGAGCGGCGCCGGACGGGCAGCGGCTTCGGTGTCGGCGACTCCGCCTGTCGCAGGCGGCTGGCGTCGGTGAGCCGCTCCAGGCGCTCCTGCTGTTCCGGTGAGAGCTGTATCAGGATCAGGTCGACCATGGTTCCTCCTCGTGTCCGTGGGCGGTCCCCGTACTTTCGCTGCGCCCTGATGTCTCCGGAGCCGGAGCGCCGGTCATGTCCCGGGTTCTGGCGCGCCGACTTCGAGCTGCGTCCCGCCGGGCGGTCATGGCCGGGGGCTGTGGCCCTGGTCGTGACCGGGCGGCTGACGCTGCTGCTCGTGCTCCTGGCGGTGCTGGTCGACCGGGCTGGCCGAGTCGGCCGCCGCGGCCTTCCGGTCCTCCATGGCGCGGCGGCGGGTGTCGGCGGCGCGGGTGAAGGCGGCGAGCCGGGCCAGGTTCTTCGGTGTGCGTAGCCACGTCGCCGGGTCGGTCGTGCGGCCCTCCAGGTATTCCTCGGGCATCGCGGCCTGCTGGTGGGCGTGGACGGCGGCGGCCCGCTGTGCCGGGGTGAGGGCGGTGTCGCGGCCGGTCTGGTCGATGGCGTGGGGAGCAGATGCCGTCTCGCCCTCGAGGTCGCGGTGGTCGGCGGGTGCGGAGACGGCCGAGGTCGTCGCCTCGGTGGCGGTGGCGGTGGCGGTGTCGGCTCGGATGCGGGCGTCGCGGATCGCGTTCTGCACGGCGAGGCTGGCGAGGCGGGCGCGCTCGTAGCGGCTGGACTCCCGTGGCGGTGTGCCTTCGGCGGGGGCGATCCACCACCGGTGGGGCACCGGGAAGTCGGCGGTGTAGGTCATCCGGTCCGCCGCCGGCGCTTGGCGGCCGGGCTTCGTGACCGTGTGAAGGCGAGAGTGCCGGAGCAGGGCCCGGTGAGCGATGTAGTCGTCCAGGCCGCGGGTGAACTCACGGCCGCGCAGCGTCTCCAGCAGGTGCCGACGCGCTTCGGCCAGGACGTGGCGCCGGGAGAACTTCTCCCGCACGGTGAAAACGACCGCGGCGACGTCGACGGCGGCGAGCGTCACGTCCACGGCGGGATCCACCCGCGCCCGGATCGCCGTGCCCCAGGCTCGGCACCTGTCCAGGAGGCTGTCGATGAGCTGCTGGCCGAAGCGGAGGATCGCGGAGGCCCGCCACCACGCGAGCAGCTGCGCGAGCGGCTTCGGCTTCTTCTTCGCGGGCCGGGTCTCCTGCGCCGCCCACCAGCCCAGTTGGTGACGGCCGCGCTCTGAGGGCAGGTGCCCGTGGTCCTTCACGTACTGGTCGGTGAGTACCTCCAGGGCGTCCTCGATGCGCTGGCGGCGGGTACCCGTCCAGTTGATGAGGTCCTCGGGCACTCCGGCGATCTCCATGACCGGTCGCAGGCCCGGCGTGACCTCCCGGGGCACGGTCGCCAGCCCGAGGGTCTCGCACACCTCGGTCGTCATGGCGAGGGTGTAGAGCGTCCCGGCGGCCACCACGTTCTGGTAGAGACGGTAGGTGTCCAGCGCACCCCAGACCGGTTCACCGTCGGCATCCAGCCGCTGGACGCGGTTGAGGATCAGGCAGTGCTCGTGCAGGAGCGGGAAGCCGTCGCGGTTGTCGTGGTGCCGGAAGGCAGCGACCACGAGCGCGGGCGTCTTCGCGCGGCCGCGGCCCGACGCCCACCGGGTCTCGGCGACCTCATCCTCAATCCAGCGCAGCGCGACGGCGACGGCCCTCTCGTGTGCCCGCTCGATGACCCGGCGCACGGTGGCGTCGCCCAGCGCCCACAGCACGACCAGCGACGCCTGCGGCCGGAACGTGAAGTCCATGCCGAGCACCGGGGTCTGCTTGCGGGCCTCGATCTCCTCGAGCGGCTGTCCCAGGACCGTCAGTCGGCGGGCCGTGGCCGTGTCGACGCCTCCGTCCAGGAGGCCGCGCTCGATGCGGTCGGCGTCCGGGTGCCGGCCCTCGCCGAACAGCAGCTCCATCTGACGCTCGGACACCTGGCCGCCCTCGATGAGCCCCAGCGCACGCAGACCACGCCCCAGCCACCGTCCCGGTGGGAGCCCGGCCAGCTCCTGGGCGTCCTTCAACGACTGTCCGGCCGGGCGACGGCCGTCCCCGAACGCCACTCCGCGTATGTAGTACCGCCACGCGTTACGCCTCTGGATCTTCGCGACACTCAGCATCGCCACAGCACACACCGACCCTGACCTGCAGAAAAGCGCGATCTCGTGAGACGGGAGGGTTCACCGAAACTTCACGGCCGATCCCGCCCGGCGGGCGCTCGCGGAACCACCGTGCCCACCCGGCGGACACCACCAGGGCCATGTAAATGCTGCGCGGCAGCCAGTCACACACGCCTCACCCGCCTCAAGAACGCCGCGTAACCGCCTCCAGCACTATCCAGCGCACATTCACGTACTACTTCCCGGACGACGACCAAGGACATCCCACCCGCACTCGTCACCACCGACTCCACACCCGAGCCAGATACCCATCGCCCCCGGCAGCACCGGGGGCTTCGTGCTTCCTGGAGAACCGACGTGCCGACGTACGAGACCACCTCCCGCTTCACCGCCGATCTTGACCGCCTCACCCCCGACCAGCGCCGCCGATTCCGCCGCACCGTGGCGGCCTTCGTCGAAGACCTGCGCACCGGCAGCTTCCGTCCAGGCCTGCGCATCAAGCGCGTCCAGCAAGCACCCGGCGTCTACGAACTCACCTGGTCCATGGGCACCGGCCCCGCAGGACGCGCCACCTGGCAGTACGGACCCGCGCAGTCTCCCGGCCTTCCCCACGTGATCTGGCGGCGCATCGGCACTCACGACATCCTCACCGGCCCGTGACGCCGTACCCCGCCGGGGCCGCGGGAAAGGGGTCAGTCGCCGGCGGGCTCGGCGCCAGCGCCTACGGGTGCCCGGGCTCTGCCGGTGCCAGCCGCTCGGCCAGGTCCCGTGCCGTGTCCGGCCGCAGCGGTGTGCTGCGGGCGACCGGCCGGAGCACGCCTTCCGCGTCGAGGCGGCCCAGCACGAGCGTCCGCGGCCGCCCTACGGTGCCGGTGGCCGCGCCGATCACGGCCTCGGTGGTGTCACGGCGGCGCACCTTGTAGAGCGCCCGGGCCCCGGGCAGGTACCACCAGCCCCTCGATACCGGAGACCTGTGTCCAGGAGGTCAGCCATTCCTGGGCCGTCGCCACGTCGGTCGTCTCTGGGCACAGCGTCCACGGAGCACTCAGCCCTCGGTCGGTGAACAGCTGCTCCAGGCGGGCGCGCCGCTCCCCGTACGGGACGTGCAGCAGCTCCTGGCCGTCGGCCTGGAGGAGGTCGAATGCGATGAAGTGCGCCGGGGTCTCCTGGGCGAGCCGGGCAGCGGTCCGGCCGCTGGAGGCCGCTCGGCGCTGGAGTGCCTCGAACGACATCCGGCCCTGCGCCCAGACGACCAGCTCACCGTCGAGGACCAGACCGTCGGGCAGGGCCGCGGCCGCGTCCACGAGCTCGGGAAGACGGTCCTGCAGGAATCTGCCACGGCGGGACTGCAGCAGCACTGGACCATGTGCCGGCCACGGAGTGAAGACGAGCGCCCGGTAGCCGTCGAACTTCGGCTGAAGCCGTAGCTCGCCGGGCAGCGCGCCTGGCCCGGGCACCGTGTCCCGGGCCTGCGCCAGCATCGGTTCCACCGGCGGACGAAGGACCGGCACGCGCCCCATCCTCACCGCCCCGTGACCGAGCCAGGCCCCGAAGACGAAGGCGCAGCCCTGTAGTCGTGGGGGTCTCCCCCACGCCACTCCACCCACCGCGGGTCATCGAGGACACGCTCGGGGTCGTCGACACCGGCGCCTTCGAGGAGCACGACCAGGTCGTGGTCGGAGAAAGCGGTACCGAGGCGCTCCTCCCGGCCACGGCTGTGCACGGTGACCCGCCGGCCGCCCGCGCTGGACGGCCGGTGGACCACGATCGGCGCACTGCTCACGCTCCCAGCCTGACCCGAGGCGGACAGAGCGGCGAGCCGGCACCGGCCAGCCGGACCTCTGACCGGGAGCCAGCGGCCCACTGTTATCGAAGAGGTAGCTGGCCGCCTCTGCGATGCCGCCTCAAGGCTCGCATCGCATCATCGGGAGCCCCCGGCATCGACTTCAGGGGGCGCCGGTTCCAGGTCTCTCGCGAGCGGGACCAGAGCAAGGACACGTTCTCGAAGAGCTGTGGGCAGGTGGTTGAAGGCTTTGCTGTCGTCGGGGTAGTTGGCGTAGAGCGCGTACAGGGCTGCTTCCAGTACTTCGTGTCGTTCTGGCTGGCTCCAGCCAGAACGGGCAGCGATGTCGCTTCCGACGGAATGCCACACCACTGAGTGCTCGGGTGCTGGCTGGCCTGTTAGTCCAGCCAGGTGCTCTTCGACTCGTGGTGTGAGGTATGCCTCGACTTGGTGATCTCCGTTGAGCTGAAGGAAGCGGCGTAGGGAGTGCTGCTCTACTCCTTCGTCTCGCAAGTAGGCGCTGATCGTGCCAATCAGGAGGTTGAGGTGTTCCAGGGCGTCGGTGAGCTTGTAGAGCGTCATCCTCTGCCACTCGGCAAAGTCTTGGCCCCAGCGTCCTTCGTCCATCGCGAGGTAGAGGTACCTGGTGATTCGGTGGGAGTGGTACCGCACGAGTTCGGTCAGGGTTTCGGGGACAGGCATCTCGTGGAAGTTCTTGGGGCCTGGGCCTGCGGGAGGGGCCGTGGCCTTCGTGATGTCGTCGAGCTTACGAAGTCGGTCCGCCCGAACTGCCTTCAGCGCAGCTGCGTACGGTTCGCCAGTTTCGGCCTGTCGCCGCCGGGCCGCGTTCGCCCGGGCCTGGTTGGGGGACTGCATGGCTTGCTTTCCGCGTCAGCCCCGTGATCTGACGCTGGCGATTTAGACGGAACGAGGCCAGCGGCGACTACGCGGAGCGTATTTCAGCTGTCGATGCAGTCTCCGCTCACGGGGCGGTGGGTGCTGAGCTGGAGCCGTCACATGGCGACTCTGCTGCGAAGAACGACTGCTGGCCGGTTCGGTTACGGGCTGGTCTGAGCTTCGCCGGGTTTTGGGAGCTCCGCGCGGCAATGCGCTGGAAGGGAGGATCTCGACGCGAGTCCTAGTAATGTTTAGCCTCATGAGCATTCCCAGCCCCAGAGGTGAGCGAGAGAAGCTAATCACTGCTCTCACTCCCCAGCTACGCAGGCACCTGAAGATCCGCGCCTTTGAGCATGGAATGGACATTCAGGACGCGGTCGAGCATGCCCTCCACGCCTGGCATACGGCTGATGGCCTGCCAGAGGTGAAGACCGAGGGCGCCAAGACATGGGGGACATTTCTTCCTGTCGGTGAGCCGGATCGGTTTAAGGCAGCGTGCACCGAGCGCGGTGTCACTTACGTTCAGGGCCTGGCACAGGCATTGACGCTCTGGCTTGAAGCGCATCCCTCCCCCACCACTCCTCTCACTGAACAGCCGGTCACCCGCGTCATAGTGGCCAACCAGAAGGGAGGGGTTGGTAAGACGTTCATTTCCAGTGGTGTCGCCCAGGCCCTCGCCGAGGCAGGGCGTCGGGTCCTGATCGTCGACTACGACCCTCAAGGGCACCTCACTGCAGAACTCGGTTTCGAGGACCTCATGTACGAGGACGACGTCGAGACCTTGCTGATGCACATGGATGGGACGGCCAAGGGCGACATCCACGACCTGCTGGTCGCGTTGGACCAGGAACGATTCGGCGAGCGGCTGCACTTGCTGCCCGCGAGTGATGACGCGTTCTTGCGGGACGTGGCACTTTCGAAGGTGTCGTTTAGCGAGGCTGCCCTGGAACGTGCCCTGGAGCCTCTGGAGGACGACTACGACGTCATCATCATCGACGGGCCGCCCAGCCTCGGCCTGAACATGGACACCGCTCTGTACTACGTCCGGCGCCGCGAAGGCGAATTGTCAGACCGTTCTGGCGTCATCACTCCGGTGTGGGCAAACAAGGCGTCACATCGGGCGTTCCGGCTGCTGCGCACGCAGATGGAAGACCTGTGTCGCAAGGGACGCATCACGGTCGACTATCTCGGACTGGTCATCAACGCCTACGACAGCCGTCGCGGAAAGCTGGTCAAGGAGAACCGCGACCAGTGGGAACGCAGCAGTTCGCCGGCGGTTCTGGCGGTCATCGGGGATCTGAAGGAAGGTCGGGAGGCTGCAGACGGGGAGATCCCGTTGCTGGAGTATGCGCCCGACAGTGAGCACGCGCAGGCGATGCGCGACCTGGCGAAGGAACTGGCGGTATGAGGAAAACCAAGCCCAAGGGCCCGCAGGTACGCGTGACGCGCGGCTTCACTGTGGACGAGGACGGCCAAGATGGTGGCCAGGAGGCGCCACGGCGTGTCCGGACGCGCCAGCAGATCATTAACGGGGAGGGGAAGCGTCCCCCGGCGTCGGTCGAGCTGAAGCTCCTGGCTCACAACCCTTTCAATCCGCGCGAAGAGCTCACGGAGATCGACGAGACTGCCGCTTCTCTGAGGGAGAAGGGGCAGATTCAGCCCGTCACGGTGGTCAGGCGGGCTGCGTTCGTGGCCGTTCACCCTGATCAGGAAGAAGCTCTTGCCGGGGCCGAGTACGTCGTTATCGACGGGAACCGACGGCTCGCGGCCGCGGCTGAGGCCGAGCTTGCGGAGCTGCGAATCGACGTCAACGACGCCCTCGCCGCGACGGCTGCGGACATCCTGGAAAGCGCGCTGATCGCCAACGTCCACCGTGTGGATGTCGCTCCGCTGGACCAGGCCAAAGCCTTGCAGGAGCTCGTCCGCGTCCATGGTTCGCAGGGAAAGGTGGCCAAGAGGCTGGGTAAGACGCCTGCTTGGGTATCGCAGCGGCTCGCGCTGCTGGAGCTTACGGATGATCTGCAGGAGAAGGTCGAGTCGGGGACGCTGAAGGTCGAACCGGCACGTCGCATCGGCCGGTTGCCGAAGGAGCAGCAGGCTGCTGAGGCGGATAAGGTCATTGCTGCGGCCAAGACGCCTCGGCAGCGATCCCCTCGGGCACGGCAGGAGACGCCCGCGACCGTTAACGCCGTTAATACCCCGACGGTGGAGACGACCTCAGGCGAGGAAGACGTCTCGACCGTTAACGGCGTTAATACCCCTGCGCTCGACGGTGAAGCCGATCAGCGGGCCTTGGACGAGTCCGGAGCCAATGCGCCCGGGAAGGACCAGCCTGGGGCTGAGGCCGCGCAACCGGTAGTCACGGGTATCAAGTTTCCCTACGACAACGCCGTCCAGGCTGCCGAGTTCCTCAACGCCCGCATGGACGACGCCCAGTTCTTGATCCTCGTGGATACGCTGGCCGAGATGGCTGAGCATCGCCGCGGCTCAGTCCGGTCCGCTGCCCAGTAGAGGCATCGGAGAACTTCTCCACGAAGTCGGCAGTCAATCGACGGCCCCAGAAGCACGAGATGAGGCCTTGTTGCCCGGACCTTAGGTCCGGGCAACAAGGCCTCATCTCGTGCACTCAGGCACTCGCCCGTGACAGCGGTGCCCACGATCACCACGGCGTCGGCCTGATCGATCTCTGCGAGAACTCTGCGCACGCCTGGAAACCGCTCATCAGGGCTGTGGGATCGGTGACCGCTCCGTTGCGTGCTGGCGAACCCTGTCATCAGCCGCCAGAGGGATCCAATCGGACCCGTACCGCCGGCAGGCCCCGAGAAGTCCGGGTTCATTGGGTGTCCGCCGCGCCTGTCGTCATTCATCGTTTGCCGGCGCTCAGGGCGCCATGTGCACAGCGGCACACCAATCGCAAGAGTGCCGCACAAGACAAGAGACGATCTTCGATGGCCAACATTTCGATCAAGTTCGGAAGGTATGCGACTCCCCTACTACGGTCCTTCACGGTGTGCACGCATACGTGCACACCGTGTGCATCCGTTCAATAGGAGGAAGTTGATGAGCCGCACACAGCGCATAATCGCGGCGGCTGCCTCGCTGGCAGCCGCCGTGTCCTTTGCTGTCACTGGTAGTGCTACCGCAGCCGACACTCCCGGGCATCAGGCGCTTGGAACAATCAAGGCCGCCGACCTCCCAGTCCCGGAATCGGAGCAGGGCCAAGTGAGAATCGGCACCGGAAAGTCGTGCTCCCCCATCCAGCCCTCCGCGCGGGCCGCTCTTGGCGGTGCGACTATGGCGTGTGTCGAGACCAGGCCGCTGGTGGCAAGCCGCACCTCTACTGCGTGGAGTGCCGCACAGACCGCTGACGCCGAAGCCTGCGACATTAGTCAACCGGGTTACTGGACCTGGACCCGGACTGGCGGCATGTGTCTGAACGGTCAGGAGATCACCTACACGCTGTGGAACGATAAAGGCGCGGTCTTGGGTACCGGCCTGATGAACGTGAAGAGCAGCATGGATCTCAGCGCCACCAGCGTGAGCTGGAACGAGCTGATCACCGTCAAGGTGATCGCCGTGACCGGGCAGGTGACGAGCCTTAACGTCTCTTTCGACGTGTCCTGCACCTCGGCCTGTTCAGCACCCAGCAACCGCCCCTGGACGGGTGCCAGGACTCTGGGCGTAGGTGCGCAGGCGTCCGGATCTGTCACCTACAACAGCAACATCGCTTCTGGCGCGTCGGACAGCTTCCAGACGAAGTACCACATGTACGTCACCACCACGGGCAGCATCCCCACTCAGCCCAACGTCAACTGGGACAGCCCCGTCCAGGCGAAAATTCGATGCGATGCGGAGCTCGCCACGCCTGGCTGTGTCATCCCCGAGAGAAGGGCCAGCCTGGAGTACTCGCTCTCTGACCCCAATCACGGGGCGGCCGCCGCTGCATACGGCTTCGCCCAGGCCAACCTGCGTGACTGGGCCCCGCTGAGTCGGGCGGACGGACTCAATGACGCCAACCGGGCACGCACGTGCGGATCCCAGAGCAGCGATCCTTTTGTACTGCTTCCGCAGTACGTGCCGAATGACTCCTGCGACGAGTTCCCCTTCGCCGGATCGTTCGAAGGGGGAACCGATGGTGCTCTGTGTGCCGACATCATCCCGCTGTTCCAGAACGGGCAGTGGATGATTTATGAGGCTCGTACAGACAAGCCGGTCACCTTCGATGAGCCGTGTATACGCGGTCACGTCGCTCTGGATGCCAACCAGTCCGCCGGCGGCAAGTACGGGGCCTTTGTGAAGAGCCAGCGCATCCTGGACACCGAGAAGTACAACGTCAACATCATCGCCTGATACTGGACACCGCCGCATAGCTAGGGCCCCGAGAAGGGACACTCTCGGGGCCCTTCCGTAGAGCTGAAGGAGAACAACGTGGAGGACTCACCGCCCACGCCGTGGGCATGGGTCACAGATCCGAGCACGGTGATGTGGTGCGTGACCTTCACCCGCTGCATCACACCGCATGACGTCCTTGCCCGGTACGGGGCAGACAGCCGAACCGCCCAAATCCTGACTCGACAGCAAGCCGTGCAGCTGAGCGGGGCAGAGGGATCGGTGCTACGCGCCGGAGCCCTGAACAACTGGTCGTTCTGCTTCGAGGAGTACGGAGTCATGGGTGCAATGTCCGGCCCCCTGTCGGCACTATCCCAAGGCACCGAGACCTTCAGCGTCCTACGGGGCGGGGACGGCATGAACGGCTTCGCGTGCTGGCGCGACGGTCAGTGCACCGAGCGTTTCGAGCCCGGCTACACCTACACCAGACCACCTGCACCACACCCTTGGTGGAACGCTGTGCAGGAACAGCTCGACGCAGCGGGCACGGAGCATTCCGGTCTGGTACCCGTGCTGAAGGCTGTAGCCCACCACACCGAGGCGGCGCTCGACACCGACACCCTCAACGGCCCGCTGCTAAGCCTGTTCCTGGACGACAACAGCCGCACCTCCGATCCACCGCCTCAGCCGCACCCTGGCCTCCTCCAGCCACCGGGACGTCTACTGGGACCTGCCCAGCCCGGGTGGCCTCAGCCACCTGCGGCACAGCACGCTCCCAACGTCTCCACCATCCGGTACACACACGGCCTCAGAACCGAGGAATAGCAGCATCGCCTCTTTGGGAGCACGCAAGTTCGTCACCGCCGCCATGGCCAACATCTCAGACGACTTGCCGCCTTCGCCTGATCAGGCCGCTGCCCAGAAGTCCTCGGCGCGCAGCTGCTGGTCGCGGCGGCCACTCCAGCTCCCAGCCGGGCCGCAGCCTGGCCGCTCCCCACCGGTCCGGCTGCTCGGGGATTGGCGCGTCCGGCCCTGCCCCCGGCACGGGGCCGGAGGCAGGCCTTCGGGTAGAGCAGGGCTCAGACAGGCTCACCATCTTCGCCACGAAGATCTACCGCAACGAGCGGCTCACCCGGGCATCTCGCTCGACGGCGTCGCGCGTCTCAGCGGGTGCGGGTGTGGTCCCTTGACGGCACGGCTCATTCGCGGACCGCCGCGGCGTACTGCTCCTCCATGCCGGCGCAGCCTCCGGCCCCCGATGTTCGGGCGTACGACCAGGAGCAGCAGGACTGCGGCGGTCGTCAGGGCGAGGATGGCGGCGGCGCCGATGATCTTGGTGGGGAGGGGGAGGGGGAGGGGTTTGTCGGCGAGGCTGGCGAGTCCGGCGAGGAGCGCGCCGTCGAACGCCAGCAGTAAGGACGCTTTGCCGTCGACGCGTGCGAGCTCCGTGGCCGTGTCGGCGCACCCTGCGTCGAGGTTCCGGTTCACCGTGGCCGATTCGGTGCTGGCGGCGGGGTCGGTGCTGATGGTCACGTCAGCCGGGCCGTGGCGGCCGTAAGGATGTCGGCGTGGTCGAATGCGAGGTCGGGGAGCTTGTCCAGGGGCCACCAGCGGGCGGTGGTGGCGTCGTTCCCGGCCGTCGGCGGGATGGGCGCGGGCAGGGTGGTCGTGTAGGCGATGCTGACGTACCGGCCGCGCGGGTCACGGTCGGGGGCGTCGAAGGCGCCGACCTGCCGCAGGTCGGTGACCGGGATGGGGATGCCGGTCTCTTCCTCCAGCTCGCGCGCGGCGGCGGCCAGGCTGGTCTCTCCGCTGTCGACGTGACCTCCCGGAAGAGCCCATGAGTTCTTGTACGGGGCCCAGCCCCGCTCGATCAGCAGGACGTGGCCGGCGGCGAGCAGGACGACGTCGGCGGTGAGGTGAATCGTCTCGTGGGTGGTGTCGGTCATGGGATGGGGTCCTCTCGGGTCAGGCGGCCAGCAGGTGCTGGGCCGGGGGAGCGATGTAGCTGGCGGGGTCGGCCGGCGTGCCGTCGTGGCACTCCAGGCAGGACCCCAAGGTCTTGAGCAGTGTTGGCGGAGTGCACTTGTTCCGTAGCTGCGGTATTCCAGTGCCAAGGCGCCACGGAAGCTGTCCTCGGGGTAGCCAGCTGTGACTGAGCGGGGTAGTTGGCCGCGCGGAGTTGTGCCGGGCAAGCCCCCTTCGGGTACGGATGGAGTCCGTCGCTAGGCTCCGGGCCCATGACCAGTGATTTGGGGTTCACCTGCACGTGCTGCGGGGCCCACCACCCTGAGCTGCCGATGAACTACACGGCCGAGGCCCCCGCCGTGTGGGATCCGGCCTTCGCCGACGCCGACGACTGCTTGCTCTCTACGGACCAGTGCGTGGTCCGCGCTCAGCACTACTTCGTCAAAGGCCTGATCGAGATACCGGTCATCGGCAGCGACGAGGCGTTCTCCTGGGGCGTCTGGGTCTCGCTCAGCCGAGAAAGCTTCTCCCGGGTCTCAGACCTGTGGGACAGACCCGGCCGCGAAACGGAGAAGCCCTACTTCGGCTGGCTCACCACCGATCTTCCGGTGTACCCGGCGACGACGCTCAATTTGAAAACGCGCGTCCATACCCGCCCGGTCGGCGAGCGCCCCTTCGTCGAGCTGGAGCCCACCGACCACCCCCTCGCCATCGAGCAGCGCACAGGGATCAGCCTGGAGCGCGTGCGGGAGATTGCGTCGGCCGTGCTCCACACCGGTGACGGCGAGCAGCGGTAATGGCCGACCAGCCCGTATCGCCCGTCCCGGTCGCGCCTGCCGGCCTGAGCCGCAGGGCCCAGAGGTTCATCGAGACGGAGGGCATCCGCGCATCAGGACATCCGGCGACACCACGATGCGTGGATCGAGCACGGGATCCCCGTGGCAGAGATCGAACGGGCCACTGCTTTCCAGGACCGCTGGGGCGGCCTCGCCTTGCCGCCGGCCCCTTTCTACGAGGGTGGGCAGTGCTCCGCGCCTGTCGGCGTCGGCTGGTGCCGGCGGGCGCGGAGCTGTGGTGGGGGTGGGTTCGGTGGCGGGGGCCGGGGTGTTCGCCCTCTACTCACGGGTGACGGTGCGTGAGGTTGTATGGGGTGTCAGGGTTGTTGGGGGTGGGTTCCGGTGGGCGGCTGTATGGGGTCTGCCGGGCGGGATTCCAGGGGGCCTTCTCGACCCCAGACACCCCATACATGCAGGTCAGGAACCCATACAGGGCGGCATCCCAGACGGGGTGTCTGGGATGCCGCTGTAGGGGGTGTTGGGGGTGCGGTGGTCACCCTCGGTATCTTTCGATAGCGGTGGCGAGGGTGTCGGCGTAGTAGCCGAGGCCGGGTTTGTCGGTGCCGGGGACGCGGAGCTGGCCGCCTGCGGGGCGCTCGACGTCGACCTCCCGCAGGATGCTGTTGAGGTCGATGCCGAGCGTCCGTGAGTCCTCGTAGCCGAGCGCCTGGGCGAGGGGCCCAGTGTGCATCCGGCCCCCCGCGGCGAGCACCGCCTCGTGTGCGCGGAGGAGAAGGACGGGCACGCCGTCGGCGGTGAACCCGTCGTCCTCAAGGCCGTCTTGCTCCCCGTCGTCGTCCTCGCCGTCGGGGCCGAATTCGTCGTCCAGGCCGTCGTCGATGTCGTCGTACTCGTCGACCGGAGGGGCCGGTCGTGGTGACGCAGCGTGTCCGGGTGCTGGGGTGCTCAGGCCGCGCATCACAGCTTCGATGGGGTCGGTCCACTGGCCGCGCAGCCGTCCGGCGGCGGTGCGGATGCGGGTGATGGTGTCGATCAGGGTGAGGAGGTCGGGGCCGTCGAGCCAGAGGGAGCGGATGCGTCGGTAGCGGTCGGCGAGGAGGATGCCCATGCCGCGGATCGCCGGGTCGAGGGTGGAGGCGTCCCAGCCGGCCTTCGCCGCGCCCTGGGAGAGTGCCATGTTGGATTCGGTGGTCTCGGTGACCCGCATCGCCCATTTCCAGGTGATGTTGCCAGTGACCAGGCGGGGCAGGACGCCGTCGGCGCCCTTGGTGACGACCTGGGTGGCGATGACGAGGATGATGCCGAACGCGAGGCCCCGGGCGGCGAGCGCGCTGAGGGCTTCCTTGATCGCCGTGCCGTGCTTCTTGTCGCCGGTGATGGCCGCGGCTTCGTCGACGACCACGAGCTCGAGGCCGCCGAGCTCTGCGATCAGGGCGGGGTCGTCGATCTGTTCCATCCCGTACCGCTTGAGGATCGCGGCACGGCGGTCCAGGTCGGCGACCAGGGACTCGAGCAGGGCGCGGGTGCGTTTGGCGCCCTTGGTGCCGGGTTCGTCGATGAAGGTGGCGGCCAGGTTCCTCCACCGGTCCTGGCCGGGTGCTTTGCCGTCGACCAGGCGGAGGTTCACTCGCAGGTCCAGTAGGGCGCCGGCGATGATGCCGCGCAGGGCCGCGCCCTTGCCGGAGCGGGAGGCGCCGCCGAGGGCCAGGCTGGTGTCCTTGAGGACGAGGTTGACCAGGGCGCCGAAGGCGTCGAAGGCGACGGGGATGCCGTCGGTCCAGACGTCGACCGAGTCCATGCCGACCAGGGGTGAGGTCCGTGGTGTGGTGAACGGGTCTTCCTGGAAGGCGGCGACGGCGATCGTTTTGGCGTTGCCGCCGACGGAGGCGTGGACCGGGTCCATGAAGAAGCGGGCCCGGTCGAGGCCCATCTCCCCGGCGACCTGGCCGAGTTTGGGCAGGACGGTCTCCACGGTCACCCCGTCGCCCTTGGGCAGGACGACGTGGGCGAGCCATCCTCCAGGCACGCGGGTGATCGAGTCGGGCCGGGCGAGACGGACGGTGCCTTCGCTGATCGCTCCGGCGGCGAGCATCGCCTCGGTGAGCTGGTCGGTCTCCTCGCAGTCCAGCTCGCCCTCCACCGGACCGGACGGGGCGGCCGGGGCAGGGGAGTCGGCCGGGGTCCAGGACGCGGTGAAACCGGCCTCGGCCCCGGACGCAGCCGTAGCCGGTTTGGTGAACACCGGCCCGGCCGGCCCGGTCTGGCCGGGGATGAACGCGGCCTGGCCGGGGGAGGCGCTGGTGGGTGCGGCCGTGGCGGTGGCCGGTGCGGCGGGTGCGGCGTAGTCGAGCTGGGGGACCTCCGGCGGGGCCGCGCGCCAGGCGGTGAACCGGCCCTTGGCCCAGCCGACGGCCACCAGCCCGCCCAGGAGGCCGCCCAGGAGCGTGGGGCCGCCGAACTGGAGCATGCCCCACCCGGCGGCCACACCGGCCGCGATGGCCTTCCAGCGGCGGCGGTTTCCCATGCGTTTGCGGTGGGCGGCGAGCTCTGCGGCGGTGGGCTCGCGGTGTCCGGTGTAGGGCTGGAGCTCAATCTGCCGGACGCGCTCGCGCCACGCGGCGGCCTCGGAGCGCAGCGCCTCGGCGCCCTTGCCAGCACGTTTGTGGTCGGCCGGGCTGGCGTCGTCGGCGCTGCCCTCGGCCAGCTTCTCGTCGGCCGCCTTCTCCAGCGCTTCGGCCTTCTCGGTCAGGCTCTGTGCCTCGCGAGCCGCCTCTTGCTGCCAGGTAGCGTGCCGGTCGTTGAGAAGGTCGGCGCGGACGTGAGCGTCGGTGACCGTGTCGCTGTTGAACCATCCGGCGCGTTCTGCGCCCAGAACGCGCAGGCCCTCGCGGACGGCGGTGGCCTCGCGAAGCGCGGCCGCGCTGAGGAAGGTGATAGTGCGGGCTACCAGACCAGGCCGGTCGGGCAGGTCGGGCCGGTCGGCTGAACCGGTGTCGGTGGTGGGTTCGTCGTCGTCGACGAACTCGGCGTCGACGACGATCCGGTCGGGCAGGTGGGTCATGGTCCTTCTCCAGAAACAGGGGCTGCGGCCGGGCGGTGACGGCCGTCCGCACACACGAGCCGCCCCTGGCCACGAGGGCGGAGGGGCGGTGCGGGTGGGTGCGGGCGACCGATGGCGCCGGGACACGGCGGTCGGGGGAGCGGGGGTCAGCCGACGTTTCCGAGGAGCTGCGTCCCGAAGTTGTTGACGGTGGGGATCACGGTGGCGGCCACCGCGCCGCCGAGGACGGCGGACAGGCCGAGCAGGACGCCGGCGACGATGCCGCGCTTGGCGAGCTTCTTCTCCTCGGACTTGATCGCCTTCCACAGGCCGAAAACGACGACGGTCAGGAGGAAAAGCAGGATGTTGCCGTCGGCGGTCAGCTCGACCGGGGTGGCGCGGACGGCCCGGGTGGCGTCCCCGCCGGTGATCCCCCACAGCGCCAGCGACCCGGCGCCGTTCCCGAACAGGGTGATGGCCCCGGCGCCGAAGGCGATCAGGCCGCCGGTGCACATGGAGGCCATGCCCCCGTAGGCCATGCCGCCGGCGAAGGGGATCAGGGTCCGCCAGTCCTTCTTCTTGGACTTGAAGTTGGCCTTGAGCCAGTGGGCGGCAAAGTGGACCGGGATGGCCAGGCCGATGGCCAGGCCGCCAGCGGTCAGGGTGGAAGTGGGCAGGTTGAGCACGGTGACCTCCGGATCACATACGAAAAAAGGGGGACGAGAGAAGAGGGGTTACTGGAAGGGCAGGGCGGCGAGGATCTGGTCGCCGAGGTGGTTCATGGCCGGGATGAGAGTGAGGGCGGCCAGGCCCAATGCCCCAGCAGTCAACCCGGCCGCCGAGCCGACCAGCGCACCGGCCGCGATCTGGCGGCGCAGCTGGTTGTCGCAGCAGCGCCAGGCGAGGACGAGGACGGCCAGGAGCACGGTCGTAGCGACGGCACCGCCGGGGCTCATGCCGGACGGTGCGGTCTCGGGCAGCAGCCGGCTGCTGCCCGCACCCACCACGAGGTTGCCGAGGGGGTTGGTGATGGTGGTGACGGTGCGGCGGGCGGCCCAGCCGAGCAGGCCACCGGAGCACAGAGCGCTGAGCAGGCCGATTACCAGGCCGCCCGCGATGGCGGCCGCCGAGGGTACCTCGCGTCCGTTGCGCCACCACCGGGCGAGCGTGAGCACCAGGACCGCGGATGCCAGACCAAAGCCGCCGAGCGATAGCTGGGTCGGTGTCACGCTCACGGCAGGACCACCGCCACGACGGATCCCATGAGGATGTTCAGGCCGCCGAGCAGAGGGCCGGTACCGAACGCGAAGGCGGCGCCGAGCAGGACTGCTTCCCCGACGGCCCAGAGGAAGGCCAGAGCCGCCCGGTGCTTGCGGAGGAGCAGGCTGGTCAGGAGGCCCAGGGAAAGGATGCCGGCCAGGGCGAGGATCAGGGCGCTGGTCATGACCACACCCCGGTGAGGAGGTAGCCGTACAGGTGCAGGCCGGCCGGGGTGGCCACAGTGGAGACGAGGAGATTGAAGGTCAGGACCCGCACCAGCCAGGACCTGACACGGCTGTGCGTGCGCAGCTCCAGGATTCCGGTGACGGCCAGCGCGGCCATCAGGATGCCGGGCTCGTCCCCGCAGACGTGAAGCACCTTGCCCGTCACCGGCAGCAGGAGCAGACCCGCGACCAGGGCGCTCCCGTTCTTGGCCGGGCTGAGCCGGGAGACGCTGAACCGCGGCGGACGGTCCTGGGTGGGGTAGTAGTGGTAGTGGTTTTCCACCAGGGTCTGCGGGGGCGCCTGGGGCGCCATCACGCCGCCCCAGGACCACGGAGGCCCGGCCGGCGGCGGGGGTGGAGGGGGTGTTCCGCGTCGGGGCGGCGGGACCGGTTCCGGGCTCGCCGACGGCGGCGTCGGCGGCTGGGACAGAGGCGGGGGAGGGGGCGTCGCGCGGTCGGTGCGCTCGCCGGAGAGCTCGACGTTGGTCGGCTCGATCGGCTGATCACGGCGCACGTGCGTGGTGTCCGTCACCGCCGGTCTCCCGTCTCATCGGGGCTGGTCACGAGGCCGGAGTGGCCGAACTGGCGGGTCTGGAACCAGACCTGGACGGCGCGCTCATCCGCGTCCACGGGGGCCGGTCCGGCCGGAACGGGTGCGGGGTCGGCGGGGTGGAAGCCGTCGGGCAGCGCCGGTACGGGGCCGGCGGGGTACCGCGTGTCGGGCAGGAGAGGGCCGGGCAGGCGGGTCGCCGTGACCGGGGCGTCGGCGAGGGCGAGGCGCCGCAGGTGATTCAGACGGCCGGGACGGCGGATGTGCAGGCAGGCGAACAGCACAGTGGTCTCCAGGGAAGTTGAGACCCGAGGGCCGTGACACCAGGTGCTGGTGTCACGGCCCTCGGGAAGTCAGGTTGACGGGGTGTGGGCTGGTCAGCGGGTGCGCCACCAGCCGCCGCGGTCCTGGCGGGCGCGCTCGGAGGCCTCCCACGCCTGGCCCTGCCGGTCCGCCTTCGTGGCGTTGCGGTGGTGGGCTTCGCGGCGCTTGCGGGTCGCCCTGTCGCTCGCGGACTCACGGCCGCTGTACTCCTACGTGGCAAGCTCTCGGTCGTTGCCGATCAGGCCGAAAAAGGCCATGGTGAACACGCTCCTGACGCGGTGTTGGGGGCATGCGAGCGCCGCTCCTGGCCGGGCCGTGGAAAGCGGGCCGGGAGCGGCGTGGTCGGTCTGGCGGCCGTGGCGCACCACCAAGCCGTCCACCGGGTGCTGGTGGGTGGGGCTGGTGGCGACCATGCGGTGCCAGGTCGGGCGCGGTCCGTGCGGTGTCCGTACGGTCCGTCAGTGGACCTGGTGCTGCTTGAGTGCGACGGCAATCTGTCCGGCGCGGTCCGTGGCGATGGACCCGCCGTCGGTCCGGACCGCTTTGGCGATGTTGGACCGGTTCAGCGGCTGGCCCTCGGTCCGGAGCCGGTCCAGGGCGGTCCGTTCCAGGTCCGTGAGCTCGATGACGGTCCGGTCCGGTCCGTCGCCGGTTTCCCGGTCCGGACCGGTCCGGTCCGTCGACTGGTCCGTTGTCCGGTCCGGACCGTCGTCGGGTCCGGTCCGTCGCCCGCCCTGGTCCGGTCCGGAAGTCCGGTCCGGACCAGGAATGCGGTCCGGGTCCGGGGTCGTGGTCCGGACGGTGACGCTGCGGGCGGGGTGCGCGGCGGGCACGGTCTTCGCTTTCCGGTCCGGACCGTTGTGACCGTGCAGGTCAGCGGGGGTGCGGTCCGTCGGACCGGGGTCCAGTGCGAGGGCAGGTCCGGCGGTCCGGTCCGGCCGGACCGGGGTTCGGACCGGGGCGTGGACCGTGTTCCGGGGTTCCGGACCGGTCCGGACCGGGGACCGGTCGTAGTGGACCGGAGGGACCGGTCCGGCGGTGTGGTCCGGTCCGGGACGGTCCAGGCGGGTGAGGGTGAGGACCGTGGGGATCGCGGCCGGACCGTGATCCTCGGTCCCGACCCTGGGCACAACGACGCGGTGCAGGGCCCGTCCGGTCCGGACCGCCGTGCGGTCCGCGAGCTGCGCGGCGGCGGCGGTCCAGGCCCGGTCCAGGGTGGTCAGGCGGGCATCGGTGATCGCGAGGGACCACGCGGTGAAGGAGTGGACCGGGTAGCGGACCCAGCGGACCGCCCCGATCGTCGGGCGGGCCTTGGCGACCTTGCCGTCCTCACGGAGCTTGCGACGGTGAATCAGCGACGCGTACAGCTCCCACAGCACCATCCCCACGACGCTCATCGCAGCGAAAGCGACGGCCTTCGGGGTGAAGTGCCAGTAGGTAATCTGCTCCGCCCACTTACCGGCGGTCTCGTCCCAGACCCGGCTGCCGGGCACGGGCTCGGCGGAGGCGTGCCAGTAGTTCATGGCCGCGGCACCGAGGGCGAAGATCCACGTGCTGACGCGGTAAAGCGTTCCGGCGTCACCGCAACGGCGAGCCTGGTGGTACATCCACCCGACAAACGCGGTCGACAGCTCCCAGGCCGCAGCGAACAGAACCGTGAAGGGGGCGACCCAGCCGAGGATGTCCCCGGCGAAACCGGCCTGGCCCGTCCAGGCGACCGCCATCGGCGCGGTGATCGGCCCGACCACCATCAGCCGCTCGGCATTGACCTTGACGAACTTCTTGACCCGGTCCGCCACGGTCGGCTGCCCGGCCCGGCGCGCGGACCGCTCCTGACGAGCCTTCGCCCTGCGGGCCGTGCTCTCGTCGCGCCGCGCGGTGCGGGCTGCGTGCCGGAGACGCTTGCGCTCAATCTTCCGCTCGGTCCGCGACGTCGCCCGCCGCATCTGCTCGGCAGCCTCCCTCAAGGTGCCGTCGGCCTCCGCCCGTACGAGGTCCGCGTCCGACTCACGGACCCGAGCCCGGGCGAGAGCGGCCTCTGCCTCCTTCAGGTCCGCGGCGCTCTTCTCCCTCGCCGCCGCCAGGACCCGGTCGGCCTCCGTACGGGCGGTACGGGTGAGCCGCTCGGCGTCCTCGGCCGCCGTCGCCCGTACCCGTTCCACGTCCTCCCGCGCAAGCTCCCGCGTCCGGGCCGCCTCCGCGACCGCGGCCTCACGGGCCCGCCCGGCGTCCTCACGCAGCCGGGCCGCCTCGGCCTGCGCCTCACGCACCCGCTGCTCCGCGTCGGCCGCGGCCCGGGCCTTCAGGTCCTCCGCCGCCCCGGCACCGGCCGCGCGCTCCTGGGCCGCGTCCTCCTCTGCCCGCTCACGCACCCGGGCCGCCGCATCAGCCGCCTCCGCCCGAACCTCCTCGGCCCGTGCGGCCGCCGTGCTGATGGCTTCCTCGGCCTGGCGGCGGGCGTCGGCGAGGACCTGGCCGGCCTCGCCGGACGCCGCCGCTGTGACAGTGCCGGCCTTCGTGCGCGCGTCGGCCAGCAGCTGCTGGGCCTTCGTCTCGGCGTCGGCCAGGATCGCGGTGGCTGATTCGCTGATCGAAGCCGCCTCCGAACGGGCGCCGTCCAGCAACTCGGCGGCGCGGGTCTCGCTCTCGGCGCGGATGCGCGCGGCATCGGCGTCGGCCCGGTCCCGGAGGCCGGCCGCACCGGCCCGGACGGCGGCCGCTTCCTCGGCCGCCCGCGCCAACAGCGCCTCGGCCTTCCCCTCCGCATCACGACGGACCTGCTCCGCCAACTCCCGGGCGCGCCGCTCGATCGCGGCGGCGGTCCGTGCGGCCTCGGCCCGGTGTCGGGCAGCGACCGCACGGGCCCCGGTGCTCGTCTTCTTCGCGTCCAGACGGGCTTCCTCCCGGACCTGCTGCGCCGCATCCGCCGCAGTGCTGCGGATGTGGTCGGCGTCCTCGGTCGCGGCGGTGAGCCGACGGCCGGACTCGTCGATCACTTCGGCAAGGATCTGCCGAGCCCGGGCCTCGGCAGCGGCCCGGGCTTCCCCGGACTGCCGCAGCGCCTGGTCGGTCAGGGCGGTTGCCCGGGCCTCGGCGTCGTCCAGGATCCGGCGCGCCTCGGCCTGTGCGGACTCGTGCAGGAGGTCGGCCGCGTCGGCGGCCCGGTCCCGGGCATCGGCCACCACCGGGTCGGCAGCCGGATACGTCGTCGTCTCCGTCTCGGTGGCCTCTTCGCGAGGGGCGGGAAGAGGGACGGGGGCCGGTGCGGTGGTGCAGGCGGTCGGCGTGCCGGCTCTGGTGGTCTTCCGGGGCCGGGCCTGCGGCTTGGGCTTGGGCTTGCGCTTGGCCGGGGACTTCGAGCGGGCACTCGCCACGACGGGGATCTCCTCGTATATAAGGGGCCGGCCTTCCTCCGGCAAGAGCGAAGGAAGGCGTCGGCGCGGTAAGAACGGGTGGTACGGGCGGGGGTCAGCCCTGTGACGGGGTGGTGGTGAGCGAGGCCACCTTCTTCACGTGGTCGCGCTGCCGCTCGACCACGCCGTTCACCCGCTCCATGAGCGGGCTGTCGCCGTATCCGGCGTACGCGCTGGCGGACTCGACGACCCAGCCGGTCGTGTCGAGCCCGGCACGCGCGTGTGCCTCGGCCGGGGAGATGCTGCTGCCGTACAGGTACTTCTCGTCGACCGCGGCCAGGGCGGCGGCCTGCCAGTCCCAGGCCCGCGCCGCCGCCAGCGCCCGCTCCTGCGCAGCGACCAACGTCGACACGGCGGCGCGCCAGTGGGTGTCGGCGGTGGTGTCCAGGGCAGTGAACGCCCTGTCCATGGACTCGTGGGCCTGGACGTAGTCGTCCCAGACCGGGACCATTTCCGGGCGGAGCGCGGTGAGCGCGCGGACGTACGCGGCATCGAGCCACAGGCTCCGGGCCTCGATGAACTCCTTCTCCAACAACCTGAGTGCCTCCTGCGGGAGGCGGGAGTCCTCCCAGACCTCGCGGGGCAGGTCGGGCTCCGGCTCCGAGCCGGTGAACTTGGCGAAGGTGAAGGTCAGCACCCCGTGGGGGTTCGTCGTGACGCCCTGGAAGTGCGGGTGGTGGTGGTCGGCGAGCTGCTGGGCGAGCTGCTGGATGTCGTCGTGACTGGTCATGATCGGGTCCTTCATCGGTGGTGGTCCGGGCTGTCCGGCTCCCCGTCACCGCTCGTCCCGGCTGCCGTGCTGGGCAGTCGGGACGAGCGGATCAGGCAGCCGTCAGGCCGTCAGTCCTGGGGGGGGGGAGCTCCGGCCTCTCGGAGGCGGTGGTGGTCTGCGCGGCGAGCCGGCGACGGGTCAGACAGCCTGAGCAGCCGGGGCAAGGGCGCCGTAGGCGCGGGCGAACGCGGCGGCGGCGGCGAGCAGGCCGAAGACGTCCTCGACCGTGCGGGCGGGGTGCTCGTCCCAGGCGGTGTAGCTGGCGTGGGGTGCCCCGGTCAGGGCCCTGATGAGGGCCTCGAAGATGAAGTTCAGCGCAATGCGGGTGTCCCCGCTGAACCGGTGCTCGGGATCGGTCGCCTCCGCGTGGACCAGAGCCGCGCGGATACCGCGCCCGGCCGGGTAGGTGGGATTCCAGCCCTCGGCCTGCAGAGCCCGGGCGGCGGCTTCGGCGTGGGCGGCGATCTGCTCGCCGGTCAGCGGCATGCCGCTGGGGCCCCAGCGCAGCCAGTCGGTGTAGTCGTCGGTCAGGGCCCAGGCGGACTTGAGCAGCGAGGCCGGGGTGCTGGCCGGGGTCGTAGCGGCGATCGTCCCGGCGATGAACGTCTCGATGTCACGGACGAACATGTCGGCGGTGGCTTCCAGGTCACGGCGGTCGTGCAGGCCACGGTTCAGCTTGAACATGCTGTGTTCCTTACGTTGGTGGTCCGGGCTGTCCGGCTCCCCGTCACCGCGCGGCGCCTCTCCACCGGTCTGGTGAAAGAGGCGCCGCGCGGATCAGGCAGCCCGCAGATCGGGATCAGCCGTACTTGCGGCCCTTGGTCAGGCAGCGAGCGCGGGACGGCGCGGGTCGACGACCTGGCCGTCGGGGAGCAGCTCGCCGGTGTCGTCGAAGAGCAGGACGGCGTTGCAGAGGAGGCTCCAGCCCTGTTCGGGGTGGGCGGCCACGACGTGGGCGGCCTCTGCGTCGGGGCTGTCGGCGGTCGGGCAGCGGGGGGTGTGGGTGCAGAGCGAGGCGGGGAGCCGGGCGCTGGTGGTCGCGGTGTCGAGCGTGGGCATTGGACCCTCCTTCAGGTGGGTTCGGGATGGTTTCCCGGGCCGGAGGTGTGCGGAAGGCCGGCCGCCCGTCAGGTGGGCGGCCGGCCGGGTCGAGCGTCGGGGCGCGGGAGGCGAGTTGGCTTTCTGTCCTGTCGTGCGGTCAGCCGTGAGTCAGGAGTTGTTGATTCGCTCGGTCGCGATCCGCAGGTTCTCGTCGACGAAGCGCTGGTGGTCCTCCGGCCGGCACTGCTCCCGCTCGCAGGTCACGGCCTCGCGGATGACGTCCGCGACGACCTGCGCCGGTCCTCGGTCAGGCGTTTCGTTCGTGGGAGCGGCCATGAGGGCTGGTCCTTTCGGCGTGGGGTGGTGCGCGGGTGTGTTTCGGTGACGTGGTGGCCGGCGTCCCAGGCCCTGGCGGCCGCCGTAGCGGCGAGCGCGAGCAGGGCGGTCGTGACGGGGTGGGCCAGGCCGTAGAAGCGGATGGCCCGGGCCGCTGTGTGCTGTGCGGTCCGGGCCGTGCGTATGAGGTGCGGAGGTACTAGCAGGGGTCTACCTCCCGGCGGCTCGGCATGCGTCGCACGTCCAGGCGGTGACGCCGAACCAGCCGTTACACCGATCGCACTGCATCCGGCCGTTGCCGTGGGGGGCGGGCTGGGCGCTCGGCGTGAAGGTGATGCTGGTGGTGGTCATGCGAAGGACCGGCTGGCAGGTGTACGACGGGCCGGGGGACATCTCGGCGTAGGTCCGGCCAGCGCGGCGGTCGGCCTTCTGGGCCGGGGCGATCCCGCCGCACTTGCACGTCCAGAATCCGCAGATCACGCATGCGTCGTCCGCCGACCGGTAGTCAAGCGGGCTGGTGAGGTGCAGAACCGGCTGGCGGGCGTAGTCGCCGGGGACCATGTCGGCATAGGTCCGACGAGCATGGCGATCGGCCTTCTGGGCCCGAGCGTCACCGTGGTCGACGAGGTGCTGGACGAGCTGGCGGAAGGCGGTGTCGGTTTCGTCGCGCTCGTAGCCGCGGCCGTCGTGCCCGCCACGGTCGTCCTCGCGTCCGATCTCCTCGATGACGCCGGCGTGCAGCGGGGCGGCCGTCGAGGCGAGGGAAGCGGTGGTGGAGGCGGGCGCGAGGGGCGCGCACGTCATACTGGTCATGCGGATCAGCTCCTGTGAGACGGGTGGTCCGCGCTGGCCCTCGGCACATGTGGCGGTGCAACGCCGTGTCGGGGGTCCGCTCCGTTTCGGGGCGGGGCGCGGTGGGGTCCTGTAGCCCCACGCCGACACCAGTCCTTTCGGGCTGGGGACGACGTACGGAACAGGTGCCCGGGTTCAGGCCGCGGCCGGGAGGGCGGCGTCCTCGGCGGTGAAGGCGAAGTTGAAAGTGACGTCTTTGCCGGCCGCGTCGTAGACGGCGATGTTCCAGGCGGCGCCGCGGTCGGCGAGCCTCATGACCATCTCGCCGAGCCGTTCCAGAGCCGGGCGTCGCAGCATCCGCCTGGTGACCGGGCCGGTCTCCAGGGTGTAGGCGAGCGTGAACTGCTCGCGGGCCGCCTCCAGTTGGTCGGCCGCGACGGCGTCGTCGAGGCGGTCGGTCTGGCGGCACTCGCGGTCGATGGCCAGTTCCTGGCCGCGACGGCCTCCGCGGACCACGGTGTCGCTCGTGCGGGTGTCATTCCCGTACCGCAGTTCCAGTTCCTCGCACGCGGGCCGGGCGGGGCACAGCGAGCAGAAGCTGGAGGCGGCGGCCTGCTGGAGCGGCCAGACGTTCGCCGGCAGGTCGGGGGCGCGGTTGAACAATCCGTCGTACTGGTCCAGGCCCCGGCAGCGAGCGAGGGTCTCAACGGTGGCCAGGAGCCGGGGGCGGAGGGCGTTGCGTGCGGCAGTAGGGGAGAGGCGGTTGAGCGTCACGGGGGGCGTCCTTTCGGAGAGGGCGGGCTGAGGCTGAGCACCAGACAGCTACGGCCTCGGCCGCCCCTGGTTCCGGGGCGGCCGAGGCCGTAGTGGTGCTGGCGGGGTCAGGAAGCGAGGGCAGGCCTGCGGTAGCGGGCGGTGTACGCGGCGGCGGTCTCGCCCGGGGCCGGGGCGGGCAGCGCGGCTTTGACCTTGGCCACCAGCTTGGTGTGCTCGGACTGGTCCGCCGGGGTCAGGGGGCGGCGCCAGACCGTAGCCAGGTGCGTGTAGGCGGCGCGGGTGAGGAGCTCGTCGAGGACATCGCTCGCGGAGCGGTCCGGGGTGGCGTCGGCCAGGGCGCGGAGGGTGCCGGTGGCCAGGGCGCGGACGGAGCGGTGGTCCCCGGCGGTCTGCCCGGTCATGGCCGGCAGGGCGCCGGCGGGTCCGTCGACGGCCCGACCGCGCGTGGTGGGGATCGCGTCGGCGGGAACCGCACGGGCGGCATCTGCTTGGCGGGCGGCGGGAACCGCACGCTCCCACTGCGCTCGCCGGTCGGCGGGACGCTCCTGCGGCCGGGCGACCTTGAGGGTCTGGACGGTGGCACGGCGGTGACGGGTCAGGTCGACCGCGATGCGCTCCTCGCGCGCCCACTCCTCGTACTGGTGGCTCCAGGTGTCCTGGGTGATGTCCACGTCGACGAGGCGGTTGCTGGAGCTGCAGCGGATCGCGGCGTCCCGGCCGGCCTTGCCGGTGTGGTGCGGAACCGTCTTGAGCAGGTAGGTGCCGCGGTTGGGGGTCACGGCCACCCAGGTGCCACAGCCCGGGCAGGCCAGCGAGATGCGGCGCTTCTGGGTGGACTCGACCCGCCGCATGTCGACGTGGCCGGGCGACAGGGTCGAGATGACGATCGCGTCGAGGGGGCTGACGCGGGAGGTACGGGTGCGGCCCCGGCGTGTGGCGGCCTTGGGCATGGCGAGATTGGACATGGCGCCTCCTCAGCAGGAGAAGAAGGGAAGGGGGGCGGATGCTCTCTCCGCCCGCCAGGCCCACAGGCCGAAGCCCAAGGTGTCCTGGCGGACAGGCAACACATCAGCGCTGCAGTCGTACACGCAGTCCTGCCGGCCGGGGGGTTTGGTCGTGGCTACCGCCTCCGGCCACCTGCCCGACTCCGAAGAGGCGGGCCGCAAAACTGCGGTGGTGACGGCCACCCGCCAGGAAGCACGGGTAACCACATCGACTTTGGTACATAACTTCCGTCGACGGGTATGACCGTACAGGACTTAGGCACCGTCAAGTCAAGAGTTAGGTACGGAACTTGGCGCGCCATCACTCAAATAGCCCCCAGTTGTGTACCTAAGTCTCGATGGGGGGTACTGTGCTCGCATGACTACGAGCCCGCACCGACAAACGGCGAAAGCGATCGCTGATGATTTGCGCGAGCAGATCCGCTCCGGTCACCTGTCGCCCGGCGTCGCGCTGCCCACGAGCCGTGAGCTCTCTGAGCAGTACGGCGTCACCGCCAAGACGGTGAGTGCGGGGATCGACATCCTCAAGACGGAGGGCCTGGTTGTAGGCGAACGAGGTGGGCGCCGCCGAGTTCGCGCCGACCACCCGGTCACCTGGAACCTGACATCGTTTGAACGAGGCCGACGCCGCGATTCGCGGGCCATGGACGATTGGTCAGCGGCAATCAAGATGGCTGGCCGCGTACCTGCCCAGGAGGTAGAGGTCAGCACCGGCCCAGCACCGGCCGACGTGGCCTCGTGGCTGGAGATCAGCCCGGGCGACCTCGTTGTCACTCGGAAGCGCGTGCGGACAGTGGACGACCGCCCGTTTCAGCTGAGCACTAGCTGGTTCCCCGGCATGATCGCCATCGGAACCTTGCTTGAAGCGGCTGGCGACGTGTCAGTCCCGGGCGGAATCCTCAAGTCGATCGGCCACCCGCAGCAGCACGTGCGGGACGAGATCAGCATCCGCATGCCCACGCCTGAAGAGTCCGAGCGCCTGCGTCTCCCCCCAGGAACCCCAGTCGCCCAGCATGTCCGTATTGGCTATGGCGAGCACTCGCCAGTACGAGCCATGCGGACAATCGCGCCTGGAGACAGGCATATCCTCGTCTACGAATTGGATGTGAGCGGATGATGATCCGACCCGCCACCTCAGGCGACGCCGAGGCCCTCATGGAGCTCCGCCTCGATGCTGAGCGGTGGCTCGCCCGGGCCGGCATTGACCAGTGGCGTGACCCTGCAACGAGAATGCCGGCCCTTCAGAAATGGCACCGCGACATCGCGGCTGGGCGCACCTGGGTTGTTGACAAGGGTTCAACCGTCGTGGCGACAATCACGCTCACCTCTGCCGACGAGGACTTCTGGAACGAACAGGACGGCCCGGAGAGCGCCGTCTACGTAGCCAAGCTCATCACTGCGCGATCGGTGAAGGGCTTCGGCCTCGGAGGGCGCCTCCTGGACTGGGCTGGCGACCAAGCCAGGCTTCAGGGCCTGCCATGGGTGCGGCTTGACTGCTGGCGGAGTAACTCCGCGCTGCAGCAGTTCTACCTGCGGGAGGGGTTCCGCCACGTTCGCACTGAGGCGCCCGCACACCGCCTATCAGGATGGCTTGGGCAGCGCCCAGCCTCCACGGTGCGCCATCCCGGACCGAACCAACTCGCCCTTAGATCTGAGGGAGTGAAGGTTGGCGTGTGAACAGGTGCTGCCCATGCGCGCTGACAGCTCGTTGGGCGCGGCGTAGCCAGTCACCCCAACACGTCGCAGTCCGTAGCCGTTCGGTTGCAGGTGAGGGGTAGGGTATCCCTCACCTGATCAATCAGGGCAAGAAAAAAGCCCCCAGGACCTTAGGCAAGTCCGAGGGGCTCTCGGCCGGAAGTTCCTTCCGGCCCGGCGATCCACCTTTTCTAGGAAGGAGGCGCGCGTGATGCAGGGTACCTGCACACGGGCACGGTCACATACCAACGCCCCGCCGTGGCAGCGACGCCAGTACGTCGCTCCGGCCTGGCATTCGTGCCCTCGCGGCCTCTTCCTTCGCTTTCGAGTCAGCCACTCCACGCTGGGCGAGCGCGCCGACTTCCGTGCGGGCAGCAGCAAGCACGAGCCGTACTGCACTCCGGGGGCCGAATCGACGTAGTCACGTGATGGCGGCGACCTCTCAGGTCCCATAGCCGCCGGGACGCTCAGTCCTCGAGGTGTTACCAGCACCTCGGCCGAGCGCCCCCTCTGATACCGACCAGGGTTAGCAGCCCCGGTCGAAGGGGTTGTCCGGTCCGGTTCGCAGCCGGCCGAACGATTCGTACTGGTTCTCCCAGAACCACGAAGCACCTAGCCGGGGCTTCGCTGTGTCTTGGCGATGTCTCGCCTCCACAAGGAGACATTGTGCAGGACTGCCATGCCGTTTTCCAGCCCACCCATACCCACCCAGTCCAAATTCACCCGATCTGGACCAAGTCTTCTCCGGCACTCAGTGCCGCCTTCTGCCTTCCGCAGCCCCTCGCCCCCCGGCCCGAAACCGCCGCATCAAGGCTGACCCCCGCGGCTGGACGGGGCTCCGAGGACACGGTCGCAGGATCGGCTACCCCACTCGTACGCCCGCAGGCCACCCGTGACGACTACCAGGCGGCCTCGGAATCCTTCCGCGTTTCCGGTGTCACGTTCGCTACCAGAAACGCACTTGCGGCAGGTGTGACGTACCCCTGCATCCCCAGCGCCCCCAGCCCGCATCGCCATCGCGTACACACGACGGGGACCGGCCAGCACTGGACTTGCGGAGCTAACCCCCGCACCGCCCACGGTGCCGCCATGACGACACCAACCCCCGCTCAGCACGTCCCCGTTACGACCTCCTCAACGTGCGGCGTGGCATCGCCGACCACCACGCCAAGCGGCGCTCTGCGGGGCTCCGCCCTCTTCGCCGACGGTGTCCTCGATACCGCCGGCCCGCATGGCGGGACCCGATCCGAAGTTCTTAACCGCCGGGCGGGAGGCAGCGGGGCTCTCCTGGGTTCCGGGCCTCTGTCCACAGGCGGTCCGCGCGAGGCTGCCGGGATGATCTCTCTCTCGTACGTCCGGGTGGGCCGGTGAGTGCCGTGGCGGCGCCGGTTGCCGTTCTCCCGCGTCCACGGCGCGCTCAGACGCAGACGTGCCTGGGTCCTGTTCCGGGCCGGGGGCGTCTGGCGGGTGATGGGCCGGAGGATCCGGTGCGGTTGGGCCGGCCGATGCGGTTGCGGTTGCTCGCCGCGGTCCAGGCGCTGCTCGCGGACCCGTCGATCGCGGGGCAGTCGGACGTGGCGAAGCTGACGTCCGTAGTGCTGCTCGCGAAGTCCCGGGCGCCGATGGGCAACGAGGACGACTCCGTGACATCGATCTGGGTCGCGGAGCTGGGCCGGTGGATGGGCGTGGGGGAGTCCACCGTCCACCGCCGGGCACTGACTCCGCTGCGTGCGTCGGACGGACTCCACACCGAGGAGGTCCGGGACGAGCGGGGCTACCCGACCGGGCTGAGGTGCCTGGTGATGCCCTTGTGGCGGGCCCGTAAGCACGGCGGGCCCCGGCACCCGCTGGCCCTCACCAAGGCGGAGCTCGCGACGCTTCTGCACCTGTGCGAGGCGTTGTTCGGGCACGGCTGGTCCCCGGAGGGCAAGGAGCCGACGCCTCCGGGGCTGCTCGCCGGCCGCAGTGGCAAGGGCGCGGCCACCGACCGCCTCGGCCTGCTGCTGATGGTGCTGACCACTCCGGGATCGGGCTGGCTGCCGCTGTGCGGCGGCTCGGTGCGGAAGGCGGAGAAGAAGCACGGGCGCGGAGCCCTGACACTGGCCCGGCTACTGGGCTGTTCACCGGCCGGGGCCCGGAAGGTCCTAGACCGGCTGACGGAGAGTGGTGTCGTGGGTCGGGAGTACCGGTCCACGACGACGCGGATGCGTGGCCGGGGCCGGGTCAGGCTGCTGCCCGTGGCCCGGGCGTACGGCCGTGTACTGGAGGTCGTCCACACCTCCTCGGTCGTGTTTTCGGCGCGCCCCGGTAGTGCAGACGGAGATCTTGCTCCGGCTGGTACGGCTGGTGCCCTTGGTATGCCTGGGATCCGCAGGACCGGCGACGCCGGAGTCTCCGAGATTCTGGAGCGCCCTGATAGTGCAGAGCTCCACGCAGACCACGCTCAGGTGGTTACTCCAGTAGTTCCTCCTCAGCTTGATTGTGGTTTTTCCGGCGAAGGCCGTGGGGGTGAAGGCCGTCGGCCGGAGCGCGTGTGTGTGCGCGAGGACCAGGCCGTCGATAGCGAGACCGCCGCTGCCAAGTCGGCGTCGTCGGTGGCTGAGGGCGGCCCGCTCCGCGGGGAAAAGCCGAAGAAGCCCCCGTCGATCAGTAGCGAGAAGCCCCACCGCGGGCCGGTGGCCGACGGCCCGGCGCGGGTCGTGGACGGTACGGGTCAGGGCAGGCAGCAACGGGGGAGGGTGCCTCTGCCGCCGGAGGATCTGCGGGCCGTCCTGGCTCCGGTCGACCTGGTGTGGGCACGTCTGGAGCATCCGGCCACCCGGCGCCTGGTGGAGGCCGCCGCCCGCCGCGAGCTGGGCAGGGTGATCGGGTTCGCCGGTCGTACGGACGCGCCGCAGGTCCTGGCCGACCGGCTCGCCCGGCGCCTGGCGGAGCAGATGCGGCTGGCCGGGCCGATCAAGGATTCGGTGGGCTGGCTGATCGGCCGGGGTCTGCCGCAGCGTCAGCTGTGCGCGGAGCCCCGGTGCGACGAAGGCGTGCTGCTCGACTCCGGCCAGGACTGCCCGCGCTGCGAGGACCGGCAGGCCGACCGCCGCGCCCAGCGCCACGCGATCGCGGCCGCCGTGGACACCGCGATGCCCGGGGCCTCCGAGGACGAGCGCCGCGCGGCCGTTGACCGGCAGCTGCACGAGCGGGTGACCGCCCAGGGTTGGGCCCGCGAGCGCGAGTGGGAGCAGGTCCGCGCCCGTCAGGCCGCCGCCAAGGCCCACCGCGCCGAAGCCGCGGCCGCGCAGCCGGCCGACGACGTCCCGGCCGTGCCGGTGGCTCCGGTCGCGATGCCCGCGCCGCGCCCGGCCGCCGTCATCGTGCCTCCTACGGAGCCGGAGTTCGCCGACGTCGACGACGACCAGGAGCTCGTCCTCAAGGAGCTGACCCGGGAGCAGGTCCTGGACTGGCGCAACCGCGCTGCCGCCGACCACCAGCTCGTCTTCGACCACATCGCCCGGTACGGCGAGCTGTCGGCGCAGCGCCTGTTCACCCGGGCGTTCGTCGCCCAGGTGCAGCGCCTGTCCGGCCTCGGGCACCTGGACCTCGGCTACACCACTTGGGGGCAGGCGTGAGCGGCAGCGAAGCGTCGACCGGCGTCGACCTGGCCCGGGTCGCGCTGCGGGCCGCGATGGACGCAGCCCGGAAGAACGGCGGCCAGAAGGCAAAGGCGAAGCCGCGGGCGGTTCGTACTGTGCGGCGGGACGGCCGGGAGCCGGTGGGATTCGCAGCGGCGCTCGGCGCGCTGGTCACCGAGCGGGCCTGGGAGCTCCCGGCCGCCGGCGCGACGCTGCGGGACCGGTGGGCGGCCATCGCCCCCGAGCTCGCCGGCCACGTCGCCGCCGTGGCGTACGACGCGGACTCCGGCCGCCTCACCGTGTGCCCGGAGTCGGCAGCCTGGGCAACGAAGGCCCGGCTGGAGCAGACCCGCATCATCGCGGCCGCCAACAAGTCGGCGGGCCGCACTGTCGTCCGCACCCTGCGAATCCAGGCACCCGGCACAGCACCGGGATCCGCGCCGACTGTCGTCAGCCCGACGCCCGCGACCGCGCCCGCCGGGACGCCACGCACCAGGGAGACCGCCTCGGACGGCTACCACCGCGCGCTCGCCGCGCACCTCCAAACAGCCCGCCCCTCCCGGACGGACCCGGACATCGAGGCAGCGGTCCAGCGGCAGACCGCCGCGCTGCGCGAACAGTCCCTCCAGGCATTCCCCGAACCGGCCGCACCGGACAGCGCACCGGCCCCGATCGGCCAGGCCCACGCCGAGCGCCGCCGCCAGGCCGACACCTCCCACACCGCAGCCCTGCGCCGGGCCCGTGCGGAACGCGCGGCAAGGGAGGCCGGGACGATGGTGGACTCAGTTCCGCAGCCGGCACCGTTGGACAAGTCCGCGTGAGCGGCTTCTCACCGGGAGCAGGGCTGGCCTCGAAGCCGGCCCGAGCCGGGGTTCGAGGCTGCTCCGGTGGGTGTGTCGTTGCTTCCTCAACTGATGTGACTGGTGGTTGAGTTGGCTTGTTGCTGCTGTCTGGCGTGACATATTCGAAACTGTGTGCGAAGATCACTCCGGTTTCAAAAATCTGACCTCGGATCAGGTACGGTTTCTGAAACTCACTCAGGGAGGGTCTGTGCTCAACGCAGTACCGCCACAGCGTGTGGCAAGCCTTGAAGATCTCGGCGTCTCGGCAAAGCTCTTCACCGATGCCACGGAATGGGCGGCAGCCGAGACTCGCCAGTGCACCAAGCTGGACGCCCCGGCCGCGGCAGGGGTCACTTTCTGGAGCCGCACCAACCGCTACCTGGCCGAGATCCTCACGGACGCCGAGCACACCCCTGTCCCGTGGCGCTGGACTCACCGGGACAGCATCATGCGCGTCGTCCACCCTGACGCCACGCACGCCATTACCGCGATCAGCGGGAAGGGCGGTGTCGGAGACCTGGACGCGAAGCCCCGCACGAAGAACCCCAAGGGCAGCGCGATGGCCTACCTCGTGGAGAACAACGCGAAGTACCAGCCGGACGGGCAGGGAGTTTTCCTTTCCCGTGACGACATCGAGTTCGGCCGGGAACTCGACGACATTCCTCTCTGGTTCCTGCTTTACGAGCGAGGAGATAACGGAAAGCTCTCCGCCGAGCTCTCCCTTCCCGTTAAAATGGAAGGGAAGTACGTGAATCAGTGGGTTCAGCGAATTCCCCTCTTCCGAGGGAAGGTCGACCCCGGCGTCGATGTCGAACTGCTGGATGCCGCCGTTGAAACCAGCGCCCAGGTCTCCGTGGAGATCAAAAACCTGTAACTACAACTAGGAGTCGAGGAAAGTGTTTACGCCTGAGCGACTGGTAATTGCACGCAAGCGGAGGCGCATGACACTGGCCGCACTGGCCCAACAATGCGGCATCTCCGCGCAGAGCCTGACCGCTTACGAAAATCATCGCCGCATTCCTACGGCGGAAACACTTTCCTCGCTCTCCAAAGCCCTCAAGTTCCCCATCTCATTCTTCGAGGCACCCCCGGCACCTGACATGAGCCCTGGGGCGTGCAGCTTCCGCGCGCCATCCAAGATGAGCGCCGTCGAACGGGACAGTGCCCTCAGCTCCGGCGCCATCGCCGCCACGCTGAACCTGTGGCTGGAGGACCGGTTCTCCCTGCCGACCCCGGACGTCCCGACGTATCCCGACAGCAACCCCACGCCCGAAGAGGCCGCCGACCTCGTCCGCAGACACTGGGGGCTGGGCGAAGACCCCGCACCCAACATGGTCCACCTGCTCGAGGCCCACGGAGTACGTGTTTTCTCCCTCGCCCCGGACTGCCTGGACGTCGACGCCTTCTCCACCACGCGCCACGGCACCCCCTACGTCTTCCTCAACACCCGAAAGACCGGCGAGCGCGGACGCTTTGACGCCGCGCACGAACTCGGCCACCTCGTCCTCCACAGCGGCTACGAATCACCCCGCGGCCCAGAAGCAGAAGCCAACGCCGACGCCTTCGCCTCCGCATTCCTCATGCCTCGCGCCGGAATCCTCGCCCAGCAACTCCACGAAGCAAGCGTGGAACGCATCCTCAGCGCCAAACGACGCTGGCAAGTCTCCGCCATGGCCCTTACCTACCGGTTGCGCACCATGAAACTCCTCAGCGAGTGGCGCTACCATCACGCCGCCAGACAGCTCGCGCAGATGGGGTACCGAAAAGGCGAGCCCAACTCGGAAATGGTCCGCGAAAGCAGCCAACTGCTGGCCAAGGTCTTCGAAGCGCTCCGCCCACGAATGAGTCCGGCAGAGGTCGCGGCCGCTATGGACATTGCGCCCGAAGAACTCAACCACTTCGTCTTCGGCCTGATCCCCGTCGGATTCCAAGGCGGGGGCGAACTCAGCACCCCCGTCCGACCCGCACTCAGCGTCGTACGCTAAGGCTTGTCCCGTATAAGGGCGTGAGCTGGGGCTCTGCCTGACGGTACGGTCGTTGGGTGGAGTCGATGAGGGTGAGCGAGGGCCCGTTGCACGGGGCCGGTGTGCGTCCTGATTACCTGGTCGGGCGGCGGCTTGAGCAAGTGGTGGCTTCGTGGCATCTGTACGGCTCGGAGGCTCCGTCCGGCCCGCTGGACGTGTGGCTGATCGACAGTGAGGCGGTCGCCACGCACATCACGACCGGTTCGGACTGGTGCCTGATCGTGGAGACGTCGACCCCCTTCGCGGGATACGACATGGCGGAGTCAGGTCGCGTCGAGGTGGCGCCGATCAGCGGCGAGACCGCGTTCGCGGATCACCTCGGCGAGACGGTACTGGCAGTCAGCGAAGAGGGTGCCCCGGATAGCGGGCGGCTCGCACTGGAGATCTCCTTCGGCTCCGGCCGTGTCCGGTGTGAGACCTGGTCCGGAGATCTCCGCCTGTCCAGCAAGTGATCAGCACACCAGCCACGGCGGGAACCGTGTGAGGCTCCCGCCGTGGCTGGTGTGATCACGGCGTCGCAGCCGTCCTGGATAGCCCCGTTCACCGGGTTGAGCCCCCGCTGTTTCGGCACGTTGGTGACACAGCTGCGGCGCGAAGGAGCTGACGCGGTTCGCAGAGGCCGGCCGTGGAGCCTGCCGCTGGAGGACCGGGTGCTGCTGATCACGGCGTACTGGCGCACCAACTTGACGCTGCGGCAGCTCGCACCGCTGTTCGGCGTCTCAAAGTCCGCAGCTGACCGGATCATCAGCCACCTTGGTCCCCTGCTCGCGCTCAAGCCCCGCAGGCGGTTCCGTAAGGACACCGTGCTCATCGTGGACGGAACCCTGGTCCCCACCCGCGACCACACTGTGGCCGAGCGGTCGAAGAACTACCGCTACTCCACCAACCACCAGGTCGTCATCGACGCAGATACCCGGCGCGTTGTCGTGGTCGGCCGGCCGTTGCCCGGCAACCGCAACGACTGCAAGGCGTGGGCACTGTCCGGAGCCAAGGACGCCGTCGGCCGCACTACCGTGATCGCTGACGGCGGCTACCGGGGCACCGGCCTGGTCATCCCGCACCGCCGTGAGCGCGGGCAGAGCGAGCTGCTTGCCTGGAAGGAAGAGCACAACACTTCCCACCGCCAGGTCCGCGCCCGTGTTGAGCACGCCTTCGCCCGCATGAAGACGTGGAAGATCCTCCGTGACTGCCGCTTGAAGGGCGACGGCGTCCATCACGCGATGAGTGGAATCGCCCGCCTGCACAACCTTGCCCTCGGCCGATAGGCGAGCAGAGCGGGCAGCAGTCGATCACGGTCCCACTGACTCGAAGATCTTTACGGGACAAGCCTTAGCCCCCACCACCCACCACGTCATCAGCTCTGAAGGGCTCGCAACCAGTAGGTGCCGACAGCTCCAGAAATGATGTCGCAGTCGTCATCAGCCCTGGAAGGCTCACGGCACCCGGTTCTCGGAGCTGGGCTGGTGGATGGGCATGGTCAGCCTGTACGCGGCTAGGCTGCGGCGATGAAGGCTGAGTTCCCGAAAAGCCCCAGCGAAGCCGAGCTGGCTGCGAAGACCATGGTCCAGATCTGGGCTGAGGCAGTGGTCAGGCAGGCCGCCGTCGCCCGCGCCAACCGGAAGAAGGACGATGCCGCGTTCCGAAACTACGAACGCGGCGAAACCTGGAGCCCTGACTTCGAGGACGAGCTCGGTGCGACCTGGCGGACCAGGTGGGCTAGCGAGCACATCCTGGTCTGGTCCGCGCACCAGCTCGAGCGGTGGGCCATCCGCCTGGCGGATCTGCAGGGCACGGAACAGCCCGAGGAGAACAAGAAGCTGAAGGCCGTGCGCGACGCGCTCGAGCATCTCGACGAAGCCGACCTGACCGAGACGACCGCTACCGCACCAACGCCGCAACGCAAGAACGACCCCAAGGGGCGCGCGCTTCGGAACGACTTCCCGAACGAGTCCATGTCACTGGGACTGGGCGGCAGGAAACTCTTCGACCTCCTTGATCCCGAGGAGCTGGACAAAACAGCGCTCAAGATCCTCCGCCAAATACGGAAGGAAGTCGACCTTGAGCGTGTTCGCAAGGAAAACGCAGAGGTCAGCGCCTACGTAGACATGCTGATGGAACGCTGATCCAGCACCAAGAAGGCCGTGGCGGAGTGAGAATGCCTTCCGAGGTGGCCAGCGATTCCGTGGAAGTGGGGCAGCATTCCGAGACGCTTGACCTCGGTGCCCACCTCGCTCATCAGCTACGGCGGACAGTTCGGCATCGACGCAGCGGTCCAGCGGCAGACCGCCACGCTGCCCGAACAGTCCCGCCGGGCGTTCCCCGAGCCGCCCGCACCGGGCAGGCCCGCGCCGAGCGCCGCCGCCAGGCCGACGCCTCCCACGCCGGGCCCGTGCCGAGCGTGCGGCCCGGAAATCGGCGGACGTGGTCGGCGCCCCGGCCCCAGCAGTCCTCCGGGCCCCAGGCTGAGCCGAGCCAACACTCCGGTACCGGCGGCGATCACCGCGTAGCGTTGCGATTGCACGTCTGGTACACCGCGCTACGCCGCGCGCCGAAGGGGGAGTTGTACAGGCAGGGACCGTGCTGGACGGCCGATACCAGTTGATCGAGCCAGTCGGGGCCGGCGGGCAACTGTCACGGCAGCCGCGCAAATGCACTACTCCCGCTTCACGGACACGAACCAGCACTGAGCACCCCCGAACCCCAAGAGCCACCCTGTACGCCTCTCTGAGCGTCCGTCAGGCCCTCAAGGTTCCAGATCGCGATCGGCCCTCGGCGGGGCGTACAGGGCCTCGCCTTGCAGGACTATCCGAAGGAGAGCACATGACCGAGGCCGAGGACGTTGTTGCCCGGATGGCCGGGTGCGGTGCCTGCCGGAAGCTGGCCGTCGAGTACGGCCTGGCCGTGGCAGGCTCCCGCCACCCCCGCGCGAGGGCCCGCGACTGGGACCTGCCCCTCACCTCGACCAGGATCCACCTCGAAGACCACCTGATCACCACGCACCCGGAGTGGCTGCCCGACCGGCAGCCGGACTGCGAGACCTGCGACGCGTGGCACGAGACCAGCGGCACCACGGGCCCGATCTGCGAGCCGGAGGCACTGCACCGGGCCTGGCACCTGTGCGCCCCGCTGCACACGGTAGGCCCAGCCACCGGACTGACCGGCCTCCTGTAGCCGCACAGTGCGCGGGCCGGACGAGCGGGCGGTCGCGGCACCCGTACGATGCCGCCGTGACCGCCCGCCGCACCCTCGGACCCGGCCCCCAGGCACCCGCACCCAGCCGCGCCACCCAGGCCGACCTCCTCGCCCCCCTGCCCGGCGAGCGCCTCGCCGACCTCGACGCCCTGCGCTCTCGAGGCGTACTCGACGCCCTCCCCACCACCGCGCCCCCGCCACCGCGCCGGACCCTGGGCACCGGCGGACGCGCCGACGAAGAGCCGGCCCCGCGCGACTGACGGACCGGCAGAAGCCCGACAGCGGCGGGACAAGGCTCCAGCGGGCGGGTTTCCCCGAGGGGCGCGGCTCGTTGGCCAGGCATGAGAGTGACGAGCGTGCCGCGGCTGCGCGGCGGCATCCTGGCGGTGGACCTGGTGCGCGCGTGCGTGCGGCACGATCCGGCCGACCTGCACGACGTGGTGGTGGAGCTGGATCGCGGGATGCGCCGGCTGATGGACCCGGCGGGCGGCGTCGCGCTCCACGACCACGCCCGGCACCGGGTCGAGGGGCTTTTCGCGGACGCGGTCGAGGCCCTCGGCTGTCGACCCGGCGACACCACACCGCTCGGCGCCATCCCCGCCGTGGCGGTCGAGACCACGGCGCTGACGGGCCGGTTCCCGATGCCGCCGGACGTCGGGTCCGCGCTGGACGCCTTCGCCGCCGGCGACGTCGGTCCGCTCGGTGATCTGCACGGTCTCGACCGGTTCGTCGCGGTGTCGTTGGCGACCGCGGCAGCGGAGCGAGCATCCTCACCCCCGGAGGCCGTCCTGGAGAAGCTGGACGCCCTCCGGGAGCGACTGGCCGCCGGGGCGCCCGCCCCGTCCGGCTGAAGACCCGCCCACCGGCCACCGGTGAGGTCGCGGGTGACGTTTTAGTGGGAGCCAAAACCATGCGCGCTCCTCTCCATGGCTATCGCATCGTTGCTGAGGCAGCACGACGAAACCGCAGCGTATGGGGAGGAACTCACATGAAGCAGCTCAAGCGTTCCGCAGTCGCGGTACTCAGCGCCCTCGCCCTCGGTGGAGCCGCACTCGCGGTCACCGCGGCACCGGCCCAGGCGGCCCAGGACTCGGCCGCGGTGCCCTCGGCGGCCCAGGGGGTCTACTGGCTGTACTTCGACTACACCTCGTGGTCCCACAAGACCCCGGACGCGTTGGCCTCTACGCACGTGGGCTATCTGAACGAGGGTTCCAACTACGTCAAATGCTGGGACTACGGCCAGAGCATCTCGGACAAGGGCAGGACCAGTTCCACCTGGTTCAAAACCGACGACGACAGCGGTAACGCCAATGTCTGGGTGAGCAAGGTCTACGTCAGGCCCAGCGACTGGAACATATACGTGCCCCGCTGCCCCTGACACACCACAGCCCCGCCCGTCCGCATCTCCTGCGGGCGGGCGGAGCCTTGGCGCGTCTGGGCGCGTGCTCCCGGAGCGGCGGAATCAGAAGTGGTCGACCGTCTGCCCCTCGGGCACCCGGTCCGGCCCATCGGGCGCGGGGCCGCCGTCGGTGCGGCGGCGTTACGGCTGGGCGTGCGGGTTCTCCGCCCTGAGGCCGCTGAGAGCGGCCCGGAGTCGGCGCCCGTCGGCCGTGCCCGGGATCATGATCCGGTCCGGATTCATGGCCCCTGGCTCTGGAACAGCGCGACACCGTGTTCCACTACGGCAAGGAACGAGGCCGCGGGTCAGGCGTTCTGGACCTGCTGGGCGCGGGTGGCGACCTCCGAGGCAAACTGCTCGAACTCCCTGGTCCAGCCCGAGTCGTCGGGCACCGGCTGGTATTCCAGCTTGATGAGGACGGTACCGACGCGGACCAGGGCGACGGCTGTCGTCTCGTCGAGGTCGGTGTTGTAGTGCGTGATCGCGGAGCGCTGGTCGCCGAGCTCCGGGAGGAAGATCTCCCTCGCCTTGTTGTTGTTGGCGACGCCCGACCGGGTTTCCTCGAAACCCTTCGCGGTCAGCGCCGCGCTGGGGCAGGACCACACCGCGAAGTCGGCCCAGACCGTCCTCGTGCTGCCGTCGTTCCAGTTGTTCGTTTTGAAGCGCGCCTGGGCACTTGAGCACCCGTTTTCCTCACCCACGCTAGGCGCGAGGAACCCGGATCTCACCCAGCCGGATGGCATGCTCGCCAGGTCCGGAACGACCCGCTTGACCTCGCTGGCGTTCAGGGCTCGCACGGCATGGCGTGCACTGCTGTCCTGCGACGACCCAGGGGAGTCGTCGACCATGATCAGCCGGGTGCCCCCGTACACGGCCAGCACGACCAGGGCCAGCAGCAGAGCAGCCACCAGGGCGATGACGGCCCGCCCGCCCCGGGTGTTGTTGATGGTCAGCGGGCCAAGAGCGATGGAACTGCGTGACACCTGGCTGCCGGTGATCAGAAGGCTGCCCGTGGCGTTGGTTTCCGGTGCGGTCAAATGCAGTTGCAGCTGACGCCGCAGCTCCGGGTCCGCCTCGATCTCCTCCTGGATCACGGACCGGGCCGTGTCCTGTGCGGCCGGGTCCTCCGGGGCCTGGTGCAGTGTGGCCAGGGCCGCACGCCCCCGCTCCGTTGAGGCCAGCCGGGCGTGTAAAGCATCGGCGACTGCGGTTCCGGCACTCTGGCCGACCGCGGTCGCCGCTCCAGTCGCAGTCGCGGTCATAACCGCGACTGCCATGGCCGCCAGTTCAGAAGTCTCCATGCTCTCCCCCGGTTCCAATGCACAGTGTCCTCAAGGTTCCGCACCCTGATATCACTATCATCATGCGCACGACATTCAGCGTGGCATTCGGACACCTTCCCGGCGTGGAACAGCCCCACGCCCCACCAGGAGAGCGGCGGGCGTTCGTAGTCCTCACAGAGTGGCGCGCTGTACTGGCTACGAATTAGCAAGGCGCGCCACGATATTTGTGACTCAGCGCCAGACGCTCGGGCTCTTCGCCCACGCGGATCCGCACGACTGGTCCCCTGGGCAGACCGATGCCGTCCGCAAGGCCCTGCTGATCCGCCTCGTCGGCCTCGGTGACGGCCTGCTGCGCGGCGGGACGGCCGGGAGCCGGTGGGATTTCGGAGCGGCGCTCGGCGCGCTGGTCACCGAGCGGGCCTGGGAGCTCCCGGCCGTCGGCGCGACGCTGCGGGACCGATGGGCGGCCATCGCCCCCGAGCTCGCCGGCCACGTTGCCGCCGTGGCGTACGACGCGGACTCCGGCCGCCTCACCGTGTGCCCGGAGTCGGCAGCCTGGGCAACGAAGGTCCCGGCCCAGGCAAGGTAGTCAGCCCGCGCGATGTCTGCCCGGACACCGGGCGCGCCCGCCTCTCCTACGGGCAGGCCCGTGCCCTGCTGGACGAGCAGACCGCGGTGCGTGGGCCGGGCACTGGATGGGACCTGCACGAGTACCGCCATTCCGGCCTGACCCATCTTGGTGAGGCCGGGGCCAGTCTGCTGATGCTGATGGCGAAGTCACGGCACAAGAAGACGGAGAACGTCCGTCGCTACTTCAAGCCGTCCCTGGAGGCGATCGCCGAGGTCACCAGCCTGCTCGCGCCCGGGGACAGCAGGCGCTCAAGTCCGCTCGGCCTTTCCCGGAGTCGTACTCGTGCGGGCGCCTGCGGCTCACCGGAGTACGACCGTGACGCCGCACCGTTCGAGGAGCCGCACGAGGTCCTCGAAGTAGGAGAGCCCGTCCTCCGGATCCTCCACGACGTCCGCCAGCGCGCGGCGGGCGATCTCGGAGTCGTGCCAGGTCAAGGTGAACGGCGGGGTCACTCCGAATCCACCGCCCAGGCAGTCCTTGAACGCGTTCCACTCCCGGCCGAAGTAGCGGCCGGGTCCGAGCAGGGCCTCGGCGATCGCGCAGTGCAGCCCGGGGACGTCCGTGACGAACCGGCCGTCGAGGTGGTACTCGCCGCCGGAGTGGTCCGCCCGGGGCGCAGGCACCCGCCAGGCACGGGTGGTGAGGTCCAGCCATGCGGCTCTACCCTGCGAGTCGTACGGCGCCCACAGGTTGGGCTCTGCCGGCGGGCCCTGGTACCACTCTGCCCAGATCGGGCGGGCCGCCGACGATGGCCGATCGTCCCCACCATCGGTGAGGGTGATGTCGACGAGTGTGCCGCCGAGCACGGACGGTCGAGCTTCGGTGATGGCCAGGCCCACGGTGCGGGAGGCCATCACGGCCCCATGACGATCCAGGACCAAGAGGTAGGCCCAGTCCCGCTCCGACCGACGGGGTCGTCGCAGCGCCGCGAGCAGGGGCTCTGAAGGCTCGCAGCCGATCAGCTCCATAGGAACGGGGGCCGGGTCCGCTCGCGGTTTGAACAGGCCGTCCACGGCGGAGCACCGACCTGCACTCGCCGCAGCGACCGTCGTCCCCGCGAAGAGCTCGAAGCGCGGCGCCGCAGGTAGTTCGAAGAAGCTCTCCTCGCTGCTGACGGCGGCGCCGAGCACGATGTCGTACCGCGCCGGATCAACCGAGTGGGGTTGATGGGCCACCACGACCGCATCGACAAGAGTCCACCACTGCACGGGCTTCTCGTCGTCCCAGACCTCGACGCATACGTCGCCCAGACCTCGTAGCGAGCCGTGGGGCTCGGCCAGGACCTCGCTCAGGAGACCATCAGGGCGACATCCACGAAGGGTGAGGACCTCCCGTGGCGGCGGGACCGGGTCAACGAACAACCCTTCGACCCCCGCGCACCTCGCCCAGAGCTGTTCCGCCCCGTCTTCGTCCTCCTGAACCAGGAGGTTCTTCACTGGAAAGCCCCGGTCCCATCTAGCGAGATCCGCGATGCGCACCCAACCCCCGAACATGTGAGCAACCTTCGCGCCTACGATACGGACCCGCCTGGTCCGGGGAAGACGGAGGACGGTTGCTCGCCCTCGATCACGTTTCGTCGGCGGCGCTCAGATCCCGCAGGGGACGCAAGCCGCCGGGCAGTTCCGGCAGCTGGAACGAGTACCGGCCGAGCATGTTGACGTGGTGCCGCCCGAACGGGGAAAGCCGGGCGACGTCCTCGTCACGGAAGTCGAAGCCGTCGGCGCGGAGCTGGGCGACGGAGGCATCCATGTACCGGGTGTTGAAGAGCACAAGGGCGTTGAGGACCAGGCCGAGCGCGCCGATGGTCCTCCATGCCGTCCTGGTAGCGCTGGTAGAGCTGCCCAGCCCGGCCGTGGAAGATCTTCCGGGCCCGCAAGCCATTTATTTGCGTCAGTAAATTACTGGATCTCGCCATCTCGTCATGTTGATCTCGACATGTTGGCAGCTCAGATGCTTGCTTTGGGGTCACTCAAGTCGGAGCGAACCTTGGAGGCGTTACGAGTGAGAAGAATCCTGCGGTGCAGCAGGCCGCTGCGTGGGCTGGCATCCGTTTTTGCTGTCGCGTTAGTGCCGCTCTGTGCGCCCAGTGCCCAGGCGCAGCCGGCCGCTCTGGAAGTCGTGTCGTACATGCTGCCGCTCGGCGCCAACGGGCGTGGCCCGGACGGGTTCGCGGGTGAGCAGTCCACGGTCCGTCTTTCGTCGCTCTCGCAGCAGCGCCAGGCGGTGGCTTCACGGATGGCGGCCGAGACGGTGGGGCCGGCCCGGGCCTGGGCCCCGGTGTCGCGCGTGCCGTCCGGTGCTACTCCGCTTGTGGGTTCGTCCGCTGTGGCCTCGGCGGCAGGGGCGACGAAGGTGACGTGGCCCGATCCGTCCCGCACGATGACGGCCGCGGAGTGCCGCAAGGGGCTGGGTACGGACAAGGCGTTCTTCGTGAAGTCGCGCTTCGCGGTGTGTTCCGGTGCGGTGTTCCTGCAGACGTGGCTGCAGAACAAGCGTCCTGTCGGGCAGACACAGTTCGTGGTCCTCTCCGTCGGGACGATCGCTGCGAAGAGCCGTGAGATCTCCTTCCAGTACCACTTCACCGACATGGGCAAGACCGGCAGCGTCAAAACGGGAGGTCTCCTCATCAAGACGTCCCCGAAGATCCCCAAGAAGTGGCCGGGTGCCGCCAAGGTCACCCAGGGCGGCAACGTGCCGGGGTCGAAGAGCTTCGACGAGCTCGCGAGGACGAAGACCTTCAAGCACACCGTCAAGGTGGCTTCCAAGCAGGGAACCGGACCTGATGACACCGTCTTCGCGGTGTACGAGCCGGTCATCAGCATCACGCCCCCTCCCGGCTACACCCTCAACGGTGCGGGCGGAAAGCTGTTCATGCTCGCACCGCGCTGGGACAAGGCGTCCTACGTCAGCAGGGACGACGGCGCCGCCGCATTCAGCTATCTCCCCACCCTGACGTACAGCAGCAAGAAGGGTGCGCCCGAGAAGGCGGTTGCCGATCACATCAAGAAGGCCTACTCCAGCCCCGGGGCGACCAAGCCGGTGAACTCGGCCAAGAAGATTCCCGGCCAGAGCGCTTCGAACCCGCTCAACCGACTCTTCAGGGACACCGACCGCAGGAAGAAGAACCGGTCGGAAGCCATCAAGGTCTGCGAGAAGTACTGGGGCAAGAAGTACTCAAAGAACAACACGTACCAATGCGACGAATTTCCGTTCGCGACCACCTACCAGGGTGCCGCAGAGTCACAGTTCGAAGCTGCAGCACCCAAGAACAACTTCTCCGCCATGCCTCTGGTCACCGCGGAAAACCGTGACGCCGGGATCCTTCTCGGCCAGTTCATGACGAAGAACCGGATCATCGACGGAACGAACGACGGCTTCATCGTCAAGATCAAGTAAGCCCACGGGCCGGGAACGCCCAGTTCCCGGCCCACCCCTCATTCCCGCACCGGCCAGAACTGCGCGAGGTACCGCTCAACCCCCTCCGGCACCCCGTGCTGGGCCTGCTCGGCCACCGCGGCCCGCCCCGCGCACCGGAGCCTGAGCCGCCAGACCCCCGGCCGCCCCAGGAGCACGGGCTCTCCGGCATCCCCTCCGGTGACACCCCAGACGTCCAGCGTCCCCGACGGTGAAACGATCACCGCCTGCGCATCCGCCTCCCATGTCCCTGCCACGTCCACCGGCGGCGGTTCGTCCCACACCTCCACCACGAGATCCGCAGTATGGGTATGTCCAGCACTCCTTACATCCAGCCGGCCCTCACAAGTCGTCAGGAAACCACCCTCGGTGTCCCAGTCCTCAGGAAACTGCACAGGAACAGCAGCGGTGTCCCGCTCCTGCAGACAGAACCCGAAGAACTCCACCTCCACAGGCCCCCGCTGTTTCATCACCGGACCGGCCATATCAACCACCCCTCGCTTCTGACGTCATAGGCCAGGACATCACGAATCACGCCGACACAAGCGACTGTCGCATCCACGTGCGAGGCCACGCGCTTCTCCCCGGCAGACCAGCTCCTGCCCCGGCATCCCGGGCCAGGAGCCGACAGGCCCGACTCCACCGGAGTCCCTCCGGCAGTCGTGCTCACGCACGATGGTGTGCTCCTGGCAGTCGAGGCACCGCCGGCCGTCCCGCTTTTGGAGAGCCCGGTCAGAAGGACCGGTAGATCCTCTCGGGATCCTCGTGGGCCCCTGCCGCGAATTCCTCGAAGCCCAGGTTGCCGATGCTCAGGTTCGCGTGGACCTCGTGGAGCGCTGCGGGGGTGGTGCGGACTCGATCAGCTGCTCGTAGTCCTCTTCATCCACGCAGTCCTCGCGTGTCAGCGTGGTGACCGCCAACAGCGGGTGGCTCTCGGCCTGCATCGTCGTACGGTCAGCGAGAAAGACAACCGCCGGGTCGTCGTCACCGCGGACCGCAGCCAGCACATCGTCAACGCTCGCCCCTACCCAGGCCGCATCGTCGACGAAGCAAACGTGCGCCTCGTACTGCTCGTCTCCCCAGGGCTTCAACAGAACCGCCACGACGTCCTGCCACACCTGCTCGTCGAGGTAGTCGGTTCTGACGACCAGAGCATCCTCATCACGGTCAGCGGCAGCAGGCAGTACTCTCATGAATCCATCTCCTCGGTGACGATCGGTGAGCCTGCCGCCTCAAGCGCGGTGGAGTGCACCACGCGATGCTCGGCATCGCTCATCTGCACAACCTTGCGCGCCGCGGCTGACCACACTCAACCGAAGCGCGGCCCGTTCAGGATTCGGCGGGCAGGAGCTGGACCAGGCCGACCCAGTTCTCCTCGTCCACCTTGGTCTGCGTGGCCCGGACCCTCCAGGCGCCGGCCGGCAGCGGGACCGGCGCCTCAGCGGGCATCCCACCGCCGGGGTACTCGACGCCCAGGTCGGAACCTGATTCGGCGGAGTCCATAAGCACCGCCGGACCGTCCGAGGCCCAGGTGCCGCACTCCTCCCACACCGTGGCCGGGTCTGCAAGGACAGTATCCGCCGCGGCTCTCAGTCCGACCTCGGAGTCGGCGGCGAGCCACCGCAGGAACGCTCGGTGCTGGGGCAGATAGCAGCTGGCCGCCGGCTCGTCCGCCAGAACCAGTGCCTGCGCACCGTTCTCGTCGGCGGGGATCGCACCGGCCAGACCGTCCACCGCGCAGGCCCGGTCGTAGTCGTCCGGGGCGGTAGCGCCTCCCACCATAAGACCACTCTCCGTGCACCCGCCCCAGGAGGCCAGGGCGGAGACGGGGACGACGATCAGAGGACCACCCATCGACTCCACCCAAGTAAGGGAGGGGCTAACGGCATCGTCTGCGATAGAGGGAGAGGCGAGCATGCAGTCAGTCTGCCCTCACCCACTGACACCGCACGCTCACACGGTTGCCGCCGAACCCACAGATACGCCCAGCTGATGCACACGGACCGACCCGCGAGTTCCCGCTGAAGAGACTTCGGTTCCCCTGAACCCACAGGCCTCCCCCGGTCTCGGGACTGGTGAGCTCGCATGTCGAAGTGTCGCGTATTCCAGCTCAGGGCGCGCCGATCGGTCACTTTGGGTCACACGGGCGGTGTCCAGAGTCCGGCCCGGAGTGAGTACGTTCGTCCGATGGCGCGTCCGAGGCGCCTCGGGAGGGGAGAGTGCCGGTGGACGTCGTCGCGATTATGGAAGCACTGGCCGAACAGGGCGTAACGGTGCTGCTCAAGTCCGACGCTGAGCGGACGGCAGAGAGAGGCAAGCCTTGGACCTTCGTCGCCACTGGAGCGCCGCTGCGCGAGGACGTCCTTGTGCGAACCGATGCCGCGTCTATGGAGCAATGCCTCGCAGCGTGCTTGCCCCGCCTGCGTGAGCTGGGCCTTTCGTTCCCTGCGTGAGAGAGCAGGTGTGACCGAACCGCCGCCCTGGATGTCAGTGGCGGCTGCTTGTATGAGCCCATGGACACCGTGCACACGACCGCCGCCCTCCTCCCGGACCCCGCCGAGCTCCGCGCGCACCTGCGCGCGCTGGCCGTACTGGACCAGGCGATCTGCCGCGAACCGCGGTTCTCCCGCTACTCCTTCTCCACCACCTGGGGGCCTGGGACGGAGGCGGCCCTGATGGACAACGGCTCGGGTGACGACTTCTCCGTCCTCTTCACCCCGGCCGGTGTCCTCGTCCGCGGCTTCGACCACGAGTCGGAGATGAGCCCATACGGTACGGACGACGAACAGGTCTGGCCCGGTGCCATCGACGAGGTGCCCGCCGCGCTGCGCCCACTCCTGGACGACCCGGCCTTCGTCGACGAGGGCCTCGGCGCCCCGCGGGTCACCGCCTGCCTGTGGTGGGAGACCGGCGGCAGCGCCTGGCGCACCGGCTCGGGCATCGAGTTCCCCTCGGGCAACCCGGACCCGGACGGCTCCGGGCACCTCTTCCGCCTCCTCACCGACCGCTCCCCCGAGGCCGTCCAGGCGCACTTCGAGGAGGACTACGGGCGGCCCGTCCCCCTCGACACCGTCCGCCACGTCCTCGCGGGCCGCCCCCTGACCCCCGAAGCCGCCCGCGGCCTCAACCCGGCCGCCCTCTCCGACGAGGCCCTGCTCCGCCGGATCGCCGCCGAACCCGAGGTCGAGGCGTACCTCGCCTGCGACGGCGAGTTCGACCTCACGCGGACCGACCCCATCGAGTCGATCGCCCTGCCGGCCGGTCTCCCGGTGGAGCCCGTGGCCGGCTGCAACGCGGGAGGCACCCACTATCTCTGCGGCCCGGCCGGCTCCGACCGTGTCCGCCCCGTCCTCTACACCGACTCCGAGGGCCAGGCCTCCCTCATCGCGGAGTCCCTCGCCGAGGCCCTGACCCTGGCCATTGTCCTCCCCTCCTGGCACGACGCCCTGGCCGGCTTCCGTCCCCCCGCGCTCAACGCCGACTACCGTGAGGACAACCCGGACCACCCCGAGGTCCGCGACCGCCTCCTCGCCGCCCTCCGCCTCCCCCCGGCCACCGAGCCCGAGGTCCTGGCCCGCCTCCTCACCACGGCCGCCCGCACCGTCCCGGACGGCTTCCTCCCTTCGGTCGAGGGCGAGGAGGACGCGGCCTTCGAGCCGATGCTCCGTCTGCCGGCCGAGTAGGACAGCCGAAGTGACCGCACAGTGGTTCACCGTTGTCGGCAGGCGGCCTGCTTGAGCAGCCAGTTCTGGGCCGCATCCAGGACGGCATCCTGGTGGCGGGCCGCCGGGCATCCGGGTCAGCGGGCCGGCTGTGGCTGCCCGCTACGGAGCGGGGACGGGGTCCTGTGCGGTGGCGATCCGGTCGTCCAGCCAGATGGCAGCGACAGGGCCAGCCTGGCTGCCGGAGAGGGGCAGGTCCTCCAGGGCCTGGGAGTTGGTGAGACTGACCCGTCGGCCGGTACCCCGGTCCACCGGTCAAATCAGCTGCGCGTGCCGCGAACTGACGCTCGCATGTAAGTAGCCCAGGGGGCATAAGGCACGGTGGGGGCCCAGAGCGGTGGCAGGCGAACTATAAGCCACTCTTGAGCCCAAGAGGCTCACACACACCAAAAATGTCCCAGGCGCGGAATCAATCTCATAACGCCAAGATCACTCTTTAAAGAATGATCTTGTTGAATGCGACACATGCGCGCCGAACGCAAAAGGCGCAAAGGTCACGAACATCTACACCGGGCCCCCTTCAATCACCTTGCTGCTACCGAGATGTGACGTGGAGTAGCCACGATGGATCTTGAGACTTATGGATTTTCTGTAAAGATCCGCTGGCCCTGTCTGGGCGTTTGGATCAAGCACAAGGCTTTCTATGAACCTCTCTTCTGAGCGGGATCAGAATGTCTCCGCGTCACTGCCCTCCCGTAGCCGTCTGCGTGTCATCGCGTGGATTGCTGCTGGAGTGGTGGCCGCAGAGACCGCTCTGGTCGTCTCCACAACCGGGCAGGCTGTCGCCCTGCCCTCCCCCGTCACGTCCATCTCCGCCGCCGAGGTGGCCGACACAGGACCCCCCGAGGCTTCTGACGCCCTGTCGGCGTCAGTGATGGCGCGACTTCAGGACCGGCGGATCGAGGTGCTCGCTGAGCGCACCGAGACCGACAGCGTCTTCATCAACCCGGACGGCACCACGACCCGTGAGGCGGCGACTGCGCCGGTGCGGTTCGAGGACGACGGGGTCTGGAAGGACATCGACCTCGATCTGGTGAGCACGCCCGACGGGGATGTGCGGGCCAAGGCCCACCCCCTGGACGTCGAGTTGGCGGGGGCCACCCCCGCGAAGAATGCCGCCGCGATCCGCGAGGCCGGCGACCCGGGTGAACCGCAGGTCCCCGCGAGCCCGCTGGTGTCCCTGAAGGACACGGACGGCGAGCCCATGACGCTGTCATGGCGAGGCGTTCTTCCCCAGCCGAAGCTGACGGAGAACCGGGCCCGCTACGTCGAAGCCCTGCCCGGAACCGACCTGATCGTCGAGACCACGAAGACCGGCTTTGAGCAGTTCCTCGAGCTCAAGAACCGGTCGTCGGTCGACGCGACCGGCAGCGTGACGATGTCCCTGAACGCCGGTGGCCTCAAGGCCCGGGCGAACAAGGACAGCTCGGTGTCCTTCCTCGACCCGGACACCGGCAAGCAGGTCGGGCTGCTGCCCGCCCCCATGATGTGGGACGCGAGCACCGACAAACGCTCCGGCGAGCACACCCGTACCGCGCCGGTCGGTCTGAAGGTGACGCAGAACGGTGACGAGGTCGACCTGACCGTCACCCCGGACGCCGGTTTCCTCGCCGACCCGGACACGAAGTTCCCGGTCACGGTCGACCCAGCAGTCTCCATCGGGGCGAACTTCGACTCATTCGTGCAGCAGGGCTTCACCACCGACCAGTCGGCCTCGACGGACCTCAAGATCGGGAACAACGGCTCCAACCAGGTCGCCCGGTCGTTCCTGCAGTTCCAGACCGGTGCGATCCGGGGCAAGAAGATCCTCTCGGCGAAGCTGAACCTGTACAACTACCACTCCTGGGCATGCAACAGCTCAGGATCGGGCAGCTGGGAGGTGTGGCGGTCCGGCACGGTAACCACCGCGAGCCGCTGGGACTCGCAGCCCTCCTGGATAGCGAAGTTCGCAACCGCCAGTGCGACCAAGGGAGCTTCAGGCTGCTCGGCCGGCTGGGTGTCCGCAGACGTCACCTCTATGGCGCAGGTCTGGGCGGACAACACCGCCACCTCGCACAACGCCGGAATCCGGGCGAAGGACGAAAGCGACCCGTACGCCTGGAAGCGCTTCTACTCCGGCAACGCCGCCTCCAATACCCCGTACCTCTCGGTGACGTACAACTCGCCTCCGGCGGTTCCGACCGCTGTCGCCATCTCACCGTCGCAGGTCAACGCGTACAACAAGAAGCGGTACGTCACCTCGCTGACGCCGCAGCTGTCCGCGAAGGTCAGCGACCCCGAGGCCGGAACGGTCAAGGCGCAGTTCGAAGTCACCCCCGACCCCGCTTACACGGACGCCGGTGCGTACTCCTACACCGCCACCACCGCCGGAGTAGCCTCCGGCGGCACCGCGAAGCTGACCGTTCCGTCCGCCAGCGCCTTTCCGTCCGGCTCGCACCTGCGCTACCGGGTGCGTGGCTACGACGGAAGCGTCTACGGTTCCTGGAGCGGCTACACGGTCTTCGTGATGAACACCGCCAAGCCTGCGGCACCGGCCATCACCTGTGACGCCTACGCCAAGGACACCTGGTCGTCGAAGTCGTCCACCGGCGCGACCTGCACTCTGGACACCTCCTCCACCGACGGCCAGGGCTACCAGTGGGGCCTGGACGACGCCGCTGTGCCGAACAAGGTCTACGACACCATCGACGGCAACGGCGGCGACCCGCTGACGATCACCATCAAGCCCGCTGACGGCTGGCACACCCTGTACGCCCGCACCATCGACTCCGGCGGCAACATCTCCACCGCCACCACCGCCTACTCCTTCGGCGTCGGCGACGGAGCGGCCCTGTTCACCCCCGGGGACGGCGACCGCCCCGCCCGGCGCACCACGCTGACGGGCAAGGGTAAACCGGACTACACCGGTGTGACCTACCAGTGGCGCCGCACCGACACCGACACATGGGCGAACGTTCCGCTCGCACACGTCAGCAAGGTCTCCGACAGCTCCGCCGTGGCCGCCTGGCCGCTCGCGACGACTGCGGGTGTCCCGACGGATCTGAACTGGGACATCGTCAAGACCGTTCCCGAGGACGGGCCGATCCAGGTTCGTGCCGCCTTTACCAACGGCACCAGCACCGTCTACTCGACGGTGTCGAACGTGACGGTGGACCGCAAGGCCGGCACCGCGCCTTCCGACGAAATCGGCCCCGGTTCGGTGAACCTGCTCACCGGTGACTTCACCATCTCCGAGACAGACGTCTCCCTCTTCGGGCTCTCCGTGACCCGCACCGCGTCCTCCCGCACCCCCGATGCCGGGGCCAAGCAGGACGGGCAGGCGGCGATCTTCGGTCCGCAGTGGACCTCGGGCACCATTGCCGAGCTCACCGACTCGCCCTGGTCGCACATCAAGCGCACGGTCGCGGGCAAGGACACCGCCCTGTCGATCGTCACGGCCGACGGCGACGAGATCGGCTTCACCGCCAAGGGCAGCAGCTGGATACCCGAGCCCGGGGCCGAAACTCTCGCCCTGACCGGTGCGGTCACCGGCAACCTCGTCCTGAAGGACACCGACGAGGGAACCGAGACCGTCTTCGCCCGCAACGCCACCACCGGCACCTGGCCCGTCTCCACATCGAGCATCATCGGCCAGACCAACTCCACCACCACGGTCGTCTCCGAGGCCGTGACCGGCACCAGCCTGGTGCGGCCCAAGCGGATCATCGCCCCCACGACCGCCGCGTCCGCGACGACCTGTGCGGCCACTCCGGCCACGGCCGGCTGCCGGTCCTTGGAGTTCATCTACGCCACCACCACGACCGCTACCGCGGACGCGGCCGGTGACTACGCCGGGCAGGTCAAGGAGATCCGTGCCTGGTCCACCGCGCCCGGAGCCTCGGCGGCGACGTCGAAGTCGGTGCGGAAGTACGAATACGGCACCGACGGCACCCTGCGCAACGCCTACGACCCGCAGATCAGCCCGGCGCTGGCGCAGGGCTACGTCTACGACAGCGCCGGCCGCGTCACCACCTACAAGATCCCGGGGCAGAAGCCCTGGAAGCTCGACTACGCGTCCACCGGCGACCCGCTCTACGCAGGCGACGGCATGCTCATCAAGGCCCGCCGCGACACCCTTGCCGCAGGCACCACCGACACCGTCAACGGCGAAGCCGCCACCAGCGTCATCTATAACGTGCCGCTGACCGGCACCAAGGCCCCCAACGCCATGGGCCGCGCCACCGTCGCGGCCTGGGGCCAGACCGACGCACCCACCGACGCCACCGCTGTACTCCCACACGGCGAAGCCGTCCCCACCTCGCACAACGGCGCCAACCTGACGGCCGCCGACTACGCCCGGGCCACGGTGACCTACACCGACGCCTCCGGCCGCGAGGTCAACACCGCCACCCCCGGCGGCAACATCACCACCACCGAGTACGACCGCTTCGGCAACACCGTTCGCGAACTGACCGCCGGCAACCGCCAGACCGCCCTGGGCGCCACCAACGAGGCGCAGGCCACCCTGAGGGACCTGGGCATCACCGAACAGGACTCCGCCGCCCGCGCCGAACTCCTCTCCACCAGCAGCACCTACAACGCCGCAGGCACCCAGGAACTGGAGGAACTCGGGCCGCTGCACCTGGTAGAGATCACCGAGCCGGTCACCTCCGGCACCGACACCCTGTTCGCCAAGGGCGACATAGCCCCGGCCCGGTCGCGCACGGTCAACGAGTACGACACCGGCCGGCCCACCGACGACACCGCCACCGTGGAGAACCAGGTCACCAAGACCACCACCGGCGCCCAGCTCCTGGACGCCCCGGCCCTCTTCACCCACACCCGCACCACCACCACCCAGTACGACTGGGTCAAGGGCCTGCCCACCACCACCACCAAGGACCCGGGCGGCCTGAACATCACCACCAGCACCCAGTACGACGCCCAGGGACGCGTCACCAAGGAACTGCTGCCCGGTGCCACGGGCACCGACGCTGCCACCCGCGTCACCACGTACTACAGCGCCACCGGAACCGGCACCTGCGCCGGCCGTCCGGAGTGGGCCGACCAGGTCTGCACCACTGGTCCCGGCGGCGCCATCACCGGCGGCGGCAGCAACCCCACCGGCCTGGCGACCACCGCCACCGAATATGACTGGTGGGGCAACGCGGCCAAGGTCACCGAGACCGCGAACGGCATCACCCGAACCACCACCAACTCCTACGACAACTCCGGCCGCCCGACCACGGTCGCCGTCACCGGCGGCCTCGGAGAAGCAGTGCTGCCGGTCACGACGCAATACGACCCGGCCACCGGCCAGGCCGTCCGCACCGTCACCAGCGCCGCCACCATCACCAAGAAATACGACGCCCTCGGGCGTCAGATCTCCTATAACGACGGCGCATCCGGCACGACCACCACGGACTACGACCGGTACGACCGGCCCGTGACGGTCAGCGACAGCATCCCGACCACCACCACGTACACCTACAACCACACGGCCGAACCCCGCGGCCTGGCCACCAAAGTCACCGACTCCGTGGCCGGAGACTTCACCGCTGCCTACAACGCCGACGGCGTTCTGACGAAGGAGACCTTGCCCGGCGGCTATACCCTCGCTGTCGAGGCCGACCCGACCGGCGCGATCCTCTCCCGTGAGTACACCCGCGAGAGCGACGGGCTACTGGTCTACGGGGACACCACGACCGAGACCGTCCACGGACAGGTCGCCAGTCACTCCGGCTGGTCCGACCAGGCATACGCCTACGACAACACCGGCCGTCTGACCACGGTCGCCGACACCGTCGGCGACGTGTGCACCACCCGGTCCTACCGGTTCGACCAGCGCACCAACCGCACCGGCATGAACAGCACCGCAGCAACGGCCACCGACGCCTGCCCGGCTGCCACCACCCCGGCGGCGAGCAGCACGTTCGACAGCGCCGACCGGCTGATCGCCAAGGGCTACACCTACGACGCCTTCGGCCGCACCACCGCTCTGCCCGGTGCCACCGTCGACTACCACGTCAACGACCTGGTCCGCCGTCAGGCCACGGACACCCAGCGCCAGACCTGGACGCTGGACGCAGCCGGCCGCCTAGGGGCCACCACCATCGAGGACTACCTCGACGACGCCTGGACCACCAGCGCGGTCAAGACCAACCACTACGACAGCGACAGCGACAACCCCCGCTGGATCACCGAGTCCGACACCTCCGGAGTGCTCACCCGAAACGTCGACGGCGTCGGCGGAGACCTCGCCGCCACCACCGACAAGACCGGCGACACGATCCTGCAGCTGACCACCATCCACGGTGACATCGCCCTGGCACTGCCCCTCGACGCCACCCAGGCCCCCACGGCCCTGGACAGCGACGAGTACGGCAACCCGAGAGCCGGGCAGCCGGCAACCCGATACAACTGGCTCGGAGCGAAGCAACGCTCCACCGAAACCCCCACCGGCATGGCCCTCATGGGAGTCCGCCTCTACAACTCCGCCACCGGACGCTTCCTGTCCACCGACCCGGTCTTCGGCGGTAACGCCAACGCGTACGAGTACGCCCACGCCGATCCCATCAACCGCTACGACCTCGACGGCCGTCAAGGATTCTGGAAGCGCGCCAAGGGCTGGTGGGGGCGAACCAGTAGAAACCCAAACTATCGACACTACTACTACGGTCTTCGAATCATCACCTCCCTCGTCAATCCGGCCAAAAAGGCACGGTACGCTTATATCGCGTTCAAGCGTCCACGGAGAGTTGCCCGAATGTGCGCGCGAGGCTTCAAGCACGCCTGGGGCTGCGCAGGATCCGTCACGGGAGTCGGAACCGCTTACAGGAGCGGGCGTGCAATGTTCAGGAATTACAGCTACATGCGCGACTACAACCGGTCTCTGACCCGCGCAGGCCAGCAGAGCGTCTGCCGCAAATACACGGGATACCGCGGCCGAGGATCCTGCACATAGGGCGGCTCCGCGTCTTCATCAGCGTTGAGTCGTAGCGAAGCTCCGCGCTGACCGGACTGCAGGGCTTCCGCCTCCAGCCGCACGTGTCACGCTGTTCCACTGTGGCGCCGACCCGAAGAGTGAACGAGGGTCGGCGCCACCACACAGGAAACCGGAGACATCATGGAAGATCTCGTGGCAATCATCCTCCGAGGGCTGAAGGGAGCAGGGAAGGCCGTGCTTGTCCTGCTCGACATCAGCAATACTCGGGAAGGGCTTCGCATTCTACGAGGAAAAAGAAATCGATCGAAGAATGGGAAATAATCCCCAGTAATCGACCTTTGGAATGCATTTGTAAGTGTGGCGGCTGGGGGGAAATCCTCTGGAGGGCGGGCATCGGCCGTTCCAAAATGCGACGGCTGACGTCCGGCGTGGGTCCGTGCTGAACTCTCAGGCGTCCCGGTGGCACAGCTCCGCCGATGAAAGGACGACCAGCATCGTGACCTACTTGCATACCGACCCGGATCTCAACGCGCGGGATGAACCGACGGCACGTGAAGGAGCTCTCATCGACGCGGTCGACGGGCTTCTCGATGCCACCGACCCCATCGGGATCATCCGTGACGAGGCCATGTGGTACCTGGGCTCGGCAATGGAGGGCGAGGACAATCTCGAACTGGTTCTGCCGGCCGGCTGGGACCGCGAGATCGCGCTGCGCGTACTGCTGACGGAAGAGGCGTTCACAGTTGGCTGGGGCGGCGAACTGTGCGAGGACCCGATCGTGACGACTTTCGTCGCGGCGGCTCCCTCCCTCGCGGAGATGGCCGACCTCGTTGATACGGAGCTCTCCCGCCAGCTGCGGGTATCGCGGCGCCGACGTCTCTTCGCAGGAACATCGGAGTTCCACCTCCTCCGCCACGGCAGCTGGACCGATCTGCTCCGCGAAGGTTCACCGTCGAGCGAGCAGCACCTGAAGCGCGCTCCGCATCGGACCACGCTGAGAACAGTCTGAGCAGCCTCTTGCACGAAGCCTGGGTCCCCGGCACCACACGCCGGGAACCCGGGCTTTGAGGCAGATCCGCTCCGCCCGGCCGGTGCGTACACCTACGACAACACCGGCCGTCTGACCACGGTCGCCGACACCGTCGGCGACGTGTGCACCACCCGGCCCTACCGGTTCGACCAACGCACCGACCGCACCGGCATGAACAGCACCGCCGCAACGGCCACCGCGCGCACCGCCCGCCGCCACGGCGACGAGCACGGTCCTCCGCGCCCCGACCGCCTCGTCCAGGTCCTCCCGCAGGATCTCGTCGATCACCGCCTTGTAGCGGTCCGCTCCGGTCGCCCGCGGCGGCAGCTTCTTGCGCGGCTCCGGCCAGGACGAGTCCAACGCCTTCCGCACCGTCCGCCATGTCACGCCGTGCTTGCGCTCAAGCTCCCGCATCGACATGCCGCCACGGTGGTCACGCTGGATCGCCGCGTACAGCTGGTACGGGAGATACCGATCAACCCGTTCGCCGGACCGGTGTCATCAGGCCACCGGCGCCACACCCTCGGTCCGGTGATCCGAGGGGCGCGGGCCGCGCCGCGCGCTCCTCATCAGGGCGATACGGAAGGTCGCCCCATACCATCTGGCCCGCTGAACTTGCAGGCGATGCGCGGGGTTTCACTCGATCGTGAGAACTGACTGCTTCCGCAGCACCGATCGAAACTGTGATGTGCGCCACTCTCATTGATGCGCTTGTCGGTAACCCGTCACACGGCCCACTACGTCACCGCAGGTCAGCGCACCCGCACCATGCGTCACAACATCACGTTCCGCCGATGCTTCATTCCGGTGCGTGATATTCGCTCGACCGCGCATGCGCGTTCGGCTGATTCGACCGGTTGAGTGATCCGTGACGGTGCATCAGTACGTGCCCGACCACATCGCATCACCTCAATGAAGAGGACCCATGACCGACGAAGTACGTGAGGAGTACGGTCACACCCCCGTGACCGAGGCCCCGCTCCCCCTCCCGCTGGATTTCGAGGCCCACTACCTCACCAACCAGGACGCGTTCCACGCGTACGCCCTCGCCATCCTGCACACCAACGACCGCGCCGAGAGGGCCGTCCACCGCGCCTTCCTCGAGATCCTGCGGCACTGGGACACCCTGCTCACCGAGCCCGACCTGCAGGAACAGACCTGGCAGATCATGCGCCGCGTCGTCATCGGCGAACTCCTCAACGGCCTGCGCCAGGACCTCACCACGATGGACAGCCACATCGGCCTGTACCCGGCCCTCAGCAAACTCCCCCCGCGCCAGTTCGACGCGGTCGTCCTGCGCCACATCGGGAAGTACGAGACCCGCGACATCGCCTGGTACATGGGCCTCACACCCAGCACCGTCACCCACCACTGCCGCAGGGCCCAGGAACGCCTCGACCCCATCTACCGCCGCGCCACCCGGCCGATCAAGACGAGGGACACCCTGTGAACGCATGGAAGAAAGCCTTCACCGACGCCGCCGCCACCCGCGAGCCCCGCCGCCCCTTCGACGTCGGCGCCGGACTCCGCCGCCTCGCCCAGGACGCCGGCTACATGCCCCCCGCCCCCGGACAGGCCCACACAGGCGCCGGCGCCCGACGCCGCCTCGGCGTGATGGCCCGCTGGGCCGTCACCCAGGCCGGGGCGGCCGCACACGTGGAAGAGCTCTCCGCCCTCCTCGGCGACGACGAGAGCATCGCCCAGTTCGACGGCTGGACCAACGCCGTCGACGTCGACGGCGCCCACGCCTTCGCATGCATGCTCTACCTCGCCCACCACCCCGAAAGCGCCCGATTCTGGTGGAGATTCGCAGCCGGCGCCGGAAGCACCGCCGCCGCGTACTGCCTCTACCTGGACCACCTCGGCCTCGGCGAGGACCGCGAAGCCCAGCTCTGGAAGCAGCAGGTCACCACCTCCCTTTTCGAGCTCGGCCCGGGCCGCACCCTCGTGGACCCGGAAGAGTTCCTGGAGGCACTGGAAACCGTCACCGGCTACTCCGACCGGCACCACACCCGCCGCACCGTCCCCACCGGCCAGCTGGAAGCCGAATTCGAGCGCTTGATCACCCGCCACGACGATGGCCTCGTCTGCCGGCCCGCACCCCACCTCGCCAACCGCATCCACGACCTCGTCAGCCAGTAAACGAAGAAGCCCGGCCAGGGCCAAGTTCCTACGCCCAGCCCCCACCGGACTCCCCGAAACAGCACCCGCAACAACGGAGCACCTCATGCACACTAGCCGCCAGCCCCACACCCCGGGGCACACCAACCGAATCCACCGCACCAACCGCTGGCTCGCCCGCCGCCGCCACGCCCTGCTCTCCAGCGCCCTCCGCGGCGCCGCCTACGCCACCGGCGCCGGCATCGTCGGCCTCGGCTTCTGGTGGATCCAGCAGCACCCGTAGGACAACGGGCCCGAAGCCCACCATCGCCTCGACCGTGCCGTCGGCCGCCGCCAGGCCCGGTCGAGGCGGCCAAGACCACCGCGACGAAGCATGGTGGGTGTCACCGGCTTCGGTGCTCCGCCGGTCGCCTGAACTGCGCAGCGGCCCGATGGCCAGCTGAGTGCCAGCAGACTCCGCCGATGCCCGGACTCGGTCAGCTGAGTCGTCCGGAAACGCTGATTCCGGCCTCAGTCGACGCCAACGCCTCCCGGCCAGTGTCCGGGACACACCTCTGAACAGCCCGGACAGCCGCCGCGTGTCCGGGACAGCCGCTCACTATTGCCCCGTCCGTCCTCGCCTCAGCACCGTAGGTCGGGAACAGGAGGGCGGCGAGACCCGCACGAACACGCCGCACGGCCGCGCCACTACCAGCGCCAATAGCTGGAAAGGCATACGCATAGGGAGGGGACGGATGAGGATCCGCCGTAACGTAATTGCCGCCGTCACGACTGCCACCGCTGTCGCGGGCATCGCGCTCTCAGCGCCGACCGCATCAGCGGGAGAGGTAGGTACCGCAGGCTGGAACGGCTACTGCGGTGTGCTGAGCTACAACGCCACATCCTTCACAGGATGGTGCGACGGGACAGGACCGGACAAGTACAGCACCTGGTTGCCCTGCACCAACGGAAGCCGGGTCAGCAACTACTACGCCACCTACTCCCGGGCGTTCGGCGACAGGCGAGGTGTGTACGCCGCCTGCCCGTCCGGATGGTCCATCGTCCAGCCCGTCCTGGACAACGTCGGGTTCTCGGTCTGACCGTCGGGTCCTCTGGCCGGGCCGCTGCCCTCACGAGGCGCAACGGCCCGGTACCGCCTGTCCCAAAGCCGAAGAGTCCCGCTCAAACGGACGGCCGGCTCGCACGCTCAATGGCCAACCTAACTCGCATGAGATGAGCTGGTGGTGCGGCAGATGGCGGGCGTGTCGCACCGGCCGGCGGTGTTCACATCACGGCGCGACTTCGTACTTCACGACCGTGTCCGTGCAGTCCGCCGAGAGCTTCTCCAGGGCGGCGCGCTCCTTGTCGTCCGCGGTGAGTTCCCAGCGGAGCTTTGTGGCGGTCCAGTCTGCGAGGTAGGTGCACTGCGCGGACTTGGCCGGCGGCATCCACTCTGACGGGTCCTTGTCCGCTTTGCTGCGGTTCGTCTTCGCGGTGACCGCCACGAGCGACCTCTCGGCGTCCAGGTCGTTGGCGTAGCGCATGCGCCGGTCCGCGTCCCAGGTGGAGGCTCCGGAGTCCCAGGCCTCGGCGAGCGGGACCATGTGGTCGATGTCCAGCTTCCCCGCTTCGGTGACGGTGACCTCGTCGTAGTAGGACAGCCACTCGCCCCCGGTCAGCGCGCACCGGGCACCCTGCTCCGGCTTCTCCACCGCTTCGGCGAGAAGGACCTCGTTGCGGGTCGAGCACCCGTCTCGGTCCGCATCCACCCAGTGCTTGAAGCTGTCGCGCTTGTACCCGTCGCGGACCTCTTCCGCGGCGGCGATCTTCGCGATGGCCGCGGCGAGGGACAGCCCGCTCCCGTCAGCCGGGGCACCCGCGGCCGCGGAGGGGCTGGCCCCGGTGGAGGCGTTGACGGACTCGGCGGCAGACGGCTTCGCGTCGGACGAGTCCGCAGCGCTCGGGTTGCACGCGGTGAGCGTGGCCGCGAGCACGGCGACGGCGATCGGGAGAAGGCGGCGTACGGACACAAGGGTCTCCAGCTGGTCGGGGCTGATGAGCCCTCATGATCCCAGCCAGCGCAGTCCCCCTGACAGGCGGTCATGTGTGCGGGACGTCGCCGGTGCGGGAACGAGTGAAAGCCCCCGCCCCCGTTGCCCAGCACGGGTACGCCCGGCCCGCCGAGATTCGCCGTTGGCCTGTTGCAACGCGGGAGGCCGGGGGAGGACCGGAGCGCAGGTATCTGGGCGTACGACGTTGTGGGGACCATCTCGGCCGGCGGGCTGGTCCAGGTACTGGGCGGCCCCGCCATCGCGGTCCGGGGCCCGCCCGGCCGTGTCCGGCCCGGCCGGGACCTCGTTTGGCGGGGCATGACGGCAACGGAGCTGGAACGGCGAGGGCGCCTGCGCGGGCGGATCCTGGGGGCGACGGACCGGGGGACGCACCGTCACCTGGTGCGGGCGTGGGCCGAGACGTACGACGGGCCGGCGCCGACGCTCAACAACGCGGTGGGCCTGGTCACGCAGGAGGCGGACGTGGTCCTGGACGCGGTGCTGGCGCACGACGTGCTGGCACCGGCCCTCGCGTGCCAGGTCACCGAGGCGATCGGGATGCTGGCGGCCGCGCTGGCGGTCGTGCCGGGGGGGCGGGCCCGCACCTGGCGTCGGTGCAGACGGCAATGACGGCGGTGCGGGCGGCGGCCGTCGCCGAGTCCGATCGGGCCCGCCGGTCCTGACCGGGCGGGCGATCAGGTCACCGTCGCCGCCCGGCGGCCCGTCCCCGCTGGTACCCGGCGCGGGCTCCCGCCGCCCGTGCCTCCGACAGGGTCCGCCAGAGTTCCTGGGGCACGGCCGTGACGTCCTCCAGTACGGTCCGCAGCTCGTCGGCCTGCGGGCGCGGGCGCCCGGAGAGCCGCTCAACCTCGGCCGTGAGGCCGCCGACGAGATGGTGGAGCCGGGCGAAGAGCGGGTCGGAGTGCGGGTCGTCCGCGACCGGGGCGTACCCAGCGGCTCCGGGCGGGCCCGCGACCTCGGCCCTGGGGCGGGCCTCGGCGGCCGCCCACCGGCCGGTCGCCGGGTCCTGCTCGGCGGCAATCAGCTCGGTCACCCGCGCTGGGCCACCACGCGCCAGGGAGACCGCCTCGGACGGCTACCACCGCGCGCTCGCCGCGCACCTCCAAACAGCCCGCCCCTCCCGGTGGGACCCAGCCCGGCTTCCCTGCCTGTACTGCGGTACCGCAACGAACATGCGCGACCCTCAGCGGCGTCCCTCCTGCAAGGTCTGCCATGAGGAGCACCAGTCAGCGTGAGAGCGGCCGGACAGGACGGTCTGGACGCATCCTTCCTTGACGTCCTCGACCGAGGGCGGGGTGCGGAAGTGGCCGTGGTCGACGGCCAGGGCGGTGAGCCACTCCCAGGTGTCGCGACGCGTGAGCCCGGTTCCAGCCCTTCCTCTGGCCGGGACTGCAGCCCCACGTCCCGGGGCGCACCAGCCGAATCCCGCGAAGCGCACCACCGCGATTGCCTCCCCGGCGCGTACCCTGCCGCCACCGCGTCCGTCCTGCGCGCTGGGCCGGTCGGGCGCTCGCGAGCGGGGTGCCCGGCACGTCGCTCGCATCCAACATTCGAACAGACGTAGCATTGTCGTGTGCCCGAGTACCCCTTCCCCCAGGATCTCCGCGACGCCCAGCTCGCCCTCCACCAGACCCGCGCCGCGTACGAGGCGTACGCCAGGACCCTGCCGTGGTCCGCCGAGCCGATGCCTGGCTGGGAAGGCGACAAGCAACTCCACAGCAGCTACCGGTCCGGGAAGCCGGACAGCCCCGGGTACACGGACGAGCAGAAGGTCGAGGTCACCCACTTCCGCGAGGAGTTCCTCCGGCTGAGCGCCGAGGTCTCCACCCACCCGTACTGGGCCTCGCTCAGCGGCCCCGACCTCGTCGATGCACGCATGGCGCTCAAGCACGCCCACGAGCCGGCCGAGTCCGAGGACCGGGCGGCGTAGCCGTGCCCAACCCAGGACCAGTGTCCCGTCTGGGCAAGCTGAAGACCCTGGAGGAGTGGCTGGACTGGCAGCTGCGCCAGACCCGTGCCCGGATCCGCGAGCTTGAGGCCCAGGAGCGGCGGGGGCAGGGGCCGGGAACCGTCGAGGGGCAGCGCGAGCGCGGGGCCCTTCGGACCGAGGAGCAACAGAGCCTGGCGCCGCGGCCGCAGGCCCCGGCGTGGGGCATCACCGACGGCGCCCGTACCACCCAGACCGAGGTCCACCGCGGGGACTGCTGGGCCATGGGGATGCAGCTGCGGCCCGCCAGCCGGGAGGAAGCGGTGGCCGCCCTCGCCGCCGGGGCCACGCCCTGCGACGTGTGCCGACCGGACCGGGTGCTCGGCGCGCCCTGACCCGGGACCGAGCGCATCCCGTCAAGGTCGCACTCGCACAAGCCGTCCCGGCCCTTCCCGACGGTCCAGGCTGGCGGTTTGAGCCCAAGATCGACACGGTTCTCCAGACACCTGAAGTTGTCTCATCAAGTGCCGTCTCGGCTGCCCCGATGCCCTCGGATCTGTAGCGTTCACTGCCACGGAGGCGTCGGCGCACCGTCCGGGTCCAGTCCATGCGGATGCAGCCTTGCCAGCATGCGATGCGCTACGCGGTCCAGGTAGGGAAAACTGTCGCCGTGGTCGGCGGCTTCGCGGGCCAGCCTCTCGGCATCTTCCTGGTCCCCGGCCTCTTCCCGCAGCTTGGCCAACAGGGCGAGCGCGTCGATGTCGCCGTGGTCGGCGGCTTCGCGGGCCAGCCTCTCGGCATCTTCCTGGTCCCCGGCCTCTTCCCGCAGCTTGGCCAACAGGGCGAGCGCGTCGG
>NZ_JBIBUU010000026.1:0-16420 GCF_043079735.1 Streptomyces sp. NPDC015144 | reverse complement strand
GATGTTGCCGCGGTCGGCGGCTTCGCGGGCCAGCCTCTCGGCATCCTCCTGGTCCCCGGCCTCTCCCCGCATCCTGGCCAACAGGGCGAGCGCGTAGGGGCCGCCGTGGTCGGCAACTTCGCGGGCCAGCCTCTCGGCGTCTTCCTGGTCCCCGGCCTCTTCCCGCATCTCGACCAACAGGGCAGACGCCAGGGGGTGGCCGTGGTCGGCGGCCTCATAGGCTAGCCTCTCGGCTGCCTCCCGGTCCCCGGCCCACTCCCGGCCCCAGGCCAAGTCGACGAGCGCGTGGGTGTCGCCGCGGTCGGCGGCTTCGCGGGCCAGCCTCTCGGCTCCTTCCTGGTCCCCGGCCCGCTCCCGCATCCCGGCCACGCGGGCGAGCACGAAGGTGGTGCAGCGGACGGCGGCTTCACGCGCCAGCATCTTGGCAGCCTTCCGATCCCGCAGCCGGGCCAGGCGGAAGAGCGCGAAGGCGATGCCGTGGTCGGCGGCTTCGTGGGCCAGGGTTTCGGCTCCCTCCCGGTCCCCGGCCCGCTCCCGCGCCCCGGACAGGCGGAGGAGCATGTCAGTGGTGGCCTGGTCGGCGGCTCTGCGCGTCAGCTTTCCGGCTCCCTCCCGGTCCCAGGCTGGCTCCCGCGTCTCGGCCAGGCGGAGGAGCGCGTCGATGTTGCCCTGCTCAGCGGCCCGTTGGCGGAGGTGGTGGGCCCACTGAAGGCGGTGCCGGTGTTCGGCGGCCTCGGCAAGATTGTTGAGGTCGTCGCCGTCGGCGATGTGGGTATGGGCGGCGTGCCAGAAGGAGGCGGGTGGGCAGAGGTATTGGCGGGTGGTGCGGCCGTGCTGTTCGAGGTAGTCGGCGAGCCGGAACACCGGTCCCGCGGGCTGTGCGGGGGTCTTCTCAGCGAGTGACGGAGGACCGGGTGGATGGCGCTGGGGGCGTGGGTCGGCACGGCGCAGGGGTGCTTGTTTGCCGTGGACGGGTTCGGCGAGGTGGGCGAAGGCCTGTTCCGCCCAGTCGTCGGTGCGGTGGTCGCGTTCGGTGTCGGTGAGGTAGTCGGCGGCGGCGTCGGTGAGGAAGGACTGGGGGATGTGGGGACCGACTCCGAGGCGGCGGGCGTCCATCGCGGCTTCGAGGAGGGCCAGGGCCGGCGGGGTGGCGTGCCGGTAGCGGTTGAGGAGTTCGGGCGCTCCAGCGAGGTCCTGGGTCACCCGGCCATCGGCCCGGCCCCGCTCCAGAGCCTCGGCCAGCAGACAGTCCCCTTCCTGGGCCAGGGTTTCGGCTGTGGCGAGGGCCGGGGCGTCGAAGGCGTCGGGAACGGTCAGGATGCGGCCGGCAAGCAGTTCCCGCACCCGGCTGTGGGGATCGTCCCGGCCCGGCGCGGGCAATGCCGTGTACCGGGCGGCGTACTCGGGCCACAGTGTGCCCAGCACCAGCACCGGCCCCCGGCCCGTCCCGGTCAGAAGGCTGTGGACGGCGGCCGCGATCCGCTCCCCGGCGCGCGGGTGGCCGAGGTAGTGCTGGGCCTCGTTCAGCCAAACCACCGTCCGCGGCCCCACCCGGTGCAGATTTTCCAGGGCCTCCTCGGCACGGGTCGGATCGAAGGGATGCCACAGCCGCCACCCATGTTCGGCAAGGGGCTGCACGGCCTCCCAGCACGCCCGCGTCTTCCCCGTCGACGAGGTGCCCACCAGAATCACGATCCCGCTCCGGCCCGCTGCGGCCTCCCGTACCGCAGTCGCCAGCACCCCGTCGTGTGCGCGCCGTACGTACCCGGGCAGCACCCGCACTCCGGTGCTGACAGGGGCGGAAGCGCCGTATCCGGCCGGATGGACCTCCAGGTCGTGCGGCTCACACTCCCCGACCGGGCGCCCCGGCCCCGGCGCCTCGACGGCGCTGGCCCCGGTCGCCGCACGCCGCAGCTCCAGCAGTTCGTCGGCGGGCAACCGGAGGGCCGTGGCCAGGGCCTGGATGGTCCCGCCGGAGGGCACCGGCCCACCCGCCCGGAACGCCTCCGAGACCGTCGTACGTCCCAGGCCCGCCCGCCCCGCCAGCGCGGTCTTGTCCAGCCGCATATGGGCCAGCCCGTTGTCCAGCCGCTTCCGCAGCTCGGCCAGCGCTGCGTTGCCGTTCGGTTCGTCGTGCATCTCGCTGTCGCCCCCGGGTCCGTGATGTGTTCGCCGGTGTTCATCTTCCGCCGGGTGAACCACGGCGAACACCGGTTCCACGACCTTCGGTCACGTCAGCACCCTCTATCTCTGCGGGAGTCAGTCATGTCCATCGCCGTCGTCCTTCTCACCATCGCCGTCGTGACCGTCGTCGCGGTCCTGGCCGCCGCCGGCGCGGGCAAGCTCGCCCGCCTGGACGGCGCCACCTATCCCACCGCCCTCACCCGCGCCGCCCTCACCTTCACCGGCGTCCTCACCCTTGCCGCCGCCATCACCGCCGCCCTGGCCACTCTCCTTGCCTGACCGGGCGCCCATCTCCGGAAGAGGCCGCCGCCCGCCGCCTCGACCTCCACCCCAGCGACCTCACCCCGTACGCCGGCGAGGTCTACCACCACCCCCGCTACTTCGACGCCCAGTTCCCGACCGAACCCGCCCCCGGCACCGACACGGACGCCGTCACCCTCCTCAACGCGCTCGCCCACGCCGGTCGGCCGCTCACCGCCGACTTCCTCGCCGAATCCCTCGGCTGGGACCTCGACCGCGTCAGCGACGCCATCGAACGCGCCTGGGCCTACCCCCACCTCGCCGGCCCGTACGCCCTGCGCCGCACGGCCCCCGCCCATTTCACCCTCACCCCGCGCCTGGACGTCCTCACCGACCGGCAGATGAACTGGCTCCACCCCGCCAACCACACCGAGCCCTGGCGCCACCCGACGGACCCGCACCACCGGCCGCTCCACCGCGACGTCCTCAGCAACCAGGACGCGGCCGTGCTGTTCCAGGCGTCCTACGAGGGCTCCGTCTCCACCGACCCCGAGGAGCCGACCGCGGCCACCGTCGCCGGGCTGATCGACGCCGGCCTCCTGGTCCGCGCCGACGACGGCACCGCCGTCCTGGCCGACGACGTCCGGTACAGCCTCCGCCTCACCGACGCCGACGACGCCAGCACCTACTGACACGCCTCATGGCAGAACCACTGACATCCAGTGGCAGACTCCACTGCCCTCTCCGTGGCAGACGACACCCGTCATCTATGAGCCTCACACCGCGTTTCCCCAGGTGAGGGCGCCACACGCCGAGTCTGTCAGCTGTGAGCCAGGGCCTGCGCTGGTCGTCCACCCCGGCACGGAAAGTTACTCGGATAGGGTTAAAGAAGTAGGTTAAAGATTAGGGTAAATGCTGCTAGGGTGGGGGTACGAGAGGAGATCCACGCATGGCATCCGAGGAAGAGCTGTTCGCGAACATCGACGCGCTACTGGAGGAGGAGCCGCAGCTCCCGCCCCCGGCAGAACGCGCCCGACTCCGCGAGGCCGCCGGCATCACCCAGGCCCGCCTCGCGGCCGCGCTGAAGACCACGACGCAGACGGTCAAGAACTACGAGAACGGCCGCTCCGAGCCGAAGTCGCCGCGCCTGGAGGCGTACCAGCGGCTACTGAAGGGGTGGGCGGCGAAGTACCCCGCCCACGGCACCCCCGCCGCGCCTGCGCCTGCCGCCCCCGTGGCTCCTGCCGCCGCGCCGCAGCCGGTGACGCCGGAGACGTTCACGGGCCCGGCCGCGCCCGAGGCGACGGCCCCGGCGCCGGTGGAAGGTCCCGCCGCCCCGGAGCGCCCCGCCCGTCCGGCCGGACGCCCGGCGACGTCGCGGCGCCCGGCGGCGAAGAAGGCGACGAAGCCTGCTGTCGACCCGCGCTTCCCGCACGGCCCGCTCGCCGTGCTGGACGGCGACGGCTCCGCGTACGGCGTCGACGGGATCGTGCTGGACTGCCCGGCGACCACCATCCCGGAGCTGGTGGAGTGGACGCTGCGCGAGTCTGGCCTCGGTGCACCGAAGCTCAACCGCTACGGCAAGGACTCCGACCCGCTGATCGTTCTCACCGCCGCGGCCGCCGTGAAGCTCGGGCTGCCCGGGCGCCTGGAGGGCCACGAGCAGCGCCGCTCCCTGCGCCTGCCGGAGGACCACCCGGTCGTCAAGCAGGTGACGAAGGCCAAGTGGCAGCTCACTCAGCGCGGGTTCGGCCCGTGGGCGCGGATCTACCGCAAGGCACAGGGCCGCGAGAGGCAGTGCGTGCAGCTGGCGATCCTGTCGTGGGACGCCCTCGATGAGCGGTCCTGGCCCGGCGTCTCGGACATGGAGCCGGCCGACATCGCCCGCGTCCTCGGCGTGTACGCCCAGCGGGTCATCACCCCGCGCGGCTCGACGGCCGTCTCGGGGCTGGAGCTGATGACGGCGCTGCGCCCGCCGACGAAACCGGAGCGCGATGAGGAAACCGGCAACTGGATCTCCGCCTACAACCCTGGGTCGCTGGGGACGGAGCCGATGGACCCGGCGCCGCCGGAGGCCACCCCGGAGCACCCGGTCGTCGTTCAGTCCGGCTGGACGGGCGGGTTCCTCAATGAGGAGGCGTACCAGTGGGTGCGGTCAGTGGACTCGCTCAGCGATGAGGAGTGCATGATGCCCTTCGCGGTCGGCCTGGACCTCAACACCGCCTTCCTCGCCGCCGCGTCCCGCCTGGTCGTCGGCCTCAGCGCTCCGGACCACTTCCACGCCCCGAAGTTCAACCCGAAGATCCCCGGGAGCTGGCTGGTCGACCTGTCCCACATCGAGCTGGACCCGCGCCTGCCCTCGCCGTTCACGCCGGACGGCTCCCGTCCGACGGGCCCGGCCTGGTACCAGACGCACACCGTCGCCTACGCCCAGGAGCTCGGCTACGACGTCCACCCGATCGAGGCGTACCTGCGCCGCGAGACCGGCGCGTACCTAGACCCGTGGCACGACCGCCTCAAGAACGCGTACGTCGACACCCTCGCCGACCTCGGCGTCACCAAGGACCTGGACGACCGCCAGTTCCTTGCCGCGATGGAGCAGCACAAGCAGGTCGACCCGGCCCTGGCCGCCGTCCTCGCGGCCATCAAGGCGACGGTGAAGGGCGGCGTCGGCAAGCTCCGCGAGCGCCCGCAGGGCCGCCACTACAAGGAGGGCGAACGGTGGCCGGCCCTTGAGCGGCCGACCTGGCGCCCCGACATCCGGGCCGCCGTCATCAGCAAGGCCCGGGTCAACATGCACCGCAAGCTCAACAACATGGCGAAGATGACCGGGCTGTTCCCGCTCGCCGTCCTGTCCGACTGCGTCGTCTACCCCTCGCCGGGCGCGAGTCCGCTGGACTTCCTCCCCTACGCGGCGTCCGGCAAGCCGCAGCCGGGCGGCTTCCGCCTCGGGCCCACGCCCGGCCTGGCGAAGCTGGAGGGCGTCCAGCCGATGCTGTGGGCGGTGGAGCTGATGGAGAAGGGCCTCAACCCGGCCCGCCACATCAAGGGCGGCGACGCCGTCCTCGAGGACGGCGAGTAACTTCCCCCCTCACCTGCCCTACCGACCTCCACGCGAAGGACCGCACCGATGACCTCCACCAACAGCATCCGCCCTCGCTGGGCACTGCCTACCCGGCCGCCGGGCCACGACCCGATCCTGTTCGCCCGGGCGATGCGCGACATGCGCCTGACCTGGCGCGCCCGCGGTGTCCTGGCCGAACTCGCCACCGGATACACCGACGACGACCGGCCCCTGATGCACCAATTGTCGTCGCTGACCCGCGAGGAGCGGCTGGCTGCCGAAGGCCGAGAGGCGTTCCGCAAGGCCGTCGCGGAACTGCGCACGCTGGGCTATCTCCAGCCCGAGAGCGACGGGGTTGCCGAGCGCTTGGCCGTGAACCTCGACGCGGCCAAAGACGCCCGCCTCGTTCGCGACTGGTTCCACCGTGATGCCGACTACGACGGGAGGTGAGCCGTGAACGAGATCGAGGACGCGATCGAGCGTGCCGACCGCGAGGCGTTCACCAAGGAGCCGCCCAAGACTCTTAAGGGCCAGATCGGCTACCTGATCCGGCAGCTCGGCAGCGCGAAGGCCGTCGCCCAGGAAATCGGCGTCACCGCCGACTCCGTCAACCGCTACCGACGCGGCGCCCGCAAGCATGCCCGTGCCGACGTCGCCGCAAAGATCGATGACGCGGTGCGGGCCCGCTGGCAGCCGCTGGTGCGCAAGCGCCGGCAGCGCCAGGCCACCACCACGGGCGGGATCACGGTGGAGACCCGGGCCAGGTTCGGCTACACCGCGCCGGTCGGCACCACCGACGACGGACGGTTCCGGCGACTCACCGTGCACCTTCCACCGGAGTACGCACAGCGCCTCTTCGACGCCCGCGACGCCGGGGCCAGCGACCAGCAGATGCGCGGAATCATCGCCGAAGGATTCAAGGAGATCTATTTCCAGGACGGCGGCGGTCGCGCTATGGGACTGTCCGACGTGGAAATCAACGACATCGACTACCTGGACCTCGACTACTAATCCGGAGCCATTCTGTGGCGCATTACCTGGACGACGGGAGGGGCGAGGTCCTGAACGTCTGCCGTTCCTACTTCCGGGCCGCCCAAGCTCTTCAGGTAGGCCTCTTTCGAAGCTGGATCGCACCACCAGTCGAGTCGCTCGGCGCTCGGGTTCCTGCGGCCGTGGCCGTAGTGGAGGCCGGCGTCCCGAATCTGCTCAACCAGCTTCGGGAGCTGCAGATGCTCGCCGCCCCCCGAGTGATCTCGGCTGCCGCGGACCTGTACGAGGCGATACGAGCAGCAGCGGACGCACAGTTCGAGCTGCATCTGCGCAGTTCCGGCAGTGGCGGTCGTCTGTGCGACTTCGACAGCGAGGCGTTCGCCGACCACAGCGGGCGCGTCGACTCGGCTCTTGAAGTGTTCAGCCGGGCTGTCGGAAGGCAGACGGTCTCCATGGGGGGACCCGACCGGGACAAGATGACGCGGGTGGCACGCGTGATTCCACCGGATGTCCCGTGGATGAGGTTCCTGCTGTCGGGGCAGCCGCTGCGCCGCGTTCCTGACTGGGTGGCGGCAGGCGTGGACGACGCCCACGAGGCCTTGCAGCGGGACATCGTCGACTTCACCGATCCCGGCCTGGCGAGGCTGCACCAGGATCTTGTTGATGCACTCGGCCACCTGGCCAACGAGTTCGGCGGTACCTTCCCCCCTGAAGACTCGGACACCCTCTCGTACACCGAAGTTCCGCCCGAGTGGAAACGCACCGACCCCACCCGCTACTACGAGACCCTGCAAGCTCTCTCCCAAGCGCGCGAGGCCGTCCTCGGCGCCTACAAGAAACTGATGAATGCCATGAGCAGCCAGTCACCAGAACCGGACCCGCAGGCGCCGGCGGGACAGTCCTTCCAGATCACGGCCGGCGACAACTCGCCGATCACCATGCACGCGCCCTATGCGCAGGCCTCGCACGGTGCGACCGCCAATGCCGGGGCTGTCCCGGACTCGTCTGACACCACCGACGGCCCCTGGTTCCGCAGCAACGTGTTCTGGACCGCTGTCTCCGCCATCGCTGCTGTGGTCGCTGCCGTGATCGCGTACTTCGCGCTGATCAAGTGATGGGGCGGCTCCGCCGCGGCCACCAGCCGCTGGACCAGCTGGAGAAGGGCGTCCTGGATGACACGGCGCCACTCGCTGGCTTGCTGCGCCATGCGCTCATCATCGGCGGTCACGCATCGTCTCATCCGCTACGGCAGTGGGCGCTCAGTGAGCTGAACGGGTATGCCCGTACTGACGCGGAGATTCCGGACTACCGGCGCGTGCCAGCACCGATCCAGGCTGACTCCATATCTCCGGCCTGGCAGAGGAAGGGGGAGCGCATCAGCGTTCTCCACCTGCCCGAGACAGCCAGAGACGTAATCAAGGAGGAGGTGCCCATTCCCTGGGGGGTCGGGTACCTGGAGAACCTGATCTCGCGGACACCCACCGGCGAGCACCTGAAGATCGACCTGCCTGGCGGTGCGGAACTCCGGGTGCTCATGAGCGCGAAGTACCGTGAGCGTGGCATCAGTATCGAGGCGCTCTATTGGTCCGTCTCCGTGTCTGCTCTCCACGACATCGTCGACCAAGTCCGCACCCGCCTCACCCAGTTCGTGGCCGAACTCCGCTCAGCCATGCCCGCCGGATCCCATGCGCCCACCCCCGAGCAAGTTCACCATGCTGTCCAAAGCATCAACATCATCACTGGCGACCACTCACCCGTGACGCTCACAGCCCCCGTGGCCTATGCGGAGACCGGGGCAACAGCCGCTGTAACAGCTACGCCACCAGCAAGCCCCTGGTGGCGACGCAGACGCTAGCTTGGCAGCAGGACTTCTGGAGGAAGCAATGACCGCCCAGCCCGACTACACGGCCGTTCCCCCGCCAGCACCCGCCCCGACCGCCGCCGCGCAGCTGCTCGCCCAGCTGCGCGACGATCGCCGCGCCGACAGCTGGGTGCCGGCCTTCGAGCGGGACTGGGCCAAGGCCCTGGAAGACTCCCGTCACAGCTACAGCCTCACGCCCTTGCACGACGTCGTGCGTACCTGGCAGATCCGTCTCGCCGCGGCCCCGGCCGTCGACGCGTACATGGACTCCGACCGGGATGAGACCGGCTTCGTGGACCTGGCTGATGTCCTTGGTGGGCGCCGGTGACCGACCAGCCGTGGGCGGTGCGTCTGTCCCCGCAGGCCGTGAAGACGCTCACCGAGCTCCCCGAGCACGCGACGGAGATGGTCCGCGACGTCCTGGACATCGCGATGCGCTCCCCGTGGGGCTGGCCCCAGTGGAACGCCGGCGACCCCGAAGGCGAGGACGTCCGCGCCGCCTCCGTCGGACAGCTGTCCGTCGTCTACGTGATCAACCGGCTCACCCGGCACCTGTCCGTCCTGGACATCATCTGGATCGGGTAGCCACCTCGTGAAACGGCTTGACCCCGGCATTGCAGCTGCCGGGGTCAAGCCGCTTCGCAGCGTAGTCACCGCCGTACCGCTCAGGCGTTGCCCCACGCCTCGAAGAATCGCTTACGGTCGTCCTCTGTCTCGTGCAGCCGGCGCTTAGCGAGCAGCACATGCCAGGCAGTGGTCTCGACGTCACGTAGCCACAACTGCCCGAGGTAGCGCCCACCTGCGATGAGCGTGTCATGGGCCAGTGCGTCGCCGATCACCTTGGTCACGGCGTCGCGCTGCTGGTTGTCAAGCTCTGCCAGGAAGCTGAGCACCCGGTCGGCAATGCCCGCTCCGTTCTCCCTGGCCAGGCGATCGAAGGACGGACCGCCCATGTTGCCGGGGTCGATGTACAGAGCGGCAGCGCCTCCTGCATCCTCCAGCGCGCCCCAGAATTCATCGCCTTTGGACGTGCCCGGTAGAGGGAGGGCGGCGAAGAGGTCGGCCAGATGACCGTTGGCTGCCTGGTTGTACGAGACGTCGCAGGCTGCCACAGAAGCAATCTTCGCGACGTGCCCCGTGTTCAGCCCTCCGTCCTCTGGCCAGTCCAGTGGAGTGTTGAACTGCTTGACGAGGTGCTGGGCCAGCTCACCATCGTCGTCAAGGAAGCGCCGAACGATCACAAGTTCCCCCAGGTCAAAGCCGGTTCACGCACAGAGGCGGCTCTCTTTGCCTGCCAATTCTGCCCAACTGGGCAGTGATTCGCTGGGCTGCGCGGACAACGTCCGGAAAATGCTCGTAACCTCGACTACGTCCTGTCCCAGGCGCCCTGATCGCCCTCTTCGGCCGTATCTGCGACGGCGTGGCAGGTCCCCAGGCCGTCCTCGACATCGCACCGCCCCTACCGCCTGCCAATCCCGAAGGACTGTGAGCAGGCGTCTACCAGCTGTCGTGGGCGTGAGTTCGCGCAGTCGGCAGGGCGAGCTTGAGCGTGGCAAGGCGTTCTGCCGGGTCCGGGCCTTCGGCGACGATGCGCGTCAGGTCCTCCACTGAGTAGCGGACAACGGTTGGCAGGCCGGCGGCCTCGACCTCATCCGTGCTGGCGAGGTGGAACCCGCACAGCCCGCACAAGAGACCTTCGGCCGTCAGTTCCATGTCGAACAGCGGGGAGTCCTCGTCGACGGCCAGGAACAGAGCGGCGGCTTCCCGGTCGCAGGCGGGGCACTGGCTCAGCGTCTGGAACAGCGCCTTTCCTGGACCGACCTCGACCACTATCAGCCCGCGCTCGCTCACCGCCTGCGCGGCGCCCTCGACCGCTCCGTCCGGAAGGTCGGCGAAGCGTGTCCGGAACCGGTGCCGGGCCTGGTCCATCCTCAGCCGGACGGCCTTCTGCAAGCGGTCGGCCCTGTCGTCGAGGATTACCTGGACCGTATCCGACCACGACTCCCAAAAGGCTCCGCGGTCCCGCCTCACATGCTGCAAGAGCTTGTCCACGGTCGCCGTGAAGACTCCCAGGTAGTCCTCCACGTCCTCTGCACCGAGGTGAGCGACACCGTTGCGCAGCTCGATCAGTCCGTCGAGGTCAGCAGCCTCACTTTTGGGCTTCTGCGGGAGGACGTCCATCTTCCGCAGCCGACCGATTGCTGTCGCCGCGCCGATGGTCCTGAGCCGGGCCGGCGGTTCGGACACCGCTCCCGCGAAGTGCAGCAGCATGTCGTCCTTGCCGTTCACCTCGGTGAGCAAGGTGGGATGGACAAGGACCAGTGCCGCCTTCGCCAGGCGCTCGACGCTGACGCCGGCGTGTAACAAGAAGACCTCCTGGTCCTCTTCGGCGTGGGCCTCCATGGCCAGGCGCGCGAAGCGCTTGGCACCTTCATAGAGACGATCGAACGTGACCGGCGATTCCATGACCGGACGGTACCGACAGCCACTGGCAGCGCGGGTGCATTTTCAGGGCGAAGCCCGTCCTTCAGCAGCCCCCACCCCCGCCCTGATCATGCGATCGGGTGATCCGCTTACTTGCCGGGCTTGTCGGCTAATCCTTACGGGTGACGGTTTGTCAGTCCTGCTGCGTACCGTCCCGGTTCATCGCGACTCACCCGCGCCCTGGTGGCGCCTGTTGCCCAAGGCGGTGACTTGATGAGCCTGACTTCCGGGATTCACTGTCCACGCACCCCGCTGCGCCGGTTCTTGGACCGTGAGCTGACGGCCGGTGCCCACCCGCTGCGTAAGAGCTTCCGGGCTCGGGACCGCAGCAGCCAGGTCCTGATGCCGAGGCCGGGCGTCGGCACGGAGGCCGGGAACGTCGGCACCGCGATTGACTACCGGCTCCGGCTGGCATTCACCACCGCCGAACCAGTGGACCACGTCGCCCGCCTCAGCATCCTGCTCACCGGCTCCTACGAATCCGACGCCCGGCAGCGGATGCGGGAGGTGGGCGAAGAGCTCATGGAGCGCCTTCAGGAGACGGTCATGCATCTGCAGCTCGACAACCGAGAGCTCCCGATGGAGCGCGCCCATGATGAGGAGGAGGACCTGGCCCGCCTGCTGATCGCCGCAGCCTGGTACCAGGTCAACTACCGCACTTCGATCGGGTTCGCCTTCACCCCGCTGGCCGTTGCCGCCGGAGAAGATCCCGGTGCATTCACCCTGGACCGGCTGCTCCAGTTGCCGCACCGCGACATGGTGGCCGACGTCGTCGCCCAGCTCTACAAGGCCGCAGATGGCCCACTGAACGACCTGCGGACCCGCACACGGCCGGAGGACTGCACGCCAGCGCCCACTTTTCCGACCGACCGCATCGCCGCGGACGCCGACCTGGCCGTCGACGGACTGCTGCTCGACTTCAAGAGCACCCGGTACACCCGCACCCTGCGCCAAGCTGAAGCGTGGCAGCTGACCGGCTACCTGCTGCTCGACACGGACGACCGGTACCGGATCGACACCCTCGGCTTGTACCTCTCACGCTCCGGCACGCTGGCCAGCTGGCCGGTGGAGGAGTACCTGGACCTGCTCGGAGCCTGCCGCCGCGAGATCCCCGCCTTCCGGGCCGCGTTCACCGAGCTGCTCGAAGGCTGCACGGCTGACGTCGAACCGTACGAGCAGGATGAGGAAGACCGGGTCCGCGACCTTCTCAAGCGTCTGGCGCCCGTCGCGGCGCCCGGTCAGTGCCTGGTCTGCATCCAACCCTGCTCCGCGTCGGGGCGCCGGCCCCGGGAGTTCTGTTCCTCCTGGTGCCGCGGCCGCGTCAAGTCCCTACGCAACAGGGGCCTGCTGCCTGGCGGCCCGGACGTGTTGCTGCCCCGGCCGCGCCAGCGCCTGGACCTGCCCGACGACGCGGAGATTGTGAGTCTCACACCCCGTTTCCCCAGGTAGACGGGGTGAGCTGTGAGGGTGTGAGGCTATGAGACGGAGCTCGCGCAGAGCCCAACTCGCTTGCTGTGAACGAATGTAGGGTCACAACATGAGTGCTACTGATGCTCAGGCCGCGGCAGCCTGGATGCTCCAGCAGATCAACGAGTCCCGTGCTCACGAGCTCTACCAGAGCGATGCGGTTGACCACATCGCCAAGAACTTCGACGACGGCCTGACCTACACCAACGACAACGGCAACCCGGCCATCCATAAGACGGTCTTGAAGGCGTTCAAGGAGATCAGCGGGGACACCGTGGTCTGGAACAATGGGTGGAAGGGGTGGAGCTTGCGCAGCCCCCACGACCCGGCGGGCAAGCGGCGGGCCGACTGACCCAACCGGGGCCTGAGCCGTCGACAGCTCTGTTCCACATGGACGGCGAAGGCCCCGAAGCAGCGTTCTCCCTGGATTGGGCCGCCGGCGCGGAGGACGATGGAGTCGTGGGCGAGCAGCACGAGGACCAGGAGCACGGCGTCGAACCGGCGCGGCCGCCGCTCACTGCGGCCCGCGCCCGGGAGATGACGGAGGGGCTGCGTGAGGCGATGGACGACGTTCGGCGCTCCGTGGCGGTGCTCGCCGCCCGGGGTCCGCGACGCGCACGCCGCCCGCGTCTGGGTGCCGCTCGGTCACGGCAGCTGGGATTCGTATTGCACCGCGGAGTTCGGCATCAGCCGCGCCCAGGCGTACCGGCTCCGGGACGTCGCCCGCTCCCTCACCGCGATCCACGACGCCGTCGCCGCCGGCACCGAGACGTCTCGCACGCGAGACAGCGACCCGGCCGCCGTGGCCGCGCTCGACTACGGCCTGTCCCAGCGCGCCCTGATCGCCGTCTCTAGCCGTGCGGAGGACGTCACGGAGGGTGATCACCCGCCGTCTCGCCACGCTCGCCCACAGCGGCCTCCAGGCCCTCGACACCGCCACGGTGGCGCGCCGTGGTCCGCCAGGCCGTCCGCGACGTCCGCACCGCACCGCCTCCACCGCCCGCCGGTCCGCCAGCGGACCCGGCCGTCGCCGCGCTGCGCGCCGTCGCGGCTGACCTCTACGCCAGCGCCCACGCGATCGGGGAGCTGATGCTCGAAGTCGCGCCGGCCTACCTCTCCGACATCGAGGCCGCCGACGTCCTCGCCCTGCTCTGTGAGGAGATCGGCGAGCCCCTCAAACACGGCCTCGCCGCCCGCCGCTACGCGATGTCCGGCGACCGCCGCGCCCTGCACGGCACCGTCCTGTAGACCTGCCATCCCGGCTGCTCCTGGGATACTCGCAGCCCGTTTCCCCAGGTGGGCGCGGCGCGTATGAGGGTGTGAGGTGTGAGCCGAGGGCCTGCGCCGACGGGATGCCGGTGCGCCTGGTCGTGGTGCTCACCGTGGTGTGCAGCAGGCTGCTACCCGGTGGGTAGCAGCGGTCCTCGCCAGGGTGCTGCTCGTGGTCCTGGTGGTGGTCCTCGGGGTGCAGGAGGGCGGTGTCGCGGGTGCAGCGCAGCATTTGCATGGGCCAGGCGGCACACGGGTGCCGCTCGGGTAGCAGGCCGGCCCCGGTCGGTGCAGCACCGCCAGCTGCTGCACCCTGCTGCTACCAGCCGATACCCGCTGCTCCAGAGGTAGGCAGCAGGAGCACGGGCATGTCCCTGCGGCTGCATGACAGCGCAGATCTGCCATGTCCGGCAGGAGATCCATGCACGGCTGCTGCATACAGCGTCCGTGCTCCGAGGGGCCGCCGTTTGTTCTGCTCCTCCAGAACAAGCCGGTTTACCTGGTGCTACCGACCGCCCGGTGCTCGCGGTCGGGCGAGGGAGGTGGAGCGGCTGGTGTTTGTTCTGCTCTCCCAGAACAAGCCGGTTTACGTAGTGCTACCGGCTTGATCGCGGGCGGGCATGAAGGAGGCGCCGCACCCGGAGGTGCAGCGCCTGTGTGTCTTCGCGGGGCCAGGAGGCCACTGGAGGGCCGTTCAGGGTCCTCGGTGGGGTGTTCAGCCGGTGGCGGCGAGATTGGCCACCTGGGCGGCGAACCGGGCCCGTCGCTGCTCGGTGAAGCTCTCGGGGTCGGCGGCCTTGATCTCGGGCACCGCCATGACGGGGGAGGAGACCGCGCCGCCGGTCAACAGCGGGTGGAGCTGGTAGCGGCCGTCCTCGAGGCCCCAGGCGAGTCCGCACTCGCGCAGCTCCTTGAAGCCGCGGTTTACGGTCGGCTTGCTCGCGCCCAGTTCGCGTGCCATCTCGTTCTGGCTGATCTCGGCGGTGCCGGTCTCCGGGTCGCTGAGGTACAGCAGCTGGTCCAGGACGCGGCGGCCGGCGGTGGAGACGTCGACCAGGGCGAGGAGGCGCAGGACGTCACGAGTGATCGTGACGGGTGCCTCGGTGGGAGGGCTGGGGACGTAAGAGCTACTCACGGAGCCTCACCACTTCCGATCCGGTTGACGTGTATCGAGGATATGCCGCGCGCGGTCATGCGCTCGCCTTGCGCACAGGCCGACGCTGCCGGAGCGCGACGACCTTCTCCTTGCGGCGGGCCGACTCGGCGGCCTTCTTCTCCGCCTCGCGGGCCTGCCGCCACTCGGTGGGGTAGTCGGAGTGCGGGATGATGCAGGCCGGGCCCTCCGCGCTGTTCCACAGCGCTTGCCACTTCTCCTGCTCGCCGGAGGTGCCGGCCACCGTGAGCCACGGGTTCAGCTGGAGGATCCCGCGCTTGGCGGTGCGCATCCAGCCGATGTGCGCGAAGAACTGCGACGCCTCGTTCACCGAGGCCGCCGACAGGTTGCACCGGGCCTGGAGGTCACGCTGGTTCGTCTTCACGAAGCCGCGGGCGGCGGCCCGAAGGTTGTCGTCGGCGCGGTTGGCGTTCTGCAGCGCCACAAGCTTGCACCAGACCTGGAACCAGGAGCCGGGCATCTTAAGACTGCCGAGCACGTCCATCAGCAGCCGGGCGTCCAGCACGTAGCCGCTGCACTCCGCGCTCGCGGCGAACTCGCGGCCCTTGATCTTCTCGACGCCCAGGATCAAGCCGCCCTTGCCGTCCGACCGCGCGACAACGCGCTCGCCGGGGCGGACGATCGGCAGCTGTTCCATCAGCACAGCCCTCCAGAGATGATCAACGTTTCGGGGAGCACGGTAGCACTAGGTAAACCGGCTTGTTCTGGAGGAGCAGAACAAACGGTGCCTCACAGTCACCTGACGCCACGTCAGCTTTGGGGGGTGTTTGTTCTGGATCTCCAGAACACCCGGGACGCGTTTGTTCTGGAAACCTAGAACAAACGGTTTCGCATCACCGCAGGTCAGAGCCGATTTCGGCGCGGAACACTCTTATGTGTCACTAGAGCCCGGCTGCCACACGAACCCCCGCCGACACGCCGCGCAGTGCGCGGCGCAAGCAGCTGGCAACAGTGGGCGTGTCACCGTCGACTACCACCGGCTCGGGAAGGTCTGCCCCCGTGGCTGAGCTCGCTTCGCGTGCGGCACCGCGGCCCGGTGCGGGTCGTGGACAGCAGCAGCGGCTCTGAGTCTCGGGTGGTACCGACCGTGACGCTCAAAAGCACGGAAGCGTGGCTGGTGCCGGTGGACGGTTCCGCCGCCCGGCCCCGGGGGGGCCGTTCGGCTCCGGTACCTCCGCACGTCGAATTTCAACGCTCGCATATCGGGCTCCCGTTCTGTGGCTGAGCAATTAACGGCCGCACAATCTCGAATTCTTCCGGCAGTTTTTCACTGGGGTTGGAGGTGGTGCAGCCAGAACCCAAACGCTACACAGTGAGCTAGCATGATGCATCACTCCGATAGCGGGTTCGCTCGCCCGGGTGATGCAGTGGCAGATTCTGCCCCACCTGGAGGGTTAAGCGTGTATGCTGGCGGGATATTGGCGAACGTAAGCGGCCGGTTTCGAGGGCGGGGGAGGGGTTCGGGTGGAGCGCAGCGGAACCCGTCACTGCGGTGGGGTCGGCACTCCGTCAGGCCGATGGCCCGTCACTTTTCGTTTCTGGGGTGGTGGCTGGGATTCCCAAGCCCTACACAGGCGCGAGCGTGATGCACGTCCCCTTGCTGCCAGCCTCGGCACCCGCGCTTGCGCGGGTGCTCGCAATTCGCGCAAGCGCGAATTGACCCGCTTTTAGAATTCCGCTTGCGGAA
>NZ_JBIBUU010000025.1:40288-98340 GCF_043079735.1 Streptomyces sp. NPDC015144 | reverse complement strand
AGGTGCCCCGGACCCTTCGGCGCGACCATGCACACGTCCACATCGGCCGGCGGCGTGATGAAACCGAACCGGATGTTCAGCCCGTGCCCGAAGAACAGCGCGTCCCCGGCCTTCAGATTGTCCTTGACGGACTCCTCGTAGACCTGCGCCTGGATCGGGTCCGGCACCAGGATCATGATCACATCGGCCTCGGCGGCGGCCTCGGACGGCGAGACCACCCGCAGACCCTGCTCCTCGGCCTTCACCTTCGACTTCGAGCCCTCGTGCAGACCGACCCGGACGTCGACACCCGAGTCACGCAGCGACAACGCGTGCGCGTGCCCCTGGCTCCCGTAACCGATGACCGCGACCTTACGGCCCTGGATGATGGACAGGTCGGCGTCGTCGTCGTAGAACAGCTCGGCGGGCATGGTGGTTCTCCTTGTTTCCTGGATCGTGAGGGTGTGCGGACAGGTGTGCGGGGTGCGTACTAGGCGCTCTGCGCCTCGTGCGTACTAGGCGCTCTGCGCCTCGGCGGTGACCGGGGCGGTGGCGGGGGTCAGGCGGATCGGGCGGGTCTCGCGGGTGGAGCGGTCGGCCAGGGGCCGGGAGCCGCGGCCGATCGCGATGGCGCCGGACTGGACGAGTTCCTTGATGCCGAAGCCGGCCAGCATCCGGAGCATCGCGTCGAGCTTGTCGCCGGAGCCGGTCGCTTCGAGGGTGACGGCGTCGGGTGACACGTCGACGGTTCTGGCCCGGAAGAGTTCACCGATCTGGATGACCTGGGCCCGGGTCCCGTTGCCGGCGGCGACCTTGACCAGGACCAGTTCGCGCTGGACGGCGGAGTCCGCCTCCAGCTCCACGATCTTCAGGACGTTGACCAGCTTGTTGAGCTGCTTGGTCACCTGTTCCAGGGCCAGTTGGTTCTCGACCCGGACGACGACCGTGATCCGGGAGAGGTCGGGGTGCTCGGTGGTGCCGACCGCGAGCGAGTCGATGTTGAAGCCGCGGCGCGAGAACAGGGCGGCCACGCGGGCGAGGATGCCGGGGGTGTCCTCGACCAGGACGGAGAGCGTGTGCTGGGACATGTCGGAGGGTCCTCTCAGTCGTCCGCGAAGTCGCCGAAGTCGGGGCGTACGTCACGTGCGGCCATGATGTCGTCGTTGGAGGTACCGGCCGGGACCATCGGCCACACCATCGCGTCCTGCTGGACGATGAAGTCCACCACGACGGGGCGGTCGTTGATCGCGTTGGCCTTCTCGATGATCGTGTCGAGTTCGAGCGGGCTCTCGCAGCGCAGGCCCACACAGCCCATCGCCTCCGAGAGCTGGACGAAGTCCGGGACGCGGGTGCCCCGGTTGGTCGCGGAGCCGGTGCCCCGGGCCGATCCGGTGGAGGCGTTGGTGGCGCCGTCGTGCAGCACGGTGTTGGAGAACCGTGCCCCGTAGAAGAGGTTCTGCCACTGGCGGACCATCCCGAGGGCGCCGTTGTTGATGACGGCGACCTTGATCGGGATGTTGTTGAGCGCGCAGGTGGTGAGTTCCTGGTTGGTCATCTGGAAGCAGCCGTCGCCGTCGATCGCCCAGACCGTGCGGTCGTGGCGGCCGGCCTTGGCGCCCATCGCGGCGGGGACCGCGTACCCCATCGTCCCGGCACCGCCCGAGTTGAACCAGGTGCCCGGCTCCTCGTGCGGGAGGAACTGCGCCGCCCACATCTGGTGCTGCCCCACACCGGACGCGAACAGTGTTCCCGCCGGGGCGAGTTGGCCGATCCGCTGGATGACCTGCTGCGGGCAGAGCAGCCCGGGGTCGGCGGGGGGCTCGTAACCGCGCGGGTAGGTGGAGCGCCAGTGGTCCAGCTCCCGCCACCAGGCGGCGTAGTCCCCGACGCGCCCGTCCTCCCGGTCGGAGCGTACGGCGGCGGCGAGGGCGGCGAGGACCTCGCGGGCGTCCCCGACGATCGGGATGTCGGCGAGGCGGTTCTTGGAGATCTCCGCCGGGTCGATGTCGGCGTGGACGACCTTGGCGTACGGGGCGAAGCCGTCCAGCCTGCCGGTGACACGGTCGTCGAAGCGGGCGCCCAGGGCGACGATCAGGTCGGCCTTCTGGAGGGCGGCGACCGCGGCGACGTCCCCGTGCATGCCCGGCATGCCCACGTGCTGCCGGTGGCTGCCGGGGAAGGCGCCGAGCGCCATCAGGGTGGTGACCACGGGGGCGCCGGTCAGTTCGGCGAGGGCGCGCAGTTCGACCGTGGCCCGTGCCTTGAGCACGCCGCCGCCGACGTAGAGGACCGGGCGGCTCGCGTCGGCGATGAGCCGGGCGGCCTCGCGGATCTGCCCGGCGTGCGGTTTGGTGACGGGGCGGTAGCCGGGCAGTTCGGTGGCGGTGGGCCAGCGGAAGATGGTGCTCGCCTGGAGGGCGTCCTTGGTGATGTCGATGAGCACCGGTCCGGGGCGGCCGGTGGAGGCGATCCGGAACGCCTCGGCGACCGTCCGCGGGATGTCGTCCGCGTGGGTGACCAGGAAGTTGTGCTTGGTGACCGGCATGGTGATGCCGACGATGTCCGCCTCCTGGAAGGCGTCCGTGCCGATGGACTTGGAGGAGACCTGGCCGGTGATCGCGACCAACGGGACGGAGTCCATGTACGCGTCGGCGATCGGCGTGACCAGGTTGGTGGCGCCGGGGCCGGAGGTGGCCATGCAGACACCGACCTTGCCGGTGGCCTGGGCGTAGCCGGTGGCCGCGTGCCCGGCGCCCTGCTCGTGGCGGACCAGTACGTGGCGGAGCCGGGTGGAGTCCATCATCGGGTCGTAGGCGGGCAGGATCGCCCCGCCGGGAATGCCGAACACGGTGTCCACGCCGGCCTCTTCGAGCGACCGGATGAGGGACTGGGCGCCCGTCACGTGCTCGGCGCCGGTGTCCGGCTGCCCGGTGGTACGGGGTCGCGTGTGCGGGAGGAGGGCCGCGGGGGCCTGCTTCACAGCGTTTGACATCGTCAGTTCCAAGGGTCCGGAGGGATGGGGGCGAGGACGTCGCGGGGAACGGCAGCCGCGGCGGGAGCGGCCGGGTGGTGCGGGCCCGCCGCCGGGTGGTCACCGCGACGGACGCACCCGGCGGTCCCGGTGGTGGTCAGGGTGGGTTCTTCGCCGTCTGCGGGACGTCGCAGGTATGCCGTACGACGTCGATGCCGGCGAGCCGGCGGACCAGGAGGCCGTCCATGGTGAGCTCTCCGTGGACCGCCACCGCCGCCGCGTAGCCCCGGTCCACCGGAACGTCGACGAGGGTCCAGCCGGACGGCGGGTACGGTCCTTCGGGGCGTCCCGAGCCGACGTAGTCGAGGGACGGGTCGCGGCCGAGCCCCGTGCCGAGGCCCTTGAGGTAGGCCTCCTTGCGGGTCCACAGCCGGGCCAGTGCTCGGGGCCGGGCGGGCGGTGCCAGCGCCGCCAGTTCGGCCTGTTCGTCCACGTGCAGCATCGCGGCGAGATCGGCGGTGCCGTCCTGGTCCGGCACGAGTTCCACATCGACCCCGATGGGGGCCGCGGCGGTCCCGACGACCGCGAGGTCGCCGCGGTGGGACAGCGAGAAGAACAGCCGGTCGTCGATATCGAGCACGGTGGGTCTGCCGTGCGGTCCGCCGCAGCAGGGGCAGAGGTCCCTGCCGAGGTGGACGTCCTCGGGGCGCAGGCTCAGGTAGGAGCCGAGCAGCCGGCGGAGGGCGACATGCGCGGCCGTGAACCGGGTGCGGTCGGCGGCGTGCATGAGGGTGGCGGCACGCTGACGCTCGGTCGCGTCGAGTACCTGTTCGTCCAGGATGCCGTTGGGGACATCCGAGACCCTCAGGAGCCAGAGATCGAGTGAGCCAGGGGGTGGCAGCTCACGGACGATTCTGGGCAGCATCTGTTCCACGGGGTCTCTCCTGTTCTTGCGAGAGTGACAGGTGAGTCGGGCGTCATGGCGTCGCCGGTGCGACCGGCAGGTCGCGCCGGCGGCGCAGCGGCCCGATCAGCAGGAGCAGCGGGGTCAGGGCGAGTCCCGCGGTGAGCAGCCACAGGGTGGGCCGCAGACCGAGGGCGGTGCCGAGAGCTCCGCCGAGCAGGGATCCGAAGGGGATGGCGCCGAAGTTCGCGACCGAGACGCTGGCCGAGACGCGGCCGAGCAGCTGGGGCGGGCAGTAGCGCTGGCGGAACGCTCCCTGGATCACGTTGGCGAGGACGACGCCGAGCGAGAGGACCGCGCTCCCGACGACCAGTGCGGACAGCGTCCAGTCCGTTCCCGTCATCGGGATGAGCAGGGCGAACGGGGCGCTGGCGATGGTGGTGACGAGCAGACCGCGGGCCGATCCGAACCGTGCGATCAGCCGTTTGGAGAAGGTGGCGCCGAGGATGCCGCCGACGCTGCTGGAGGCGAGGAGCCAGCCGGTGGCGCCCTCGGGGACGCCCAGTTCCCGGATGATGAAGACCGGGATGATCGCCGCCTCGGCGGTCAGGAGCAGGTTGGTGGCGGTGCCGTACAGGGTGAGGACGCGCAGGTAGGGGTCCTTGAAGGTGTACCGGACGCCCTCCTTGATGTCCCGGCGCAGGGCCCGGTGCTCCGTCGGCCGTTCGGGGACCGGTTCCTTGCTGCGGATGCCCAGCAGGCAGAGCGCGGAGACCAGGAAGGTTCCCGAGTTGACGAGGAGCCCGGAGGTGGCGCCGAAGATCTGGGCGAGCAGGCCGCCGCCTCCGAGTCCGGCGACCTGGGCCACCGATTCGCTGCCCTGGAGCTTGGCGTTGGCCTCCTGGAGGTCCTCGGGGCCGACGAGGGAGGGCACGTAGACCTTGTACGAGATCCCGAAGAACACCGCGGCGAACCCGTTGGCCAGGGCGACGGCGAGGAGCTGGGTCATCGTCAGGACCCCGAGCCAGCCCGCCACCGGCACGCTGGCCAGGAGGACCAGCGGGAGCACGTTGCAGACCATCATGATCGGGCGGCGCCGCATCCGGTCCACCCAGGCTCCGGCGGGCAGGCCGATCAGCAGCCAGGGCAGCCAGGGGGCGGCGGCCAGCACGCTCACCGCGAAGGTGCTCGCGTCGAGCGTGACCACCGCCACCAGGGGCATGGCGACGGCGGTGATGTTGATGCCGACGCGGTTGGTCGTCTCGCCGATCCACAGCAGCCGGAAGTCGCGGTGGCCGCGCAGTCCCTTCCCCGGGGGGTGCCCGTTGTCGTGGTCCATGGGGCGCTCGGTCACTTCTGCCGACATGACGTCACCGCCTCGGCCACGGCCTGCGACAGCAGCGCGGCTCCGTCGCTCCAGCGGGCGTGCCGGGCGGCGGACTCGGCCCGCAGGGCGTCCAGCCGGGCGGTGAGCGCGTGGATTCCGCCGGCGGTCGAGCCGGGGCCGCCGCCGTGGGCGCAGGCCGCCATCACCCGGTCGGGGGCGAGCCCGCCGTCCTCGACGGCGTCGAAGGCCGCCGCGTCCTCCAGGGACCGGCCGGTCTCCAGGGCGTCGAGTACGGTCTCGCCGACCTGGTGGTGCGCGGCCCGGAACGGGGTCCCGTCCAGGACGAGCCGTTCCGCCAGGTACGTGGCGGAGGTGAAACCGTCCACGGCCCGTCGCTCCATGCGGTCCCGCTCGGGCTCCGTGCCCGCCACGACAAGGCTCAGCAGGGTCACCGCGTCGGTGGTGCCGCGCAGTCCGGGCCACAGGTGGCGGACGGCCTCGGTGCCGACCGCGATGGCGTTGGTGTAGCCGCCGGTGGTCATCGCGGAGGCGGCGGCGACGAAGGCGCCGAGGCTCGCGGAGGACCGGCCCTGGATGTGTTCGAGCAGGAAGGGGTTGCGTTTCTGCGGCATCATCGAGCTGGAGCCGACGAGTGTGTCACCGACCCGGAGCAGTCCGAACTCCTCGGAGGTCCAGGTGCTCAGGTCCCGTCCGGCACGGGCCAGTACGACCCCGAGGACGGCGGAGGCGGAGAGCAGTTCCAGGACGAAGTCCCGGGAGGCCACCGCGTCGACGGAGTTGGGCGCGGCGGAGTCGAAGCCGAGGAGTTCGGCGGTGCGCCGGGGGTCGATGGGTACGGAGGTGCCGCCGATCGCACCGGCGCCCAGCGGGTTGACGTCGAGCTGGCGTCCGGCGTCCAGCAGCGACCGGTAGGCCCGCAGCACTCCGGCGGCGATTCCGGCGAGGTAGTGGCCGTAGCCGATCGGGACGGCCGGCTGGCCGTGGGTGTACGCGGGCATGACCACGTCGCGGTACTCCTCGGCCTTGGCCAGGAGCACCCCGGCCAGCCGGTCGACCGCGTCCAGCAGGGCCCGGTAGGGGGCGCGAGTCTTGAGCCGGGTGGTGGTGGCGTTGAGGTCGTTGCGCGAGCGGCCGGTGTGCAGGATGCCGCCGATGCGGTCGCCGAGCTGTTCGATGAGGTGTCCCTCGTACGCCAGGTAGACGCCGCGCGGCATCGGGAGGGCGCGGACCGGTGCGAAGTCCTGCTCGCGCAGTTCACCGATGGTGCGCAGCAGGGCGGCGGACCGGTCGGCGTCCACGATGCCGCGTTCGGTGAGCATGACCAGGTGGGCGCGGTCGACCTCGCTGATGCAGCGGAGCTCGTCGCCGAGCCCGTCGGTGGCCTCCGGCAGGTACTGGTCGTAGACGATGCGGTGCGCCTCGGCGTCGAGCGCGGCCTTGAGCCGGCCGGTGTCGACGCCGCGCGCGGTCGCCGCGGTCATGCGAGTGCCTCCTCGGTGTGCACGGCGTGGATCAGGGCCCGGCCGAGCAGGTCGACGGCGCGTCCGGCGGCCTCGGCGGCCCGTACCGAGCGGTCGGCGACGGCGATGGCGTGGCCGACCCGTCCCCGGAAGTCCTCGGCGGGGCCCACCGGTTCGCCGGGGGCCCGGTAGAGCACCGCCTCGACGGCGCCGGGGACCGTGCGGGCGCGTTCCACGGCGTCGGCGAGTGCGGCGGCCGGGGCGAGGATGCCGTCCTGGGCGGCGGTGAGGAACCGGATCGAGGCGCGGGCGTAGCCGGTGCGGTCCAGTTCGGGTGCGGTGCCGAGGGCGGCGAGCACCTGGGCGCGGACGAGGTCGATGCCGCAGGCGCGACGGACCAGTTCGGGGATCATGCCGCCGGCCAGCCGGGGGTTGACCTCGATGACGGCGGCGGACCCGGGCCCGGTGAGGCGCAGTTCGACATGGGCGGCCCCCCAGCCCAGGCCGAGCGCGCGGACGGCGCGGACGGCGGTCTCGCGCAGCGCGATCTCCTGTGCGCCGGGGAGTGCGGCGGGCACGTCGTGGCCGGTCTCGACGAAGGAGGGCGGTGCGCCGACGTGCTTGGCGACGGTGACGACGGCCTCGGTGCCGAAGACCTCGACGGAGAACTCCGGTCCGGTCAGGTACTCCTCGACCAGGATCCGGCCCGGAGCGGCGATGCCCCGTTCGTTGACGGTGGTGGCCAGCAGGTTCCCGGCGTGTTCGGCGACCTCCGTCAGGTCGGAGCAGAGCCGTACGCCCAGGCTGCCCGAGCCCTGTACAGGTTTGACGACGACGGGCAGTCCGAGGGAGCGGGCGGCGGCGACGGCGCCGGCGGCCTCGGTGACGACCTCGAAGCCCGGCGAGCCGATGCCGGCGTCGGTGAGTGTCCGGCGCTGCTCGGCCTTGTCGCGGCAGGCCCGTACGGCCTCGGCCGAAGGGCCGGGCAGTCCGAGCCGGTACGCCAGGGCGGCGGCGGTCGGCACGTAGTACTCGGAGCTGGTCAGGACGCCCGCGAGGGTGGCGTTGCCCTCCAGGGCGCGGACGGCCGCCCACAGCGCGGTCTCGTCGGAGGTGTCGACGACGACGGTCCGCAGTCCGTCCTCGGCGGCGTAGGGGTAGCGGCCGGGGTCCGCGCACAGCAGCACGGGCACCGCGCCGAGTTCGGCGGCGCGCCGGGCGAACAGCCGCCCGGTGCCGGTGGTGTTGCTCTCCACCAGGAGCAGCAGGCGCTCGCTCATGACTCGACCACCGGCATCACCACGTCGTCGAAGCCGCGGCGGGCCCACAGCAGCCGGGACCAGGCGGCGGGGGCGTCCAGCGGGTGTTCGACGGTGACCGGGCCGTTGGCGGCGGGGGCGGGGACGATGTCCTGCTCGCGCAGCCAGTTCTCGTTGTAGACGGTGGACTGGTAGCGGTAGCCCTCGTCGGGCAGGACCATGACGACGGTGCTGTCCGGGTTGCGCTCGGCCCACCAGGACGCCACCTGGAAGGAGGCTCCGCTGGTCGGGCCCATGAACAGGCCGTGGGCGCGGTAGAGCTCGTGGGTGGCGTGGAACGCCTCGGGGGCGGTCACCCAGTGGACCTCGTCGTACGCCGCGTGCTTGACGTTGCCGGGGTGGATGCTGCTGCCGAGTCCGCGCAGCATGCGGGGGCCGTCGGGGCTGCCGAAGATGATGCTGCCGGGGGTGTCGACGCCGATCAGGTGGAGGGCCGGGCCGGTCTGGCGCAGGGCGGCGCCGAGGCCGCCGGTCGAGCCGCCGGAGCCGACCGGGCCGACCAGGCAGTCGACGGATCCGACGGTGTCGCCGATCAGGTCGGCGACGATGCCGTAGGCGCCGGGGTTGTCGGGGTTGTCGTACTGGCCGGGGACGAAGGCGTCGGGGTACTGGCGGCGCAGCTCGGCGACGCGGGCGAGCCGGGCGCCCTGGATGCCGCCGGCCTGGCCGGTGTGCTCGACGATCTCCACGGTGGTGCCGAGCATTTCGAGCCGGGTGCGCAGGTCCCGGTCGATCGCGGAGTCGCCGACGATGGTCAGCGGGTAGCCGCGCAGCCGGCAGACCATGGCCAGGCCCAGGGCGAAGGTTCCCGAGGAGGTCTCGATGATCCGGGTGCCCGGGGAGATGAGTCCGGCCGCCTCGGCGCGGTCGAGGATGTAGCGGGCGGGCAGCAGCTTCATCAGGCTGAAGGCCGCGGCGTAGAGGTTGTCGGTCACCTTGATGATGCGGGGCAGCTCCGTCGCCTCGACGATCGAGGAGTGCGCCTTGGGGAGTGTGGTCGTCGTCATGTCAGTCACCCGTTGTGTAGTTCCACTGCTCGTGGATTCCGAGCTCTTGGAGGAGGTCCTGGGCCAGTTCGGTGCGCGCCTCGACCTCGGGGTCGTCCCGGTCGAAGAGGAGTCCCGCGATGTCCCCGCTGTGTGCCGCCTGTATGCCGACGGCTCCGGTGGTCCGTGCGATGTCCCGGATGCGGTCGAGTTCCGGGATCGGCAGATGACGCTGGTTGATCTCCGTGCTGGCCGTGGCGACCGAGCCCAGCAGGGCCACGTCCTTCATCTGGATGGCCTCCCGGAGCATCGCCTGCAGCCGGGTGAACAGGTCGACCTCGTCCTGTCCGTAGCGGGCCGGCGAGAGGGCCAGGGTGTCCACGCCGCGTCCGCCGTTCTCGGGACGGGAGCCGAAGCCGAGGACCCGCAGGGCGGGCATCCGGTAGCCGAAGTCCTCGATCACGGTGCCCTCGCGCTGGGCGAACAGGACGGTCGAGTCCTCGAACATCAGGGAGTCGGACGCGGTCTCCGCCCGTACCGCGATGCGGGCGACCTCCTGTGCGGGGAGGGGGCTGACGAAGGCGTCCTTCACCGCCCAGATCGCCGCCAGGACGTCGCTGGTGGAGGAGCCGAAGCCCCGGCACAGCGGTACGTCGCCGCTGAGGTCCAGGTGTCCCCCGGCCGGCCCGGCGTCCGGCGGGGTCACGGCGCGGACCGCGAGTTCCGCGGCGCGCCGGGCCTTGCCCTTCCAGGACGGTGTGACGGTGACCTCGGCGCCGGGGGCGGGGATGAAGGTCGCGCGGGTCACGTGGATGGTGCAGGGAAGTGTGACGAGTCCTCGGGTGAGCCCGCCGTCGCCGGGGAACACGCCTTGCAGGATCTCGCCGTGGTGGACGGGGGCCGAAGCTACCCCGACACGCCAGCCGGAATGATCAACCATTTCCTTGACTTTCTGTCGCCGGGAGCTGGGGCCTGCGGATGACCTCACGCTATGCGGGCGACGAGTCCCTGCCCGGCGGAGGAAGCGGCAGCCCGCGGGCAATTGGGGGTGCCGGTCCGCCGCACGCGAAGGTGCCCGGCCCCGCCGTGATCGGCGGGTCCGGGCACCTGGGGGGCGTGGGTCAGTGGCGCACCCCCCGCAGTTCCTCGGCCAGGATCTTCCCTATCTCGCGCAGGGGTTCGGCCGTGGTCATGTCCCAGTGCTCGCAGTCGATGTCGTACTCCTCGACGCGGCCCCGGACATGGGGGGCCCAGGCCTGGGACCCGGTGCTCGCGGCGGGGGTGCGGGCGGCGTTGAAGAACACCGCGTCGCCGCCGAACCGGCGCCGGGGCACGTACCGGTAGCGCATCTCCAGGTTGGCGGCGGTCGCGGTGACGACCGCGGCGGCCTGGTCGGGTTCGAGTGCGCCGAGAACGGCGTCCTCGGCGCGCAGGACGGCGGCCAGTTCCCCGGCGTCCGGGGCGGTGTCGGCGCACCGTACGCCGATGTCGGCGCCGCGACCGCCGAGCAGGGCGGTCAGCACCTCCCGGCCGGTGATGACGGGTGCCCGGAATCCGTCGGGCAGCGGGTAGGAGTCGAGCAGGGCCAGCAGGGCGACCTCCTCGCCCTGCTCCTCCAGCCGGGCGGCGATGGCCTGCGCGACCAGCCCGCCGAACGACCAGCCGAGCAGGTGGTACGGGCCGTGGGCCTGGGCCGACCGGATCTGGGCCACATAGCTCTCGGCCATCTCCTCGATGTCGGCGGGCCGGTCCGCGGGGTGGGTCAGCTCGCGGGCCTGGAGGCCGAGGAGCGGCCGCCGGCCGATGTGCCGGAGCAGTCCGGCGTACGACCAGCTCATCCCGGAGATCGCGTGGACGCAGAAGAGCGGGGCCTCGGTGGAGGCGGCGGACGCGGCCCGGATCGGGAGGAGTGTCTCCATCGGGTCGCCGCCGGTGCTGGTGGCGATGTGTTCGGCGAGCAGGACGGGGGTCGGGCACTGGAACAGGTCGCGGATGGTGACCTTGGTGTCCCAGATGGAGCGGATGCGGCCGATGAGCCGGGTGGCGAGCAGGGAGTGCCCGCCGAGCTGGAAGAAGTGGTCGTCGATGGTGACCTGGCCGAGGCCCAGGACGTCCGCGTAGAGGCCGCAGAGCACTTCCTCGGCGGGGGTGCGCGGGGCCCGGCCGCCGGCCGTGTCGGCCTGCGCCGGTTCGGGCAGGGCGCGCCGGTCGAGCTTGCCGTTGACGGTCAGCGGCAGCGCGTCCAGCGGCACGATGGTGGCGGGGACCATGTATTCGGGCAGGGCGGCCACCGCGTGCCGGCGCAGCTCGGGAAGGTCGGGTTCGGCGCCCTCGACGGGCACCACGTACGCCACCAGTCGTTTGTCGCCGGGCCGGTCCTCGCGGATCAGCACCGCCACCTGGGCGAGGGAGGGGTGCCGCAGCAGCGCCGATTCGATCTCACCCGGCTCGATGCGGAAGCCCCGCAACTTGATCTGCTGGTCGGCCCGGCCGAAATACTCCAGGGCTCCGTCCTGGCTCCAGCGGGCCAGGTCGCCGGTGCGGTACATCCGTGAGCCGGGTGCGCCGTGCGGGTCGGCGACGAAGCGTTCCGCGCTGAGCGCGGGCTGCCCGATGTAGCCGTGGGCGAGGCCGTGGCCGGCGACGTAGAGCTCGCCGGGGACGCCGGGCGGCAGCATCCGGAGGTTCTCATCCAGGACGTAGGCGTGCTTGCCGGCGATGGGGCGGCCGATCGGGATGGCGGGGGCGGGTCCGGTGAGGGTGTGGGTGGTGGTGAAGCCCATGCTCTCGGCGGGCCCGTAGCCGTTGACGAGGTGGAGGTGGGGGTGGTCGGCGAGGGCGCGGGCGGTGTGGGCGGGCGAGGCGGCCTCGCCCGCGGTCATGGCCTCCTTGATCCGGGAGAAAACCGCCGGGTGCTCGTCGAGCATGTGGTTGAAGAGGCTCGCCGACATCTGGAGGGTGGTGATGCCGTGCTGTTCGACGAGTTCGGCGATCTGGTGCGGGTCGGTGTGCTGGCCGGGCTGGAGGACGCAGACTCCGCCGTGGAGCAGGGGTCCGAAGACCTCCAGGGCGAAGGCGTCCCAGGAGACCGGGGAGCTCTGCAGATAGGTCTGGCCGGGGCCGAAGTCCAGGTAGTCGGGGCCGATGAAGGTGGCGGCGAGCGCCCGGTGCGAGGCGGCGACGCCCTTGGGCATGCCGGTGGATCCGGAGGTGAACATCACGCAGGCGATGGACTCGGGGTGCCCGCCGGTCTCCACCGGTGTTCCGGGCAGGGCGCTGATCGCGGGAATCTCCTCGGTGAGGTCGATCAGGGTGGCCCGGGTGGACAGGGGGGTGAGGTGGGCCTGGGTGACGAGGGCCGCCGGGCCGGTCTGGCCGAGGACGGTGTTCAGCCGGTCGGCCGGGAACTGCGGGTCGAGCAGGGTGTATCCGGCTCCGGCCTTCAGCGCGGCGAGCAGGGTGGCGACGAGTTGCGGGGAGCGTTCGACGTGGATGGCGACGATGCTGCCGGGGGTGACGCCGCGCCAGGTGAGGTGGCGGGCCAGCCGGTTCGACCAGATGTCGAGTTCCTCGTAGGTGATCCGCTGCTCCTCGTGGACCAGGGCGACGGAGTGCGGGGTGCGCCGGGCCTGTTCGACGAAGAGCGCGTCGAGTCCGAGGGCGGGGGGCTGGGTCCGTGCGCCGCTCCACTCCCGCAGTTGCTCCCGCTCCTGCCCGGAGACCATCTCCAGGGCGCCGAGCGGCAGGTCGGGGCCGGCGACTGCGCCGGTGAGGAGCCGGACGAGCCGGTCGGCGGCGGTGGTGACGGTCCGTGCGTCGTAGAGGTCGGTGGTGTACTCGATCATGATGTCGAGGCCGTCGGGCCGGCCGTCCGGGGTCCGGTTCTCGGCGAACGCGAAGGTGAGGTCGAACTTGGCGACGGCGACCGGCGGGAAGTCGAAGCCGGTCTCCAGCCCGGCCAGTTGCGGCGGTGCGCCGCCGGTGTCGCCGACGGTGAGCATGACCTGGAAGAGCGGGTGGCGGGCGCTGGTGCGTTCCGGGTTGAGCGCTTCGACGATCCGGTCGAAGGGCAGGTCCTGGTGGGCCCAGGCGGCGAGGTCGGTCTCCCGGACCCGGGTGAGCAGTTCGCGGAAGGTGGGGTCTCCGCTGGTGTCGGTGCGCAGGACCAGGGTGTTGACGAAGAAGCCGACGAGGTCGTCGAGCTTCTGGTCGGTGCGTCCGGCGACGGGTGAGCCGAGCGGGATGTCGTGTCCGGCGCCGGACCGGGAGAGCAGGGTCGCCACGGCGGCCTGGGCCACCATGAACAGGGTGGTGCCGGTCTCCTGGGCCAGCTCGGTCAGCGCGGTGTGCAGTTCGGCGGAGCAGCGCACGGCATGGGTGCGGCCCTTGTTGGAGGCGACGGCCGGGCGGGCGTGGTCGGTGGGGAGGGTGGCCTCCTCGGGCAGGTCGGCGAGGACCCCGCGCCAGTGGTCGAGCTGGCGTTCCTCGACGTCGGCCAGGAGGCGCCGCTGCCAGAGGGAGTAGTCGGCGTACTGGACGGGCAGCGGCTCCCAGGCGGGGGCGGTGCCGCCGGTGCGGGCCTCGTAGGCGGTGGCGAGGTCGCGGAAGAGCGGCCCGTTGGACCAGCCGTCGGAGGCGATGTGGTGGATGACGAGCCCGAGCACGTGGTCGTCGGCCCCGGTCCGCAGCAGTCGGGCCCGCAGCGGCGGTTCCGCCGCCAGGTCGAAGGTCCGGCCGGCCAGGTCGGCCAGGTGCTGGTCGAGTTCCTCCTCGGTGGTCTCGGTCAGGGGCAGTTCGAGGTCGGCCGGCGGCAGGATGTGCTGGTGCGGGGTCCCTTCGTGGACGGGGAAGACGGTGCGCAGTCCCTCGTGACGGGTGGTGAGGTCGGTGAGCGCCAGCCGCAGCGCCTCCCGGTCCAACGTCCCCTTCAGCCGCAGCGCGAGGGGAATGTTGTACGTGGCGGACGGCCCCTCCATCTGGTCGAGGAACCAGAGCCGCTGCTGCGCCGACGACAGCGGTACGCGCTCCGGACGCTCCTCGGCCATCAGCGCGGGGCGCCGGGCCTCGCTGTTCTCGGCGGCGATCCGTTCGGCGAGCTGGGCGACGGTGGCGTACTGGAACAGGTCCCGGATGGTGATCTCGGTCTCCCACACCGCCCGGATGCGGCTGATGAGCCGGGTGGCGAGCAGGGAGTGTCCGCCGCGCCGGAAGAAGTGGTCGTCGATGGTGACCGACGGGAGTCCGAGGACGGCGGCGAAGAGTCCGCAGAGGACTTCCTCGGCGGGTGTCCGGGGTGCCCGGCCGTCGGTGCCGGTGGTGTGGAGCGGGGCGGGCAGGGCGCGCCGGTCGACCTTGCCGTTGGTGGTGAGCGGGATCGCGTCGAGGACCATGAAGGCGGACGGGACCATGTACTCGGGCAGGGCGCCGGCGATCTCGCGGTGCACCTCCTCGGTGTCGATCCGGGCGCCGTCGGCGGCGACCAGGTAGGCGACGAGGCGTTTGTCGCCGGGCCGGTCCTCGCGGACCATGACGGTGGCCTGGCCCACGCTCGGGTGGGCGGCCAGGGCGCTCTCGATCTCGCCGAGTTCGATGCGGAAGCCGCGGAGCTTGATCTGCTGGTCGGCCCGGCCCAGGTATTCGAGGGAGCCCTCCCGGTTCCACCGGACCAGGTCCCCGGTGCGGTACATGCGGGTGCCGGCCGGGCCGTACGGGTCGGCGACGAAGCGTTCGGCGGTCAGCGAGGCGCGGTTGAGGTAGCCCTGGGCGAGACCGGCTCCGGCGATGTACAGCTCGCCGGGGGCGCCGGGCGGGGCGAGCCCCAATGCTTCGTCGAGGACGTACAACCGGTGGTTGTCCAGGGCCTCGCCGATCGGAATCGCGCCCGCCTGGTCGAGGGGGCGGTGGATGCGGTGGGTGGCGGCGAAGGTGGTGGTCTCGGTCGGGCCGTAGCCGTTGACGACGGTGGTGTCGGGGCAGTGGTCCATGACCCGGCGGACCGCCTCGGGCGGGACGACGTCACCACCGGCCCACACCTCCCGCACCCCGGCGAACGCGCCGGGGGCCTCCTCGGCCATGACCCGGAAGAGCCCGGCGGTCATCCAGAGGGCGGTGATCCGGTGCTCGGAGAGCAGCCGTTGGTAGTCGGCGGGGGCGAGGTGGCCGCGCGGGGCCACGACGACCGTCCGGCCGTTCAGCCAGGGCACCCAGATCTCGTACGTCGACGCGTCGAAGGCGGCCGGCGAGTGGAAGAGGACCCGCCGGTGGTTGCCGTTGCCGTACATGGTCTGCGCGGCCAGGTCGGCGACGTTGCGGTGGGTGACCGCGACGCCCTTCGGGACCCCGGTCGAGCCGGAGGTGAACATCGCGTACACCGGCTGGTCGGGGTGGATGGTGTGGTCGGGGGCGGTGGCGGGCAGCCGGTCGAGGTCGAGGTCCTCGCCCAGGACGATGACCTGGGCCTCGGTGTCGAGGACGACTTGGTGGTCGGCGAGGGCCCGGTCGGTGAGGACGACCGGGGCCCGGGTGTCGGCGAGGATCTGGACGAGCCGGCTGTCCGGGTCGGTGGTGTTCAGCGGGGCGTAGACGGCTCCGGCCTTGACCACGGCGAGCAGGGCGGTGAGCAGGTCGGTCGAGCGTTCCATCAGGACGGCGACGACGTCGTGGCGCCGGACGCCGGTGTTGACGAGGTGGTGGGCGAGCCGGTTGGTGACGTCGTCGAGTTCGGCGTAGGTCAGGTCGTGGTCCTCGTCGACGAGGGCGATGGCGTCGGGGGTGCGGGCGGCCTGCGCGGAGAACAGCTCCGCGAGGCTGAGGTCCGGGCTGCCGGTGGCGGTGCCGCCGCGCTCCTCCAGGAGCAGCCGCCGCTCGTGCTCGCCGAGGAGGTCGAGGACGGAGAGCGGGGTGTCGGGCGAGGTGACCACGGCTTCCAGCAGCCGGTTCAGCCGCGCCATCAGGGCGTCGATGGTCGGGGCGTCGTAGAGGTCGGTGGCGTACTCGATGGTGATGTCCAGGCCGTCGGGGCGGCCGTCGCGGGTGCGGTGCTCGGCGAAGCCGAACGTCAGGTCGAACTTGGCGATCTGGAGGGACCGGTATTCGGTACGGGCGTCGAGCCCGGGGAACCCGATGGCGTCGGACCCGGCCTCGCCCATGGTGAGCATCACCTGGAAGAGCGGGTGGCGGGAGGCGGAGCGTTCGGGGTTCAGCACCTCGACGAGCCGGTCGAAGGGCAGGTCCTGGTTGTCCCAGGCGGCCAGGTCGGTCCTGCGGGCCCGGGAGAGCAGTTCGCGGAAGCTCGGGTCGCCGGTCAGGTCGGTGCGGAGCACCAGGGTGTTGACGAAGAAGCCGACGAGTCCGTCGAGCGCCTCGTCGATGCGCCCGGAGACCGGCGAGCCGATCGGGATGTCGTGCCCGGCGCCGGAGCGGGACAGGACGGTCGCCACGGCGGCCTGGACGGCCATGAACAGGGTGGCGCCGGATTCCCGGGCGAGGTGGGTGAGCCCGATGTGGAGTTCGGCGGGCAGCCGGACGTCGCAGGTCGCGCCAACGTACGAGGCGGAGGCGGGGCGGGGCCGGTCGGCCGGCAGGGTGGCCTCCTCGGGCAGACCGTCCAGGGTCTGCCGCCAGAACTCCAGCTGGCGCGCCCCGGCGCTCTCCGGGTCGTCGCCGTCGCCGAGGAGTTCCTGCTGCCAGAGGGTGTAGTCGGCGTACTGGACCGGCAGCGGCTCCCAGGCGGGGGCCGTGCCCCTGGCGCGGGCCTCGTAGGCGGTGGCGAGGTCTTCGAGGAGCGGGGCGGTCGAGCCGCCGTCGGACACGATGTGGTGCATCACGACGAGCAGGACGTGCTCCCGCTCGCCGAGGGCGATCAGGCGGGCCCGCAGCGGCAGGTCCTTCTCCAGGTGGAAGACCTGCGCGGACTCCTCGGTGAGGACGGCCTGGAGCGTTTCGTCGTCGGCCGGGACGACGGGCAGCGGGAGTTCGACGTCCTCCTCCGCCAGGATGTGCTGGTACGGGGTGCCGTCCTGGTCGGGGAAGAGGGTGCGCAGGCTCTCGTGTCTGCCGACCACGTCCAGGAGCGCCGAGTGGAGGGCCCCGCGGTCGAGGTCACCACCGAGCCGGACCGCGAGCGGGATGTTGTAGGTGGTGGACGGCCCTTCCATCTGCGCGATGAACCAGAGCCGCTGCTGGGCGAAGGACAAGGGAATCACTTGGTCACTCCCATCCGGCGCATCGGCCGAAGTTTGGGCCGTGCGGCCCCGCCGGCGTCGAGCTTCTCGACGAGCGTGGCCACGATCGGGTTTTCGAAGAGGGTCGCGACGGAGAGTTCGACTCCGAGCGCGGTACGGATCCGGCCGACGAGCCGGGTGGCGAGGAGCGAGTGCCCGCCGAGGTCGAAGAAGTGGTCGTCGATGGTGGCCGAGGGAAGTCCGAGGATCTCCGCGAAGAGTCCGCAGAGCACTTCCTCCCGGGCGTTGCGCGGGGCGCGTCCGGCGGGTGCGCTGTCGATCTGCGGGGCGGGCAGGGCGCGCCGGTCGACCTTGCCGTTGACGGTGAGCGGGATCGCGTCGAGGACCACGAAGGCGGACGGGACCATGTAGTCGGGCAGCAGCCCGGCCATCTGCCGCTGCAGGTCGGCGGTTTCGGCCCCGGCGCTCTCCTCGGCGGCGACCAGGTAGGCGACGAGGCGCTTGTCGCCGGGCCGGTCCTCACGGACGACCACGGTGGCCTGGGCGACACCCGGAAGGCCGGCGAGGACGGTCTCGATCTCGGCGAGTTCGATGCGGAAGCCGCGGAGCTTGACCTGCTGGTCGGCCCGGCCCAGGTATTCGAGGGAGCCCTCCCGGTTCCACCGGACCAGGTCCCCGGTGCGGTACATCCGGGCACCGGCCGGACCGTACGGGTCGGCGACGAACCGGTCCGCCGTCAGCTGCGGCCGGTCCAGGTACCCCTGGGCCAGCCCCGCACCCGCGATGTACAGCTCACCCGGCGTACCCGGCGGCACCAGCCGCAACCCCTCGTCCAGAACGTACAACCGGTGGTTGTCCAACGGCTCACCGATCGGAATCGCACCCGCATGGTCCAGGGGGCGGCGGATGCGGTGGGTGGTCGCGAAGGTGGTGGTCTCCGTGGGGCCGTAGCCGTTGACGACGGTGGTGTCGGGGCAGCGGTCCATGACCCGGCGCACGGCCTCGGGCGGGACGACGTCGCCACCGGCCCACACCTCCCGCACCCCCGCGAACGCCTCCGGGATCTCCTCCGCCATGAGCCGGAAGAGCCCGGCGGTGAGCCAGATCGAGGTGATCCGGTGCTGGGTCAGCAGCCGTACGTAGTCGGCCGGGGCGAGGTGGCCGGCGGGGGCGACGACGAGCGTGCCGCCGTTGAGCCAGGGCACCCACATCTCGTACGTCGACGCGTCGAACGCCATCGCCGAGTGGAACAGCACCCGGCCATGGTTCCCATTGGCGTACATCGACTGCGCCGCCAGATCGGCGACGTTGCGGTGGGTGACCGCGACCCCCTTCGGAACCCCGGTCGAACCCGAGGTGAACATCGCGTACACCGGCTGGTCCGGATGGACCACCACCCCCGGATCCGACGACGCCACCGCCTCACCCGCCACCGGCCCCAACACCCGCACACCCGCAGGCACCGCCACCGACCCCGGGTCACGATCGGTGACCAGATGAGTGACACCCGACTGACCGACGATCAACTCCACCCGCTCCGCCGGATAACGGGTGTCCAACGGCACATACACCGCACCCGCCTTCACCACCGCCAGCGTCGTCACCACCGCGGCAACCGACCGCTCCTGGAACAGCGCGACCCGACTCCCCGGCCGCACCCCCTCCCCGATCAACCGGTACGCCGCACCATTCGCCAACCCGTCCAGCTCACGGTAGGAAAGCTCACGCCCCTCCCCCACCACCGCCACCGCATCCGGCGTCCGCACCACCTGCGCCGCGAACAACCCACCCAGTCCCCCATCAGGAACCTCGGTCACCCTGCCCGCCCACTCCTCAAGAAGCAGACCGCGCTCACCCGGCGCCAACAACTCCAACTCACCCACCGGAACATCCGGCGCCACCACCACCGCATCCAACAACCGCACCAGACGCTCACCCGCCGACTCCGCCGTACGGGCATCGAACAGATCCGTCGCGTACTCGATGGTGATGTCCAGACCGGACGGACGGCCATCCGGGGTGTGGTGCTCGGTGAAGATGAACGTGAGGTCGAACTTGGCGGTCTCCACCTTGGAGAACTCGTACGACGCTTCCAGCCCCGGGAGTTCGGGGGCCTCGGCGGACGTGTCGCTGACGGTCAGCATGACCTGGAAGAGAGGGTGGCGGGCGGTGGTGCGCTCCGGGTTCAACGCCTCGACCAGCCGGTCGAACGGCAGGTCCTGATGGCTCCAGGCCGCCAGGTCGGTCTCCCGGACCCGGTCCAGAAGCTCCCGGAACGTCGGATCACCACTCGTGTCGGTCCGCAGGACCAAGGTGTTGACGAAGAAGCCCACCAGATCGTCCAGCGCCGGATCGGTGCGTCCGGCGACGGGTGAGCCGAGCGGGATGTCGTGCCCCGCACCGGACCGGGACAGCAGCGTCGACACCGCGGCCTGGGCCACCATGAACAGGGTGGTGCCGGTGTGCTGGGCCAGGGCGCCGAGCGCTTCGTGCAGCTCGGGCGAGCAGTGCACGGTGTGCATGGTGCCCTTGTTGGAGGCGACGGCCGGCCGGGCGTGGTCGGTGGGAAGCGTGACCTCCTCGGGAAGGTCCGCCAACGCGGAGCGCCAGTAGTCGAGTTGCCGTTCCTCGTCACTCCCCAGAAGACGCTGCTGCCAGAGGGAGTAGTCGGCGTACTGGACCGGCAGCGGCTCCCAGGCGGGGGCGGTGCCGCCGGTGCGGGCCGTGTAGGCGGTGGCCAGGTCGCGGAGGAGCGGCCCGTTGGACCAGCCGTCCGAGGCGATGTGGTGGATGACCACCAGGAGGATGTGCTCCTGCTCGCCGAGCGCGAGCAGGTGGCAACGGATCGGTCGCTGGACGGACAGGTCGAAGGTGCCCGCGGACAGCTCCGCCAGTCGTGCGGTGGCTTCCTCCTCGGAGGTTTCGGTCAGGGGGAGTTCGAGGTCGGCCGGGGGCAGGATGTGCTGGTGCGGGGTTCCCCCGTCGGTGGGGAAGACGGTGCGCAGTCCCTCGTGACGGGTGGTGAGGTCGGTGAGCGCCAGCCGCAGCGCCTCCCGGTCCAACGTCCCCTTCAGCCGCAGCGCGAGGGGAATGTTGTACGTGGCGGACGGCCCCTCCATCTGGTCGAGGAACCAGAGCCGCTGCTGCGCCGACGACAGCGGTACGCGCTCCGGACGCTCCTCGGGCACCAGCGCGGGGCGGGGCTGTTCGCCGCTGCCCGCGGTGACGCACTCGGAGAGCGCGAGCACCGTGGGGTTGCGGAACAGGTCCTTCACCCCGAGCTGGACGCCGAACGCGCGCCGGATGCGGCTGATCAGCCGGGTGCCGAGCACCGAGTGGCCGCCCCGGTGGAAGAAGTGGTCGTCGATGGTGACCGAGGGAAGTCCGAGGACGGCGGCGAAGAGTCCGCAGAGCACTTCTTCCTGCGGGGTGCGCGGGGCGCGTCCGTTGGTGGTGAGGGCGACCTGCGGGGCGGGCAGGGCGCGCCGGTCGACCTTGCCGTTGACGGTGAGCGGGATCGCGTCGAGGACCATGAGGACGGACGGGACCATGTACTCGGGCAGGGCCCCGGAGACCTGACCGCGTACCTCGGTGACATCGATCCGGGCGCCGTCGGCGGCGACCAGGTAGGCGACGAGGCGCTTGTCGCCGGGCCGGTCCTCGCGGACGACCACGGTGGCCTGGCCCACGTCGGCGTGTGCGGTCAGTGCGGTCTCGATCTCGGCGAGTTCGATGCGGAAGCCGCGGAGCTTGACCTGCTGGTCGGCCCGGCCCAGGTATTCGAGGGAGCCCTCCCGGTTCCACCGGACCAGGTCACCGGTGCGGTACATCCGGGCACCGGCCGGACCGTACGGGTCGGCGACGAACCGGTCCGCCGTCAGCTGCGGCCGGTCCAGGTACCCCTGGGCCAGCCCCGCACCCGCGATGTACAGCTCGCCCGGCGTGCCCGGCGGCACCAGCCGCAACCCCTCGTCCAGAACGTACAACCGGTGGTTGTCCAACGGCTCACCGATCGGAATCGCACCCGCATGGTCCAGGGGGCGGCGGACGTGGTGGGTCGCGGCGAAGGTGGTGGTCTCGGTCGGGCCGTAGCCGTTGACGACCGTGATCTCCGGGCAGTGCGCCAGTACGCTGCGTACGGCCTCGGGCGGGACGACGTCGCCACCGGCCCACACCTCCCGCACCCCCGCGAACGCCTCCGGGGACTCCTCCGCGATGACCCGGAACAGTCCGGCCGTCAGCCACAGCGCGGTGATGCCGTGCCGGGCGATCAGCTCCTGGTACGCCGCCGCGTCGAGGTGGCCGGCGGGGGCGACGACGAGCGTTCCGCCGTTGAGCCAGGGCACCCACATCTCGTACGTCGACGCGTCGAACGCCATCGCCGAGTGGAACAGCACCCGGCCATGGTTCCCATTGGCGTACATCGACTGCCCGGCCAGATCGGCGACGTTGCGGTGGGTGACCGCGACCCCCTTCGGGACCCCGGTCGAACCCGAGGTGAACATCGCGTACACCGGCTGGTCCGGATGGACCACCACCCCCGGATCCGACGACGCCACCGCCTCACCCGCCACCGGCCCCAACACCCGCACACCCGCAGGCACGGCCACCGACCCCGGGTCACGATCGGTGACCAGATGAGTGACACCGGACTGACCGACGATCAACTCCACCCGCTCCGCCGGATAACGGGTGTCCAACGGCACATACACCGCACCCGCCTTCACCACCGCCAGCGTCGTCACCACCGCGGCAACCGACCGCTCCTGGAACAGCGCGACCCGACTCCCCGGCCGCACCCCCTCCCCGATCAACCGGTACGCCGCACCATTCGCCAACGCATCCAGCTCACGATAGGAAAGCTCACGCCCCTCCCCCACCACCGCCACCGCATCCGGCGTCCGCACCACCTGCGCCGCGAACAACCCACCCAGTCCCCCATCAGGAACCTCGGTCACCCTGCCCGCCCACTCCTCAAGAAGCAGACCGCGCTCACCCGGCGCCAACAACTCCAACTCACCCACCGGAACATCCGGCGCCACCACCACCGCGTCCAACAACCGCACCAGACGCTCACCCGCCGACTCCGCCGTACGGGCATCGAACAGATCCGTCGCGTACTCGATGGTGATGTCCAGACCACCGGGCCGACCGTCCGCGTCCCGGTGCTCCGCGAAGGAGAACGTGAGGTCGAACTTGGCGACCCGCAGCCAGGTGAACTCCGACTCGGTCTCCAGCCGTTCGGCGACGAGCGTCGGAGTGGCGGCGTCGGTCAGGGTCAGCATGACCTGGAAGAGGGGGTGGCGGGCGGTGGTGCGCTCCGGGTTCAACGCCTCGACCAGCCGGTCGAACGGCAGGTCCTGATGGCTCCAGGCCGCCAGGTCGGTCTCCCGGACCCGGTCCAGAAGCTCCCGGAACGTCGGATCACCACTCGTGTCGGTCCGCAACACCAGGGTGTTGACGAAGAAGCCCACCAGATCGTCCAGCGCCTGGTCCGTGCGGCCCGCGATGGGCGAGCCGAGCGGGATGTCGTGCCCGGCACCGGACCGGGACAGCAGCGTCGACACCGCGGCCTGGGCCACCATGAAGATCGAGGCCCCGGTCTCGCGGGCCAGTTCCGCGAGTGCGGCGTGGCTCTCCTCGGAGAGGTGCACGGTGTGGGTGGCGCCCTGGTAGGAGGCGACGGCCGGCCGGGGCCGGTCGGACGGCAGGGTGACCTCTTCCGGCAGGTCGGCCAGCGTCCTTCGCCAGTAGTCGAGTTGACCGGCGGCGACACTGTCCTGGTCCGCCGGGTCACCGAGGACGTCGCGGTGCCAGAGGGTGTAGTCGGCGTACTGGGCGGGCAGCGGCTCCCAGGCGGGGCGTTCGCCCCGGGAGCGGGTCGCGTACGCGGTGCTCAGGTCGCGCATGAGCGGCTGGTAGGACCAGCCGTCGGAGACGATGTGGTGCATGACCACCAGGAGTACGGACTCCCGCTCGCCGAGGGTGAACAGCCGGGCCCGGAAGGGGAGGTCGGCGGCCAGGTCGAAGATCCGCTCGGCCTCGGCGGTCAGCAGCGCGGCGATGTCCTCCTCGGTCGCGGGGGTGGCCGGCACCTCCACCCGGACCTCGTCGGCGGGCAGGATGCGCTGGTACGTCTGCCCCTCGGCCTGGCCGAACACGGTGCGCAGGCTCTCGTGGCGCCCCGCGACGTCGGTGAACGCCGCTTCCAGGGCCGCGGTGTCGAGGGAGCCGCGGATCCGCACGGCCAGCGGGATGTTGTAGGTCGCCGAGGGGCCCTCCATCTGGTCGAGGAACCAGAGCCGCTGCTGGGCCGCGGAGAGCGGCAGCGGCTCCGGGCGCTCCTGGGCGGTCAGGGCGGGGCGGGCGGACTCGCCGCCGCCGGTGGCGACGTACTCGGCGAGCAGCGCGACGGTCGGGTACTCGAAGAACTGCCGCAGGGTGAGCTGGACGTCCAGGACCGTGCGGACCCGGCTGACCAGCCGGGTCGCCAGCAGGGAGTGGCCGCCGAGGGTGAAGAAGTCGTCGTCGATGCCGATCGACGGCAGGCCGAGGGAGTGGGCGAACAGACCGCAGAGGACTTCCTCGACGGGGTTGCGCGGGGCCCGTCCGCCGGGGGCAGCCCCGGCCCGGGGGGCGGGCAGGGCGCGCCGGTCGAGCTTGCCGTTCGGGGTCAGCGGCAGTGTGCCCATCGGGACGAGCGCCGAGGGCACCATGTACTCGACGAGCTGCTCGGCCGCGTACCGGAGGATCTCGGCCCCGTCCAGGGCGCCCTCCTCGACGGGTACGGCGTAGGCCACCAGGCGCTTGTCGCCGGGCCGGTCCTCGCGGACGACGACCGCGGCCTGGGCGACGGCGGGGTGGCGGACGAGGACGGTCTCGATCTCGCCGAGCTCGATGCGGTTGCCGCGCAGCTTGACCTGCTGGTCGGCCCGGCCCAGGAAGACGATCTCGCCGTGCTCGTTCCAGGCGGCGAGGTCGCCGGTGCGGTACATCCGGGTGCCGGCCGGGCCGTAGGGGTCGGCGGTGAAGCGCTCGGCGGTGAGGGCCGGGAGGCGGCCGTAGCCCTGGGCGAGGTGCGGGCCGGCGACGTAGAGCTCACCGGTCTCGCCGGGGGCGGTGTGGCGCAGCTCGGCGTCGAGGACGTACATGGCGGTGTTGGCCATCGGGATGCCGAGGTGCAGCCGGTCCAGGGTGCGGACCTCGGGGGTGAAGCTCTGGTAGCTGCAGAAGACAGTGGCCTCGGTGGGGCCGTAGACGTGCACGAACGTGGTGTCCGGGCAGTGGTCCATGGCGCGTTGCAGGGCGGTGGCGGACAGGACGTCGCCGCCGGTCCAGATCTCGCGCAGCTGCGCCAGCCCGTCGATGGCCTCGCTGGCCATGGCGTCGAAGAGGGCGGTGGTGAAGTAGGCGGCGGTCGCCCGGTACCGGGTGACGGCCTCGGCCAGCTCGCCGATGTCGATCTTCCGGGCGGGGAGGACGACGGCGAGTCCGCCGCGCAGCAGCGGCACCCACAGTTCGTAGGTGGAGGAGTCGAAGGGCAGCGGCGAGTAGGCGAGGACCCGTTCGTGGGCGGCGGCTCCGAAGCCCGGGTCCAGGGCGAGTTCGACGACGTTGCGGTGGGTGTTCACCACACCCTTGGGGGTGCCGCTGGAGCCGGAGGTGAACATCATGTAAAGCGGGTGGTCGGGGTGGACCTCGACGTCCGGGCCGGTGGGGGCCGTGTCGGCGGTGGCCGTGGCGTCGTCGAGCCGCAGGGCGGGCAGGCCGGCCGCGAAGCCGGTCTCGGCGGCCGGGCGGTCGGTGACCAGGAGGGTGGCGCCGGTGTTGTCGAGGATCCAGGCGAGCCGCTCGTCGGTCTGGCGGTGGTCGAGGGGGACGTAGACGCCGCCGCTCTTCAGCACGGCGAGGACCGTGACGACGTAGGCGAACGAGCGGTCGAAGAGCAGTCCGACCGCGTCGCCCGGCCGTACGCCCTCGGCGACGAGCCGGTGCGCCAGGGCGTTGGCCGCGCCGTCCAGCTCCCGGTAGGTCAGGCTGTGGTCCTCGCGGACCAGGGCGACGGCCTCGGGTGTGCGGGCCGCCTGCGCGGCGAAGAGTACGTGCAGAGCGCCCTCGGGGAGGTTCTCGGCCGTGTCGTTGTACGCGGCGACGTGCGCGGGGACGTCGGCGCTGTGGGAGAGAGCCGGATCGGTTTGCGGCTGGGACATCTCGACACCTTCTCGGTAGCTCGGATCTCGTGGTCTCGCGGCGTGCCGGGAGACCGACGGAGCCACGGTGGATGACGTGCGGTTGGTGCGAAGTGCGAAGCGGATGCGGGGTGGTGGGGCGGGGTCAGCCGGTGCGGGTGTCCGTCGGCAGCAGGACGTCCTCGGCGTCCAGGGCCGCGACGTCGTACTTACCGACGGCGCTGATCAGGAGCCGGAGTTCCAGGGCGATGGACTCGACCAGGCGGACCAGGCCGGCTTCGGTGTCCTCGTCGACGGCGAGGAGCGCGGCCCGGCCGAGGCCGACGGCGCGGGCGCCGAGCGCCAGGGCCTTGGCGGCCCGGCCGCCCTCCCAGATCCGCCCGCTGGCGAGCAGGCAGTGGTCGGTGCGGCCGATACGGGTGAGGCATTCGCCGAGCGGGAGGCCGACCTGGGAGAGGAAGGCGGTCGGCGCCCAGGCGGTGCCGCCCTCCGCGCCGTCCACGGTGACGGAGTCCGCCCCGGCCGCCCAGGCGGTGGCCGCGGCCTGCGCCACGTCGCGGCCCGGGTGCAGCTTCACCCACACCTTGGCGCGGGGGAAGTTGTTCCGCATCAGCCGGATCTGCTGGCGCAGGATCTCCTCGGTGAAGGTGCCGGGGCTGCTGACCCGGAGCACCGACTCGCTGTCGTCGCCGAACACCGGGTCCATGGCGTACTGTCCGGCGACCCGGTCGCCCGCGTCGCGGCCCAGGACGGTGAGGCCGCCGAGGCCGGGCTTGGCGCCCTGCCCCACCTTGAGTTCGAAGGCGAGGCGGCCGGTGGCCAGCAGCGGTGCGGAGACCGGGTCGCTGTAGACCAGGTTCCACACCTCGGCGTCGGCGTCCTCGGTGGACTGCTGGACCACCACGCCGCCGTGCTCGTCGTCGGCGGCGGCCGTGTAGGCGGCGATCCGGCCGATCAACGGGGAGGCCGCGGCGTCGGCCGCGGAGCGGAAGCCGTTGACGGGCACCACGTTCTCCCCGATGACCATCGGGATGCCGAGCTGTCCGGCCTGGCGTCCGGCCGCCTCGCCCAGGTCGTGGCTGGCGACCTGGGTCGAGCCGAACGCGGAGACGTAGAGCGGCAGCCGGGAGGCGAAGCCGCCGATGCGGGTGTCCAGGGCGACGTCGGTGTACAGCGGTTCGCGGGCCAGGTCGATGAGCTTCGCCAGCCGCTGCGGCATGAACACCGGCGGGACGATCCTGGCGCGTTCCAGCAGGTCGTCGGGGTCGTGGCCGGCCGGGAGGGCGCCCAGCATGCTGGAGCCGTAGGTCTTGAGCTCGGGGAAGGCGCCCGCCGCCCCGGCCCTGGCCCGGTGCCGTACCTGGGCCTCGGGGAAGCCGTCGGCGCTCAGTGTCGTGGTCATGCCGACACCACTCCGGGGAGCTTCGGGTAGGCGCTGGCCTCCCAGGCGGCGGTGCGGCCGGTGACGTACCGGGTGAAGCGCTCCAGGCCGATGCCGAAGCCGGAGCTGGCGGGGATGCCACGGCGGGCCAGGTCGAGGTACCAGCCGTACTTGGCGGGGTTCTCGCCGGTCTCCCGCATCCGGGTCACCAGGGCCGCGTAGTCGTGCTCGCGCTCGCTGCCGCTGCACAGCTCGCCGTAGCCCTCGGGGGCGATCAGGTCGAAGTTGCGCAGGATGCCGGGGCGTTCGGCGTCCTCCTGGTCGTAGAAGCCGCGCGACCCCTTGGGGTAGTCGACGACGAAGAACGGGCGGCTGGACTTGGCGGAGAGGATCTCCTCGCCCTCCCAGTCGATCTCGGCGGCCGGGTCCTGCGGGTGGCCGAGCGCCACCAGGTCCGCGGTGGCCTCCCGGTGCGTGGTGCGTCCGAAGGCGCCCTCGACGACCTCGCGGAAGGCGTCCACGTCCCGCCCCAGCAGCTCCAGGTCCTGCGGCGTCTCGCGGACGACCTCCGCCACGACGTGGGAGACGAGCCGCTCGGCCAGTTCCATCGCGTCCTCGCGGCGGGCGTCGCGGATCTCCACGTCGATCTGGTGGAACTCGGCGAGATGGCGGTGGGTGACCGCCGTCTCCAGCGGCTCCAGCCGCACGTTGGGGGCGATGTAGAAGATCTTGTCGAAGGCCAGCAGCGAAGCCTGCTTGTAGAGGATCGCGCTGGTCATCAGCTTGTACTTGTGGCCGTAGAAGTCGACGTCCACCTGCTTGGAGCCCCGGATGCCCGGGTCGGTGACCGGGCCGATGACCGGCGGCAGCAGCTCCTGGAAGCCCTGCCCGGTCAGGAAGGCGCGGGTCGCGGCGAGCATCCGGCTCTGCACCCGCAGGGTGGCACGGGTCGTCGGGGCCATCAGGTGCTGGTCGGGAGAGTCCGGGAACGGAGGGACGAAGCGGTCCGGGGACTCGGCGGTCGGGCTGGTCATGGTGCTACCTCCTGGGTGTGCTGCCGAGGGGCCGCCGGGCGACGGGCCGCCGTGGGAAGAGTGGAGCGGTGTGCGGTCCGGGGAATGACGCGGTCGTGCCGGCGCTGTACGAAGGACAGGGCGTCGAACAGTCCGGCGGCGGTGAGCCGCCGGCCGCGGTCGCGGACGGGTCCGAGGGGCATCGCCCCGATCTCGGACCAGGTGAGACGGCCGGACCCGTCGATGTGGCTCCGGGTGCGGCCCGCGTTGTCGGGGTGCAGGCAGTAGGGGACGTCGAGATATCCGCGGGCGAACGCCTTCAGCAGGGCCTGTCCCAGGTCGTCGTCCAGGTTCAGCACGGCGTCCACCAGGGCGCGGGCCTCGGCGTACACGGGGTTGTCCGCCGGGTCGCCGGCCGGAGTCGGCACGGCCGGGTTCCGGTCGGCGGCCGCCGTGCGGTGGCGGGCGGCGGCCCGCGCCGCGACCCGCAGCGCCTCGACGTTCTCCGCGACCGTGGGGATGCGGTGCGCCTCGGCGGCGGTCTTCACGATCAGCCGGGCCGCCCCGGTCTCCACGGCCAGTTCGGCCGAACGCTCCAGGAGCTCCAGGGAGCCGGTCCGGGTCTGCGGGTAGAGGCCCATGTACGTGTAGAGGACGACGTGCCATTCGGTGTCCGGCAGGAACTCGCCGGCCAGTCGACGCAGGGCGTGCACCGCCTCCCGGTCCTGGGCGGCGTTGGTCTGCTGGGCGTAGCTGAGCGAGATGCTGCGCAGTCCCGCCCGGTGGAAGAAGAGCGCCTCCAGCGCGCTGATCGCCACGAGCAGTCCGGGCGGGCAGAGCTGGCCGAGCATGCAGCCGCCGAAGGTCTCCAGGTGGGGTTCCGCCCCGGTGGAGCGCAGCCCGGCCAGGAAGTCGCAGCTCTCCTGCCAGTTGCGTACGGAGTCCAGGAGCGGGGTGCGCCCGTAGGGCAGGCAGTAGGAGACCGGGCCGCCCTCCGTCGCGTCCAGGCCCAGCCGGGCCAGCGCGGCCACGATGCGCTGGGGGCGTGCGGAGCCGTGCCGGATCTGTACCGGGAACCCGGCGTCCTCGACGCCGTCGAGGACCCAGCGGGAGGTCTGCGGGCTGTAGTGGGTGATCGGGAAGCCGTTGAGGGGGACGCCGCCGTTCAACGCGCGGGCCGCCGAGGGCTCGTCGTTGACCCGGGTGTAGCTGTCGATCGTCATCGTGCCGACGACCCCGTCGGTGGCGTTCCTGGTGGCCAGCAGGCCGGCCCGCATCAGCGCGGGGTCGGAGAAGCCCATCCGGGGCTGCACCACGAGCGTGCCGCGGGCCTGCGCCTCGGCGACGAAGCGGCCGAAGGAGTGCGGGCGGCGGTGCACGGTGGCCCGGGCGGCCGGGGGCGTCTGCTGGACCGGGGCGGTCTCCTGGACCGGGGCGGTCACCGCTCCACCTCCTTGGGGAGGGAGTCGAGGTACGACTCGAAGGCCGCGATGTCCACACCGTCCTGGAAGACCGCGTCGAAGCCGGCCCGGATGAGGGCCTTCGTCCCTTCCTCCCCGTTCCCGGACACGCCGAGCTTGCCCCCGATGACGGCGGGCAGGCCGGTGAGCTCCCAGCGCGACCGGATGGCCCCGATCAGCGGCTCGGCGTCGTGGAAACCGTGTCCGTTGACGCTGCTGACGACCAGCAGGTCGGGCTGGAGCTTGCAGCAGGACTCGACGATCTCGTCCTCGGGGACACAGGAACCCAGATTGACGACCTTGTGCCCGAGGTCTTCGATCAGCAATTGGATGTAGATGAGATTCCAGGTGTGCGAGTCGGACTGGAGTCCGGTGACAACAACGTCCAGCGGCCCGGATCGATGAGGAGCCGCACATTCCGCAGGATTCATTGTTCGCTTCGTCCACATCATTGGATGACAGGGGAGAAAGAGGTCCGGGACGAGCCCGTAACTTCCTTTCGGCCACCACCGTAGATTCGCCGCGAGGGCGATTCCGGCGCCCCCGGCGGCAACTGGGCGGCAGCAGAGCAGCAGTTGACCGAATGCCTGGTGCCGGGGTGTCGGCGGACGGCGAGACTGGCCGTACTGCACCAGCAGACCGAGCGCGCGGCACACCGCCGGCGGAAGACCGAGGAGTCACGACATGAAAGAGACCGGCCACAGTGCCCCCGCGGCGGACGTGCTCGCGGACGTCCTGGCGGAGGTGAGGGAACGGGTCGACCGGCGCGAGGCGCTCGGAGAGGCCCAGGTCGCGGTGCTCGAGGCCGCGGTGAACATCGTCCGCGCAGGCCAGCCCGGCGTCGGGGTGATGACGGTGGAGCGTTCGGAGCTGGTGCGCGAGGCGCTGGGCGCGGTGCGCGCGGCGACCGTCGCGACCGGTGTGGCGCTCACCCACACCCGTCGGGAGTCCCGGGTGGCCGCCTGACCGTACGGCCGGTGGTGCCGCCGATCTGCCCGTTCCACTGCCCGGCGGACCGGCCCGAGCCTTCTACCGTTTCATTGAGCGAAACACTCAGGCGCACCCGATGAGATCACTTTCCAACGTCGCCCAACCGAGGTGGAAATCATGGCAACCAATCCGTTCGAGGACCCCCAGGGCCGCTATGTCGTGCTGGCCAACGAAGAGGGACAGTATTCGCTGTGGCCGGCCCGGATTCAGCAGCCGGCGGGCTGGGAGCTGGTGAAGGAGGAGGCCGGAAAGCAGGAGTGCGGCGAATTCATCGAGGCCAACTGGACCGATATGCGACCGCGTTCGGTGGTCGCGGCGATGGGTGGCTGATTCCGGGGCCGCCCGTCCGGGGAAAGGACGGGTGCGAGGCACGAACACCGTGCCCCGCACCCGTCCTTTCCCTTTCCCGGTCCCACTCCCCGGTCCCACTTCCCGGGGCTCACGGTCACCGGGTGCGCGGTCACCCGGTCACCCGGTCACCCGGGCGCACGGAGCGGCCGGTCCCGGAGCACGCGCGGGCTCCCGGCGGACAGGGGTGGCCTCTGTCCGCCGGGAGCCCGTGGCGGTGTGCGGTGCGGGGTGGTGCGGGGCGTGCGGCGCGGACGTTCCCGCGGCGGACGCTCCTGCGGATGTCAGTCCTGGACGCCGACCACGCACCACTCCAGGACCGCCGCGGCGGCGGTCATCTTGTGGTGGGCCTGCCGCCAGGCCCTGCTGGCCGGGCCGTCGAGCACCTCGTCGGTGACCTCCTGGCCGCGCACGGCGGGCAGGTCGTGGAGGAAGACGGTGCGCGGGCCGGAGAAGCGGTCGAGGAACGCGCGGTCGATCTGGAAGCCCTCGAAGTCCTCGAGCCAGTCCGGGTTCTCCTTCTCCACGCCCATGGTCTGCCACCGGCTGGTGTACACGGCGTCCACCGGCCCCTCGACGTCGTCGGCCGTCACGACCTGGCTCACCAGGGCCTTGCCGCCGCTGAGTTCGGCCGCCAGGTCCAGGGTCTCCTTGGGGACCTCGTAGCCGCGCGGGCAGAGCAGGGTGACACGCAGCCCGGGGGTGAGGGCCGCGGCGAGCGCGAGGGCCGCGCCGGAGCTGTTGCCCTCGCCGACGGCGAGCAGATGCAGTCCGTCGAGCGAGCCGAACTCCTCGGTCAGGGTGGCCAGGTCGGCGATCGCCTGGGTCGGGTGCTCGTCCAGGGTCAGGGCGTTGACGACGGCCAGGTCCTCGCTGCTGCCGAGCCGGCGGATCTCCTCGACGTCCCCGTTGGTCCGCACGACCAGCGCGTCCAGGTACTGGCCCAGGACCCGGGCGGTGTCCTCGACGGTCTCGCCGGTGCTGAGCTGGAGCTCGTTCGGGCCGAAGGTGATCACGTCGGCGCCCAGGCGGGTCGCCGCGGTCCAGAAGGAGGTCCGGGTCCGGGTCGAGGACTTGCGGAAGTACGTTCCGACCTGGCGTCCGGCCAGCGGCTTCGGGACGATGCCGTCCCGGCCGAACGTGACCGCGCGCCGCACCAGGTGGTCCAGCTCGGCGGGCGTGAGGTCGGCGAGGGAGATCAGGTTGCGCATGGGTGGGGTGCCTTTCGGTACGACGGTGCGGGCAGAAGTGGTGACAGGAGCAGAAGGGGGAACGGGGCCCGTGGCCGGCACGGGCGGTCCCTATTCGGCGGGTACGGCGACCAGTTCGGCGGAGTCCGCCGTCGGCTCCGCGTCGAGCACCGCGCGGACCAGGTTGAGCACGGTGAAGCCGACCGGTTCGCCCGCGGCGGTGGGAAGCCGGCGGATCAGGCCACGGACCAGCAGGGCGTGCACGTCACGGGCGGTCCTGGCCAGGGAGGTGCCGCGGCGCCGCGCCGCACCGTCCACCGTCCACGGGTCCTCCAGCTCCGCTAGGGCGCGCAGCAGTTCGGCGGCCTGCGGGTCGAGCCCGGTCACGGCCGCGGTGAGCCGCTCCCCCAGGGTCGGTTCCGAGCCGGGGGCGGCGGGGGTGACCCCGTCGAGCAGGATCAGCGGGCTGGTCCGGGCGATGTCCAGGAGCTGGCGCGGGGAGTAGAGGAGCAGCCAGGAGGCGGCGGCCTCCAGCGCCTGGGGCATGCCGTCCAGGGCGCGGCATATGTGGGCCACGGTGGTGACGACGGAGTCGGTGGGCAGGAAGTCCGGCCGCATGTAACTGACGTGGGAGAGGGTCAGCTCGACGGCGTGCCGGTCCGCGACGAGCGATCCGCCCGGGGCCTCGGCGGCGAGATCGGCGGCGGTCGGTACCGCGAGCGGGGCCAGCGGGAGCAGTCGCCCGCCGGGCAGCTGGACGGGCCGGTCGGTGGTCGTGAGTATTTTCAGGCGTTCGCAGACCCGCAGCAGACTCAGCAGCCGAGAGGTGACAGATGGTGACACATCGTAACCATCCAGTACGATCAGCGTGTCCTTCGACCCGATGAGTGCGGCAAGTTCCTCGAATTCTTCACCGTTTCGAACGAGTGCGCGGACCCATCCCGTTACGGTCGCCTGCGGATTAGCGACGGCGCCGTCGGCACGTTCCGCATCGTCGGCCGGATCGACCCAGAGAACCGGAACCCCGTACTGGGTATGCATCACCGAGGCGGCTTCCTGGGCGAGCCGCGACTTTCCCACTCCCGGCAGACCCACCAGGGTGAGCAGCCGCTCGTGATCGGCGCGGAGCCGGGCGGTCAGCGCGTCCAGTTCCGCGCGCCGCCCGATCAGCGGGCGCAGCGGAGGGGGCGGGGTGGCGAGGCCGGTCCCGTAGATGTCCTGGAAGACTCGACCTGCGGACTTCGTGTCCACGGCGAGTTCGAGTTCGACACGCCGTGCGTCGCTGAGCCGCATGGCGTTGGCAAGCAGCTTCAGCGTCTCCCTGCGAGGGTGCTGGACCTTGCCGAGTTCCAGATCCCGAATGGCGCGCACGCTCACGGTGGAAAGACCGGCGAGCTGTTCCTGGGTGAGTCCCGCCCGCTTGCGCGCATTCTGCAGCAGAACGTCGAGCCCGGGTGCGGGCTGGGAATTCATCATTGTCTCCTAGGTCTCCACGTACTCAGAAATCGCAATGTCCGGCTACCCGACCATTCAGGACTGTCCGGAACGCACGGCCCTGAACGGGATCTTTCCGGTCCGCTCACGCTCCGTGCGCTCGGTACCTTCCGCGGCGGCGAAAGCTTGCTGTCGATGAACAGATTCCATCGAGCCATTCCCGAACTCTTCCCGGTGCGGTACCGCCAGTTCCCTCGGCAGCGGATACGATCGCTTCGCGCTGGTGGAGCGCTGCGGCTGCACAAAACTGAGGGGGCGGAAGCGTGTCAACTGCAGAGGAGTTTCGGCTGCGCTTCAACATCCTTGGCCCGATCGAGGGCTGGTCCAACGGCGAGCGGCTCCGGCTGGGCGGAGTCATTCAGGAGCGAGTTCTGGCCACTTTGTTGTTGGAGCCCGGGAAGGTGCTGCCCGTTTCCCGTCTGGTAGAGGCCGCCTGGGACGAGGACCCGCCGACCACCGCCTCCCATCAAGTGCGCAAGGCCGTCGCGGACCTCCGAAGACGAATACCCGGGGGCGCCGAAGTCCTGGTGACCGATGGCCCCGGCTACCGCGTCGACGAGGAGCAATGCGAAATCGACGTGGCCGAATTTGGTCTACTCATACGCAATGCGAAGCTGGCCGCGTCCGACGGCCGGGCGGCCGAGGCCGCGGAAATGCTGCGGAGTGCCCTGGAACTGTGGCGCGGACCGGTCCTCGGTGGCGGAGGCGGTCCGGTCATCGAGCGGGCCTCCACCTCCTTCGAGGAACGCCGGATGACGGCCGCGGAGCAGCGCATCGACCTCCGTCTCGCCCTGGGTGACGCCGCCGAACTCGTCGTGGAACTGCGGGAGCTGGCGGAGCGGCACCCTCTGCGCGAGTCCCTGCGCGGCCAGTTGATGCTCGCCCTGTACCGCTCCGGCCGGCAGGCCGAGGCCCTGGACGAGTACGGCAAGGTACGCGAGCTCCTCGCCGACGAGCTGGGCATCGACCCCGGCCCGCACCTCACCAAGCTGTACGAGGGCATTCTGCGGGAGAGCCCGGAACTGGCCGGCCCCGAGCCCGCCCCCGCCGCCGCCCCCGTCATGGCCGTGGCGCTGCCCGCCGAGCCCCCCAGCACCCTGCCCTACGACCTCGCGGACTTCACCGGCCGCGACCAGGAACTGGCCGAGATCCTCGACGGGGCCAAGCGCGGCAGCGAGCAGGGCCCCCTCGTCGTGGCCATCGACGGCATGGGCGGCTGCGGCAAGACCTCGCTCGCGGTGCGGGCGGCCCACCGGCTCGCCCCGGACTACCCGGACGGCCAGCTCCATCTCGACCTGCGCGGACACACGCCGGGCGACCAGCCGGTGACCGCGGGCATCGCACTCGACACCCTGCTGCGGGCGGTCGGCGTACCGGGCCAGCTCATCCCCGACGACGTGCCCGCCCGCACCGCCCTGTGGCGGTCCACCCTGCTCGGCAAGAGGATGCTGATCCTCTTCGACAACGCGGCCGACGCCGCCGCCATCCACCCCTTGCTGCCGCTCTCCCCCGGCTCCCTGGTCATGGTCACCAGCCGGGCCCGGCTGGTCGACCTGGACGGCGCGCAGTGGATCTCCATCGGGGAGATGTCGCCGGAGGACAGCGCGATGCTGGTGGCCGAGACGCTCGGGGACCGGCGCGTCGCCGCCGAGCCCGAGGCCGCCGCGGAACTGGCCCGGCTCTGCGGCCACCTCCCTCTGGCCCTGCGGATCGCCACCGCCCGGCTGCGCAACCGCCCGCGCTGGACCCTGCAGTACCTGGCGGAGCGCCTGCGCGACGAGACCCGGCGGCTCGACGAGCTCAGCTCCGGTGCCCGCAGCGTCTCCGCCACCCTGCGCCTGTCCTACCAGGCCCTGGACGAGGAGTGCCGCCACGCCTTCTCGACCCTGTCGCTGCACCCGGGCAACGAGATCGACGCGCACGCGGCCGGCGCGCTGCTCGGTGTCCCCGCCCGGGACGCGGAGGACCTGCTGGAGATGCTGCTCGACGTCCACCTGGTGCAGCAGCCGGAGATCGGCCTCTACACCTTCCACGACCTGGTCCGCAGCTTCGCGCAGAGCCTGTTCGCCGAGGCGCCCGAGGACACCGACGCGGTGGAGCGGCTGCTCGGCTACTACCTGACCACCACCGAGGTGGCGTGCGACCTCCTGTACTCCGGGCGGCGCCGCCGCAGTACCGGGATCGATCCCTCCACCTCGGAACTGCCCGCCCTGGACACCCCGCAACGGGCACGGGCGTGGTTCCGCCGCGAGCAGGGTTCGCTACTCGCGGCCGTGACGCTCGCCGAGCGCAGGGGGCACGACCGTTATGTGGTGTGCCTGGCCCGCAACCTCGTCTTCCAGCTCAACGACCTCGGTCTCCTGGAGGAGTTCGGTGAGCTGAGCCGGGTCGCGGTGGCCGCCGCCGACCGGCTCCAGGACCTGTCGCTGCTCGGGGTGAGCCTGTCCAACCTGGGCGTCGCCTGCTGGAAGCTCGGGCGGCTCGCCGAGGGGCTGGAGGCCGCCCGGCGGGGCCGGGAGGTCGCGATCGAGCTCGGCGACCTGTACACCCAGGCGCACAGCGAGAGCATCCTCGGCCAGTTCAACAGCCTGCTCGGCGACTTCCCCGCGGCCCTGGAGCACATGGAGACGGCGATCGCGCACGAGCGCGACCTGGACATGCCGCGCGCCGAGGCGGAGAGCCTGACCATCCTCAGCACCCTGTACGAACAGTGGGGCCGGTACGAGGAGGCCCGGGAGGCGGCGCGGCGCTCGGCCGATCTGAGCCGCCGGCTGGGCCAGCACGAGGGACTTCCCGGGGCCATGACCGACCTCGCCTTCGCCCATGTCGGGCTGGGCGCCCACGAGGAGGCCGACCGCTGTCTGACGGAGGCGCGCGCCCTGTACGGGGACACCGGGAACGAGGCGAACCTCGCCCTGACCCTGGCCCTCTCCGCCGACGTGGAGCACCGGCTGGGGAAGCCGGTCCGCGATCCGGACCAGGCGGAGCGGGCGCTCGACATGATGCGGAAGAATTCCTCGCCCCTGCGCCGCGCCAAGGTGGAGAACGTGGTGGGCCGGCTGCGCCGCCGGCAGGGCGACACGGCGGCCGCCCTCGAACTGCACCGGCACGCCCACGAGCTCGCCGCCTCCCTCGGTTACCGCGTCGAGCAGGCGTACGCCCTCACCGGTATGGCCGACGCCCTCGGGAACGACCCGGCCGCCGCCCGGTACCGGGAGGAGGCCGAGCAGATCTTCACCGAGCTGGGCGTACCCGCGGAGCACCGCCGCCGCTGACGCCCGCCCACCGCCCCCGCCCAACGGGAACGTACGGGCGGCGGGGCGCACGGCACACACGCAGAGAGTCCCCCCGCACCGTGACCGGTGCGGGGGGACTCTCGTGCGGGGGGGGGGAGGGGGGAGATCACATGACGGGGGACGTCGGGCCCTTGTCGTCGTCGGTACCGGTGGTGCCCGTCAGGGTCGGGCCCTTGTCGTCGTCCGTGCCCGTGGTGCCGATGACCGTGGGGCCCTTGTCGTCGTCCGTACCGGTGGTACCGGTCAGGGTCGGGCCCTTGTCGTCGTCCGTGCCCGTGGTACCGGTCAGGGTCGGGCCCTTGTCGTCGTCCGTGCCCGTGGTACCGGTCAGGGTCGGGCCCTTGTCGTCGTCGGTGCCGAGGGTGCCGACGATGGTCGGGCCCTTGTCGTCGGCGAGCAGGCGGGTGGCGGTGGTGGGGCCCTTGTCGTCGTCGGTGCCCGTGGTCCCGATGACCGTGGGGCCCTTGTCGTCGGCGACAACCTGCTGCGCGTTCCCGAAGCCGTGCCCCGTCTCGACCGCGGTACCGATACCGAAGGCCAGCGTCGCGGCGACGATTCCGAAGATCCCAGCAAGCTTGCGTCCCATGGTCCCGCCCCTAAGTGTTTGTGAGGTTTGCGGTGTTCCGCTTCCTGACACCACAGATGTTGCTGGCGGGCGTTCCCGGACCGTTCCTGCCCTGTTACCGCCGCCCCGAACTGCCTCGGGAACGGAACGGAATCGCCAGGTCGGCACGGTGATCACGCGTCTTCCGGCACGTTCCCGAACCGCCGCCCCAGGGGCGACGGCGGCGGTTCGGGAACGCTCCGCTATTCCGCGTAGAGCTGGCAGGCGGCGACCCGGGGGCCGAGCGGGGTGAGCACCACGCGGGTGCGCGCGGTTCCCGACTCGTGGCCGGCCAGATCGAGCAGCGACCTCACCAGGGAACGGAGCACCGCGCGCTCCGTCTCGTCCAGGACCGTCACACCCGTGTCCGCCCCGGGCGGCCACTCCACGATCCCGGCCACCATGTGCATGCCGTTCTCGGTCCTGGTCTCCACACTCAGCTGAGGCCCCTCCCAGGACTCCGAAGCGGCGTACGGATGGGACAGGGTGCCGGACGCCACCCGCTCGGCCCACCGCTCGACGGTGGACAGGTCCTGAAGGGCCTGACGCATTCCCTTCCCGTCGGGGGAACGATCCCTGGGGTCCTTCACGTGAGTACTCCTTCTGCAGACAGCTACACGGAGGACTCTTGCCGTCGGGACTCCCGATCCCCTCCCGATCCGTTCCCGTTTCCTTCCCGTTCGCTCGTTCGCCAAGGGAACGCAGCGGTAATCGGTCACCGCATGATGGCCACCGTTCGACTCAGACAGGGATCCGTGGAGATCCGCAACGGATGCGACATCCTGGGGGATTGAGGCGTGGCAACCAATCCGTTCGACGGCTCGGGCACGATGTGCCGAGTGCCGGTGCGCAAGGGGATCGATCCCTGATGGGCGCCCGGATATCGAAGGACATTCCCGGCCGATTCTCGGGGATGGGCCCCTTTCTTCTGGTCTGGTCCGGCCAGGCGGTGTCGCTGGCCGGCAGCGCCGCGGTCCGGTTCGCCTTCATCGTCGAGGTGTGGGCCTCCGGCGGGAGCGCGACCTCCGTCACCCTGCTCTCCCTGTGCGCCATGCTGCCGCAGGCCGTGTTCAGCCCGTTCGCGGGCGCAATCGTCGACCGTATGACCAAACGCGGCGCGCTCCAGGTCGCCGACATCGGCGGACTGCTCGTCGTCGGCACGCTGGCCGCGCTCCATTACCTCGACGCGTTCCACGCCTGGCAGGTCTACCCGGCCACGGTCCTGCTGGGCATCTGTGCCGCCTTCCAGTTCCCGGCGCTGTCCTCGGCCGTTCCGCTCCTCGTCCGCAAGGACCAGCTGGACCGCACCAACGGCCTGCTGGCCGGGGCGAAGAGCGCCGCCGGTATCGGCGGTCCGGCACTCGGCGGACTGCTCGTCGCGCTCTTCGGGATCGGCCCCACCCTCCTGGTCGACGTGGCGAGTTACGCCTTCGCCCTCGTCGGCATCCGGATCGTGCGGTTCAACGGCGACCGGGTCCCCGAGAGGGACGCCGCCGCGCCGCGCCGCCGGATCACCGCCGACGCCGCCGAGGGGCTGCGCTACCTGTTCCGGGTACCCGGCCTGCGCGAACTCATCATCAACTTCTGCGTGGTCAACCTGGTGATGGTCTTCGGCTTCGCGATCATCTCGCCGATGGTGCTGCTCCGGGCCGGGAACGGCGCGCTGGCCGCGGTCAACACCTCGGTCGGTGTCGGCGGGGTGGCCGGTGCGCTGCTCATGGCCGCCTGGGGCGGACCCGCCAACCGGGGCCGGGGCATGATGCTCGGCATCGTCGGCATGTGCCTGTCCGCGCTGGTGGTGATGAGCATGGTGCGCGGCGTGCCCGGCTGGTGCGCGGCCATCCTGGTCGGCGCCCTGCTGATGACGGTGGTCAACGCCTCGATGCAGACCATCGTGCAGACCAAGGTCCCCCATGACTGGCAGGGCCGGGTCTTCGGCGCGGTGATGTTCCTGTCGCAGATCTCGGTGCCGGTGGCGATGGCGGTCTCCGGGCCGCTCGCCGACCACGTCTTCGAACCACTGGCCGCCCGGGACTCCGGACTGTTCGCCCTGATCGGGCCGCTCGTCGGCCACGGCCGGGGCAGCGGGATGGCGGCCATGCTGCTGCTCGCCGGGATCGGCGGGACCGCGGTGGCCCTGTGGGGGCTGGCCAGCCGCTCGATCAGAGAAATCGACACCCTGCTGCCCGACCTCGACACTCCGCGGGAGCCGGCCGGGGACAGCGAGAACCTGGGAGGTGAGCGGGATGAGGTGCGTGCATGAACGGTTCGAGGAGCAGGCGGCCCGGACGCCCGGCGCGACCGCACTGATCCACGACGACGAACGGATCGACTACGCCGGGCTCGACGAGCGGGCCGCCCGGCTGGCGGGGCTGCTCGCCGAGCGGGGCATCCGCCCCGGGGACACCGTCGGCGTCCACCTGGAGCGCTCCGTCGCACTCGTCGTGACGGTGCTCGGCATCCTCAAGGCCGGCGCCTGCTACGTGATGCTGGACCCGGCCTTCCCCGCCGCCCGGCTGGCCGCGATGGCCGAGGACTCGGCGGCCGTCGCCGTCGTGACGACCCGGGCCGCCGCGTCCGGGGCGCCCGGCACGGACCTGGTGCACGTCGAGGACGCGGACGGGGCGCGGCCGCTGCCGCGCGGCGCCGTCACCGTCCGGCCCGACGACCTCGCCTGCGTGATGTTCACCTCCGGCTCGACCGGGCGGCCCAAGGGCATCGCCTCCCCGCACCGGGCGGTCACCGCCACCCTCACCGGACAGACCTTCGCCTCCTTCGGCCCCGGTGCGGTCTGGCTCCAGTGCGCGCCGCTGTCCTGGGACGCCTTCGCCATGGAGCTGTGGGGACCGCTGATGAGCGGCGGGACCTGCGTCCTGCACCCCGGGGCGCGGCCCGAGCCCTTCACGATGGCACGGCTCGTCGCCGAGCACGGCATCACCTCCCTGTACCTGTCCTCCTCCCTGTTCAACGTCGTCGTCGACGAGTACCCGCAGGTGCTGGACGGGCTGCGGGAACTGGTGGTGGGCGGCGAGGCACTCTCCGCCCCGCACGCGGCCCGCGCCCTGGAGCGCCACCCGCGCCTGCGGCTGAGCAACGGCTACGGGCCCGTCGAGTGCATGGTCTTCCTGACCGTCCACCCGGTGGCGGCCGCCGAACTGGGCGAGGGCCCGGTGCCGATCGGCCGCCCGCTGGCCGGGAAGCGGGTGTACGTCCTCGACGAGGAGCTGCGACCGGCCCCCGACGGCCGGACCGGTGAGATCTACGCCGCCGGGGAGGGCCTCGCCCTCGCGTACCGGGGCCGGCCCGCGCTGACCGCCGAGCGCTTCGTCGCCGCCCCGTCCGGCGAGCGGCTCTACCGCACCGGCGACCTCGGGCGGCGCCGCGCCGACGGGGTCCTCGAATACCTGGGCCGGGCCGACGGCCAGGTCAAGATCCGGGGCTTCCGGGTGGAGCCGGGCGAGGTCGAGAACGTCCTGGCCCGCCACCCCGACGTCGACCGGGCGGCCGTCGTCGCCCACGAACACCCATCGGGCGACCGGCAGTTGACCGCGTACGTGGTGCCGCGCGGCGGCGACCGGGAGCACTTCCGGGAGGACGTCCTGCGCGCCCACGCCCGCGAGGTGCTGGCCGAGTACCTGGTCCCGGCCGCCTTCGTACCGCTGGACGCGCTGCCGCTGACGCCGAGCGGCAAGCTGGACCGGGCCGCCCTGCCGGAGCCCCGGTCCCCGAAGGCCCCCGGCCCGGCCGGTCCCGGCGTACGCCACGGCTCCACCGCGGCCGTCCTGTGCGCGCTCTTCTCCGAGGTACTGGGCGCCGGGGAGGTCGGCCCGGACGACGACTTCTTCGCGCTCGGCGGCCACTCGCTGCTGGCCGCCCGGCTGCTGGGCCGGGTCCGTGGCGCGCTCGGCGCGGAGCTCGACATCCGGACCCTCTTCGAGGCGCCCACCCCGGCGCTGCTGGCCCCGCTCGTCGACACCGCTCCCCCGGTGTCCCCCGAGGACCCGGCCCCGTCCACCGCGGTACCGGGGGCGCTGCCGGTGTCGCCCGCGCAGCACCGGCTCTGGTTCCTGGACCGGATCGGGGCGGGCGCCGCGTACAACCTGCCGATGCTGGTGCGGCTGCGGGGGCCGGTCGACGCGGACGCGCTGGCCGGCGCGCTGGCCGATGTCGCCGGCCGCCACGACGTGCTGCGCACCCTCTTCGAGGAGTGCGGCGGCGCCCCCGTACGCCGGGTGCTGGACGGGGACGCCGCCCGGCCCCCGCTGCGGCGGCTGCGGGCCCCCGGGGATTCGATGGACCGGGAGATCGAGCGGGAGGCCCGCCACCACTTCGACCTCCGCACCGAACTCCCGGTACGGGCCACCCTGTTCACCGTCGACGAGGACCCCGACGCGCATGCGCTGCTGGTCCTGGTGCACCACATCGCCGGGGACGGCTGGTCGCTGCGGCCGCTGTTCCGCGACCTGTCCCGCGCCTACCGGGCACGTGCCGGGGGCGGGACCTCCGCCGGGCTCGAACCGCTCGACGTCCCGTACGCGGAACACGCCCGCCGCCAGCTGGCGCGGCTCGGCCCGGCGTCCGACCCGCACACCCTCGCCGCCCGCCAGCTCACCTACTGGCGCAAGGAGCTGGACGGGCTGCCGGCCGGCGGGCCGCTGCTGCCGCGCCGTCCCGGACGTCCCGCCGTGCCCGGTCCCCGGGCGCGGGTCGTGGTGCACCGGCTCGACGCGGCGGCGCACGCCCGGGTGGTGGAGTCGGCGCGGGCCCGGGGCGCCACGCTCTTCATGGCGCTGCACGCCGCGCTGGCCACGGCGCTGCTGAGGGCGGGCGCGGACGAGGACCTGGCGATCGGCGCCCCGGTGGCCTCACGCGCCGGGGACGGCTCCGTCGAGGACGCGGTCGGGTTCTTCGTCAACATGCTGGTGCTGCGCACCGATGTGTCCGGCGACCCCACCCCCGCCGAGCTGCTCGCCCGGGTGCGGGAGACGGACCTCGCCGCCTTCGGCCACCAGGACGTGCCGTTCGAGGACGTGGTCGGGGAGCTCAACCCGCCGCGCACCCCGGGGCGTCAGCCGTTCACCGACGTGGTGCTGGCGCTCCAGAACAACGCGCGGGCCGAGGTCGCCCTGCCCGGCGCCGAGCACGGGGTGGAGATCGTGCGCACGGGTGCCGCCCGGTTCGAACTCCTGGTGGACGTCACGGACTCCACGTCGGCGAGCGGCGAACCGGACGGGCTGACCCTGACGTTCGAGTACCGCGACGAGTCCCTGGAGGAGGCGTTCGTCCCGTGGCTCGCCCGGGCCCTGCCCGAGGCACTGGAGGCCCAGGTGGCCTCCCCCGACACCCCGCTGTCCCGGCTGGCCCTCACCGCTCCGCCCCGGCGGGCCGGTGACGCCGACCGGATCCCGGTGCCGGAACGGCGCCGCACCCCCCTCGCCGCCGGACGGCCGATGACCGCACTGGAGCAGGAGGTCGCCGCCGTCTGGTGCGAGGTGCTCGGGGTGCGGGGCGTGGGCCCGGACGACGACTTCTTCGCCCTCGGCGGCAACTCCCTGCGTGCGGTACGGACCGTGGCCCGGCTGGCCGCCGGACGGCCGGTGACCACGGCGCAGCTGTTCGCCGCTCCCACGGTCGCCGCCTTCGCCGCGGAGCTGGAACGGGCGACCGCCCGACCCGAGATCAGCACGGTGTCCCCCATCCCGCGCCGCCCCCGGGTGCCGCGCCGCGCACCGGCCCAGGACCGGAACCAGACGAGCAGGAAGCAGCAGGAGGAGTGGCAGTGGACCTCAGCGTGATGTTCTTCGGTGCCGACAGCACCACCGGCGGGGCCCGGCACACCGAGGCGTACGAGGACATCCTCGCCGTGGCCAGGACCGCCGACCGGCTCGGGTTCCACGCGCTGTGGACCCCCGAGCGCCACTTCCAGCAGGTGGGGCAGGTCTTCCCCAGCCCGCCGGTGCTCAGCGCGGCGCTGGCCGTCGCCACCGAACGGATCGGTATCCGGGCCGGCAGCGTGGTCCTGCCGCTCCACCACCCGCTGCGGGTGGCGGAGGACTGGGCCGTCGTGGACAACCTGTCGCACGGCCGGGTGGGGCTCTCCGTCGCCACCGGCTGGCACTCCAGGGACTTCGCGATCGCCCCGGAGCGGTACGCGGACCGCCGCCGCACCGCCCTGGAGACGATCCCCCTGCTGCGCGCGCTGTGGGCCGGCGAGTCCGCCGAGTACCCCGACGGCACGGGTGCCCCGGTCTCCCTGGCACCCCAGCCCCGGCCCGTCCAGGAGACCCTGCCGCTCTGGCTGACCACGTCCGGCAGCCCGGAGACCTGGGAGGCGGCCGGGCGGCTGCGCACCGGGGTCCTCGGTGCGACCGTGGGGCAGAGCCGGGAGGAGCTGGCCGACCGGATCGCCCGGTACCGGGCCGCCTGTGCCGCCGCCCCCGACCAGCGGGGCACCGACGCGCACGGCCGGGTCACGCTGATGGCCCACACGTACGTCGGTACCGACGACGCCGAGGTCCGCCGGCTGGCGGGCGCCCCGCTGAAGAGCTACCTCGCCTCGTACGTCCGCCAGACCGCCGCCAACAAGGCGGCGGACAGCACCACCGCGGAGCTCAGCGAGGCGCAGACCGCGATGCTCACCGACTTCGCCTTCGAACGCTATCTGAACTGGGGAAGCCTGCTCGGCTCCCCCGGGCACTGCGCCAAGATGCTCGCCGATCTGGCCGAGCTGGGCGTCGACGAGGTCGCCTGCTTCATCGACTTCGGGATCGGACGTGACGACGTACTGGCCGGGCTGCACCGGTTGGCCGAGCTGAAAGAGAACCTGTGATGAGCGCCCCCACCGTTTCGCGCACCGCCCCGGTCGCGACGCCCCCGTCCCTGGCCGAGCGGTTCACCGCGCTCGGCAGGGAGCAGCGGATCCGTCTGATGCGCCGCATGCTGGAGGCGGGCCGGGCCCGTGAGATACCCGCCGTGATACCGCCGCGCGACCCGGCGCGCCGGGTGCCGCTCAGCCCCGCCCAGCACGACCTGTGGGTGTACGACTCGCTCTATCCCGGCACCCCCGCCCTCAACCTGTGCGCCGCCTACCACTTCGACCGGCCCGTCGACCCCGCGCACCTGGCGGCGGCGCTGGGCCTGCTCCAGAGCCACCACGACATCCTGCGGACCCGGATCGTGACCGACACCCCGGGCGAACCGCACGTCGAGTTCCACGACGACGCGGACTTCGACCTGGAGCGGGAGGACCTGCGGGGCACCGGCCGCTCCATCGACGAGGCGTTCGAGACCTTCCGCAACCGCCCCTTCGACCTGGGCCGGGAGAAGCTGGTCCGGGCCCGGTTCGTCCGGGTCGACGAGCGGCGCTCCACCCTGATGCTGAGCCTGCACCACACCATCAGCGACTGGTGGTCCTTCGATGTGCTGCAGAACGAGTTCGCGCTGGCCTACCAGGCGCTGCGCGACGGCCAGGAGCCGCCGCTGACCCGGCCCGCCGTGCAGTACGCCGACTTCTCGTCCTGGCAGAGCGAGCTGGCGGAGTCCGGGGTGTTCGCGAGCCGGCTCGACTTCTGGCGGCGCTACCTCGCCGACCCGCCCGGCCCGCTCACCGTGCCCGGCACCGGCTCCGCCGGCCCGTCCGGCGACGGCATCGCACAGATCCCCTTCCACGTCGACGCGGAGACCACCGCGGCGGTGCGGGCGCTGGCCCGTGAGCGCGGCGCCTCCGTCTACGTCGTGCTGATGGCCGCGTTCGCGGTGCTGGCGCACCGGGTGAGCGGCGCCGACGACCTGGTGATCGGCACCCCCATCGCCAACCGGGCGGCCAAGGGGCTGGACCGGGTCATCGGGTACGTCATGAACGCGGTGCCGACCCGCTGGAAGATGGCCGGGGACCGGTCGTTCGCCGATCTGCTCGCCGGGTTCGCCGTCGACTTCCCGGACCTGATGGCCAACGCGGACATCCCGGTGGGCCGGATCGTGTCGGCCGCCGCGCCGGAGCGCAGCGCGGGCCGGGCCCCGCTCTACCAGTGGGTGTTCATGCACCTGACGCAGCAGCCGAGCGTCTCGGTGCTGAAGGAGTTCGCGGAGCCGGAGCGCATCCACACCGGTGGCGAGCACGACCTGGTCGGGGTGGTGAAGGACAGCGACGACGGCATGGAGGGCAGCTTCGGCCTGCGGACCGACGTGTTCGCCCCGGAGACGGTGGCCCGCTGGACGGAGTGCTACGTCGAGCTGCTGCGCCGGATCACCGCCGACCCGGACGCGCTCATCGGCGATCTCGACCTGGTTCCCGCGGCGATGCGCGAGCGGCTGCTCGCCGACTCCGCCGGGCCCGCCGCGCCGGCCCCGCTCACGCTGCCCGGCCTGGTGGCCGCGCAGGCGGCCCGTACCCCGGATGCCCCGGCCCTGGAGGGACCGGAGCACACCCTGAGCTACGCGGAACTCGACGACCGGGTGGCCCGGCTGGCGGGCCGGCTGGCCGGGCTCGGGGCGGGCCCGGGGCGGATCGTGGCCCTGGCCCTGCCGCGGGGCAGCGACTGGCCGGTCGCGGCGCTGGCGGTGCAGCGTGCCGGGGCCGCCTGTCTGCCCGTCGACCCGGCCCACCCGGCCGAGCGGATCCGCCGGGTGCTGGCCGAGGCCGCGCCGGTCCTGCTGGTCACCGAGGCGGGCGCCGTCTCCCCCGTGGCGGGGCTGCCGGTCCTCGCGCTCGACGCGGACGCCTGGTCCGGCGAGCCGGCGGCGCCCGGCGGGCCGGCCCCGCACGACGCCGCGTACGTCATCCACACCTCGGGCTCCACCGGTGTCCCGAAGGGGGTGGTGGTGACGCACGCCGGGGTGGCCGGGCTCACCCGGAGCCTGCTGGACCGGGTCGGACTGGCCGGTGACAGCCGGGTGCTCCAGCTCGGCCCGCCCTCCTTCGACATCTCCGTCGGCGAACTGTGCCTGGCCTTCGGCTCGGGCGGCACGCTGGTGCTGCCGGAGCCGGGTCCGCTGGTGGGCGAGGAGCTGGGCGCGGTCCTGACGGGGCGGCGGATCTCCTGCGCGTTCGTCCCGCCGTCCGTGCTGGCGACCGTGCCGGCCGGACCGTATCCGGAGCTGCGCGCGGTCCTGGTCGGCGCGGAGGCCTGCCCGCCCGAGCTGGTGGCCCGCTGGGCCGTGGACGGGCGGCGGTTCCACAACGCGTACGGGCCGACCGAGGCGACCGTCGTGATCACCGTCTCCGATCCGCTGGCCGCCGACGGCACGGCGCCGCCCATCGGCACCCCGGTCGCGGGCACCACCGCCTACGTCCTGGACGACTCGCTCCGCCCGGTGCCGGCCGGTGCGGGCGGCGAGCTGTACCTGGCGGGCCCCGGGCTGGCCCGGGGATACCTGGGGCGCCCGGCGCTGACCGCCGAGCGGTTCGTCGCCGACCCGTACGGCCCGCCCGGCAGCCGCATGTACCGCACCGGCGACCTCGTCCACCGCGACGCCACCGGGGCGGCCCACTACCTGGGGCGCGGCGACGAGCAGGTGAAGCTGCGCGGTCTGCGGATCGAGCCGGGCGAGATCGCCGCCGCGCTCGTGGAGCACCCCGACGTGGAGCGGGCGGTGGCCGTGGTCCGGCAGGACCGGGGCGAGAGCCCGCGGCTGGTCGCGTACGTGGTGCCCGCGCGAGGGGCCCGCGTCGACGAGGACGCGCTGCTGCTGCACGCCTCGGAGCGGCTGCCCGCGGCGATGGTGCCGGCCGTCGTGATGGCGCTGGACGCACTGCCGCTGTCCTCGCACGGCAAGATCGACCGGGCGGCCCTGCCCGCGCCCGCCGTCCGGGCCGCCGACACGGTCCGGCTCCCCGGATCGGCGCGCGAGGAGGTCCTGTGCGGGCTCTTCGCGGAGCTGCTGGGGCTCGGACAGGCCGGTGCGGACGACGACTTCTTCCGGCTCGGCGGGGACAGCATCATGGCGATCCAGCTCGCCGCGCGGGCCCGGAACGCCGGTCTGGTGATCTCCCCGCACGACGTGTTCACCGTACGCACCCCGGCCCGGCTGGCCGTGCTGGCCCGTACGCCCGACAGCGGGGACGGGGACGGGGAACCGGTCGACACCGGGACCGGGCGGCTGCCGCTGACCCCGATCATGCACTGGTGGCTCGAACAGACCCGTGACCCCTCGACGTTCACCCAGTCCATGCTCTTCCCGCTGCCGTCCGGCACCGGCCTCGCGGCGATCCGGGAGGCGCTGGCCGCACTGATCGGGCGGCACGCCGCGCTGCGGATACGCCTGGTGCGCGGCGAGGACGGCGGCCGGGAGCTGGAGGTGCCCGAGGAGGACGTGCCCGGAGAGCCGCCGGCCGTCCGGCTGCCCGTGGACGCGGACACGGATCTCCACGCGCGGGCCACGGAGCTGGCCCGGGCGACGACGCTGCGGCCCGAGCGGGGCGAGATGGTGCGGGCGGTGTGGCTCGACCCGGGCCGCGACCGCCCCGGCGCCCTGCTGCTGGTCGTCCACCACCTGGCCGTGGACGGAATCTCCTGGCGGGTGATCGGGGACGAGCTGGCCGCCTCGCTCGCGGGCAACGGCGACGACACGGTACCGGCGAGGAGCACCTCGTTCACCCGGTGGTCCCGGCTGCTCTCCCGCGAGGCGGCGCTACGTACCGACGAACTGCCTTGGTGGACACGGCAGTTGACGGGCGGCGCGGACCGGCTGACCGAGGGCGGGACGTTCGGCGGACAGCGGCGGACCCTCACCTTCACCCTCGATCCGACCCTCAGCCACCAGGTGCTCTCCACCCTCCCGGCCGCCTTCAACTGCCGCCCCGACGCGGTGATGCTGACCGCGCTGGCCTCGGCGGCCGTCCGGCGCCGGGGCACCGGATCGGCGCTCGCCGTCCATCTGGAGGGCCACGGCCGGGAGACCGTCTCCGCCCGGGTGGACATCTCCGGCACCCTCGGCTGGTTCACCACCCAGTACCCCGTGCGGCTGGACCTCGGCGCCGCGTCGGTGACCCCGGACGGACAGCCCGGCGAGGCGGTGAAGAACGTCAAGGAGCAGCTGCGGGCGGTGCCCGGCGGCGGGCTCGGCTGGGGTCTGCTGCGCTACCTCTCCCCGGAGCACGGCCCGGCGCTCGCCGCGCTTCCGGCGCCGGACGTCCGCTTCAACTACCTGGGGCGGTTCGACGCGGACGGCGCCGCGGGCGGGCGGCTGCTCGAATCCGGCCCGGACGCCGTACCCCTCGCGCACGCCCTGGAGGTGGACGTACTGGCCCGCGAGGAGAACGGCGAGCTGGTGGTGGAGGCGAGCTTCTCCTGTCCGGAGGACGTGTTCACCGAGGCCGGGATCCGGGAGCTGGCCGGGGTGTGGACGGAGGCGCTCGGGGTGCTCGCGGACCACTGCGCGCCGGACGGCGGGGCCGCGCACAGCCCGTCCGACTTCCCGCTCGTCGACCTCACCGGCGACCAGCTCGAACTGCTCGGCCAGGAGATGGACTTCGACGAACTGGACGACCCCGACGACCTCGATGCCTTCGACGGCTCCGACGACGGGCAGGGACGGCGATGAACGCGCGCATCGCGGACGTGCTGCCGCTCTCCCCGCTCCAGGAGGGGCTGCTCTTCCAGTCGGCCCGGGAGAGCGAGGGCCCCGACCCCTATCTGGTGCAGGCCCGGTTCCGGGCCGGTCCCTCGGTCACCGCGGCGGCGGCCCGCAAGGCGCTCACCGCACTCCTGGACCGGCACCCCAATCTGCGGGCCTGCTTCCGTCACGAGCGTCTGGACCGGCCGGTCCAGGTCGTGCCGAAGGCCGCCCGGGTGCCGTGGAGAGAGGTCGACCTGACGGAGCTGGGGCCGGACGCGGTGCGGACGCGTACCGAGGAGGTGCTGCGCGAGGACGCGGCGCTCCGCTTCGACCTGGCCCGCCCCCCGCTGGTCCGGGCCACGTTCCTGCACCGGACGGACGGGGCCGAACTGGTCGTCTCCTTCCACCACATCCTGCTGGACGGCTGGTCGCTGGGGGTCGTCGAACGGGATCTGGCCGCGCTGGTGGCGGGTGCCCCGCTGCCGCCGGCCGCGCCCTACCGGGACTACCTGGTGTGGCTGGGCGGTCAGGACCGGCAGAAGGCCGAGGCCGCGTGGAGCGAGTCGCTGGCCGGCCTGGAGCACCCCGCGCTGCTGGCCCCGTCCGGACCGGAGACGGATTCCGACCAGGACCGGCGGTGGCTCCCCGCCGCGCTCACCGCGACGCTGGTGCGGCGGGCCGCCGACACCGGCGTCACCCTCAACACCCTGGTGCAGGTCGCCTGGGCGCTGGTGCTGTCCCGGCTGACCGGCTCGCGCGACCTGGTCTTCGGCGCGGTCGTCTCCGGGCGCCCGCACGATCTGCCCGGTGTCGAGTCCATGGTGGGCCTGTTCATCAACACCCTGCCGGTACGCGTACGGCTGCGGGACGGCGAGGAGGTCGGGGAGCTGCTCCGCCGCGTCCAGGACGAGCAGTCCCGGCTGCTGGAGCACCACCACGCGCGCACCGCCGAGGTACAGCGCGCGGTGGGCGCCGGTGAACTCTTCGACTCGGTCGTCGCCTTCGAGAACTTCCCCCGCAACGAGCCCGCCGACGGCGCGGCCCCCGCCCTCCGGCTGGTGAAGGCGGCGGACGCCACGCACTACCCGGTCACGGTCGCGGCGGTCGCCGAGGAGCGGCTGCTGCTGTCGGTGAGCTGCCGCCGGGGGCTCGGGGCGACCGGCATCGGCGCCCGCCTGGCGTGGGTGCTGGAGCAGCTCGCCGGTGCGGACCGGACGGCGGTGGACGACATCGGCGTACTGCCGCCGGCGGAGCTGGACCGGCTGCTGGCGCTGGCCGACGGCCCGGTCCGGGAACCCGCCGCACCGGCCTCCCTCGCCGGGGCGTTCGCCGCCCAGGCCGCCCGTACGCCCGACGCACCGGCCGTGGACGAGGGCGGCGAGGTGCTGAGCTACGCGGACACCGACGCGGCCTCGGACCGGCTGGCCGCCCGGCTCGTCCGGGCGGGCGTGGCACCGGGGCGGACCGTGGCCCTGCTCCTGCCCCGCTCCGCCCGGCTGGTCGTGGCGCAGCTCGCGGTCCTCAAGGCGGGGGCCTGCTGGCTCCCGCTCGACCCGGCGCAGCCGCCGGCGCGGCTGGCCCGGCTGATGGCCGCCGCCGCGCCCGCCCTGGTCCTCGTCGCCGGGCCGGACCCGGCCACCGGCCGACTGCCCGGCGGCACGCCGGTGCTGGACATCGCCGAGGAGGGCGGGGACGCGTCCTTCACCGCCGTCCCCGTCCCGCCCGACGCCGCCGCGTGCGTGCTGTACACCTCGGGTTCCACCGGGGAGCCCAAGGGGGTGGTGGTCCCGCAGCGGGCCGTCGCCGAACTCGCCGCGGACGGCCGCTTCGCGGGCGGCGCCCACGCCCGGGTGCTGCTGCACAACCCGTACACCTTCGACGCCTCGACGTACGAGGTGTGGGTGCCGCTGCTGACCGGCGGGACGGTGGTCGTCGCCCCGGCCGAGGCGGTGACCGCCGAACTGGTGGAGCGGATGGTCCGGGAACGGGGCGTCACCGCGCTGATGCTCACCCCGGAACTGCTGCGCACCGTCGCGGAGATCGCGCCCGGGGCCCTGTCCGGGCTGCGCGAGGTGTGGTCCGGCGGCGACGTCCTCGCCCCGGACACCGTGCGCCGGATCCGGGAGCACTGCCCGGACACGGTCGTCGTCAACGGCTACGGCCCCACCGAGACGACCGTGTTCGCCGCCGCGCACACCGCCGCCGGGCCGTCGTCGGCGGACCGGCCGGGCCCCGTCCCGGTCGGGCGGCCCCTGGACAACACCCGCGCCCGGGTGCTCGACGGGCGGCTGCGCCCGGTTCCCGAGGGCGGAACCGGCGAGCTGTACCTGGGTGGCAGCGGGCTGGCCCTGGGCTACCTGGGCCGGCCGGCCGGCACCGCGGAACGGTTCGTCGCCGACCCGTACGGGCCGCCGGGCAGCCGGATGTACCGCACGGGCGACCTGGCGCGCTGGACGGCGGACGGGCTCCTGGAGTTCGCGGGCCGCGCCGACGACCAGGTCAAGGTGCGCGGCTTCCGGGTGGAGCCCGCCGAGGTGGAGGCCGTGCTGGCGGGCTGCCCCGGGGTGGCCCGGGCGGTGGTCGGTGCCCGGCGGGACGCGGCGGGCGGCAAGCTGCTGGCCGCCTGGCTGGTGCCGGCCGGGCCCGCGGACCGGGCGGAGCCCTGGGAGCGGATGCGCGACCGGGTTCGGGCCCACGCCGCACAGCGGCTGCCCGCGCACCTGGTGCCCTCGCTGTGGACCCGGATCGACGATGTGCCGCTCACCCGGCACGGCAAGGCCGACCGGGCCGCGCTGCCCGATCCCGTCCCCCACGGGGAACCGGCGGCCCGGCGGGAGCCGGCGACGGAGCGGGAACGGGAGCTGTGCGCCGTCTTCGGCACGGTGCTCGGCGTCCCCTCGGTCGGCCCCGACACCGACTTCTTCCGGGCGGGCGGCCATTCACTGACCGCCCTGCGGCTGAAGTCGAAGATCGAGACGGTGCTCGGGGTGCGGCTGCCGGTCTCCGCCCTGTTCGACGCGCCGACCCCGGCCGCGCTCGCCGCCCTGATCGAAGCGGGCTCCGCCACCGCGCGCCCCGCTCCCCGGACACCGCTGCGGCAGGCCGCGGACCGTGCGTCGCGCGCCCCGGTCGCGGCCCGGCCGCACCACACCAGCCTGGACCCGGTCCTGACCCTGCGGCCCGACGGCCGCCGCGCCCCGCTGATCTGCGTGCACCCGGGCCTCGGCCTGAGCTGGTCGTACATGAACCTGCTGCCGCACCTGGACCCGGAGCGTCCGGTGCACACCCTGCAGAGCCCGGCCCTCCTCTCGGGCACGGACCGGCTCCCGGCCACGCTGCACGAGATGGCCGACCAGTACCTGCCCAGCGTGCGGGCGCTCCGGCCGAAGGGCCCGTACCTGCTGGCCGGCCGGTCCTTCGGCGGCCCCCTCGCCTACGAACTGGCGGTGCGGCTGCGCCGGGCGGGCGAGGAGGTCTCGATGCTCGCCGTGGTGGACTCGATGCCGATGCCCGAGGAGAGCCGGGGCACCGTACCGGACCCGGCCGCCGTCGAGGACGAGATGCTGCGCATCCTGCACCACTCGCACGCGCCGCGACTGCCGCTGCCGGACGGGCCGCTGACCCGGGACGCCCTGTTCGCCGCGTCCGGCCCGGGCGCCTTCGACGGGCTGACCACCGAGCAGCTGCACACCCTGGTCGACCTCGGGGCGCACCACACCCGGCTGCTCCGCGCGTGGCAGCCGTCCGGCTACGACGGCACGGTGACGCTCTTCTCCGCGACCCATGACGCGTGGCCGACCACGGCCGAGAAGACCGAGGCATGGCAGCGCGTGACCGCCGCGCTCGACGTGCACGAACTGGACTGCGGTCACAGCGACGTACTCACTCCGGGCCCGGCGGCCGTGGTCGCCTCGGTCCTCGAATCCGCCCTCCGAGGGGACTGAACACCATGACCGTCGACGCCGTCGATCTCATCGACCCGTACGCAACCGCCACGGAGGCCGGCGGGGACGAGGAGTACGAGTTCCCCGCCTCCGACGCCCAGAGCCGCCTGCTCGTCCTCGACCAGCTGAACCCGGGCTCCCCGCAGTACAACGTGCCGGTGGCCTTCGCAGTGCGCGGGCCGTTCGACACGATCGCGTTCGGCCGGGCCCTGGACGCGCTGGTGGCCCGGCACGAGGCGCTGCGCACCGTCTTCCGCACCGCCGAGGACGGCACCCCGGTCCAGCGGGTCTCCGCCGGGGGCCGGGTGCCGCTCACCGTCCGCCGGGGTGTTCCGGCCGACCGGGCGGACGACCTGGTCCGGGCCGAGGCCGCCCTCCCCTTCGACACCGGCAGGGGGCCGCTGCTGCGCTGCACCGTGTTCGCCGTCGACGACGGCAGCCACCGGGTGCTGCTCGTCGCCCATCATCTGATCTGCGACGGCTGGTCGTTGAGCCTGATGCTGGAGGGGCTGTCCGAGGGGTACCGGGAGGAGTCCGGGGGCCGGCCGTACCGCCCGGCCCCGCTTCCGCTCCAGTTCCCCGACTACGCGTCCTGGCAGCGGGAGTGCGCCGCCGCCGGGGCGTTCGAGGCGTCCGTGGAGCACTGGGTGGAGCTGCTGCGCGGCGCCCCCGCCCTCATGGAACTGCCGCTGGACCACCCGCGCCCGCCGGTCCGTACGGCCGCCGGGGGCACCGAGCGGTTCCTGCTCGGCGCCGGGGTCAGGGAGCGCCTGGCCGAGGTGGCGGCGGCACGGGGCGCCACCCCGTTCATGACGATGCTCGCCGCGTACGCCGCGTTCCTCTCCCGGCTCTCGGGCGGCGAGGACCTGGTGATCGGCTACCCGGCGGCCGGCCGCGACCGGCCCGAGCTCCAGGAGATGGTCGGGATGCTGACCAACACCCTGGCGATGCGGGTGGACCTGTCCGGCGACCCCTCGCTGGACGAGCTGGTCCGTCGGATCCGGGCCTCGACGCAGGCGGCGCGGCCGTATCTCGACGCGCCGTTCGAGGCGGTCGTCGACACGCTCGCCCCGGTCCGGGAGACCAGCCACGACCCGGTGGTCCAGGTGGCGCTCAGCTACGAGGACGACGCCGCGCCGGGCCTGTCGCTGGCCGGAACGGACACCGAGCGGCTCCCGCTGACCCTGGACACCGCCAAGTTCGACTTCCATCTGTTCATGGAGCGGTGGGACGAGGGGCTCGCCGCCCAGTTCATCTACCGCAGCGACCTGTTCGACGCCGCCACGGTCCGCCGCTGGACGGTCAACTTCCGTACGCTGCTGGACGGTCTGCTCGCCGACCCGTCGGCCCCGCTGTCCACCGTGGAGCTGGTCCCCGAGGAGGAGAGCCGCCGGACGATCGCGGGCGCCGACCGCCTGGCCGAGGCCGCGCCGCTGGACCGCCTGGTGCCCGACCTGATCGCCGACCGGGCCGCCGAGCACCCCGACGCCACGGCCCTGGTCTTCGGTGAACTACGGCTCAGCTACGCGGAGTTGATGGAGCAGGCCGACGCGCTGGCCGCCCGGCTGCGCACCGCCGGGGTACGGCCGGGGTTCCGGGTCGGGCTGCTCATGCCCCGCTCGGCGTACCAGGGCGTCGCGGCGCTGGCCGTGCTGCGGGCGGGCGGCGCGTACGTCCCGCTGGACCAGGCCCACCCCGAGGCCCGGCTCCGCCACATGGTGACGGTCTCCGGCACCGGCCTGCTGATCACCGCCGAGGAGACCGCCGGGCGCGGCGAGGACCTGGGCGTACCGTGCATCCGGATCGACCGCCCGGCCGTCACCGACCCGCCGCCCCCGTCCGGCCTCCCCGCCGGCCGCACCGCGCCGGGCCCGGAGGACCTCGCCTATGTGCTGTTCACCTCGGGCTCCACCGGTGTCCCCAAGGGCGTCGCGATCGAGCACCGGGCACTGCTCAACCTCACCCGGGCGGTCCGGCACTCCTTCCCGGTCAACGCCGACGACCGGGTGCTCCAGTTCGTGTCGTTCGGCTTCGACGTCGCCGTGTCCGACCTCTTCTTCCCCTGGGTGGCCGGTGCCGAGCTGCACGTCCCGAGCGAGGACGAACGGATCGGCGAGGCCCTGCTGGAGCGGTTGCGGGACTCCCGGATCACCTATGTGTTCCTGCCGCCGTCCGCCGCGATGCTGCTGCCCGACCTGACCGGCCAGCTGCCCGAGCTGCGGACCGTCGCGGTCGGCGGCGAGGCGTGCCCGGCCGAGCTGGTGGAGCGGCTCGCCGCGCCCGGCCGCCGCATCGTGAACGCGTACGGACCCAGCGAGACGACCGTCTACGCGACCACCGGCGACCTCTCCCCCGGCGAGCCCGTGGCGCTCGGCGGGGCGGTGCCCGGCTCCCGGATCGCCGTGCTCGACGAACTGCTGCGGCCGGTCCCCGCCGGGGTCGCCGGGGAGATCTACGTCGGCGGCGCCTCGCTCGGGCGGGGGTACATCGGCCGGCCGGCCCTGACCGCCGAACGCTTCGTCGCCGACCCGCACGGCGCCCCGGGCAGCCGGATGTACCGCACCGGGGACCTGGGCCGGATCGACGCGCACGGCCTCATCCACTACCTCGGGCGCTCCGACCTCCAGGTCAAGCTGCGCGGCGTACGCGTGGAGCTCGGCGAGATCGAGACCCTGCTGGCGGGCGCCCCCGGAGTCGCCCTGGCAGCCGCCACCGTACGCGGCACGGGCACCGCCCAGCGGCTGGTGGCGTACGTCGTGGGCCGGGACGGCCAGGCCCCGCCGGACGCGGATCTGCGCGCCCATCTCGCCCGGCGGCTGCCCGGCTCGATGGTGCCCGAGGTGTTCGTGCGCCTGGACGAGATGCCGCTCAGCAGCAACGGCAAGATCGACCGGGCCCGGCTCCCGGAGCCCGCCACCGTGCGGTGCCTCCCGGACGGCTCGACCAGCGTCGCGGGCACCCCGACCGAGCAGCTGGTGGCCGGTCTGTGGGCCCGGGTGCTGAACGTCGAACTCGTCGCCGTCACCGACCACTTCTTCGACCTGGGCGGCAACTCGATCCGCCTGCTGAACGTCCTGTCCGCCCTGCGCCAGCGGGGTACGTACGGCGAGCTGAGCCTGGTCGACCTGTTCCGCCACCCCACCGTCAGCGCCCTCGCGGCGTTCCTGGACCACTCGGCCGCCGCGGCCGCCGAGCCCGGCTCCGGGGCGCCCGACCCCACGCCCACCGCCGACACGGCCGCCGCGCGCGGCGGTGACCGGCACGCACGACGCACCGCCGCGGCCCGCCGTCTCACCTCCCGGAAAGGTTCCACCCGATGACCGAGAACATCAGCGCCAACGAGCCCCTCGCCGCCGACTCCGCGATCGCGGTCGTCGGGATGAGCGGCCGGTTCCCCGGCGCCCCCGACCTGGACGCCTACTGGGCCAACCTGCTCGACGCGCACTGCTCAGTGACCGATTTCACCGAGGAGGAGCTGCTCGCCGACGGCGCCGACCCGCAGGAGGTCCGCGGCCGCGACTACGTACCCGCCAAGGGGCACCTGGCGGACGCGGACCGGTTCGACGCGGAGCTGTTCGGCTTCAACCGCACCGAGGCGGCGGCCCTCGACCCGCAGCACCGGCTCCTGCTGGAAACGGCCTGGGCCGCGCTGGAGGACGCCGGCCGCGACCCGCTCGGCGGCGGCCGTACCGGGGTGTACGTCGGCGGCGGCCCGACCGAGCACATGCTGGCCGCGCAGACCGATCCGCGCCTCGCCGCGTCGATCGGCGCGCTCCAGGTCCGTATCCTCACCGACCGGGAGTTCCTCGGCCCGTGGCTCTCCTACCGGCTGGGGCTCGAAGGGCCGAGCATGTCCGTGCAGACGGCCTGCTCCACCTCGCTGACGGCGGTTCACCTCGCGGTGCAGTCGCTGCTGCTCGGCGAGTGCGACACGGCACTGGCCGGCGGCGTCGCCGTGGACGCGGTCCACCGGCGGGGCTACGTCCACCAGCAGGGCGGGATCTACTCGCGCCACGGCCGCTGCCGCCCCTTCGACGAGCGGGCCGACGGCACCGTCCCCGGCAACGGGGTGGGCGTCGTCGTCCTGCGCCGGCTCTCCGACGCGCTCGCCGACGGCGACCCGATCCGGGCGGTCGTCCGGGGCAGTGCCGTCACCAACGACGGGGCGACCAAGGTCGGGTTCACCGCACCCGGCGTGGACCAGCAGACCGCCGCCGTCGTGGAGGCGTGGACGGCGGCCGGGCTGGACCCGGCCGACGCCCAGTACCTGGAGGCACACGGCACGGCCACCGCGCTCGGCGACCGGATCGAGGCCGCGGCGGCCGGCGCGGCGTTCAAGGGGGCGCTCGGCACCGGGCGGATCGGGATCGGCTCGGTGAAGTCGAACATCGGGCATCTGGACGCGGCGGCGGGCGTCGCCGCGCTGATCAAGTCGGTGCTCATGCTGGAGAACGCGATCCTGGTGCCCAACGCCGACCCGGGCCGCCCGCACCCCGAACTCGGCTTCGACGACTCGCCGTTCCACCTGATCGAGCGGACGGCGGCCTGGCCCCGGCCGGAGCACGGCCCCCGGCGGTCCGGGGTGAGCTCGGTGGGTATCGGCGGCACCAACGTGCATGTCGTCCTGGAGGAGGCGCCGCCCCGGGGAGCCGGGGAGCCGGACGCGGAGAACGGGCCGGAGGTGCTGCTGCTGTCCGCCCGGACCAGGGAGGACCTCTCCGCGCTGGCGGGCCGGCTGGCGAAGGCCCTGCGCGCGCCGGGCGCTCCGTCCCTCGCGGACACCGCGTACACCCTGCACCGGGGCCGTGCCCCACTGGCCGTGCGCGGCTACGTCCGGGCCGGGGACACGGCCGAGGCGGCGGAGCTGCTCAACGAGCTGGCCAAGGGCGGTCCGCTGGGCCAGGGCGGCCCCGACCCGCTGGGCGAGGCGTGGCTGGCCGGCGAACCGGTCGTCCGGGAGGGCGGCGGCCGCCGGGTCGCGCTGCCCACGTACCCCTTCGCCGGGGAGCGGCACGGTGCGTACCGGCTGGGCACGGCGGCGCCGGTCGGACCGGAGCCGGAGCGGGGCGATGCCTCCGGCGGTCTGGAGCAGGGGGTGCGCGCGCTGCTCGCCGAGGCCCTGGGGCTGTCGGACACCGACGACCCGGAGATGACGTACTTCGCGGCGGGCGGCGATTCGCTGACCGCCGTCCACCTGGTCGGCTGCCTGCGGGACGACTTCGGTCTCGACGTCCCCATCACCCTGTTCCTGGAGCAGCTGACCCTGCACGAGATGGCCCGGCAGATCATCGCGACCGGGCAGGGCGACGACTCCCTCGACGCCCTGCTCTCGGAGTTCGAGGCGGAGTGAGAGCGGCCGGGGGGGGGGGGGGGGGGCCCCCCCCCCCCCCCGGGGGGGGGGGGGGCCGCCCCCCCCCCCGGCCGGGCCAGCGCCGCG
>NZ_JBIBUU010000025.1:0-40280 GCF_043079735.1 Streptomyces sp. NPDC015144 | reverse complement strand
ACCGCGCCCGGGGGGGGGGGGGGGGGGGGGGGGGGGGGGGGGGGGGGGGGGCGGGGGCGGCCCCCCCCCCGGGGGGGGGGGGGCCCCCCCCCCCCCCCCCGCGCCGGTACGGAATGTCAGGCGCCGGTGGGAACCGTCCGGCCGGGCACCTGTGCGGTGATCAGTTCCGCGATGTACGTCAGATGGTCGTTCAGGAAGAAGTGGCCGCCGGACAGCACATGCCGCTCGAAGGCCCCCTCGGTCTCCCGCTCCCACTCCTGGGCGCCCTCCATGCCGACCCGCGGGTCCTTGTCACCGGTCAGCATGAAGACCGGGCAGCTCAGCGGCGGCCCGGGCACATGGACGCGCTCCGACAGCATGGCGTAGTCGGCGCGCAGCGGCGGCAGCGACAGCTGGAGGATCTCCGGATGCATCAGCAGTTCGTCGTCCGTGCCGGACAGCAGCCGCATCTCGTCGATCAGCTCCTGGTCGGTGCACGAGCCGGAGAGCCGGGTGTGCCGGGGCCGCGCCGGAGCCTCGCTGCCGGAGACGAACAGCACGGCGGGCCCGCGCCCTTCGGCGGTGAGCCGGCGTGCCGTCTCGTACGCCAGCAGCGCGCCCATGCTGTGCCCGAACAGGAACAGCGGCCTGTCCTCGTCCACCGGGATCGAGGGCAGGACCGCGTCCACGACATCGCCGAGCCGTTCGGCGAACGGCTCGGCGAGGCGGTCGTGCCTTCCGGGGTACTGCACGACCAGTCCTTCCACCGACCCCTCGAGCGCGGCCGACAGGGCGTGGTAGCCACTGGCCGACCCACCCGCGTGCGGGAAGCACACCAGTTGTGCTCCGGCCTCGGGGGCCGGGTGGAAGCACCGTATCCAGTTGTCCACGACATCCCTTCTCTCGTGCTCTCGGCCGGTCCGTGACCGGCCGCGTGGTCTTACTCCGCCCGGCCTTCGGCGGCGATCCAGCTCTCCAACTGGTCCCGGGTGGTCGCCGGGTCCGCGACGAGAACGGCGAGTTCGTTGTCGTGGGGTTCCAGTGTCGTGAGGGCGGGACAGCGGTGGCAGGCCTCGACACCGGCCTGGTTCCACCACTTGCAGTGCGGGCGGAGATGGCACCGTGGTACAGCGGCCGGACCGGGCTCGGCCGGTACGGTCCTGATCCGTTCGATCAGCCCGCAGGCCTCGCCGACCCGGTTCGCGCAGTCCGACACGCAGTGCGAGGCGAACCGGAGCACCCGGTTGGGGGCTATCCCCTCCGGAATGCTACCGAGAACATCGGCGGCGGGTACGGGTTCTGCCAGGTAGACAACCTGATCGTGTTCCCCGGAACGTACGCCGAGGACAACGGTCTCCGGGCGGCTCGCATCACCGCTCGGACACCACCTGAGGGGTTCTTCCCGCCCGTCCGGGGCGCGATCCGCAGCGCTGTCCACGGTGCTCACCTCCTTCTCGTCAGCAGAGGCCGCGGACGTCCGACGGGGTGCTGGCGACCATGCCGCCGATGACTCCGCTGGTGACGGCGCCGCGCTCCTGCTCGGCCGCGACCGCCTGGGCGATGGACCGGGCGAGCTGCTCCTGGCTGGTGATCCGCTCGGGCCGCTCGGCGGCCGCGGCACCGCTGGTGCCGGTGACCGTGACGAGACCGGCGACGAGAGCGGCGGCCGCGGCGGCCGTACGGATGTTGTTGTTCATACCTGTCCTCCTGGGCGTCGGTGACTGCTTCCAGGAACCGACCGTAGGACCGGCGCGCGGTGGCGACCGGCAGGAGCGGCGGCGGTTCCGGCGGCACGACACACCGATTACTGTTGCCGCCATGGCGTCGAGCGTGCAGCAGAAGCGGATCCGCAAATCCCCCTCGGACCGGCGTGCGGAGATCGTCGAGGCGGCGGCGTCCATCGCCCTGACCGAGGGTCTGGAATGCATCACGCTGCGGCGGATGGCCGAGGAGCTGGGTGTCCGGCCCGGCCTCATCGGCCACTACTTCCCCGCGGTCGAGGAACTCGTCGCCGAGGCCTTCGGCACGGCGGCCGGCGGGGAGCTGGACTCGCTGCTGCCCGCGCAGCCGGCGGCACAGCGGCCCACGGACCGGCTGACCCGCTTCTTCGCGCTCGCGACGGGGCCCGCGTACGACGACGTCAGCCGGCTGTGGATCAACGCCCGGCACCTGAGCCGCTACCGCCCCGTCCTGCGCGACCGGGTCGACCGGCAGGAGGCCCGGTGGCGCGGCCGTCTGGAGGAGCTGATCCGGGCCGGGGCGGAGAGCGGGGAGTTCCGCACCGACGACCCGTATCTGGCGACCATCCGGATCCTGGTCGTCATCGACGGCCTCGGCGCGCACGCCAACAGTTCGGCCGCCGAACGCCCCGAGGCGGTCACGAGCATGGCGGTACGCACGGCGGAGCGGGAACTCGGCCTGGCCGACGGGGCGCTCGGGACGCCCGGGTCCTGACCGCCGGTCAGGCCGGGCGCGCGACGGCCGCGGCGTCGGCGGAGCGCAGGGCCGCCGCGACCCTGTCGCGCAGCAGCTCGTACTCCTCGCGGAGCCGGACGATCTCCGCGGGCCGTACGACCACCTCCCCGCCGACGACGACCTCCTCCGGGGCGAACTGCTCGCGGGTGAGGTCGACTTCGACGCCCATGCCCAGCCGGTTCCACCAGTGGTAATCCACCCGTTCGCCGTCCACGTGCACCTCGCCGCGGACGAGGTCGCCGCCGAGCAGGTCGTGCACGACGAGCGCGGTGACCCCGCACTGGTCGCGCGCGGGGTTGTCCGGCGTCCAGTGCGGGCGGTGGGCCGGTGTCGTGGTGTCCGCGCCCCAGCTGCCGCGGATGGCCCGTTCGAGTGCGTCGAAGCTCCTCAGTGTCATGCCGTTCACCTTCGCAGACGGCACTGACAGTCCGGGTCCCCGCTCATGCCGGTGCGCCCGTCTGCCGATGACCGGGTGCGGAAGCCGGAACACCGGAAGCACCACGGAAGGACGAGCCAGCATGAACACAGCGCGAAGCCGCGGGGACCGCCCCGGGCGCCGGACCGTCGTCGTCGCGGCCGGGGCCGCCCCCATGGCCGCCCTGTTCGCCGCCTGCGGGAACACGAATGGGTCGGGCACCTCTGCCACGGCCGAGCCGTCCGCGAGGACCACCGGTCCCACCGCCGCCGCCACGGCCACCGCCGCCGGCTCCGCACTGGCGGACACGGCCGACATCCCCCGGGGCGGCGGCAAGGTCTTCCCCGACCGGCATGTCGTGGTGACCCAGCCGAAGGCGGGCGAGTTCAAGGCGTTCTCGTCCACCTGCACCCACCAGGGGTGCACCGTCTCGCGCGTCGCGGACGGCACCATCGACTGCCCCTGCCACGGCAGCAAGTTCGACGCGTCGACGGGTGCCGTGGTCCACGGCCCGGCGACCAGGCCGCTGCCGGCCAAGCGGATCACCGTCGCGGGCGGGTCGATCACCCTCACTCCCTGATCGCGTCACCCGCCCAGCAGGCCAGTACGTCGTCGGTGCGGGTGACCGTGGCGACGAGCGCGAGGGTGTTGCGGACCACCGCCGGGGTGTAGTCGGCCGGGACGCCCGCGATGGCGTCCGACGGCACCACGGCGGTGTAGCCGAGGTTCACCGCGTCGAAGACGGCGTTGGGAACGGCCACATTGGCGGAGACCCCGGTGACGACCAGGGTCCGGCAGCCGAGGTTGCGCAGCAGCGCGTCCACGTCCGTGCCGGCGAGCGGCGAGAGGCCGTGGAGCCTGCGTACGACCAGGTCCTCGGCGGCGACCTCGATCGGCGCCGCGATCCGTACCGCCGCGGTGCCGCTGTGCTGCTGCACCGGCAGGCGCCCGGCAGCCCGGAACAGCCGGGCGTTGTTGTTGGCGCCCCGTCCGTCGGGGCGCCGCTCGGCCACCGCGTGCAGCACCTGGACGCCTGCCCGGTGCGCGGCCCCGACCAGCAGGGCGATCCGGTCCAGGGCGCCGGACGACCGGGCCTCCTCGGCCAGTTCGGGCAGTGCGCTCCCGGGGCCCACCACCCCTTGCTGGCATTCGACCGTCAGCAGCGCGGTGGTGGCCGGATCGAGTTGTTCGGCGAGTCGGTTCTGCGACGGCACGGCGGCCCCTTCTCCACGGCGGACGGGGCGCGCGAGGCTATCCGCCATTGCGCGACGAAGGAAGAGGCCGCATGATCTGACGCACAGTCAGCTCACCGGAGGAGACGCCCATGGCCACCACCCAGCGACGGGGCCGCCGGATCATGATGACGGACGCGGAGCGCGACAGGTACCTCACCGAGCAGCGCACCTGCCGCGTGGCCACGGTGGCCGAGGACGGTCGGCCGCACATCGGCGCGCTCTGGTTCGCCTGGGACGGTGATGCGCTCTGGCTGTACTCGATCACGCGGAGCCTGCGCTGGTCCCAGCTGCGCCGCGACCCCCGGCTCGCGGTGGTGGTGGACGACGGGACGGAGTACGGGGAGCTGCGCGGCATCGAGCTGTCCGGGGAGGCCGTCCCGGTCGGCGAGGCACCGCGCACCGGCGAGCACTGCCCGGAACTCGACATACCGGAAAGGCTGTTCGCCGCGAAGTACTTCGGCATGGACACCATGCCGCACGACGGCCGGCACGCCTGGCTGCGACTGACCCCGCGGGCCATCACCTCCTGGGACTTCCGCAAGATCCGGTGACCCGGGCCGAGGCCGCCCCGCCCCGCCCCGCCCCGCCCCGGCAGATCCCCGGCCCGCAGACCATCAGGCGCCCCTGCCCGGAGGGAGCGGACGGGGGCGCCGGGTCACGGCCCCGACCGGGAAGACCCGGACCGGCAAGGGTTTTCCGCCCCCGCCCGCCCCCGCCCCGGACCGCAGGGGCAGCGCTTCCACCAGCCGGACCGCCGGGCGGCGGCCCTACCGGCCCTCCACCTCCTGCCCGGCCTGCCGCAGCGCCGCCACCGCGGCCCTGACCGACGGCCGCCGGTCCGCGTCGGTACGCCACACGGCGTGCACATGGCGCCGCATCCGCTGCCGTACCGGCACGAGCCGCACCCCGTCCGGCACCGGCCCGCGCCCGAGCCGGGGCGCCACGCAGACCCCCGTCCCGGCGGCGATCAGGGCGAGCTGGGTGTGGTGCTCGCCGGCGAGGTGCGCGATGCGCGGCTCGATGCCCTTGGAACGGAGGGTGAAGACCAGCCAGTCGTAGCAGAACTCGCCCTCGGGCCAGGAGACCCAGTCGTCTTCGGCGAAGTCCTCCAGGTCCACCTCGCTCCGGCCGGCGAGCCGGTGGTCGGCCGGCATCGCGACGTCCGGCGCGTCCTCCAGCAGCTCGACCCGGGTGAGCCCGCCCGGCACGGGCAGCCGCTTGTTGCTCCAGTCCAGCACCACCGCGAGATCGACGTCACCCCTGATCACCGCGCGGATGCCGGCCTCGGGCTCCAGCTCCCGGGTGCGCACCCGCAGTTCGGGGTGGTCGCGGCGGAGCGCGCCGAGCACCGACGGGAAGAGCCCGCGCGCCGCGGTCGGGAAGGCGGAGAGCCGGATCTCGCCCACCACCTCGCCCCGCTGCGCCTCGATGTCCGACTGGGCGATCTCGACCTGCGAGAGGATCCGGGCCGCGTGGTCGGCGAGCAGCCGGCCGGCATCGGTGAGCCGGACCCCCCGGCCGTTCCTGGCCAGTAGCCGCTGGCCCACCTCCCGCTCCAGCTTGGCCATCTGCTGGGAGACCGCCGACGTGGTCACATGCAGTCCCGCGGCAGCGCCGCTCACCGATCCGTGCCGGGCCAGCGCGTCCAGGGTGCGCAGCCTCTCCAGATTCAACATGTAAGCAATGCTACGCAGAGAGGCGCATGAAATCTCGCTTGTTCTACGTGGTCGGACTCGTCATCGTTGACCCCATGACCGTCGCCCGACCGAAGGCCGCGCCCCCTGCCGGACCGTCCGCCACCCCCGTTCCGCCCCCGTCCGTTTCCTCCCCCTCCACCCAGCCCCCGCCCGCCCCGTCGCGCACGCTGGACTGGCGGATCCGGTTCGGGGCGCTCTCGCTGATCTGGGGCTTCAGTTTCCTTCTGATCAAGGTCGGCACCGAGGGGTACGCCCCCTTCCAGGTCACCCTCGGCCGTCTGCTGTTCGGTACGGCGGTGCTGGCCGTCGCGATGGTGGTCCGCCGCGAGCGGCTGCCCCGGGGCGTCCGCACCTGGGCGCATCTGGCCGTCGCGGCGTTCTTCCTGAACGCGCTGCCGTTCTCGCTCTTCGCCTACGCCGAGCTGACCGTTCCCTCGACCCTCGCGGGGATCTGCAACGCGACCTCGCCGCTGTGGGGCATGGCGCTGTCGCTCGTCGCGCTCTCCGAGGACCGGCCGACCCGGCGCCGGGTCGCCGGACTCGGGCTCGGCTTCATCGGCGTGCTGACCGTGCTCGGCGCCTGGCAGGGCTTCGCCGGCCTGGACCTCGGCGGTACGGCGATGGCGCTGCTCGCCTCCCTCAGCTACCCGGTCGGCTGGATCTACGTCCGCCGGACGCTGGCGGGCACCGGTTCGTCGACGCTGTCGCTGACCGGCAGCCAGCTCCTGGTCGGCACGGCGCAGCTCGCCCTGGTGACCCCGCTGTTCACCTCGGTGCCCCAGAGCTTCCCCCTGCTCCCGACGCTCGCGGTGGTGGCCCTCGGGGCGCTCGGGACCGGGTTCGCGGTTCTCGTCCAGTACGGCCTGGTGACGGAGGTCGGCCCGACGACCGCGCAGATGGTCACCTACTTCATCCCGGTCATCGCGACCGCCGCCGGTGTGCTCGTGCTCGGTGAGCGGCTGAGCTGGAACACACCGGTGGGCGCCCTGGTGGTCCTGGCGGGAGCGGCCCTCACCCAGAGCCGGCCCCGACCCCACCGCCTCCCGGCCGCCGGGCCCGGGGATCAGCCGTAGCTCAATGGCTCCACCGGCCCCACCGCCGCCGCCACCGCGTCCGCCAGCGGCCCGAGGTCGGCCTCGGTGAGCGAGGAGACGGTGAGCCGGACCCCCTGGGGCGTGGCCATCCGGAACCGCGCGCCGGGGGCCACCGCCCAGCCGGAGTGCAACAGCCGCGCCACCGCCCCGGTCTCGTCGGGGACCGGGACCCAGACGTTCATCCCGCTGCGCCCGTGGGCCCGCACACCCCGCTCCGCCAGTTCCCGCACCAGGCCGTCCCGCCGGATCGCGTACGCCCGCGACACCTCGGCCGGTTCGACGGCGCCCGAGCTCCACAGGTGCACCACCGTCCGCTGCAGCAGTCTGCTGACCCAGCCAGGACCGAGCCGCTGGCGCCCGGCGACCCGGTCCAGCGTCACCGGGTCGCCGGTCAGCAGGGCGACCCGCAGATCGGGCCCGTACGCCTTGGCGACCGACCGCACGAAGGCCCAGCGGTCGGTGGCACCGGACAGCGGATGGAGCGGCAGGTCGACGATGCCGTGCCCGTGGTCGTCCTCGACGAGCAGGACGCCCCGGTGCCCGGCGAGGACAGCCCGCAGCTCGACGGCGCGCCCGGCACCGATCGCCGCGCCGGTCGGATTCTGCGCGCGGTCGGTGACCACCAGCGCCCGGGCCCCGGCTCTCAACGCCCCGTCGACGGCGTCGGGCAACGGCCCTTCGTCGTCCACCGCGACGGGCACGGGGCGCAGCCCCAGCGCCGGGACGAGATCCAGCACGCTGCCCCACCCGGGATCCTCGACCGCGACCGCGTCACCGGGTCTGAGGTGGGCGGCCAGCACGCGCTCGATCGCGTCCAGCGACCCGGAGGCCGCGAGCACGGGGCCGGCCGCCACCCCGTCCGCGTCCAGCGCTGCACGGGCGAGCGCGGCGAACTCCGCGTCCACCGGTGGCTGCCCGTACATCCCGGGGGCCCCGTCGTACTCCGCCGCGACGGCCTCGAACACCGGGCCCAGCGCGGGCAGCAGGGCGGGATCGGGGTTGCCCGCCCCCAGGTCCCGCACCCCTTCGGGTGCCTCGACCCGGAGCGCGTCGCGCGCCGTACTCGCCGGGCGCGGCCGCACCCGGCTGCCCCGGCGCCCTGCCGTCTCGATCACCCCGCGCTCGCGGAGGATGCGGTAGGCGGCCGCCACCGTATTGGGATTCACCCCCAGCTCTTCCGCCAACTCCCGCATCGGCGGCAGCACTTGGCCGGGTTCGAGCTCACCCGACCCGACCCCGCTCTCCACACTGGCGGCGATGTCCGATGCACGCCGCCCCGCAATCCGATACTCTCCTAGCACAAACAAGATTATGCACTAGTGCAATGGAGTGCGCAATGCCGGACACCACTTCACCGCAGACCGCCACCCCGGAAGCCGCTTACGAGCCGACCGGGCGCACCGTCCCGACCCGCGCCCGCGAACGCGCGGCATACGACCGGGAGACAGTCCACGCGATACTCGACGAGGCGTACGTCTGCCATCTCGGCTTCGTCCGCGACGGGGCGCCCGTCGTCCTGCCGACCCTCTTCGGCCGGGTCGGCGACCGGCTCTACGTGCACGGCTCGACGGGCTCCCGTCCGCTGCGCGAGGCGGGCCGGACCGATCCCGGCCTCCCCGTCTGCCTGACGGTGACGCATGTCGACGGCCTCGTGCTGGCCCGCTCCGCCTTCCACCACTCGATCAACTACCGCTCGGTGGTGGTCCACGGCATCGCGCGGGAGGTGACCGACCCGGAGGAGCGGCGCATCGCCCTCGACGCCATCGTCGACCAGGTGGTACCCGGCCGCTCCGCCGACGCGCGCCCGGCCGACGCGAAGGAGCTGGCCGCCACGGCCGTGATCCGGCTGGACCTGCGGGAGGTGTCCGCCAAGATCCGCACGGGCGGCCCCAACGACGAGGACCGCGACCTCGCGCTCCCCCACTGGGCGGGCGTCGTCCCGCTGGCCCGCGGGTACGCGGCCCCTATCCCCTCGGAGGATCTCGACCCCGCCGTCGCGGTCCCGGACTACATCACCGCGCTCTGACCGCGCGACGACAACCGCCCGCCACCGGAACACGCCGGTCGGCGGGCGGCGGGGCGGCGGACCCCGGTCACGTCACGGTGCTCCCCGCGGACAGCTCCCCCTCGGCACGGACCCCGGCGCCGGCACCCGACGCGACGGGGCCCGTGGGCGCCCGGGGCGTCGACGACTGGGCGATGAAGGCACCGAACAGGACCATGGCGCCGCCGAGGAGCTGGGGCGCGGAGAGATGCTCACCGAGCATCACCCAGGCGAGCACAGTCGCGATGACCGCCTCCAGGCAGGCGACCACGCCCGCGACCGCGGGCGACAGCAGCCGCACCGAGATCACGCCGGTGACGTACGCGACCACGGTGGCCAGCAGCACGATCCAGACGAGCAGCAGCCAGGCCGGCACGTCGCGCCCGTCCATTCCCGCGGTACCGGCCAGCACCGACCAGTCCATTCCCCAGGGCCGGGCGATCGCGGTGAGTACGACCGCGCCGACCAGGAGTCCGTAGGCGATGACGCCCACCGGATTCGGCGGCTCCTCGCCCTCCGCCCGGTCCGCGCTGCCCTGGTCCGACAGGACGAAGTAGCCGACCTGGCAGCAGGCGGCACCGAGCGCGAACAGCAGCCCCCACGCGTCGAAGCTCAGCCCGGACCAGACCTCGACGACGCACGCCAGCCCGCCGGCCGCGAGCACCACGCCGACCGCGGCCCGCCGGGTCACCGGCCTGCGCTGCACGAACCGGACCCAGCCCAGCACGAGCGCGGGCGCCAGGTACTCGACGAGCAGCGCGACACCGACGGGCACCCGGGAGATCGCGGCGAAGTAGAAGGCCTGCACACCCGCGACGGCGAGCAGTCCGAAGCCGAGCAGCAGAACCGGCCGGCTCCGCACCAGCTCGCGATGGCGCCAGGCCACCGGCAGCATGACCAGTGCCGCACCGGCCACCCGTAGCCACACCACATGGAGCGGGTCGAGCCCCGCCTCGATCAGCGGTTTGGCCGCCACCCCTGAACCGCCGAATGCGAACGCCGAGGCCAGGGCTAGTCCCAGGCTGGCGCTTCTCCCCTGAGACGCGTACATCGGCCCATCATGACAGTTGCGGTCAGCAGCGTCACCCCGGTCACGCCTGACATGGACGCCCCAGAGTGGAAGGCTCCACTCCGCCCCGTCGCACGGCAGATCCGCCGGGTTGTCAGCGCTCCGCCTCCCACGCTCCCTGGTCGCGCACATCAGCGATCCGGGCGGCCAGCTTCTCCGTGTCCACCCCGGCCCGCGCGAGGACCTCGACGGCGCGGCACTCGTGGTCCACCGCCAGCGCCGCGAGCAGGTCGAGCCCTCCGGCCCGCAGGTCGCCGCGGACCGCCGCCCGGTCGAGCGCCCCGGACATCGCCGCGGCCGCCGAGGGCGACCAGCCCTCCACTCCGGCGTCCCGCACCGCGAGGTCCCGGCGCGCGACGACCGGGAGTGCGCCGGAGTCCTCCACCGAGCCCTGCCAGCGCAGCCCGTACCCGATACTGCGCTGGACGAGGTAGCCAAGCACCCTGGCGAGTTGGGAGCCGCCTTCGAAAGCCGCCCGCGCCTCGGGGTCCGATTCGATCAGGGAGTGCAGCAGATGTGCCGTGTCGATCTGGCGGTCACCGTCGCGCAGCGCACGCCTGCGGGCACCCGTCACCACGGCGGCCAGCTCCACGGTCAGTCCGGCGACGGGGCCGGCACGGTCCGGAACAGGCTGCTGGGGAATCCGCGGCATCCGATATCGCACGCTTCCTACCCCATCAGCCCCGCGGCGGCGATACATCCCCGGAGGGACCCATCCCGTCATCCCACGCAAGTTGGGCACACTCGAACGGTTTCTCCTCCTTGCGGATGAGATCCTGCGGATTCCGGGGCGCGTCGCGAAAAAGGGCGCGCGCCGCCTTGCCTCGCGCTCCCCGGGCAACCGGAATCCTCGCTCCTACGTCCCACAGGCCATACCCCCACGCGACAGCCGGAAGGGAGAAGCGCGGCCGTGTCCTGGTTGGTCGCCCTGCCCGCACTCGACGGCCGGGAGTACGTGTACCGGGTCCACGCACCGCCCGACGCGCTGCGGGCCGACCTCTTCTGGTCCGCGTTCCACTGCCACGACGACGGCCCGCACCCGCGCGCCTTCGACCGGTTCGACGGCGCGCTGATCTGGCGCGCGGGAACGAGTGGCACCGGACCGAAAATCTGACGATTCATCAGTATTGAATGTTCCGGCCGCTACGGCTACGTTCCGCTACACCGGGAACCCGTCGAGAAGGGGTGGTCGCATGGCCGAGGTCAGCGCGGAGGCACGCATCGAAGCACCGGCCGAGAAGGTCTGGGCCCAGCTGACGGACTTCACCGCCTACGGCCGGTGGAACGCCACCCACACCAGCTTTCCCAAGGGCGGCCCGACGACGCTGGAGCTCGCGGCCACCTACGAGGAGAACATGAAGCTGATGGGCTTCCCCGCCGAGGTGACCTGGACGGTGGCGGAACTGGAGACCACCCGACTGCTGGCCACCAGGGGCAAGGGCCCGATGGGCGTCAACCTGGCGATGCGGTATTCACTGACCCCTGACGGGGAGGCGACCACCGTCCGGATCGACGGGGAGTTCACCGGAGCCGCGGTCTCCCTGATGGCGGGCAAGCTCAAGGACTCGGCGACGGCCGCGCTCGTCGAATCACTGCGCAAACTGGACGGGCTCGTCACCGCCTGACCGGATCCCGCCCACGAGAAGGGGCCTCGCGGCACGACCGCGAGGCCCCCGATTCGTCCGCACCCACGGACTCAGCCCTCGTCGGCGAGGATCAGGTACATCTTCTTCCTCGCTTCGTTGACGACCGCGAGAGCCTTTTCCCGCTGATCGGCCGAGCCGGTCCTCCAGACCTGGCCGAACGCCTCCATCAGACCGAAACCGGCCTGCCGGATCTCGTTGGCGCTCTCCCAGTCGACACCGCGCCCGGCCTCCTCCCAGGGCGCCTCGACCCCCGAATCCGCCTCGGCCCGGCCGCTGTCGGTGAGCGTGAACGGCTTCTTGCCGCCCTCGCTGGCGCTGACGATCAGCCCTTCGTCCTCCAGCAACTGGAGCGTCGGATAGACCGAACCAGGACGCAGCTAGAGCGTGTCTCCTTGGTGGGGCTACGGACGCCACTCCTGGCGGTAGTCGGGGTGCTCGGCGTACGCCTGCGCCAGGACGCTCAGCGCGTACGCGAGACCTGCGTGGCGTGCATCCGCCGGATCCATTGCCTCGTATTGCCTGGCCAGCATGTCGACCAGGTCGAGCATCGGCAGCTGGCTGTCGAGGAGGGCGCCGCCGCCGAAACGGTGGGCCACCTCGGCATAGGCGTGGTTGTCCGCCATGTTGCGGTCTCGAAGGAACCTGACGAGGTCGCCCATGGGGTCATCTTTACGCACCGGCAGCGGCGTGGGGCGAGTCGTCTCCGTACGCACATGCACCGCTCGACGGTGTTGCGCTGCTTGCAGGTCCCGCGGCCGAAGGCCAGCGCCCTGCATTCACTGTTGCCGGCGACCGCCTCGCTTCGGCGTATGGTCCGGGAGCAAAGGCTCGACGCGCGCCCATTGCGCATCACTCAACGGCACTCCCGGACCAACGAGCAACCGATCCGGACGACGCTGCCTGGACGAGCACGCCCGAAGTGCTGGTCACGGCCGCTGGAATACGACTTCGGGATGCGTGGCCCTGGGGCCGTCGAGGAGCCGCTGCGGTGTGCCCCGCAGGTGAAGGTCGAAGAAGGCTGATACGTAGTCGCGGGTGATGCGCCACCCGCGTTCTCCGGACAGTGGCACGGCAGAGTCCTCCAGGCCCAACTGATCTGCCAGATAGGGCAGGTCCGTGAAGGAGAAGTGGCCGGCGCCCGCCACGGTCAGCCAGCGCTTCCAGCCGTTCAGGTGCTTCCACGCCTCGGGCCAGTCGGCGACCCGGCCGCTGCCGGGGCTGTGGATGGACTCGGCACCGATCATCATGAACGGGCGCTTGCCGAGCCTTGCCGCAGCAGGGTGCAGAAAGAAGTCACCGTCCAGATTGACCCCGGCCCGCACACGACGGTCAGCGGCCATGGTTGCCGCAGCGGCCGCGCCCCCGACCGAATGCCCTGCGATTCCGATCCGACTCGGGTCGATCGTGCGGGACAACGCCCCGGCCTGTCGGCCGTGGGTCAACTCGTCGATCACAAAGGACATGTCCCGGGCCCGGACGCGCACGACGGCGGCCCACGCCTCCGGGGTCTCGCCCCGCTCACAGGCCACGCAGGTCAGTGTCCGACCCCCGGGGAAGGCGGTGCCGACGGATTCGTACGCATGGTCCACCAGGGCAACGACGTAGCCGCGGCTCGCGAGGTCGTCGGCGATCGAGGTGAGCGTGGTACGCGGCATCGAGAAGCCCGGGGAAAGCAGCACCAGGGGGAAACGCCCCGCCGCGGGACGCGTGCCCAGGTACGCACGGGTCCGCGCCCCGGCGACCGTCTCATGGGGTACGACGCCGCCGAGCCCTCTCGCCTCCAGGAGGAGCCGCGCCTCCTCGTCGGTCATGTATGCCACCGGCACCCCGCTCGCCGAACGTGCCGGGTAGGACACCGTCACCATCAGCTCCCGGGGGCCGGATGTCGGCACCCACGGATCGGCGCGGCTCCGGTCGACCATGTGCAATACGCGGCGGCCCACGGGATACGGACCGGTGAGGGAAGGGAGTTCCAACGCGCTGCTGTACGGGACTTGGGACACGACCTGCGCGGCGTCGGCGGCAACGGCCGGTGCGGCGGCCAGAAGCGGCGCGGAAAGGGCCAGGGTGAGCAGACCTGCCACAGCGGCTCTGCGATGTCTGAGGATCATGCGGTCGAAGCTAGGCCCTGATCCCCCACAACACGTCAGTCCCCAGGCCCACTTGACCGTACCCCTGTCGGCTGACCCCGTCAGACCTCGGTACCACGTCGCCCGCCGGGTCGGTTCGGCCCTGGCGGCCATCTACTGCGTCGCGGGGCCACCGACAGGCCGTGAGCCCGCCGCCGAACGGCTTCGTCCGACGCGGTCCACGGCCCACACCCCGGCCCCTGAGACCGGAACCAACCTCATTCCCCAACCGTCCGACCAGGCCGGTCACCGGCGGCGCCGACGTCGTTCGGGTAGTCGGCCGCCCGCCTTCGACGCCGAGATATACAAGCAGCGCAACGCGGTCGAACAATGCATCAGCCGGCTCAAACAGTGGCGGGGGCTGGCCATGCGAGCGGACAAGCTCGCCATCTCCTACCAGGCAGCGTTTTACGTCGCTGCCCTCCTCATCTGGCCCGGATGTAGGGACGTCGAGCCGCATCATTTTGGAGAGGCACCTCCTCGGGCCAGCGTGGCAACATGCGGCAATGGTCTTTCGACACCCCGCCAGCAACTACTCGATCACCGCGATGTACTCCGTGCCCGATGACGCCTGGTATCTGGAACTGGATCTCGTGGCCGAGCAACGGATGCTCGTGACCGCAATCGTTCCCGACGAGGACCCGGCACGGGAACCGACGATGTGCTTCAACCCGCACGCCGGGCACATAGACGTCCCGTACGAGGTCATGCGCTGGTTCATGCACCAGGTCGATGAAGAGATCCGTACCTCCCGTGCCTGGATGCGGCTGAGACCAGAGCTCGTCGAGACCATCTACCAACTCCGTCAGGAACACATGGGCGTCATCGACGATGACGCCTTTCCCCAGGCTCTGGCGGACGTGCGCACCTCGGTCCCTGAGGAAGACCTCCCCGCCGTTCTGGAGGCCGCCTTCGGGCGGAATCTTGACGGCACCACCATGGACCACCCGCAAACGCCCCAGCCTGTAAACGGTCAAGGAGACAGGCCCTAGCTGTACTGACCCGTGAGGTTGGGGACGCGGCTGGCGGGTGGCTGGCCCTTGAGTGCGGTGTGTCCGCGGTGGTGATTGTAGGTGTGCAGCCAGCCGGGGAACGCGTCGCGTCGTTCCTGCTCTGATTGGTAGGGGCGGGCGTAGGCCCACTCGTCGAGCAGGGTGCGGTTGAGGCGCTCGACCTTGCCATTGGTCTGCGGCCGGTAGGGCCGGGTTGGCTTGTGGGTGATCCCGGCCGCTGCCAGGGTGTCGCGCCAGGTGTGGGACTTGTAGCAGGAGCCGTTGTCGGTCAGGACGCGTTCGACGGTGATTCCGACACTGGTGAAGTAGGCGTGGGCCCGCTGCCAGAAGGCGGTGGCGGTCTCCTTCTTCTCGTCGGTGTGGATCTCGCTGTGGGCGAGGCGGGAGTGGTCGTCGACGGCGGTGTGGATGTAGCTGTAGCCGGCGTTCTTGCGGGTCTTGCGGCCGGCCTGGCGGCCCAGCACCTTGTGGCCGCCGCCGTCGGGGATGTTGCCGAGCTTCTTGATGTCCACGTGCACCGGTTCGCCGGGCTTCTCGCGTTCGTAGCGGCGTATGTTCCGGCCGGTCGCACGGTCCAGATGGGTCGGACGGGCCAGCCCGAACCGGGTCAGGACCCGGTGCACGGTCGAGGGCACCAGTCGCAGGTGGTGGGCGATGCGGGCCGGGCCCCAGCGCCGCAGGACACGGACCTTGATGATGCGCCGCTCGGTGCGGGTCGGGGTCCGCCCGGGACTGTGACGAGGACGCGAGGAGCGGTCGGACATGCCCGCTTCGCCGGTGTGCCGGTAGCGGGCAGCCCACCGCTGGGCTGTGGTCGGTGAGACCTGGAAGCGTTCGGCGGCTCGGCGCAGCGGCCAGCCCTCCTCGACCACACAACGGGCCAGGCGGAGGCGTCCGGTCTCGGTCAGGGGTGCATTACGGTCAGGCACGAGGGCCTTTCGGCCAGGTGTAGACGTCGCAATCCACACCGGACCGGAAGGCCCTCACCCGTTCAAGATCCCCCAGCCGAGACCTGCCTCACCCGTCCACGACCTCCCGGGACAGAACACCTAGCTCACCCCGGTGCACGATGCCACTGGCTGTCCACGCATGATGGGCGCCATGGAGAACGCGGCCGAGAAGATCAAGGTCTGGTTCCGGTTCGTCCCGCGCGAGGGGTGGTTCCCTCAGGACATCGAGGGCCTGTGGGCGACGAGGCTCGGTGCCGACACGGCTGCGATCGAGAACGTCCCGTTTCTCCAGGACGGCGTGGCCGAGGGGGACGTCGTGCAGTTCCGGACCGACTCGGACGGACTGCACTGGGCTGTCGGACGGATCAGCTCAGCCGGCAACTGCACGGTTCGCGTCGTGCCCGTCCCTGCTGGGCCGCTCGGCCGCAGCCCTCGAGCGGTGCATCAGCGCCTCGCTGTCTTCCGCCTCGGCGGTGAGGTCATGAGCGAGGACTTCCCCATGGTGGCCTTCACCGTGCCGGCTGGTGCGGACTTCGCCGGGATCAAGGCACTGCTGAATCAAGGGCGGGACGAGGGCTGGTGGCACTACGAGGTCGGCTGCGGCACCGACGAGTGGTGGGACGCCTGACCCCGGGGCCGGATCGACGGGTTCCGGCCGGGGTCACGATCAGCCGTGCGTCTTCGCCTTCCGGGGCCGACCGCGGGAGAGCCGATAGCAGGCGAACGAGCACCAACGACCCCTGCAGTTCCCTGGACGGTCGAGCGATTCCTGGCTTGTTCGCAGGCCAGCGTCTTGAATAGGGCGGTCCGGCTGTCCTGCGACAGCAGACCTTAATCGTGTGCCATCGGTTTGATCGGCAGGGCTCCACGACGCTGATGGCGTTATGGCGTCGGCATCGACACGACGGGACCTCACTCAGTTCGTCGCCGCCTCATACCGACGAATCTCCGGCTCAGGTTCATATGGAAGGACCTTCGAGAATGACCATGCACGATGACCAAGTGGGCGTGACCACCGAAATCGTTGCGGCCTTGGTCCAGGAACAGTTCCCTCGGTGGAGCGGCAAGGCGATCCGCCCCGTGGCGTCGACCGGGACGGTCTGCGCCATCTTCCGCGTTGGGGACGACCTCTCCGCGCGTTTCCCCCTGCGTCTGACCGATGCCGCCGAGACTCTGGCGGTTCTGGAACAGGAGGCCGAGGCGAGCGCGGAGTTGGCACAGGTGTCTCGGTTCCCCGCCCCAGAACCCGTCGCCCTGGGAAAGCCTGGCGTGGGTTACCCCATGCCGTGGTCGGTCCAGACATGGCTGCCGGGAACGGTCGCCTCCGATGCCGACCCGAGTGGGTCGGACGCTTTCGCCGAGGACCTTGCGGCCCTCATCGCATCCCTCCGGGGCGCCGGGACGCGGGGACGAGTTTTCAGCGGCGAAAATCGCGGCGGCGTTCTCACTCACCATGACGAGTGGATGGCGAAGTGCTTCGAGGAGAGCGAGGGGCTGCTCGACGTGCCCCGGCTGCGCCACATGTGGAGCTACTTCCGGGAGTTGCCACGCACGGGTGCCGACGTGATGAGCCATGGTGACTTGATTCCCGGCAATGTGCTGGTGGCGGGAGACCGGCTCAGCGGCGTACTCGACACCGGCGGCTTCGGCCCGGCCGACCCCTCGCTGGACCTGGTCGGCGCCTGGCACCTGTTGCGACCGGGCCCGCGGGACGTGTTCCGGCGGGCACTGGTCTGTGACGATCTGGAGTGGGAGCGCGGCAAGGCATGGGCCTTCGAGCAGGCGATGGGTCTTGTCTGGTACTACGTCGAGAGCAATCCGACGATGAGCGGAATGGGGCGCCGGACACTCGACCGCATTCTGGAGTCGACGGAGTGAGAACGCGTCCTCTGAGGCACCGTCTCAACTTCTTCTTCAGCCTCGGCGTGAGACGAGGCAGGCGAGCGACTCTGAAGGCCGGCAGAGCCATGTGAGCAGGGGACTGGTGACAACGAACCAGTGGATACTGACCCTGCCCTGCTCCTTTTCCAGGATCCGCGGGGCCTCATCCCGGTAGACGTAGCGAAGGTATCGGCGACGGATCGGCGCTCCGGCGATCAGCAGTACCGGTGAGGAGATGAGAACGACCGCTGGGACAAGGGCTCTCACAACGGCGATCTTCGCCTTCTCCTCATACCTCATGCGCTCAGTGTGCTGACGTCCGTGTCGCTTGTCAGCCTGCCCCGCCAGGTCTGGTGCCGACCTTGTGACGGCTGCAACAGATCGTGCGGCGGGAGCAGCCTCACCCGGCATGATCCCAACAGGGCCGACTTCGTTGCCGCCAACCCGCGTTGACCACCATCGCTGTCGCAGGCCGGCACCGGCCCGCGACAAGGGCATGACCAGTTCCCCGTTCGGTAGTGTGCGTAAATGACAAGAAGTGAACAACTCGCGGACCAACTGGACTGGTACTGGCGCACGAACCTGCGGCCACGGCTGGACGGTCTCACCGACGAGGAGTACTTCTGGGAGCCGGTGGGCGGCTGCTGGAGCATCCGCCCACGTGGCACGTCGACCGCTCCGGTGCGGGAAGGCTCGGGGGAATGGACGATGGACTCCGCGTCCCCTGCTCCGGTTCCGGCGCCGGTGACCACGATTGCCTGGCGGCTGGCGCACGTCATCGTCTCGTGCCTGGGCTATCGGGTCGGCTGGTACTTCGGCGGCCAGGACGTCGACTCCCAGACGTTCGCCTACGCGGGGACCGCTGACGAGGCGCTGGAGCAGCTCGATGAGATGTACGGGAGATGGAACGCGGGGGTCCGCGAGCTCACGGACGCCAAACTGGACCATCCGCCCACGGTGGGTCCCGAGCGGTTTCCCATGGAGAACAGGATCCTGCACGTCAACAGGGAGCTGATCCACCACGGCGCCGAGATCTCCCTGCTGCGCGACCTCTACCGCTGGCAGGACGGAGCCGTACCGCACCGCATATGAATTTCGGCGACCGCCCACCGCCCACGGGGCTTCGGAACAACGCCCACCAACGCGCCGGCCGCCACCCCACCCGTGGAGGGAAGAACAGTCGCCCGGTTCAGCCGAGATGGAGCGGGAACCTCGCGTCCGGGCCACCCAGCGCGGCCCGTTCCGCGTCGGTCGGGGCGCGCCGCCCGGTGCCGACCAGCAGGGCGTCTTCGTCCGGCATCGACGCGGGCAGTGCCGCACCGGCGATGTGCTCGAGGATCTCGCGGGTGCGGGCCAGCCCCTCCGCGGGCGGTCCGGGCACGTCGGGGAGGTGGGCGACCAGGTCGAGGTGGTGAAGCGTCCACTCCAGGACGTACGCGCCGAGGTAGTCGCCCGCAGTGAGCACCTGGTCGCGGGTGCCGACGTGGAGGGCCGGGTCCGCCAGGACGGCTGCCCGTCCGGCGGCGGAGCCGACGTCGTCGAGGTGGAGGAGGAGCAGCCGGGGTTCCTCGTACGCGGCGGCCAGCCGCACGGTCAGCGCGTCCAGCGGGTCGTCGCCGGTCGGTGGGGCGGCGGTGGTCTCCCAGTACGTGACCGCGTCGCGGGTCGGCTCCGCGTCGGTGGGGGTGGCGAGGGTGATCAGCACGTCCTGGGCATCGATCACCAGGTGGCACACCAGATCCCGGACGAGCCAGCCGGAACAGCCGGACGGCCGGGCGAAGTCCTCGTCGGAAAGGCCCGCGACCGCCGTGCGCAGGGCCGCCCAGGAACGCGAGAAGAGGTGGTCCACCCCGGCAACCTAGTGCGGGGCCTCGGGGGCGGACAAGCACCACGGGCCGTACGGGGCGCGTTCCGGGGCGGGGCGGCGTGGCGTGTGCGGATCGCAGCATCCCACGGGCCGTACGGGCGCGTTCGGGGCCACTGGCGGCGGATTGGCCTTGGCGGGCCGTGTCGCGCCGTGCCTAGGGTCGGGGCATGAGAATCCGTATCGTCGACGCGTTCACCGACCGCCCCTTCACCGGCAACCCCGCCGGGGTCCTGGTGCTGGATTCCGACAGCTTCCCCGATGACGGCCGGCTCCAGCGGATCGCCATGGAGCTGAACCTCTCGGAAACCGCCTTCGCCCACCCGCTGCCCCCGGGCGGCGAGGCCGACTGGGCACTCCGCTGGTTCACCCCGGCCACCGAGGTCGACATGTGCGGACACGCCACGCTCGCCACCGCGCACGTGCTGCACACCACCGGGGCGGCGAGCGGCACGGTACGGTTCTCGGCCCGGTGCGGGATCCTCGCCGCGACCATCCATCCGGACGGCACCATCACCCTCGACTTCCCCACCGCCCCGCTCACCCCGGAGCCGGTCCCGGCAGGGCTGGCCGCCGCGCTGGGCGCCGAGCCGCTCTCCGTCCACGACACCGGCCCGCACATCGGCGACCTGCTCGTCGAGGTGTCCGACGAGGCGACCGTACGGGCGCTGGCCCCGGATCTCGCCGCGCTGACCGAGGCGTCCCGGCGCGGTGTGATCGTCACCGCCGCCGCCGCGGATCCCTCGCTCGGCCACGACTACGTCTCGCGCTGCTTCTTCCCCCGCGTCGGGATCGACGAGGACCCGGTGACCGGCAGCGCGCACACCGCGCTGGCCCCCTTCTGGTCGGCCCGGTTCGGCCGCGACGAATTGACCGGACTCCAGGCGTCCGCCCGCTCCGGCCTGGTCCGCACCGCGCTGCGGGGTGACCGCACGCTGCTGACCGGCGGCGCCGTGACGGTGATCGACGGCGAGCTGCAGACGGCGCTCTGAACCTCCGTACGAAGGACGGGCCGTCCCGGGGGGGGCTGCCCGCGCCGTCACGGCGTGGGCAGCCAGTCCACCTTTCCGGCCAGCAGGGCGTAGCCGACGAAGGCGCCGACGTCCAGGAGTGTGTGCGCCGCGACGAGCGGGCCGACCCGGCCCCAGCGCCGGTACAGCAGGACGAAGACGACGCCCATCACCATGTTGCCGATGAAGCCGCCGATCCCCTGGTACAGGTGGTACGAGCCGCGCAGGACCGAACTGGCGGCCAGCGCGGCCATCGGCGACCACCCCAACTGCCCGAGTCTACGCAGCAGATACCCGACGACGATCACTTCCTCCACGACGGAGTTCTGGATCGCGGACAGGATCAGCACCGGAAACTTCCACCACACGTCGGGCAGTGATTCCGGGACCACGGTCAGGTTGAACCCGGCGGCGCGGGCCACCAGGTAGAAGGCGAGTCCGGCGCTGCCGATGCCCGCGGCGACCAGCGCGCCGCGCCCGAGGTCCGGCCACGGCCGGGTACGGTCGAAACCGATGGCGCGCAGTCCGGCGCCCTCCCTGATCAGGAGGTGCGCGACCAGCGCGACAGGCACCAGTGCCGTCGTGATACCGAAGAGTTGCCAGGCGAGATCCAGCCATGGGCGCCCCGGAGCGTAGGAGCTGTTGAGCGTCGCGGCCTGCTCCTTCAAACCTCCTGGTTTCGTCAGTGATCCGACAAAACTGATCAGGGCAGACACCCCGCTGGCCCCCAGCGAGAGAGCCAGCACGAGGGCCGTCTCGGACCGCAGAATCCTTCGTCCAGCGGCCTGTTGAGGGTAAGAATCAGCCATAAGCCCCACCTCCACCTGTACACCTGCCTTCAGTTGTGCATTCACGCCCCATCCCGCTCCCCGTCCGGCTAGGGTCTCGAATGCAGGTACGAAGATCATGCGCGACAGGCCGGGGGACGAGCGCCATTCGCCGATGGTGTGGTCCCCCTTTTTCCTTGTACATCCTCAAGGAGGGGCACCACCGACATGGGACGTCACAGCTTGCCGGACGACTACGCCGACGACGGGAGCGGGGGCGGTACGCCGTCGCGGCGCCGGCGTACCGTCGTGATCGCGACCACGCTGGTACTCGCGATCGCCGGGGGGACGGCCGTCGCGGCCCAGGGCGGCCTGTTGTCGTTCTCGAAGAGCTGCGCGGACTCGGCCGTACGGCTGTCCGTCGCGGTCTCGCCGGACCTCGCTCCCGCCGTGCGCGCCGTCGCCGACAAGGCGCGCGAGGACGAGGTGCGGACGGACGGCCGCTGCCTGTACGTGTCGGTCCGGGCGCGCGACTCGTACAAGGTCGCCGATTCCCTCTCCCGTGACACCCGCGCACCGGATTTCCAGGTCTGGCTGCCCGATTCGGACCTCTGGGTCGACCGGGCCAAGGGCACCGGCGACGGCGTCCCGGTCACGCCCGGCGACTCCGTCGCCACCTCCCCCGTCACCCTGGCCATGGTGCCGTCGGCGGCCAAAAGCCTCGGCTGGCCGAAGAAGACGTACACCTGGGCGGAGTCGACGGCCGCGGTCATGGAGTCGGGCAAGGTGCGTCTGGGCGCGGCCGATCCGGCCCGCAGCGCCACCGCGCTGATGGCGCTCGCCGGCATCGGCGCCTCGTCCGGGAAGGACGGCGGCGACAGCGACACCCGGGTCGCGGAGACCGCCAAGCTGCTGGCGCAGCGTATGTCGGACAGCGACGCCCAGGTGCTGGAGACCCTGGCGCAGAACGGCTCGGGTGCCGAGCAGGGCAATCCGCGGCGCAATCAGGCGGTGCTCCTCTCCGAGCAGGCCGCGTTCGCCCACAACGCCGAGTCGTCCGGTGGCGGAAAGCTCGACCTCTTCTACCCGAAGGGCGGCGCGCCGCTCCTCAACTACCCGTACACCCTGGTGAACGAGGAGGGGATGAGCACGTCCGAGAGCCGGGCGGCGCTGCGTTTCATGACTCTGCTCAGCGAGCCCGGCCCGCAGGCCGTTCTGGCGAAGCACGGGTTCAGGAACGCCGACGGCGAAGCCGCTCCGGAGGTGGTCTCCGCCGCGGGCGGCAGGAAGCCCCAGCCGTACGCGAGCGCCGCCCGGACCCCGGACGCCGAGGCGCTCCAGCAGACGCTCGGCATGTGGACGATCACGGTGCAGAGCGCCCGGCTGACCACGGTCGTCGACGCGTCGGGCTCCATGGCCACGATCGTGCCGGGGCGCGGCCAGTCCCGGATGGACGTCACCAAGGCGTCCCTGATCCAGGCCCTGGACCAGTTCACCCCGAACGACGAGATCGGGCTCTGGGAGTTCGCCACCTCGCTCGACGGGAACAAGGACTACCGCCGGCTGGTCCCGGCCGCCCGGCTGGGCGATCCCGTGAAGGGCGGCGGCACCCACCGTCAGAAGCTCTCCGCCGCCTTCGCCGCGCTCCAGCCCGTGCCGAACGGTGCGACGGGGCTGTACGACACGATCCTGGCCTCGTACAAGGACGCCCAGGCGACCTATGTGAAGGGCAAGTTCAACGCGGTCGTCATCCTCACCGACGGATCGAACCAGGACGACCTCTCGATCTCCCGCAGTGCCCTGATCGCGGAGCTGCGGCGGATCGCCGATCCGGAGCGTCCGGTGCCGCTGCTGGCGATCGCGGTCGGCCCCGAGGCCGACCGCGAGGAACTCGACGAGGTCGCGAAGGTGACCGGCGGCGGTGGCTACCAGGTCATCGACCCCGCCGAGATCCAGATGGTGATCCTGCAGGCCATCATGACAGCCGGCCAGAACGGGCACGCCGCTCAGGAGTAGCGGCGGTCCGGCCGTGACCCGGGCGCGCCCGGGTCACGGCTTGGGCGCCCCGGTCGGCCAGGTGTGGACGGGCTCCCCGCTGTGCATCAGTTCGGCGTAACGGCGGGTGGTCGCGGCCAGCGCCGCGTGCCGGTCGAGTCCGGCCTCCCGTGCCCGGTGGTAGGTGTCCGCCTGCCAGGAGGCGCCGTTCACCCGCCGTCGGCACCGTTCCTCGATGACGCCGAGGAAGCGGTCGCGGTCCGCGGGCTCGATGTTCCAGGCGTCGAGCCCGGCCGCGGCCAGCGGCAGCAGCTCGTCGCGTACGAGCTTGACCGCGGGCACCCGGGTCAGCCCGCCCGCACGGCCGGGGCGCGGCCAGACCAGCTCCGCGTCGATGCCCGCCCGGCAGGCAGCGTCGAAGTTCTCCTCCGCCGCGGCGAACGGCAGTCTCGTCCACACCGGGCGGGACTCCTCGGCGAGCGAGCGCACGAGGCCGTAGTAGAGCGCCGCGTTGGCGATCATGTCGATGACGGTGGGGCCGGCGGGCAGCACCCGGTTCTCCACCCTCAGGTGGGGGACGCCGTCGACCAGCCCGTACACAGGGCGGTTCCAGCGGTAGATCGTCCCGTTGTGGAGCACCATCTCCGCCAACCGGGGCACGCCGCCCTCGTCGAGGACCCGCAGCGGCTCCTCCTGGTCGTGGATCGGCAGGAGCGGCGGGAAGTAGCGCACGTTCTCCTCGAAGAGCTCGTACGCCGAGCCGATCCACCGCTCCCCGAACCAGGTCCGGGGCCGTACGCCCTGGTTGCGGAGCTCGGGCGGGCGGGTGTCGGTGGCCTGCAGGAAGAGCGGCGGTCTCGACTCCCGCCAGAGCTCCCGGCCGAAGAGGAAGGGCGAGTTGGCCCCCAACGCGATCTGGACACCGGCGACCGCCTGGGACGCGTTCCACACGTCGGCGAACCGGGCGGGCGTCACCTGGAGATGGAACTGGACCGAGGTGCAGGCAGCCTCGGGGGCGATCGAGGCGGAGGTGGAGACCATCCGCTCCACGCCCTGGATGTCGAGGGCGAAGACCTCGCCCCGGGCAGCCACCATCTGATCGTTCAGCAGCGTGTAGCGCTCCGCGTCCGAGAGGCTGGAAAGCACGAGGTCCTCGCGGCGCAGCGTGGGAAGAATACCGATCATCATGAGCCCGGCATCGACCTCGCCCGCCTTCCGGTGGGCATATCCGAGCCCGGCCCTGAGCTCTTCGGTGAGCTGGTCGAGAACGCGGCCGCCCAAGTGATGGGGCACCACGTTCACCTCCAGATTGAACATCCCGAGTTCCATCTGGAAATCGCGGCTCGCTATACGCGGGAGGACCTCCCCATTCATCATCTTCGGCATGCCGTCGGCACCCGCGAGATTCAGCTCGATCTCCACACCCATGAGGCTGCGCGGACGGTCGAACCGCCGCTCCGAGAGAAGTCGCTCCAGCCCCTCCAGGCACTCGTGGAGCTTCTTCCGGTACCTCTGCCGATCGGACAGGTCAAAGACGCCCGCCACGACCTTCTCCCCCATCGAAGCGTCCCTCCCTCGGTGGACGGCCCGCGGCCCAGACCGCTCGTATCACGATCGATAATGCCCAGAGCAGATGATCCATAACGCCCCCGGGAACGCCACTGACCCACTAGTCTCATAACAGACGCTCGGGGCACATTCCAAAGGCATGATGCGGGATGTGTTTGCCGGTCGACGGAGGGAAAAACGGCGGCGTGTTTCAGCCGTCCGCGTTCCAGGAAAAACGCCTGGCGACGACTGTGCAACCGTCAGGGAATCAGCACTTTCTGTACATTTTCGAGTCTTGATACCACCTTGCTTTCATTGCCCGCGACGACTAGTGGAATCACTGTGTGAACACGTTTCGTATAAACTTCGCGCACGAGGCAGAGAGTTGACGCACCGGCTCGGTCCCGGCCCCTCTGGCCCCGCATGCCGACAGCGCCGTCTGCACCCGCCCACGCACCACCGTGTCTCCCGAAGCGAGAGGCGACCCACCATGCCGCTGCATCTCTTCCCTGCTCCCGCGCCCGCTCTGCGCAGCGTTCTCGCGGCCCTCGGTTCACCCACCGCCGTACGCGAAGCCCGCACCCCCGCCCTCCGGTCCGCCCAGGGACCGCTCAGCCCCGAACTCCCGCTCCCGGTCCACGTACTGGAGCGGATCGGTCCGAACGTCCCGGCCCCGGCGACCCGGCTCACCGGATGGAGGTTCCTGATCCGCGACGCGGAGCGGGCCGTCGCGGCCGCGGACACCATGATCACCGCGGACGGCTGGACCTTCTCGCACTTCTTCGAGGGCCCCTACATCGCCTCGACCGAGCTCGCCCTGCGCCAGGCGGAGACGGTGGCACCGCGCTACCAGCCGCGGCTGCTGTCCATCCCGGAGCTGTACATGCTGACGCTGTGGCTGCACGGCGACGCCGAGGCGGACGCCGCCGCCGGGGAGCTCGCCCCCGCCGACCTCCTGGTCCCGCTGGCCCCCGCCCCACCGGGGATCGCCGCGCACCGCCCGCACCGGGTCGCCGATCTGCTCCGGGTGATGACGCTGCGCATCCCGCCCGGCCCCGGACCGCTGCTCGGCTCCCCGGCCTGAAGTCCCGGCCACCGTCTCGCACCGTGCCCCGCCGCCGTCCGGTGGCGGGGCACGGTGCTCCGCCGGGGCCGAACGGGTGCCGGGGCCGGCAGGGCTCCGAGGTGGGGGCGCATTCCCCGCCCGTCCGGACTAGCCCGTACCGGCCACCCCGAACCATCCGAATTGACAGTGCAGTTGCGGTGAACCGTCCGCGTGGGTGACACGTCCTCCGGGTCAGGAGAAGTGCTGCTTCGAAATCCCTGCGGATTGACGCCCGTGGGGCAACACTGGGACCGGACCGATCGATACGGGGGACGGCCATGAACAGCTCATCCAGCCGCAGGACATTCACTACAACGCAGCGAGAGAACCCAGCCATGTGTCAACACCAGCCACCGTGCCCGACCGCCGACTCAGCCGACCGGGAGGCCGCCCGCCTGACGGCGCACCATCCGGAACAGGGCTGGAGCCTGCTGTGCAACGGCGTCCTGCTCTTCGAGGACACCGGCGAACTGCTCCCGGACGGTCAGATCATCGCCCCGCACCGGCCACTGGCGACCGGCCGGGTGGTGAAGGCCGCCTGACCGCGGCCGACAACGAACGGGGGCCGGCCCGGAGAATCCTCCGAACCGGCCCCGGCACGCGTCCGCGTCACACGGCGGTGCTCACACCTCAGTGGTCGTACTCGTCCAGCGGCGGGCAGGAGCAGACGAGGTTGCGGTCGCCGAAGGCACCGTCGATCCGGCGCACCGGCGGCCAGTACTTGTCGGCGGCCACGACACCGGCCGGGAAGACGGCCGTCTCACGGCTGTACCCGTGCTCCCACTCCCCGCCGACCATCCCGGCGGTGTGCGGGGCGTTGCGCAGCGGGTTGTCGTCCGCGCTCCACTCGCCGGAGGCCACCTTCTCGATCTCGTCGCGGATGGCGATCATCGTGTCGCAGAAACGGTCCAGCTCCGCGAGGTTCTCGCTCTCCGTCGGCTCGATCATCAGCGTCCCCGCGACCGGGAACGACATCGTCGGCGCGTGGAAGCCGTAGTCGATCAGCCGCTTGGCGATGTCGTCGACGCTGACGCCGGTGGCCTTGGAGATCGGCCGCAGGTCCACGATGCACTCGTGCGCGACCAGCCCGGCCGGACCGGTGTACAGGATCGGGTAGTGCGGCTCCAGCCGCTTGGCGATGTAGTTGGCCGCCAGCACCGCGACCTGCGTCGCACGCTTCAGCCCCTCCCCGCCCATCAGGCGCACGTACGCCCAGGAGATCGGGAGGATGTCGGCCGAACCCCACGGAGCGGCCGAGATCGGCCCGACCCCGGTCTCGGGGCCCGCCGCGGGCTGGAGCGGGTGGTTCGGCAGATACGGGGCGAGGTGGGCGCGCACGCCGACCGGGCCGACGCCGGGGCCGCCGCCGCCGTGCGGGATGCAGAAGGTCTTGTGCAGGTTCAGGTGCGAGACGTCGCCACCGAACCGCCCCGGCCGGGCGAGGCCGACCAGCGCGTTGAGGTTGGCTCCGTCGACGTAGACCTGGCCGCCGGCGTCGTGCACCTCGGCGCAGATGTCGGCGACGTGCTCCTCGAACACCCCGTGCGTCGACGGGTACGTGATCATGAGCACGGCGAGCTCGTCGCGGTGCTTCTCGATCTTGGCCCGCAGGTCCTCGACGTCCACCTCTCCGTCGTCGGCGGTCTTCACCACGACGACCTTCATCCCGGCCATCACGGCGCTGGCCGCGTTGGTGCCGTGCGCCGAGGAGGGGATGAGGCAGACGGTGCGCTGCTCGTCGCCGTTGGCCCGGTGGTATGCCCGTACCGCCAGGAGACCGGCGAACTCGCCCTGCGAGCCCGCGTTCGGCTGGATCGAGACCGCGTCGTACCCGGTGACCTCGGCGAGGCGCTCCTCCAGCTCACGGATGAGGGTGAGGAAGCCCTCGGCCTGCTCGGCCGGGGCGAAGGGGTGCAGCGCGCCGAACTCGGGCCAGGTGATCGGCTCCATCTCGGTGGTCGCGTTCAGCTTCATGGTGCAGGAGCCGAGCGGGATCATGCCGCGGTCCAGCGCGTAGTCCCGGTCGGAGAGCCGGCGCAGGTAGCGCAGCATCGCGGTCTCGGAGCGGTGCTGGTGGAAGACCGGGTGGGTGAGGACCGCGTCGGTACGCAGCAGCCCCTCGGGCAGCGCGTCGGCGACGGTGGCGTCCAGCTCCTCGATGTCGCCCTCGGCGCCGAAGGCGGCCCAGACGGCGGCGATCTGCGTCCGCGTGGTGGTCTCGTCGCAGGCGACGGAGACCAGGTCCGCGTCGACCGGGCGCAGGTTGACGCCGCGCGCACGGGCCTCGGCGACGACCTCGGCCGCCTTGCCCGGGACACGGACGGTGAGCGTGTCGAAGTGGGCGCCGGTCACGACGTCGACACCGGCGGCACGCAGCCCCGCGGCCAGGATCGCGGCGTAGCGGTGGGTGCGCCGGGCGATCGTCCTCAGCCCGTCCGGACCGTGGTAGACGGCGTACATCCCGGCCATGACGGCGAGCAGCACCTGCGCGGTGCAGATGTTGCTGGTGGCCTTCTCACGGCGGATGTGCTGCTCACGGGTCTGCAGGGCCAGCCGGTACGCCTTGTTGCCGTCGGCGTCGACGGAGACGCCGACGAGGCGGCCCGGGAGGCTGCGGGCGAACTTCTCGCGCACGGCCATGTAGCCGGCGTGCGGGCCGCCGAAGCCCATCGGGACGCCGAAGCGCTGGGTGGTGCCGATGGCGATGTCCGCGCCCAGCTCGCCGGGGGAGGTGAGCAGGGTCAGCGCCAGCAGGTCGGCGGCGACCGTGACGATCGCGCCCAGCTCGTGGGCCTGCTCGACAAGGGGGCCGAGGTTCCGCACCTCGCCGGAGGCGCCGGGGTACTGCACCAGGACGCCGAAGACACCGCGCTCGGCGATCTCGGCCGGGATGCCCCCGGACAGGTCGGCGACGACGACCTCGACACCGGTCGGCTCGGCGCGGGTCTCGATGACGGCGACGGTCTGCGGCAGGGCGTCGGCGTCGACCAGGAAGACGCCGTTCTTCACCTTGCCGACGCGCCGGGAGAGCGCCATGGCCTCGGCGGCGGCGGTGCCCTCGTCCAGCAGGGAGGCACCGGAGGTGGGCAGCCCGGTCAGGTCGGCGACCATCGTCTGGAAGTTGAGCAGGGCCTCCAGGCGGCCCTGGGAGATCTCCGGCTGGTACGGCGTGTAGGCCGTGTACCAGGCGGGGTTCTCCATGACGTTGCGCAGGATCACCGGCGGGGTGAAGGTGCCGTAGTAGCCGAGCCCGATCATCGGGGCCAGCACCTGATTGCGGTCCGCGAGGTCGCGCAGCTCGGCGAGGACCTCGGCCTCGGTACGCGCGGCCGGCAGCCCGAGGGCCTCCGTGCTCCTGATGACATCGGGCACCGCGGCCGCGGTGAGTTCGTCCAGCGAGCCGTAACCGACCTGGGCGAGCATCTTCGACTGCGCCTCGGCATCGGGTCCGATGTGGCGCTGCTCGAACGGAATACCCTGCTCCAGCTGGGAGAGCGGAGTGCGACGGGGGGTCATGGTGGAGGCCTCCTGGTCTGTCACGACCTGCGAGGGGCACCCCGGCGCGGGTGCCCGAACGGCCTCCCCCTCTGTCATCTCGACCTGAGAGCTTCACCGGCGCGCTTTGCGGCGTACCGGCTTTCACCGTCGGTGAGGTCGGGATTCGTACCGGCACCCGGCCGTACGAAGCCTGTCCTGCTTTCCAGAGTGACCTCGTCCGTGCGGTACGGGGGCCTGAGAGATTCCGGGGAGGATTTGCTCCTTCGGCGCCCTCCGGATCAGCTCCGAAGGACTCTCCCGCACGGGGTCAGCGGCCATGACCAGCCTACCAGCGGGGTTCGTGGCCGATTTCTCAAGTGGCCGACCACCCGGATCTGGCCTTTTGTAGTGCTTGTGGAGTAGTTGCGACCAATGGGAGGGACCGTGCAGACCGACATCGATCCGCGGAGCCTGATCGGCCGCAAGGCGTTCGACCGCAAGGGCGTCAAGATCGGGACCGTGGACGAGGTGTACCTCGACGACGCGACCGGGGTCCCGGAATGGGCGGCCGTACGCACCGGGCTCTTCAGCCGGGACGCGTTCGTACCACTGGAGCCCAGTGAATTCGTGGCGGACACGCTCCGCGTCCCGTTCGACCGGGCACTGATCAAGGACGCGCCCGACTTCGGCGTGGGCCGTCACCTCTCCCCCGAGCAGGAGCTCCAGCTCTACCGCCACTACGGGCTCGACTCCCCGCCCGGCGACGTCCCCCCGGACCGGGACTTCGGCAGGCTGGCCGGCCAGGACGAGTAGTCCGGCGGATTCCTCACCAGCGGCAGCGGCTCGGCCGGTCCGAGCTCCGGATCGTCCGTGCGGAACGTACGCACCCGGCCGGGCGGTGACTCGGGCTCCTCGAACCGCACCGTCACCCGGCCGACACCGCTGCCCTGCACCCAGCCGTGGCCGTACTCGGTGTGCTCCACGTCGTGTCCGGCGGACCAGCGCCGGGCCGCGCGCTCCTCGACCGTCTCCGGGGCCTTAGCCCCGGGCTCGCCCCTTTCCCCGGCCCCGTCCTCCTCCGCCGCCGGTGGCTCCTCCAGCGGCCCTCCCGCCACCGCCCGCTCCCCTGCCGCAGCCTGGGCGAAGAGATCCTCCTGCGTGTAGTCGGCGAGCCCCGTGACGCCCACGCCGAGGAGCCGGACGCCCCCGGTGGTGTCCACGGCCTCCAGGAGCCGCGCGGCGGCCTCACGGACCACCGTGGGATCGTCCGTGGGCCCGCGGAGCGTCTCGGACCGTGTGAGCGTCGAGAAGTCGTAGCGGCGCACCTTCAGCACCACCGTCCGTCCGGATCTGCCCGCGCCCCGCAGCCGCTGTACGCACCGGTCGGCCAGGCGCTCGACCTCCGACCGGATCCGGACCCGGTCGTGGAGATCGGCGTCGAAGGTGTCCTCCACCGACACCGATTTCGCGTCCCGCTCCGCGACCACCGGCCGGTCGTCGTGCCCGAGCGCCATCCGGTGGAGCGCGCCGCCGTGCGCCTTGCCGAGCAGCCGTACGAGCTCGTCCTCACCGGCCTCGGCCAGGTCGTCGACGGTGGTCATCCCGGCGCGGCGCAGATGGTCCGCCGTCGCGGGCCCCACCCCGGGAAGGATCCGCACCGGTTTGGGGGCGAGCAGCGCCCGCTCCGTGCCCGACGCTATCAGCCGCAGCCCGTCCGGCTTGGCCTCCTCGGAGGCGATCTTGGCCAGCATCTTGGATCCGGCGAGCCCGACCGAGCCGGTGAGCCCGGTGACCGCTTTGATGGCCTCCCGCAGCCGTGCGCCAATCTCCAGGGCCGACGCCGTGTCGTCGGCCGTGCCCCCGGCCTCCAGGTCCACGAACGCCTCGTCCAGACTGAGCGGCTCCACCAGCGGGGAGAGCCGGGCGAGCAACTCCATCACCTGCTCGCTCACCGTCCGGTAGAGCTGGAAGCGGGGCACCAGGTAGGCCGCGTTGGGCGCGAGCCGCCGCGCCTGGGCCATCGGCATGGCGGAGTGCACCCCGAAGCGCCGCGCCTCGTACGAGGCGGTGGCGACGACCCCGCGCGGCCCCAGCCCGCCCACCACGACCGGTTTGCCGCGCAGGCTCGGCTTGGCCGCCTGCTCCGCCGAGGCGTAGAAGGCGTCCATGTCGAGATGGAGGATGGTGGGCGCGGCTCTCACACCCACCGATGCTGCCCTACGGCACTGACAATCGCCGTGACCCGCGCGTCCGCCGGGTCAGCCGGCCCGGTTGCGCCGCCGCGCCAGCTCGTCGGTGGGGTTGTTCCGGACGAGGGTCTCGCCGGTGTCCACCCGCTCGCCGTGCAGCTGCGAGAGCGCGGCGTCGACGTCCTGCCACACCACGCCCACGGCGATGCCGAAGATCCCCTGGCCGCCCTGGAGCAGACTGACGACCTCGTCGGGCGAGGAGCACTCGTACACCGTCGCCCCGTCGCTCATCAGCGTCATCCGCTCAAGATCCTGGAAGCCGCGGGCCCGCAGGTGCTGCACCGTGGTGCGGATGTTCTGGAGCGCCACGCCGGTGTCCAGGAAGCGCTTCACGATCTTCAGCAGGACGACGTCCCGGAAGCTGTAGAGCCGCTGCGTGCCGGAACCGTACGCGGGGCGCACGCTGGGCTCCACCAGCCCCGTACGCGCCCAGTAGTCGAGCTGCCGGTAGGTGATCCCGGCCGCCGCGCAGGCGGTCGGCCCGCGGTAGCCGATGTCGTCGGCCGATGCCACTGCGCCCCCCGCCACCGCCGGTTGAACCGGTTGCACGACGGTGCGGTCGGCTGTACTTCCCTGCTGCGAATACGACCCGCCCGCTGCCGTACCGTCGCCGCTGCTTCTCACGCCGACCTCCGTCCTTGACCTGCCTTATCGAAGGTAGGCAGTCACTCGGGGTGCGTCAACGATCGCCACACTCGGCACGCCGAGTGATAATCACCCCGAGGGTGGTTTCCTCTGCCCCGCGAGCGGGAAAGGCTGGCCGGATGTACTGACGGCGGCCCGAGGACGGTCACTGGCTGTTGGTACCGAAGTCCTCCGGGGAGATCTGGTCGAGGAACTCGCGGAACTTCTCCACCTCGTCCTCCTGCTCGTCCGGGATCGCGATGCCCGCGTCGTCGAGCACCCCGTCGCTGCCGTAGATCTTCGTTCCGGTGCGCAGGGCGAGCGCTATGGCGTCGGACGGCCGTGCGCTCACCTCCACCCCACTGGCGAAGACCAGCTCCGCGTAGAAGACCCCTTCCCGGAGGTCCGTGATGCGGACCTCGGTGAGCTCCTGGCCCACGGCCTCGAGCACGTTCTTGAAGAGATCATGGGTCAGCGGCCTGGCAGGAGCCATGCCCTGCTGAGCGAAGGCGATCGCGGTCGCCTCCCCGGGACCGATCCAAATGGGGAGGAACCGGTCGCCTCCCACTTCACGCAGGAGCACGATCGGTTGGTTCGAGGGCATTTCCACCCGGACACCCACAACGTCGAGCTCGTTCACACAGCAACCCTAGGACGTGCCCGGCAGGTTTGGGTAGTCGGGCGCCCGCGCGACTCAGTGGAGCCGGATGTGCAGGGCGCTCTGGACGAAGGCCGAGTGAAGCCGTACGGACAGCTCCGCGAGCTCTTTCGCCGTGGCCTCCGCATGGGCTCTGGTCTGCGGATTCCGGTGTCTGCGCAGGGGTGCGACCACCTGCTCGATGAGCCCGACCTCACGGTCCGCGGCCGCCCGCATGGCACGCAGGTGACGCGGTTCGAGACCGAACCTGCCCAGATCCGCCACAAGCTTGGCGACGGTGACCGCCTCGGCGTCGTAGCCGCCCTCGGCCGTCGGGGTGACCAGACCGTACGACTCCCACTCGTCGAGCTCGCTCTCGGTGACCTCGGCGGCGGCCAGGAGCTCCGCACGGCCGATCCGGGCCGCGGTGGGCCGTCCGGGCTCCGGGAGGGTCCCGTCGCCGGGATCCCGGGGGCCGCCCCCGGACGGCAGGGCGGACTGTTCACCGCGGGCGACGGCATCCAGATGCTCCCGGATGACCTTCAGCGGCAGGTAGTGGTCCCGCTGCATGCGCAGCACCTGCGCCAGCCGCTCCACATCGGCACCGCGGAACTTGCGGTAGCCGGAGGGGGTCCGCTGCGGCTCGACGAGCCCTTCGGCCTCCAGGAAGCGAATCTTGGAGATCGTGACCTCGGGAAACTCCTCCCGCAGCCGCAGCAGCACCGTCCCGATGCTCATGGGGCGGTCGTCGCCGGTGGCGGTGCCGGCCCCGGCACCGCCCGTCGGTGTTCTCAGCATGGACCTTCCTGGGGTTCCCCCCGACGGCGTCAGGGAGCGGGTCAGATACCGCGCTGGCTCGCGTAGAAGACCAGCCGGTACTTGCCGATCTGCACTTCGTCACCGCTGGACAGGGCGACGGAGTCGACCGGCTCACGGTTGACGTACGTACCGTTCAGACTGCCCACGTCCGCGACCGTGAAGCTGCCGTCGGCACCCCTGCGGAACTCCACGTGGCGACGCGACACCGTCACGTCGTCGAGGAAGATGTCGCTCTGCGGGTGACGGCCGGCCGTGGTCAGCTCGCCGTCCAGCAGGAAGCGACTGCCCGAGTTCGGACCGCGGCGCACCACCAGGAGCGCCGAGCCGAGCGGCAGTGCCTCGACGGCGGCCTGCGCCTCGGGCGAGAGGGACGGAAGCGCGGTCTGGCCGGTGGTCTCCGGGTCGTACGCCTCCAGACCGGAGATGGAGATGGTCGAGGTCGTCTCGGAGGCACGCTCCGGAATCCCGCCCCGCAGCGGCGTACCGCAGTTGGAGCAGAACCGGCCGGCCTCGGTGTTGCGATGGCCGCACCTCGGACAGACCGGCATGGGCGAACCCTCCTGGCTGGAGGCGAACCCTCCACCCGAACTCGAGGCCGACGATTCCCCGAAACCTATGCGGGCGGCACCGGCAGGGTCAACAGACGACGCGCCGGTTGCGCCCGAATTGTCACTCCCCGTGCCCGCCACCTGATCACGGAAGAGCGGGCGTTCCGAACCCTGCTCCTCCGCCTGGCCATGGCGCGGTGCGCGATGGCGGGCGGCCTCGTCGCGAGCGCTCTTGCCGAACAACTTCCCAAACAACTTCACGGGCGATTCCCCTTGACCGAAATAGACCCGCCCGTGGGGCAGGACGAACCCTGAATGAACACACCTGCCGACCCGGACATCTTCACAACGTCCGTATCCACCCGACAGTTTCCACCACGCACCACCAATACGGTGCGGCGACCCCCCGCAACCTCGCGCCCGTGTCCTTCGACCCCTCCGCGCCGCGATGTCACGGTGACGACGACCGAGCGTAGTCAGGCTGCTCCGCCCGTCGCAAGGCATCCACGACGATGTCGTCGGCCCGGGCCACCCGCACGGTGGCCTGCTCCTTCTCCAGGGTCTGCACCACACCGCCCGGGATGTTGAGCGCCGGCTCCAGGTCCTGGGGCTTGCCGATCACCTTGAAGACGTACGGTTCGGTGATCTTACGGCCGTCGACGGCGACGTGGCCGCCCTCACCGGAGAAGTAGGTGTTGGCGACCACCCGCACCCCGTTGACCTCGATCGCCTCGGCGCCCGCGGCACGCAGCTCCTGGAGCGCGTCCAGCAGCATGTCCGCCTTCACACCGTCCCCGGGGTCATGGACGGTGAGGGTGATCCCGGGCCCGTGGGCCGCCACGGTGCCCGCGAGGACACCGAGTTGCCGTTCCTTCTCGACCGTCTGCTTGCGCGCCTCCTCGGCCTGGTCGGAGCTGTTCTCCAGCTCCGTGCGCTGGGCGGCCAGCCGCTGCTTCTCGTCCTCCAGCCGCTGCGTCCGGTCGTCCAGCTCGTCGAGGATCCGGACCAGGTCCTCCTGCCGGGCACCGCGCAGTGCGCTGTTGTCGCTGGTGGACCGCACCTGGATGGCCAGCCCGAGCCCGAGCACGAACAGCAGCACCGCGACGGTCAGTTGGGCCCGTGTCACCCGTGGCGGCCAGAGACCGGCGACCAGCCGCTGGCGGCCGGTGAGTTCCTGCACGGGTTCCTGTACCGGCTCCTCGGCCCTCTCGGGGCCGTCGGGACGTTCTTCGTCGCTCATCGCCATCAGGCCCGGAAGACGTGCCGGCGGATGGCCGCGGCGTTGGAGAAGATCCGGATCCCGAGCACGACCACCACACCGGTGGAGAGCTGCGCGCCCACGCCCAGCTTGTCGCCCAGGAACACGATGAGGGCGGCCACCACGACGTTCGAGAGGAACGACACGACGAAGACCTTGTCGACGAAGATCCCGTCGAGCATGGCCCGCAGGCCGCCGAAGACGGCGTCGAGCGCGGCCACGACGGCGATCGGGAGATACGGCTCGACCACGGCCGGCACCTCGGGCCGGACCAACAGCCCGACCACGACTCCCACGACGAGTCCCAGTACGGCGATCACGATGTGCCCTTCCCTGTGTCTGCCGCACCACTGCCGGTGTCTGCGGCACGATAAGGCTCTGCTGTACGTACGATCAGGCTCGGCGCGACCGGGAGGCTGATCTTCTGCTGTGCGGACAGGTTCGTCCGGATGTCGAAGGTGTCCTTGAGCGCCTGCAGGTACTGCCCGTCGGCACTGTCCTGGAAGGCGGCGGCGAGCTGCTTCCCGTTCCCCACCGCCAGCACCGTGTAGGGCGGCACCAACGGCCTGTTGTCGACCAGTATGGCGTCGCCCGCGGCCCGGATCGCCGACAGGGCCGTCAGCCGCTGGCCGTTGATCGCGATGGCCTCCGCGCCGGACTGCCACAGTCCGTTGACGACCCGTTGGAGGTCCCGGTCGCGGACCCGCCCGGTGTCGGCGAACCCGGTGGTCTCCCTGGGACCGCCACCGCCCTGGTCGGTGTCCTTCGCGTCGTCGACGACGAGCTTCACACCGGGCCCCTCCACCGGGGTCGCCCCGGCGAGCAGCGCCACCCGCTCCCCCTGGTCCCCGCCGTGCTTCTCCAGGGCCTTGCGCTGGCGCCTGCCCACGTCGTCCCGGAGTTCGTCCACCTCCGCCTCGAGGCTGTCGGCGGCCGCGGTCTCGTCGTCGATGCGCCCGATCAGCTCCTGGCGCTCCTTGGCGAGGACCGGCGCGGAGACCCGCGCCTCCGCGGCCCCGAGCGTCACCACGAGCGCGGCGAGCACCAGACAGGCGGCGAGGCCGAGCCTGGACTTGAGCGTGCGGGGCATGCCCGCCGTCCCGTCGGCCTCGCGGCGCGCCGACGCCTCGGCGTACCCGTCGTCGAGGCTGTGGTCCATCACGTTGGTCAGCAGCGACATGGACGCGTCGGGACGCGCGGGGGGCGGGGCGGTACTCCGATCGGGGGGCTGCTGCGACATGCCGCACATCGTCGCACGTCGCCGAGGCTACCGCCGAATGGCCCCACCGGTGTGCCCGAGGCCGTCGCCGGACGCCGCCGGGCACACCGGTGGGGGTGTCACCGACCCGCGCCCTCCACGACGGCCGCCCACTCGTCCAGCAGCAGCTGTGCGGAGGCGTCGTCGGGCCCCTCGGCCCACAGATGGGTGACCGCCTCGGCCGGGTCCGGCAGAACCATCACCCAGCGCCCGTCGGCCTCGACCACCCGTACACCGTCCGTCGTGTCGACGTCGCGGTCCCCGGCGGCCTCCACGACCCGGCGCATCACAAGTCCCTTGACGGCCCAGGGGGTGGCCAGGTCACGGCGCAGGACATGGGCACGGGGGATGCGGGCGTCGATCTGGCTGAGCGTGAGCTGTGTCCTGGCCACCAGCCCGAGGAGCCGCACGAAGGCTGCGGATCCGTCGAAGACACTGCTGAATTCGGGAACGATGAAGCCGCCGAGCCCGTCTCCACCGAAGATGGTGCCTTCCTCTCTCCCCACGCGCGTCAGATCGTCCGGTGACGTGGTCGTCCACTCGACCTGTGTGCCGTGGTACGCCGCCACCTGCTCGGCGACGCGTGTCGTGGTGACGGGCAGGGCCACCCGCCCGCTGCGCCGTTCGGCCGCCACGAGATCGAGCATCACCAGGAGCGCCCGGTCGTCCTCGATGATCCGTCCCCGCTCGTCGACCAGGGAGAGCCGCTCCCCCACCGGGTCGAACCGTACGCCGAACGAGGCCCCGGCCGAGCCGACGATCTCGCCCAGCCGCACCATGCCGGAGCGCCGTGTCTCGGCCGTCTCGGTGGGCCGCGATTCGTCGAGGCCGGGATTGATGGTGAGCGCGTCGACACCGAGCCGCCCGAGCAGGCTGGGCAGGACGAGCCCGGCGCTTCCGTTGGACGCGTCGACGACGACCTTGAGTCCCGCGTCGGCGATGCCCGTGGTGTCGACGTTCCGCAGCAGCGACCCGGTGTACGAGTCGAAGACGCTGGACGGGAAGTGCAGGTCCCCGATCTCGCCCGGGAAGGCCCGGCGGTACTCCTGACGTGCGTAGACCCGGTCCAGCTTCCGCTGGCGTGCCTGCGAGAGGTCGGCGCCCCGTTCGTCGATGAACATGATGTCGACCGAGTCGGGGACCCCTGGAGAGGTGCGGATCATGATGCCGCCTGCGCTCCCCCGCGCGGTCTGCTGGCGGGCGACGGGCAGCGGTACGTTCTCCAGGTCCCGGACGTCGATGGCGCTGGCCTGGAGAGCGGAGATCACGGCACGTTTCAGTGCGCGGGCGCCGCGGGAGTGGTCACGCGCGGTGGTGACCGTCGCCCCCTTCTTGAGGGTGGTGGCATAGGCTCCGGCGAGCCGGACCGCCAGCTCGGGAGTGATCTCGACGTTGAGGATTCCGGACACACCGCGGGCACCGAAGAGGTGTGCCTGTCCGCGCGATTCCCAGATCACCGAGGTGTTGACGAAGGCACCGGCCTCGATGGTCTTGAACGGGTAGACCCGGACGTTGCCCTGAATGATCGATTCCTCACCGATCAGGCACTCGTCGCCGATGACGGCGCCGTCCTCGATGCGTGCCGCTCCCATGACGTCGGTGTTCTTGCCGATCACGCACCCACGCAGATTGCTGTGCTGGCCGATGTAGACGTTGTCGTGGATCACGGCCTTGTGCAGGAAAGCACCGCTCTTGACCACCACGTTCGATCCGATGACCGTGTGTTCACGTACTTCGGCGCCTGCTTCGACCTTCGCGTAGTCACCGATGTAGAGCGGCCCTCGGAGCACCGCGTCGGGATGCACTTCCGCGCCTTCCGCGACCCACACACCGGGTGAGATCTCGAATCCGTCGATGTCGACGTCGACCTTGCGCTCCAGCACGTCGGCCTGGGCCTTCACATAGCTCTCGTGTGTGCCGACGTCCTCCCAGTAGCCCTCGGCGATATAGCCGTAGATGGGCTTGCCCTCCTTCATGAGCTGGGGGAAGACATCGCCCGACCAGTCCACCGAGACATCGGCTGCGACATAGTCGAAGACCTCGGGCTCCATGACGTAGATGCCGGTGTTGACGGTGTCCGAGAAGACCTGGCCCCAGGTGGGCTTCTCCAGGAAGCGCTCGACCTGGCCGCCCTCGTCCACGATCGTGATGCCGAATTCCAGCGGGTTCGGCACCCTGGTCAGACACACCGTGACCAGGCCGCCCTTTTCCTTGTGGAAGGCGATGAGATCGGTCAGGTCGAAGTCGGTGAGCGCGTCCCCGGAAATGACCAGGAAGGTGTCGTCCTTCAATGCCTGTTCGGCATTCTTCACGCTCCCGGCGGTACCGAGTGGCTTCTCCTCGTTGGCATAGCTGAGCTCCATTCCGAGCTCTTCGCCGTCCCCGAAGTAATTCTTGACCAGCGAGGCAAGGAACTGGACCGTTACGACGGTCTCGTTCAGCCCGTGCCGTTTGAGCAGCCGAAGCACATGCTCCATGATCGGCCGATTGGCGACGGGCAGAAGAGGCTTGGGCATGCTTGAGGTCATGGGACGAAGGCGTGTGCCTTCGCCGCCAGCCATCACAACGGCCTTCATGTCGGAAACGTCCTCCTTGAAGAGACGACGGTTTAGCCGACTTCGCCCGTCAGGGCACCATCCGGGTCATCAGTGGCGGGCCGGCCACACTGCGCGGCACCGCGGTAACGAGCTCAATCGGCTTCTGCGTCCGCCTTGACGAGTCGGCGGACCTGAACGACGTAGAGGATCCCTGCCCACCAATAGAGCGTTGTACCCCAACCTGCGAACGCCCATCCGAAAATAGCGGCCAACGATGCCAGCCAACCACTTCCGTCGCTGAGCAGCAACAAGGGGAACGCGTACATGAGGTTGAACGTGGCAGCCTTGCCCAGGAAGTTCACCTGGGGCGGCGGATAGCCGTGGCGCCGCAGGATTCCGACCATCACGAGGAGCATCAGCTCCCGGGCCACCAGCACGGCGGTGAGCCAGAGAGGGAGGATCTCGCGCCAGGTCAGGCCGACAAGGGTCGAAAGGATGTAGAGGCGGTCCGCAGCGGGATCCAGGAGCCGGCCGAGGTTGCTGATCTGGTTCCATCGACGCGCGAGCTTGCCGTCGAGGTAATCGCTGATTCCGCTGAACATCAGCACGAGCAGAGCCCAGCCATCGCTCTGGGGGCCGCCGAACACGGGGCGAAGAATCAGCCACAGGAAGAGCGGAACGCCGACGAGGCGAGCCATGCTGAGGATGTTGGGGATGGTGAGTACCCGGTCCGTCTGAACCCGAGTCTCCTGAACCTCCACCCGGGGGCCTCCTGTGAAGAAAGTGCCAATGATGCCCCCTGACCCTACCCTCAGCCTCCGTCGCCGGTTGCACAGGGGTGAGGGCAGGCAATAGATCCGTGAACGCAGAAAAGCCCCGTGTCCACAAAGGACACGGGGCTTTCCCGTAAAAGAAGTTCGGCGGCGTCCTACTCTCCCACAGGGTCCCCCCTGCAGT
>NZ_JBIBUU010000024.1:0-104399 GCF_043079735.1 Streptomyces sp. NPDC015144 | reverse complement strand
CACCGTCAGATCATCAGCGAAACGCCGGTCACCCGTCGCATCCGGCACATACTTCACACAGACAACGATCCTCAAGCTCACGCCGGCTCTCCTACTGCATCGTCTTTTCCGGGGGCTGCCTTGTTGCTCGCAGCATAGGCGCCTGAAGGGGCGGATTCCGGTCGGGGCGACCGACGCCCCGACCGGAAATATTACTAGTCAGTACACCCAGCGGACGGCACATCGGCAAGCGCGCGTACCTGTGACATGCCCAACGTACGACGGACTCGTGCCGTCGGGGAGGAATCAGTCCCGCAGCGCGTTGAAGCGACCCTGGTGGTACAGGAGCGGACGGCCGCTCCCGGCCGGGTCGCCGACCACGGCCTGGGCGATCACGATCCGGTGGTCGCCCGCCGGAACCCGGGCGACCACGCGGCAGACCAGCCATGCCAGTACGCCGTCGAGCAGCGGCACCCCCTCGGGGCCGCTGCGCCAGAAGGTGGACGGGCCGAACCGGTCGGCACCGCTGCGGGCGAACGTGGCGGCCAGCTCCCGCTGGTGCTCACCGAGTATGTGGACGCCGACGTACTCGGCCTCGGCCAGGACCGGCCAGCTGGAGGACCCGGTTCCGGCGCCGAAGGAGATCAGCGGCGGGTCGGCCGCGACGGAGTTCAGGGACGTGGCGGTGAAGCCGACCGGCCGGTCGCCGGCCGCGGTGATCACGGCCACCCCGGCGGCGTGCTGGCGGAAGACGGAGCGGAGGAGTGCGGAGGAGGCCTGGACCGGAGAGCCGATTTCGGGCGAAGCCGTCATGGAGATGTCCTTCTGCGGTGGAGACGTACGGGGCCGTGGTTGCTCAGGCACCCGGACAGCGCGCGCTCGCGTTACGGGCGAGATCGACGTGGGCCCGGCCGTAGAGAAGGGGTTCCGGCGGCATAGCGTCAGACTGACGATTCGTGGCCGGTGCCGTCAAGGGCGTCCCGCGATGTGGGAGATGCGTCACGGCCCGTCACATCACCCGTCCCAGCGCGGCGACCACGTCGACGGTGCGCGGCTGGCCGACGGCACGGCGGACGATCCGGCCGTCGGCGTCGAGGACCAGCACGGTCGGCGTCCGGCTGATCCCCAGCTCCCGTACGAGTCCGAGGTGGGCCTCGGCGTCGATCTCGACGTGGGCGACGCCCGCCACCATGCGCGCCACCTCGGTGAGCGTGCGGCGGGTCGCCCGGCAGGGCTGGCAGAACGCGCTGGAGAACTGTACGAGCGTGGCCCGCTCGCCCAGTTCGGCGCCGAGCCGGGCCGCGTCCAGCGGTCCTACTTGCGACTGCCCGTCCACCCTCGGCCTCCCGTCAGAGTTCATCACAAGGGCTCAGCACCGCCGGCCACCGGGGCATTCCCGGAGGCCGCACGTGACGAGAATCTCGCCTCCCGAGCCCCTTGAGACTGGCCACCGCGTCGCGCATGGGGCACGATCGGCGCCATGCCGCAAACCTACGGCTGCGTAACTTCCGCCGGGAGAATCCTCCTCAGGCGCTGAAGAAGGGTCTTCCCCAGATGGCAGAACTCGTCTATCGACCGGTCATCGGCGCCGCTCGCACGTTTTTCAAGGCGCTTGACCTGAAGATCGACACCCAGGGTTCCGAACACATCCCGAAGACCGGCGGCGCGGTACTGGTAAGCAACCACATCAGCTATCTCGACTTCATCTTCACCGGCCTCGCGGCCCTGCCCCAGAAGCGACTCGTCCGGTTCATGGCGAAGGAATCGGTCTTCCGGCACAAGGTCTCGGGACCGCTGATGCGCGGGATGAAGCACATCCCCGTCGACCGCAAGCAGGGCGAGGCCGCGTACGCGCACGCGCTGGACTCGCTGCGCTCCGGCGAGGTCATCGGAGTGTTCCCCGAGGCGACCATCTCGGAGTCGTTCACGCTGAAGAGCTTCAAGTCGGGCGCGGCACGGCTCGCGCAGGAGGCCGGTGTGCCGCTGGTCCCGGTGGCGCTGTGGGGCACGCAGCGGCTGTGGACCAAGGGGCGGCCGCGCAATTTCAAGCGCCAGCACGTTCCGGTGACCATCCGGGTCGGCGAGCCGGTGGAGGCCCCCGCCGACCAGTACGCGGGTGCGATCACCCGGCGGCTGCGGGAGCGGGTCCAGGAGCTGCTGGAGGCGGCCCAGCGGGCCTATCCGGTGCGGCCGAAGGACGCGGGCGACACCTGGTGGGTGCCCGCGCACCTCGGCGGTACGGCACCGACCCCGGCCGAGGTGAAGGGGCGGAGCTGACCCGGCCGAAACGTCACTGTGGCCCGTACCTCCCGGAGATCCGGGGAGTACGGGCCACAGGCCGTACGTGCGCGGCTACTGCCTCGCCATCTCCTCCTTGAGGGCGAGGACGAAGGCGTCGACGTCGTCCTCCGTGGTGTCGAAGGCGCACATCCAGCGCACGTCCCCGGCCGCCTCGTCCCAGAAGTAGAAGCGGAAGCGCTTCTGCAGCCGTTCGCTCACCGCGTGCGGCAGCCGGGCGAAGACCGCGTTGGCCTGGACGGGGTGGAGGATCTCCACGCCGCCCACCGCGCGCACGCCCTCGGCGAGCCGCTGGGCCATCTCGTTGGCGTGCCGGGCGTTGCGCAGCCAGAGGTCCCCGGCCAGCAGCGCCTCCAGTTGCACGGAGACGAAGCGCATCTTGGAGGCGAGCTGCATCGACAGCTTGCGCAGATGCTTCATCGCGCGGACCGCGTCCGGGTCGAGGACGACCACGGCCTCGCCGAAGAGCGCCCCGTTCTTCGTGCCGCCGAAGGACAGCACGTCCACCCCGACGGTGTTGGTGAACGTGCGCATCGGCACGTCCAGCGACGCCGAGGCGTTGGCTATCCGGGCCCCGTCCAGGTGGACCTTCATGCCGAGTCGGTGGGCGTGGTCGCAGATGGCGCGGATCTCGTCGGGCGTGTAGACCGTGCCGAGCTCGGTGTTCTGCGCGATCGAGACGACCTGCGGCATGGCGCGGTGCTCGTCGTCCCAGCCGTACGCCTGCCGGTCGATCAGCTCGGGGGTGAGCTTCCCGTCCGCGGTGGGCACGGTGAGCAGCTTGAGGCCGCCCACCCGCTCGGGGGCGCCGCCCTCGTCCACGTGGATGTGGGCGGACTCGGCGCAGATCACCGCACCCCAGCGGTCGGTCATCGCCTGGAGGGCGACGACGTTGGCGCCGGTCCCGTTGAACACCGGAAAGGCTTCGGCGGTGGGGCCGAAGTGGCTGTGCATGACGCGCTGGAGGTGCCCGGTGTACTCGTCCTCGCCGTAGGCGATCTGGTGGCCGCCGTTGGCGAGGGCGAGCGCGGCGAGGATCTCCGGGTGGGTGCCCGCGTAGTTGTCACTGGCGAAGCCGCGGACCTGCGGGTCGTGGTGGCGCCGCGCGTCGGTCCTTACGGTTGTGGGGTCAGCCACAGGCGCTTTCCGTTCACTTCCGGGGCGGGCCGGTCCCAGACGCCGGCGATGGCCTCGGCCAGCTCCTCGACGTCGGTGAAGCCCGCGAATTTCGCATTCGGGCGCTCGGCGCGCATCGCGTCGTGCACCAGTGCCTTGATGACCAGAATGGCAGCCGCGGTCCTCGGCCCCTCCTCGCCCCCCGCCTTGCGGAAGGCGTCCGCGAGCGCGAGGGTCCACGCCTCGGCGGCGGCCTTCGAGGCGGAGTAGGCCGCGTTTCCCGCGGTGGGCTTGGAGGCACCGGCCGCGCTGATCAGCACGTAACGGCCCCGGTCGCTGCGCTGCAGGCCCTCCTGGAAGGCCAGTGAGGTGTGCTGGACCGTGCGGATCAGCAGTTTCTCCAGCAGGTTCCAGTCGGCGAGGTCGGTCTCGGCGAAGCTCTTGCTGCCGCGCCAGCCGCCGACCAGGTGGACCAGACCGTCGATCCGGCCGAACTCCTTCTCGGTCCGGGCCGCCCACTCCCGGGTGGCGCCGAGGTCCAGCAGATCGACCGTGTCCCCGGTGACGGTGGCGCCGCCGTGGGCGTAGCGCGCGGCGTCGACCGCCTCGGCCAGCCTCGCGGCGTCGGCGTCGGACGCGACGACGGTCGCACCTGCCTCGGCCAGCCGCAGCAGCGTGGCGCGGCCCGCCGGTCCCGCGGCTCCGGCGACCGCGATCACGGCACCTTCGAGAGTCCCGCTGCCCTTGCCGTTTCCGTTCATGGCCACCGCCTCCTCAGACCCGGCGCTCACGCGGCTGCCCGCTCGGCATCCGCGGCGGTGATCCCCTTGGTCGAGGCGATCACGTTCTTCAGCTTCTTGGAGAGCGCCTCATAGAACATGCTCAGGGGAAACTCGTCCGGAAGCACGTCGTCGACGAGCTTGCGCGGCGGCTGCGACAGGTCCAGCGCGTCCGGACCCTTGGCCCAGCGGGATCCGGGGTGCGGGGCGAGGTAGGACGAGACCAGCTCGTAGGCGGCGAACCAGTGGACCAGCTTGGGGCGGTCGATGCCGTCGCGGTAGAGCTTCTCGATCTCGCCGCAGAGCTGGTTGGTGATCTGCGGGGCGCGGTCCCAGTCGATCTTCAGCGTGTTGTCGGTCCACCGGACGACGTCGTGCTTGTGGAGGTACGCGAAGAGCAGCTGGCCGCCGAGGCCGTCGTAGTTGCGGACGCGCTCGCCGGTGACGGGGAAGCGGAACATCCGGTCGAAGAGCACGGCGTACTGGACGTCACGGCCCTGGGGGAAGCCGTCGGCCTCCAGCTTCACGGCCTCCTTGAAGGCGGTGAGGTCGCAGCGCAGCTCCTCCAGACCGTACATCCAGAACGGCTGGCGCTGCTTGATCATGAAGGGGTCGAACGGGAGGTCGCCATGGCTGTGCGTCCGGTCGTGGACCATGTCCCAGAGCACGAACGCCTGCTCGCAGCGCTGCTGGTCGCCGACCATCTCCTGGATGTCCTCGGGCAGTTCGAGGCCGAGCAGCTCGACGGACGCCTCGGTGACCCGGCGGAAGCGGGCCGCCTCGCGGTCGCAGAAGATGCCGCCCCAGCTGAACCGCTCGGGGGCCTCGCGCACGGCGATGGTCTCCGGGAAGAGCACGGCGGAGTTGGTGTCGTACCCCGAGGTGAAGTCCTCGAAGGTGATGCCGCAGAACAGCGGGTTGTCGTAGCGGGTCGCCTCCAGCTCGGCCAGCCACTCGGGCCAGACCATCCGCAGGACGACCGCTTCGAGGTTGCGGTCCGGGTTGCCGTTCTGCGTGTACATCGCGAAGACGACCAGGTGCTGGAGTCCGTCGGCGCGGTCCTTGGCCGGCTGGAAGGCGAGCAGCGAGTCGAGGAAGTCCGGCACGCCGAAGCCGTCGGTGACCCAGCGGCGCAGGTCGGTGACCAGGGCGCGGTGGTAGGCGGCGTCGTGCGGCAGCAGCGGGGAGAGCTCCTCGACCGCGGCGATCACCCGGTCGACGGCGGAGCGCGCGGCCTCGGGGGACGGCGCCCCCTCGGCCTCGAAGTCGATGGAGCCGTCCTTCGACTGCCAGGGCCGGATCTCCTCCACGGCATTCTTGAGCAGGGGCCAGGCGGAGTGGTCGACCACCCGCTGATCCGTAGCTATGCCGCCTCCGGCGGCGCCTTGCACAAGAATTTCCGTCATGTCACTTCCTCCACAGGAGAACCTCGCGTTAAGCAACCGTATCCATGTGGGGTTCTTCGAGACAAGTGGGACTCAGTAAATTATCCTGCGGACCCCCCATGGTCACCGCGATTTTTCCTGTCCGAAGCGGGACTCGTGGCGACTTCCCCGGGATTCCCCGGGACCGTGGTGGCACAGGAGCGGGAGCTTGCTCCGACTGCCTCGCCGACGTCATGCCGGAGCGTCCGGTGGGTAGGAGACCGCACCGGGAAGACGTCTCGACGGAAGCGGGTTTGCCATGTCTTTTCTCACCATCGGACATCGCGGGGTGATGGGTGTCGAGCCGGAGAACACCTTGCGCTCGTTCGTCCGGGCCGAGCGCGCCGGGATGGACGCGATCGAGCTGGATCTCCATCTGAGCAAGGACGGCGCCTTGGCCGTCATGCACGATGCCGAGGTGGACCGGACGACCGACGGTACGGGGCCGATCAGCGAGAAGACCCTGGCCGAGCTGCGCGAACTCGACGCCGGACAGGGTGAGCGGGTGCCGGTCTTCGAGGAGGTGCTCGACGCCGTGCGGTCCCCCGTGCAGGCCGAGATCAAGGACGCGGCGGCGGCCCGCGCGCTGGCCGAGGTGATCCTGCGCCGCGGCCTCGCCGACCGGGTGGAGGTGTCGTCGTTCCACGACGCGGCGGTGGCCGAGATCGCCCGCCTGGTGCCGGGGGTGCGGACCGTGCTCATCGCGAGCCGCTGGCAGGGCGACGTGGTCGACCGGGCGAAGGCGGTGGGGGCGGCGACGCTGGCGCTGAACATCCGCCGCCTCACCCTGGAGGTGACGGAGCGGGCCCACGCGGAGGGGCTGAGGATCATCGGCTGGGTGGTGAACACCCAGGACCATCTACGGCTGGCCCGGGCGCTGCGGCTGGACGGGGTGACGACCGACCACCCGGAGATCCGCCGCGCCGGCCGCTTCACCGCCTGACCGCCCCGGCCCGCCGCCGGTCACCGGCGGCGGGCCGCTACGCCGCTCCGGTGGCGAGGTCCTTGACGAGCAGCTCGAAGGCGAGGTCGTCGCGCTGCGGGATGCCGAAGCGCTCGTCGCCGTACGGGAACGGGCTGAGCTCGCCCGTACGGCGGTAGCCGCGCCGCTCGTACCAGGCGATCAGTTCGTCCCGGACCGAGATCACGGTCATGTGCATCTCGCGCACGCCCCAGCCCTCGCGGACGGTGCGCTCGGCCTCGGCGATGATCACCTTGCCGAGCCCCTCGCCCTGGAGTTCCGGACGGACCGCGAACATGCCGAAGTAGGCGGCGGTGTCGCGGTGTTCGAGCTGGCAGCAGGCGACGAGCACGCCGTCTCGCTCCACCACGAGCAGCCGGCTGCCGGGCGACTCGACGATCCGGCGCACCCCGTCGGGGTCGGTCCGCTGCCCCTGGAGGATGTCCGCCTCGGTGGTCCATCCGGCCCGGCTGGCATCCCCCCGGTACGCCGACTCGATCAGCGCCACCAGCGCGGGCACATCGGCGTCGACCGCGTCGCGGAAGGTCGGCTGTCCGGGTTCCCGGGCGGAAACTGCGTCCATCGTGGTGGTTCTCCGTCTCTTCACTCTCACGGCCGTGCCGGAGCAGCGTAACCCCGGGAACGGGCCCCTTAGAGTCCGGGCATGGTGCACGTACTGAGCAGCCGGGTCCTGCTGCATCCGGTCGACCCCGAACGGTCACGGCGGTTCTACGGCGAGCGGCTCGGGCTGCCCGTGTACCGGGAGTTCGGCACCGGCCCCGAGCGGGGCACGGTCTATTTCCTCGGCGGGGGCTTCCTGGAGGTGTCCGGGCGGGCCGCCGGGCCACCGGTGCCCGGTCTCGAACTGTGGATGCAGGTCGCGGACGTACGGGCGGCGCACGTGGAGCTGTCCGGCCGCGGCGTCGAGGTGCTGCGGGAGCCGGTGCGCGAGCCGTGGGGGCTGGTCGAGATGTGGATCGCCGATCCGGACGGGCACCGGATCGTCGTGGTGGAGGTGCCGGCCGGCCATCCGCTGCGCTACCGCCCCTGACGCCTCCGTCAGTGCGCGGCGCGGCTGCGTTCCGCGCAGTCGACGAGTACCGGCAGGGCCCTGGCCAGGGCGCCGTCCCGGTCGGCGAACGGGAGCCGCACATGGTGCCGGAAGCCGTCCACGGCGGAGAAGGCCGGTCCGGGGACGATCAGTACGCCCGCGCGGCGGGCCAGCTGGGCGGTGGCCTCGGCGTCGGCACCGGGCAGCTCGACCCAGAGGGCGGAGCCGCCGTCGGGGCGCCGCCACCGCCAGCCGGTGCCCTGGTCCCGCAGGAGGCGTTCGGTCTCCGCGAGGCGTTCCCGCAGCCGGGCGCGGCGGCGCGCCCTGGCCTCGGGGAGCTGCCGGAGCAGCGTCACCGCGAGGAGCTGGTCCACCACCGGGCAGGACAGGTCGATGGACTTCTTGATGTCGGCGAGGCGGCGGACGACCGGGGTGGAGGCGCGGATCCAGCCGATCCGCAGGCCGCCCCAGAAGAGCTTGGAGAGGGTGCCGACGGTGGCCGTGGCGGCGGGCGGCAGCAGCCCGGCCAGCGGGGCGGGCGCGGCGTCGTGGTGCAGGGCCAGTTCGGCGTAGGCGTTGTCCTCCACCGTGTACAGGCCCTGGTCGGTGAGGACGGCGGCCCAGGCGCGGCGGGCGGCCTCGTCGGCGGCGCGCCCGGTGGGGTTGTGGAGCGAGGGCTGGAGGTAGACCAGGCGCGGGCGGACGTGACCGGTCAGCCGGGCCAGTGCGGCGGCGCCGTGCGGGCCGTCGGCGGGCAGGGGGACGAGCCGGGCGCCCCGGGCGCGCAGTGCTTCGAGGGCGCCGCGGTAGGTCGGGTCCTCGACGACCACGGTGTCGCCGGGCTCGACCAGGCCCTGGGTGATCAGCCAGACGGCCTGCTGGGAGCCGGCGGTCACCAGGATCTGGTCGGCGCTGGTCGGCAGCCCCGCCGACCGGTGGTAACCGGCGATCGCCTCGCGGAGTTCGGGCAGCCCGTACGGGAGGTACCCGTCCCCGGTCACCGCGGTGGTGAGGTCGGCGGCCGAGAGCGCGTCGGCGGCCGCCGCGACGGCGGGCAGCCCGTCGAGGGCGCCGCTCGACAGGTCGATGACGCCGTCCCTGGTCCCGAAGCTGGCCAGCCGCCCCTCGGTGACGGGCCGGCCCACCGCCCCCGAGCCCCGCAGCCGGGAGCCGCTGCCCCGTCTGCTCTCCAGCTGTCCGCCGGCCTCCAGCAGACCGTACGCGGCCGTCACCGTGGAACGGCTGACGCCCAGCGCCGCGGCCAGGGCCCGCTGGGAGGGCAGCACCGTGCCCGGCGCGACGTCCCCGCGCTCGGCGAGTTCGCGCAGCGCCGCGGCGAGCAGCGCGGGCAACGCGCCGGTGCCGTCCTTGGACCACCCGGTCAGCAGGCGGGAGAGCCGGGTGGGAGGAATCCGCTCCATGGCCCCATCATCGCCCGACGCAGGCCAATTGCCGTCAAGTGGTCTTTGCCGCTGCCGGGCGGCTCGCACATGATCGGGAGGACGCCGTTGCAAAGGAGCGAGACATGGCGACCGTGGTGCTCGTCGGGACACTGGACACCAAGGGGGCGGAGTACGCGTGGCTGTCGGAGCGGATTCGTGAGGCCGGCTGCGACGTGGTGCTCGTCGACGCCGGGGTGATGCCCTCGCCCATCGACGGCCCGGCGGGCGACATCGACGCGGCGGCCGTCGCGCGCCGCGCCGGGCACGGTCTGGACGCGCTGCGGGCCGCCGGGGACCGGGGAGCGGCGGTCACCGCGATGGCCGAGGGCGTGGAGCGGATCGTGGGCGATCTGCACCGGGAGGGGCAGCTCCACGCGGTGCTGGCCGTGGCCGGGAGCGGTGGTTCGTTCATCGCCGCGCGCGCCATGCAGGCGCTGCCGATCGGCGTCCCCAAGGTGCTGGTGTCCACCATGGCGAGCGGGGACGTGTCGCCGTACGTGGGCAGCAGCGACATCACGATGATGTACAGCGTCGTCGACGTGGCGGGCATCAACTCGGTGTCGTCGCAGATCCTGGGCAACGCGGCCGCGGCGGCGGCCGGCATGGCCGTCCACCACGAGCGGAGCCTGCGCAACCCGGGCCCCCAGGGGCGTCCGCTGGTCGGTGCCAGCCAGTTCGGCGTCACCACCGCCGCCGTCGACGCCGCCCGGCAGCGGCTGGACGAGCTGGGGTACGAGGTCCTGGTCTTCCACGCCACGGGGGCCGGCGGCCGGGCGCTGGAGAAGCTCACGGCGGGCGGGTTCCTCGCCGGTGTGCTGGACCTGACCACCACCGAACTGGCGGACGACCTGGTCGGCGGGGTGCTGAGCGCGGGGCCGGACCGGCTGACCGCGGCGGGCCTGGCCGGGGTGCCGCAGGTGGTCGCGCCCGGGGCGCTGGACATGGTGAACTTCGGCCCCGCCGACACCGTCCCGGAGCGGTTCGCCGACCGCCGTCTCCTGGTCCACAACCCGACCGTCACCCTGATGCGCACCACGCCCGGCGAGATGGCCGAGCTGGGCGCCTCGATGGGACGGAAGCTGGCCGCGGCCCACGGCCCGACGGCGGTGCTGTGGCCGTTGGGCGGTGTCTCCGCCGTGGACGCCCCGGGCGGCCCGTTCCACGATCCGGAGGCCGACGCGGCCGGGCTCGCCGCCCTGCGGGACGCGGTGCGCGGCAGTGCCGTGGACCTGCGGGAGATCGGCGCCCACCTCAACGACCCGTCGTTCGCCGTCGCCGCCGCCGACCACCTCCACCAGCTGATCACGGCGCACGGCGCGGCCCGCGCTCGGTCCTGAGCAGCCGCGCCCACCGACCACCCCATGAACACCTCTCGTCCGAACAGGAGCTCATCCGTGAACCGCACACAAGCACTGGCCCGACTGACCGAACAGGTCCGGTCCGGCCGGGCCGTCATCGGGGCGGGCGCGGGCACCGGTCTGTCCGCCAAGTGCGCGGAGGCCGGCGGCGTCGACCTGCTGATCATCTACAACTCCGGCCGCTACCGGATGGCCGGCCGCGGCTCGCTGGCGGGCCTGCTGCCCTACGGTGACGCCAACGCCATCGTGCTCGACATGGCGGGCGAGGTCCTGCCGGTGGTGCGGGACGTCCCGGTGCTCGCCGGGGTGTGCGGCACCGACCCGTTCCGGATCATGGGCAACTTCCTCGACCAGCTGAAGGCCGTGGGCTTCACCGGTGTGCAGAACTTCCCGACCGTCGGCCTGTACGACGGGAAGTTCCGGGAGAACCTGGAGGAGACCGGGATGGGCTTCGGCCTGGAGGTCGACATGATCCGCCAGGCCCATGAGCGCGATCTGCTCACCGCTCCCTATGTGTTCGACCCGGATCAGGCGGCCGCGATGGCGCGGGCCGGTGCCGATGTGCTCGTTCCGCACGTCGGGCTGACCACCAAGGGCTCGATCGGCGCCGCGACCGCGCTCACGCTCGACGAGGCCGCCACCGCCGTGCAGGAGATGCACGACGCGGCCAAGCGGGTCAATCCGGAGATCGTCGTGCTCTGCCACGGCGGCCCGATAGCCGAACCCGAGGACGCCCGTTACGTCCTGGAGCACACCTCGGGGATCGCCGGGTTCTTCGGCGCCTCGTCCATGGAACGGCTGCCCACCGAGCTGGCCATCACCGAGCAGGCGCGCGCCTTCAAGGCCCTCACGCTCGACTGACCCCGGGGCCGGAACCGCACCGCGCGCGGAGGGAACGCTCCCTCCGCGCGCTCCCCCTGTACCCCAGTGCGCCGCGTACGGCAGTTCCCGTACGGGCATCGACCTTGGGGGTACCGCGTCGTACGTCCAGGGGGTGTGCCGTGCACGGACCGGTGGTTCCGGGCTGGTTGTTGATGGCCTTGTGCGCGGCGGCGGGGGCCTACTGCCTGCTGCGCACCCGGGGCGAGAGCGGGGAGGGGCGCAGGGCGGCGCGCGCGGAGGCGCTGATGGGCTTCGGCATGGCGGCGATGGCCGTGCCCGCGGCCGTCGTGCCGCCGCCCGCCTGGGGCTGGGCGGTGTACGCGGTGCTGTTCGGCGGGGCCGCCCTGCGCGCCCTCTGGTTCGCCCGGCTCGACCGGCACCATCTGCATCACCTGGTCGGTTCCGTGGCGATGGTCTACATGGCGCTGACGATGGCGCCCGGTGCGGGCGCGGGGCACGGCGTCCACGCGGGCCACGGGGCGGCGGTGGCGGGAGGCGTCCCGCTGCTGACCGGGGGGCTGCTGGCCTACTTCGCGGTGTACGTGCTGCGGTCGGGGGCGCGGCTGATACCCGTGGCCGCGGCGTCCGGCGGCGGCGCCGCGGGAGGCTGGGCCACCCGGCCCGAGCTGGCCCTCGCCTGCCGGCTGACGATGGGGATGGCGATGTTCGCGATGCTGCTCGGCCTGTGAGACGACCGCCCGGCAAACCGTGGCGTGCGTCACTTGCCGTGCACGGCCATACCCGTGGCCGCCGCGCCCCTCATAGGCTGGCTCCATGTTGGTCTCCCTCGCACTGCTGCTGCTCGGTGCACTGGCCGCCGTCCTGACCCCGCGGCTGATGGCCCGGGCACGGTGGCCGGAGCGCGAGCCCGTGGTGGCGCTCTGGGTGTGGCAGTGCGCGGTGGCCGGGGTGCTGGTCTCGTTCGCGCTCTCCATGACGTTCAGCGCCGCCGCCGCCTGGCAGGCGGTGCGCGGCCATGTGTTCGCTCCGGCGCCGCGGGCCGTGGTGGAGGCGTACGCGCTCGGCGGGCACGGCTCCTGGTCGGCGGCGATGGCGGTGCTGCTGGCGCTCGGCGGCGTCTGGTCGGCGGTGATGCTGACCCGGGAGATCCGCCGGGCCCGGGTGCGACGGCGCACACGGCGTGCCGAACTGCTGGTGCGGGCCCCGCTGTTGCCCGGCGAGGAGGCCGGCAGCGCCCGTCTGGTGGTGCTGGAGGGTGACCGTCCGGATGCCTGGTGGCTGCCGGGCGCCGCCCCTCAACTGGTCATCACCACCACGGCACTCCGGCGCCTGAAAGGCCGTCAGCTCGACGCGGTACTCGCCCATGAGCAGGGGCACGCGAAGGCGCGCCACGACTGGCTGCTGCACTGCTCCGGCGCCCTGGCCTCCGGGTTCCCGCAGGTCCCGGTCTTCGCGGCGTTCCGCGACGAGATGCACCGGCTGGTCGAACTGGCCGCGGACGACGTGGCGTCCAAGCGTTTCGGGCGGCTCACGATCGCCCTGGCCCTGGTGGAACTGAACGAGGACCGCGGGGTGTTCGGCCCGTGCCCGACGCCGGGCGCACAGCTCCCGATGCGGGTGAACCGGCTGCTGACCCCGGCGGACCGGCTCACCACCGGGCGCAGGCTCCGGCTGACCGCCGCGGCCGCGCTGGTTCCGGTGGTCCCGCTGCTGATCGCGTTCCTCCCCGGGCTCAGCGCACTGCGATAGCGCACCGGCCCCGGCGTCGAAAGTGCGCCGCCACAAGGCTCTGTGGTGGCCGCGGCGGCCCGTCGTCCGCGAGGATCGCTCCATGCCGTCCACCCCGCTCGCCCCGCCTCCCCTCCGCCACCACCGGCTCACCGCGCTGCGCGCGGGCACGGTCTGCGGGCTGCTCTTCCTGGCCCTGCTGGCCCTCGTGGCCGTGCGGTGGTCACCGCTGATGGTCCTGGACCGCACCGTCGCGGACACGTTGCACCGCGGAGCGGTGACCGAGCCGGGGCTGGTGCACGTCAACCGGGTCCTGACCGACTGGTTCTGGGACCCGTGGACCATGCGGGCCCTGATCGCCGTGGCGGTGGTGACGCTGTGGTGGCGGGGGGCCCGGCCGCTCGCGGTGTGGGTGGCGGCGACGAGCCTGCTGGGCACGCTGGCGCAGCAGGGGCTGAAGTCCGCGGTCGGCCGGGAGCGGCCGCGCTGGCCCGACCCGGTGGACTCCGCGCACTACGCCGCGTTCCCCTCGGGCCACGCGCTGACGGCCGTGGTGAGCTGGGGGCTGCTGCTGTGGCTGCTGCGCCGGTACGGTGCCGGGCCCCGGCTGTGGCGCGGGGCGCTGGCCGTGGCGGGCGTCTCCGTCGTCGGGGTGGGGGTGACCCGGCTCTACCTGGGGGTCCACTGGCTGAGCGACGTGCTGGGCGGCTGGCTGCTGGGGGCGGCCCTGGTGGGTCTCTCGGTCGCCGGGTTCGGGTGGTACGAGCGGCGCGGCGGGGCGCGTACGCGGTGAGCCACCGGCCCGGACCGGCCCCCTTGCGGTGTGTCGCGCGGACCGGGAAGTATCGCGATCATGCAGATCAAGGGCGTGTTGTTCGACTTCTCCGGGACCCTCTTCCGTATCGAGCCGGTCCGTTCCTGGCTCCGCGCGGTCCTCACCGAGCGCGGCGTCACGGTGGACGAATCCGCCTTCGAGCGGTACGCGGCCGGCCTGGAAGCCGCCGGGGCCCTGCCGGGCGGCCCTGCTCCCCGGCACGTCCCGGCCCCGCTCGCCGCCCTGTGGGCCGGCCGGGACGAGAGCGCGCGGGCGCACCGGGAGACGTACACCGCTCTGGCCCGCCAGGTGGCGCTCCCGGACCCGGGGCTGTACGACGCGCTGTACGAGCGGCACCGGACGCCCGCCGCCTGGCAGCCCTACCCGGACGCGGCCGAGGTCCTCGGGGCGTTGCGCGGGAAGGGTGTCCGGGTCGGCGTGGTCAGCAACATCGGCTGGGACCTGCGCCCGGTCTTCCGGGGGCACGGCCTCGACGGCCTGATCGACACCTACGTCCTGTCGTTCGAGCACGGTATCCAGAAGCCGGACCCACGAATTTTCCACATGGCCTGCACATCTCTCGGACTGGATCCGGCCGATGTGGTGATGGTCGGGGACGACCGGGAGGCGGACGGCGGAGCAGCCGCGATCGGCTGTCACGTGCGGTTCGTCCGGCATCTGCCGGTGTCGGAGCGGCCCGGCGGACTGCGGACGCTCGAACTGGTACCGGGCGTTCCCCGGTAGGCATGTGAGAGATGTCCCTGACGCGCAATGGGTCCGATTGTCACATCGTGGCCTTAGCCTGTAACCATGTCCCGTTCTTCGTGCTCCTCCGATTCCACGCGCACCGCCGCCGCGGTGAACGAAGAAATCCGTGACCTGTGGCAGCGCTCGGGCGGCTGCCTGTCCCCGGAGGACGAGGAGCAGTACCAGCGGCTGCTGGTGGAGTGGGCCGCGGCGACGGGCGACTCCTCCCGGCCCGCCGCCTGACGGCTCAGCGTTCCTCGCCGATGCGCCGCGCCTGGCGGGCGGCCGCGTCCAGCACGTGGTCGAGCAGCCCGGGGAACAGCTCCTCCAGATCGTCCCGCCGCAGGCCGTTCATCTTGGCCGTGCCCCGGTAGACCTGCTGGACGATGCCGCTCTCGCGGAGCACCCGGAAGTGGTGCGTGGTCGTCGACTTGGTCACCGGGAGGTCGAAGCAGGAGCAGCTGAGTTCGGACTCGGCGGCGGCCAGCTCGCGGACGATACGCAGACGCACCGGGTCGGAGAGCGCGTGCAGCACCGCCTCAACGCGGATCTCGTCCCGTGCCGGATGGTCGAGTACCCGGCCGCCGGCCTCGGCGGCGGGGGCGCTGGCGGGGGTCACGGCGGCTCCACTTCCTGGATGTGCACGGGCCCGTGCGGGTGCCCATGATACGAGACACGTCGAAGTCCGAGGCGCCCCCGCCGCCCCGCCCGCGCCCCTTCCCGCCGGTCGCGCACCCGGACCGGGCGGGGCGGTCAGACGACGCGGAGGTACTGGTCCGGGGTGCGCAGCTCGCCACCCAGCTCACGGGCCGCGCGCTGGGCCCATGACGGGTCGCGCAGCAGTTCGCGGCCGAGCAGGACGGCGTCCGCCCGCCCCTCGGTGATGATCTCCTCGGCCTGCTGCGGTTCGGTGATCAGACCGACCGCCGCCACCGGGAGCGAGGTCTCGGCCCTGACCCGCTCGGCGAAGGGGACCTGATAGCCCGGCCCGGTCGCGATGCGGACCCTCGGGGCGTTCCCGCCGCTGGAGACGTCCAGCAGATCGACGCCGTGGGCCTGGAGCAGCCCGGCCAGGCGCACGGTCTCGTCGACCGTCCACCCCTCGCGGTCGTCCTCCTCGTCCTCCGTGAGCCAGTCCGTGGCCGAGATCCGGAAGAGCACCGGCAGCTCCTCGGGCCAGACCTCGCGGACCGCGTCGACGATCTCCAGGGCGAGGCGGGTGCGGTTCTCGAAGCTGCCGCCGTACTCGTCGGTGCGCCGGTTGCTGTACGGGGAGAGGAACTGCCCGACGAGGTAGCCGTGGGCGCCGTGCACCTCGGCGACCTGGAACCCGGCGTCGAGGGCGCGGCGGGCGGCCTCGCGGAAGCTGTCGACGACCTCGCGGATCCCGTCCGTGGTCAGCTCGTGCGGCACGGGGTGGCCGTCGTCGAACGGCAGCGGGCTCGGGGCGACCGGCGTCCAGCCGTGCGCCTCCGGTCCGACCGGGGCGCCGCCCAGCCAGGGGGCCGCGGTGGAGGCCTTCCGTCCGGCATGGGCGAGCTGGATCCCGGGAACGGAGCCCTGGCTCTTGATGAAGTCCGTGATCCGGCGGAACGCGGCGACCTGGGTGTCGTTCCAGATGCCGAGGTCGCTGGGGCTGATCCGGCCCTCGGGGCTGACGGCCGTCGCCTCGGTGAGGATGAGCCCCGTTCCCCCGATGGCGCGCGCCGCGAGGTGCGCGAAGTGCCAGTCGGTCGCGACACCGGTCTCCGGACCCTCCGGTGCGGCGCTGTACTGGCACATGGGTGCCATCCAGACCCGGTTGGGAACAACGAGCGACCGCAGGGTGTAGGGCTCGAAGAGGGCACTCACATCGGACTCCGTTTCGACGACTGCGAAGGATCACTACTACGGCAGTCATCGTACTACGACATTCATCAAAGTACGAAGCCTCTCGTACTAGATTCGGGATCCGTCGCCGCGCCGCCGGAGCGTGATGGCGGCCGCCGCGTCATAGCCCTGGGTCCAGCTCCGCCCGGCCCCCGACCGCCAGGTGACCTGGGCGGTGGCGCCGTCGACCCGGACCGCCTCCACGGTCATGGTGCGTTCGCCGTCCCGCACGTCCCCCCGGCGCAGCTCACACGCCTGAACGGTCACGAGCCGTACGGTGCCGGCGCGGTCGGCCTCGTCCGCCGCGCGGAGCAGCTCGGCCGCCAGCTCCCGGGCCCGCTCGGGGGTGCAGAACAGCGAGACGCCGCCCGCGGGCCCCGCCGCCCTGATCCCGACCCGTGCCCCGGCCGGGTCCACCTCCAGGACCGCTCCGCGCCCCTCGACGTCCTCGACACCGCTCACCATCGCTCCACTCCTCCGTCCCGCCGGGCCGACGCGGTCCGCCGGCCCGGTCCAGCCTGCGGTGCAGGGGGCGCCCGGCGCCACTTCCGCCGCCGTCCCCCGGTATTGCGTTGCGGACCCCGGACGGCCGTGCGTACCGTCTGCGGCCATGACGACCCCTGTCCTGCACACCGCACGCCTGCGCCTGGAGCCGTACACCCCCGCCGACGAGGAGGACTTCGTCGGACTGTTCCAGGACGCGTCGGTCGCCCGGTGGATGGGGGAAGGACTCCAGACCGAGGCCGAGGACCGCGCCCTGTTCGGGCGGATCTTCAGCAAGGTCTACGCGCGGGAGTTGTTCGACGTCTGGGCGGTCCGGCACGACGGCCGCTTCATCGGCCACGCGGAGATCAAGCCGTCCTCGAGCGTGGACGGCCACGAGATCGTGTACGCGCTCGCCGCCCCGGCGTGGGGGCACGGTTTCGGCACCGAGACCGCGCGGGCCCTGACCCGGTACGGGTTCGACACGCTCGGCCTGTCCGAGGTGCACGCCACGGTGGCCGCCGGGAACACCGCCTCGGTGGCGCTGCTGGAGCGGATCGGCTTCCGGCACGTCCGGGACATCACGGAGGACGACGGCGGCACGACCCTGGTCCTGACCTGCTCCGAGGAGGCCGGCCGTCCCGGGTAGGGCCCGGACCGGACCAGGTGTCGGCGGCGACCTGCGGGCCACTGTCAGTGGCCGGGTGCAGACTGGCCCGTATCCGGCACAACGGCGTTTCGGGAGGTTCGGTCATGACCGACTTACTGCTCACCGTGGGCACCCGCAAGGGACTCTTCATCGGCCGCAGGCACGGTGGTACGTGGGAGTTCGACGGCCCGTACTTCAATGCCCAGGCGATCTACTCGGTGGCCATCGACACCCGCGGAAAGGTCCCGCGCCTCCTGGCCGGGGGTGACAGCGCGCACTGGGGCCCGTCGGTCTTCCACTCCGACGACCTGGGCCGCAGCTGGATCGAGCCGGAGAAGCCCGCCGTGAAGTTCCCCCCGTTCACCGGGGCGTCCCTGGAGCGGGTCTGGCAGCTGCACCCGGCCGGGCCGGAGGCGCCCGGCGTCGTGTACGCGGGCACCGAACCGGCCGCGCTGTTCCGGTCCGAGGACGGAGGGGAGTCGTTCGAGCTGGTCCGCCCGCTGTGGGAGCATCCGACGCGCTCGCGCTGGGTGCCGGGCGGCGGCGGTGAGGGGCTGCACACGATCCTGACGGACCGCAGGGACCCCCGCGCCGTGACCGTGGCCGTCTCCACGGCCGGGGTGTTCCGCACCGAGGACGGCGGCGCCAGCTGGGCACCGGCCAACAAGGGGGTCTCCGCCGTCTTCCTCCCCGACCCCGACCCGGAGTTCGGCCAGTGCGTCCACAAGGTGACGAGGGACGCCGTCGACCCCGACCGGCTCTATCTCCAGAACCACTGGGGCGTCTTCCGCAGCGACGACGCGGGCGACCACTGGACCGACATCGGCCAGGGCCTCCCCTCCGACTTCGGCTTCGCCGCCGCCGCCCACCCGCACCGCGCGGACACCGTGTACGTCTTCCCGATCAACGCCGACGCCGACCGGGTGCCCGCCGAACACCGCTGCCGGGTGTTCCGCACCGGTGACGCGGGCGCCAGCTGGGAGCCGCTGTCGACGGGCCTGCCCGAGGAGACGCACTACGGCACCGTGCTGCGCGACGCCCTGTGCACGGACGACGCCGATCCGGCCGGCGTCTACTTCGGCAACCGCAACGGCGAGGTGTACGCCAGCGCGGACGACGGCGACAGCTGGCAGCAGCTCGCCGCCCACCTGCCGGACGTGCTGTGCGTGCGGGCGGCGGTGATCGACGCCTGACGCGCCGGAGGGGCGGGGGCGGCGCGGGCCGGTCCCGCCCCCGCGCCTCGGATGGCCGGGGTACGGAGGGCGCCGCCTACGGCAGCCGCCAGTCGACCGGCTGGGCGCCCTGGCCGAGCAGCAGCTCGTTGGTGCGGCTGAACGGGCGCGAGCCGAAGAAGCCCCGGTCCGCGGACATGGGCGAGGGGTGGGCGGACTCGATCGCCGGGTAGTCGCCGAGGAACGGCCGGAGATTGCGGGCGTCCCGCCCCCACAGCACGGACACCAGCGGCTTGCCGCGCGCGGCCAGGGCCCGGATCGCCTGCTCGGTGACCTCCTCCCAGCCCTTGCCCCGGTGCGCCGCCGGCTTGCGGGGAGCGGTGGTGAGCGCCCTGTTCAGCAGCAGAACGCCCTGCCGCGTCCAGGGCGTCAGGTCGCCGTTGGACGGACGAGGGAGCCCGAGGTCGGTATGCATCTCCCGGAAGATGTTCTCCAGACTGCCGGGGACCCGCGTCACCTCGGGGGCGACGGAGAAGCTCAGCCCCACCGCCATCCCCGGGGTCGGATAGGGGTCCTGACCGACGATCAGGACGCGTACCTCGTCGAAGGGCTGCTGGAACGCGCGCAGCACGTTCGCCCCGGACGGCAGATAGGTGCGCCCGGCCGCCACTTCGGCGCGCAGGAAATCACCCATCGCCGCGATGCGTCCGGCCACCGGGGCGAGTGCTTCGGCCCAGCCGGGCTCGACTACTTCGTTCAACGGTCGTGGTGCCACGAAACGTCACTCTACCGGCGTACACGGACAGCCCCGCCCGCGAACGCCGCTCCCTGGGACCGCACTCCGGGACCTGGGGATAGGCTGCCGCCGTCATTCGTCTTCCCCCTCTCCCTGGAGCCGGACATGAGCGCATCGCGGCCGTCGCCCGAAGCCACCGCCGCACCGGGGTGCCGGGTGCTCGGCGTGGACTCGGGGGGCTCGGGTCTGCGCATCGCGCTGGGCACCGCCGACGCGGCGGCCCCGGTGGCGACGGCGGTGTGCGAGGCCCCGGTCCGCACCGGGCCCGCCGGGATCGACGCGGGCCATCTGCTGGAACAACTCCTGCCCGCCGTCCGGAGCCTGCTGGCGCGGAGCGGCGCCGGGGAGGACGCCGGGGTGGACACCGTCGCGATCGGCGCGGCCGGTATGGCCACCCTCGGCGAGCGGCTGCGCACCGAACTGCCCGCCGCCCTGGAACAGGCGCTCGGGGTGCGGCGGCTGGCGCTGGCCGCCGACGCGGTGACGGCGTACGCGGGCGCGGTCGGCCAGCGTCCGGGGGCGGTCGTGGCCGCCGGAACCGGCATGATCACGCTGGGCACGGATCTGGTGGGCTGGCGCCGGGCCGACGGCTGGGGCCATCTGCTGGGCGACTGCGGCGGCGGGGCCTGGATCGGCCGGGCCGGGCTGGACGCGGCGATGCGCGCCCACGACGGGCGGCGCGGCGGGTCCGCCGCGCTGCTGTCCCGGCTGGAGGCGGTGTTCGGACCCGCGCCGGGGCTGCCCGCGCTGCTCTATCCCCGGACCGACCGGCCCGCCGTGCTGGCCTCGTTCGCGCCCGAGGTCGCCGCGTGCGCCGGGGACGACCCGGTCGCCGCAGGCATCCTGCGCGAGGCCGCGGCGCACATCGCGGAGGCGGCCGCGGCGGTCTGCCCGGCGGCGGGGGCCGCCGGCGAGCCGTGCGAAGTGGCGCTGACGGGCGGCCTGTTCCGGATGGGCGATCCGCTCCTGGTGCCGCTGCGCGAGGAGTTGTCCCGGCAGGTTCCGCAGGCCAGGGCCGTCCCCGGATCGGGTGATCCGCTGACCGGCGCGCTGTCCATCGCGCGGGCGCTGGCGGTCGGGGATCTGCGGCTGCCGCTCCACCCGACGCTGCTGCGGGTCGCGGGTGAAGAGCCTGGACAGGGGAGCGAGTAGGCGGCGACAGAGCGGGACAGTCACCAGTTAAGCCACTCATCGGATAAAAGTGGACAGATAACGCCTGTCCGGGCCCTCCCCGAACAGAGGCATACCCAAAACCAGTAGCATGCGGCGCCATGAGCACCCCCACTGGGCCCGCTTCCGGCCTGCCTGTACGAATGCCGCGACCTCGCCAGTCCGGACGGCACCGCCGCCCGGAGCCCGTGGTCGCACCCGAGGGCGCCGCAGCGCTCGTCCTCGCTGTTCCCGGTACCCCCTCTCCGGCCACGCGCAGCCTGGCCGAAGAGGTGATCAGCATCGCCCGTTCCGAGCTGCCCGGCCTCAACGCCCGGATCGGCTACCTCGACGGCGGCGACGACGAGTACCCGGCGCTCGGCGCCGTCCTCACGCACTGCGCCGCCGAGCGCGTCGCGCGCTACGAGCAGGCGCGGGCGGCGGGCCGCGAGGTGCCCGAGCCCGAGGGTCCGTCGGCGGTCGTCGTGCCGCTGCTCGCGGGGCCGGACAGCTCCCTGATCCGGCGGATACGACAGGCCGTCATGGACAGCGGTACGCAGGTCGAGCTGACCGATGTGCTCGGCCCGCACCCGCTGCTCGCGGAGGCGCTGCACGTACGGCTCTCGGAGGCCGGTCTGGCCCGCGCCGACCGGGCGCGGCTCTTCACGGTGGCGACCGCCGCCGACGGCATCGTGCTGGCCACGGTCGGGGGCGACGAGGCCGTGCAGGCGGCCGGGATCACCGGCATGCTGCTGGCCGCCCGTCTGGCGGTGCCGGTGATGGCCGCGGCGCTCGACGTCGAGGGCTCCGTCGCCTCGATCGCCGAGCAGCTCACCGGCTCCGGCTCGGTGCAGCTCGCGGTGGCCCCGTACCTGGTCGGCCCGGAGGTGGCCGAGGGGCTGCTGGACGCCGCCGCGAAGGAGGCCGGCTGCCCGGTCGCCGAGCCGCTCGGCGCGTACCCGGCCATCGGCAAGCTCGTGCTCTCGATGTACATGACGACGCTCGGCATCACGCCGACCGCGCCGCAGGGTGCTCAGGCGCACTGACCCGGTGCCGGGCAGGCACGGCCCGTCCGTCCACGATCGCCGTACGGGTCCGGTTCTCCGGACCCGTACGGCGATCGTGTTGTGTGCGCGGCGCGGTGTCAGGCGAAGATCACGCAGGACGCGGCCGGGGCGGCCAGCGAGCCCGCACGGCGCGGGACGCCGGTCTCCGGGTCGATGTCGAACCAGCTGACGTCGCCGGAGCGCTCGTTGGCCGCGTACAGGCGGCGCCCGGTGGGGTCGAGGACGAGGTCGCGCGGCCAGTGGCCCCCGCAGTCCACGGTGGTGACGAGGGTCGCCCGCTCCCCCGTGGCATCGAGCGCGAGGACCGAGAGGGTGTCGGCGCCCCGGTTGGCGGTCCAGAGGAACCGTCCGTCGTGGGAGACGACCACCTCCGAGGGGTAGGTCGGCGCGGCGCCGTCCCCCGCCCCCTCGGGGAGCACGGAGGTCTCCCCGACCGGTTCGAGGGCGCCGGCGGCGGCGTTCCACCGGCACACGGTGACGGTCGGGGCGAGTTCGTTCAGTACGTAGGCGTGGCCGCCCTCCGGGTGGAAGGCCAGATGGCGCGGGCCCGTGCCCGGCCGCAGCCGTGTCTCGTCGTGCACGCGCAGTTCCCCGGTCGCCGGGTCGAGGGCGCAGACCCGTACCGAGTCGGTGCCGAGGTCCACGCCGAGCACCCAGTTGCCCGAGGGGTCGGGCAGGACCTGGTGGGCGTGCGGGGCGAGCTGCCGGTCGCGGTCCGGTCCGCTGCCCGTGTGCGGCAGTACCGAGGCCACCGGTCCGGGGGTGCCGCCCGCCCGCACCGGCAGGACGCTGACACTGCCGGAACCGTAGTTGGCGGTGAGCAGATGGCCGGCGGCCAGCGCGAGGTGGGTCGGGCCGTCGCCGTCCACCGGGCGGAGCCCGCCGAGCGGCCGGGGGACGTCCGCGCTGATGTCCAGGGCGGCCACCGCGCCCGGTTCGGTCTCGCTGACCGCGTAGAGCGTGCGGCCCCCCGGCCCGTGCCCCAGGGCCAGGTAGGAGGGGTCGGGGACGGCGTCCGTGGCGCCGAGGACGGTCAGCGCTCCGCTCTCCGGGTCCACCGCGACGGCCGTGACCCCCCGCCCGCCCGCCGAGGTGAACGACCCGATGAATGCCCGCACCACGACGTCGTCTCCGCTCACCGCAGTGTCCGTCACCGTTTCTCCCCTTTGCCGCCGGCCGGCCGCGGCGGCACGCGCCCGCCGCGGTTCTCGGGGCGACGGTAGCAGCCGGAGGAAAGGTCCGGACCAGCACCTCGGCCGGTGCGGTTCAGGCGCCGACCGGCACCCCCGCGGCCCGGCGGAGCGGAACGGCGAGTTCGAGCAGGGCCTGCTCCAGCGCGTGGAGATGGGCGAGCACGGGCCCGCCGGCCACCGGCTCCGGCACGACGGCGGACGGGCGCCGCACCGCGCCGACCGGCTGCTCCGTGAGCGCCTCGACGGCGACCTCGACCCGTCGGCAGGCGGCGGCCAGCCGCGCGTCGTGCGAGGCGTCCGGGTCGGCCGCGGCGACGGCGAGACCGCGCACCTCGCGGGCGCAGTCGTCGAGCAGGGCGAGCACCCGCCGGGCGCGGCTCTTGCGGGCCTTCATCGGGTGGAGCGGGTGCACGAGCGGCGCGAGCGAGAGCCGCACCCGGCCGAGGATCGCCTCCAGTTCGGCGACGCGCGGCGCCGGGTCGGCGGTGGCGTCGCCCGCCAGCCGCGCGGCCGTCTCGGCGGTGCACACGCGCACGCAGCGCAGCGCCCGCTCGACCCAGGCCTCGGTCACCGCGTGCGTGGTCACCGGCAGCACGAGCAGTACCGCGGCCGCGGCTCCCAGCGCGCCGACCGCCGTCTCGGCCACCCGCAGGGCGAGCAGCCCGGTGTCGAGGACGCCCAGCAGTCCGTAGAGCATGCTCGCCATCACGGTCACGGCGAGCATCATCCAGGTGTAGGAGACGGCGGCGGTGTAGAAGATCCCGAAGACGCCGGCCGCGACGACCACGGCGGCGACCACCGGCTCGTGGTGGAGCGGTACGGCGACGGCGAATCCCAGGACGATCCCGAGCGCGGTACCGAGGAACCGCCGGAACCCGCGGACCAGCGTCTCGCCGCGCGAGGTGGTGTTGACGAAGACCCACCAGGTGGCGCCGACGGCCCAGTACCACCGTTCGCCGGAGAGCGCCTGGCCGATCGCGAGGGCGAGGCCCGCGCCCACCGTCGCCTGGACGGCCTGCCGGGTCGTGGTCCGCAGCAGCCCCTTCCCGCCGGTCGGCGCGGGGACGGCGGCCGGGACCGGCATGCCCCGTTCGTAGCACCAGGCACCGAACCGTACGGCGGCGGCCGTGGCCAGCGACAGCAGCACGGCGGCGTACAGCTCCGGGAGCTGGCCGGGCACGGTGTGCAGGAACTGCGCGGAGAAGAACATCATGAAGGCGAACACGCCGAGCGCGTGCCCGCGCGGCCCCCACCGCCGCGCGTACACCCCCGCGCCCACGACGGCGAGGAACGCGAGGTCACGGGCGAGGGGGACGTCGTGCAGCGCGGCGGCCAGCGCGAGCACCGGAAGTCCGGCGACGGGCAGCAGCGCGGTCGTGACCGCCTGCCTGCGCACCGTCGGGTCGGTCACCGTGAACAGGGCGAGCAGCGCGGCCAGGCCACCGGTGATCGCCGCCACCAGCGAATGCCCGGCCGCCCCGCACAGCGCGACGGCGAGCCCGATCCCGAGCACGCCCCGGCTCGCGAAGCGCAGCCGTACCCGCCCCGGGTCCGGTGCCACGAACACCCTCTTCAACAACGCGCCCCGCCCCTTTCACGCCCGTACCGGCGCAGACATGGAAAGGGCGCCGCGGGGATCCCGGGAGGGAACCCGCAGCGCCATTGATGGATCTATCCCAGCATCCAGGGGGCTAGTGGTTCAAACCAGGTCCGATCGACTGGGCCAATGGCCCAGAAAGAGGAGTCTCCGCCCGGCCATGTCCGGACCAACGGACCAGCTGCGCGCGGCAGGGGCTCAGGGCGTGTTCCGAACGTCCCGTCCGCCCGTCGCGGCCGACCAGTTCTCCAGCAGGAAGTGCAGCGCCTCGACGGACCGCTCCCAGGAGGCCCGCACCTCGCGGGGCGCGCCGAAGCCTCCGCTCGCCTCCAGGGCGCAGTAGCCGTGGAAGGCGCTGCGCAGCAGTCGTACCGCGTCCGTGAGGTCGGGCTCGGTCAGTCCGTAGGCGCGCAGCATTCCGCCGGTGATCTCGACGGTGCGGTGGTACGCGGACGAGGTGGCGACGATCTCGGGGGCGACCTTCATCTGTGTCGCCGCGTACCGCCCGGGGTGCTCCAGGGCGAAGGACCGGTAGGCGTCGGCGAAGCCGGTCAGGGCGTCCCTGCCGGCCCGGCCCGCGACGGCGTCGGTGATCCGGTCGACGAACTCCCCGGCGGCCAGCAGCGCGACCCGGATGCGTAGATCGTCCAGGTTCTTGACGTGCGAGTACAGGCTGGCGTCCTTGACGCCGAAGCCCCGGGCCAGCGCGGAGAGGGTGACCTTCTCGAAGCCGATGGAATCGGCCAGGTCCGCCGCCGCCACCACGACGCGTTCGGTCGTGAGACCCGCGCGTGCCATCCCCACCTCCGCCGAAGGAATCCGAATACCTCCAGGCCCTGTCCTCAAACTGCCGTCCGCCGTGCGGCCCGGCCTCCGGCCGGACGACGGCACTTTGAAGACAGGGCCTAGGAATCTGCCGAATATACACAGGAAGCCCGGCCCGGACGGGTGAGGCCGAACAGGCCGTCGGACCGTCCCCCGCCCATACTGGAGACTCCGGCCTGTCGAAGATCCAGGCACTTCCGAGACGGATTGCGGAGCACCACCATGAGCGGTACCGCGCAGATCGGCGTCACAGGACTGGCGGTCATGGGCCGCAACCTCGCGCGCAACTTCGCCCGCCACGGGTTCACCGTCGCGGTGCACAACCGGACCACGGCCAGGACCGAGTCGCTGGTCGAGGAGTTCGGCGGCGAGGGCTCCTTCGTCCCCGCGCGCACGGCGGAGGAGTTCGTCGCGGCGCTGGAGCGTCCGCGCCGGCTCGTGGTCATGGTGAAGGCGGGTGGGCCGACCGACGCGGTGATCGAGGAGTTCGCCCCGCTGCTGGAGGAGGGCGACGTCATCATCGACGGCGGCAACGCGCATTTCGAGGACACCCGCCGCCGGGAGCGGGAGCTGCGCGGGCGCGGCATCCACTTCGTCGGGGTCGGCATCTCGGGCGGTGAGGAGGGCGCGCTGCACGGGCCGAGCATCATGCCGGGCGGCTCGGAGGAGTCGTACCGCTCGCTGGGGCCGCTGCTGGAGCGGATCGCCGCCAAGGCCGAGGACGGCACCCCGTGCACCACCCACATCGGCCCGGACGGGGCCGGGCACTTCGTGAAGATGGTCCACAACGGCATCGAGTACGCGGACATGCAGCTGATCGCCGAGGCGTACGATCTGCTGCGCACCGTGGCGGGCTACTCCCCCGCGAAGATCGCCGAGACCTTCCGGGGCTGGAACTCCGGCCGTCTCGACTCGTACCTGATCGAGATCACCGCCGAGGTCCTGGCGCACACCGACGCGGCCACCGGCAAGCCGTTCGTCGACATCGTGGAGGACCGGGCCGAGCAGAAGGGCACCGGCCGCTGGACGGTGCAGACGGCGCTCGACCTCGGGGTGCCGGTCTCCGGGATCGCGGAGGCCGTCTTCGCGCGGTCGCTGTCCGGGCACGCGGAGCTGCGCGCGGCCGCCCGTCATCTGGCGGGCCCGACGGCGGTCCCGCTCGGCGAGGAGGCCGCCGCGGCGTTCGCCGCCCGGGTGGAGCAGGCGCTGTACGCGTCGAAGATCGTCTCGTACACGCAGGGGTTCCACCAGATCCGGGCCGGCAGCGAGACGTACGGCTGGGACATCGACCTCGGGGCGGTGGCCTCGATCTGGCGGGCGGGGTGCATCATCCGGGCGGCGTTCCTGGACCGTATCCGGGCCGCCTACGACGCCCGGCCGGACCTGCCGAGCCTGCTGTCCGACGCGCGGTTCGCCGAGGAGATCGGGGCGGCGCAGGACGACTGGCGCGCGGTGGTCGCCGAGGCGGTGCGGCAGGGGGTGCCGACGCCGGGGTTCGCCGCCGCGCTCTCGTACTACGACGGGCTGCGCGCCGACCGGCTGCCCGCCGCGCTCACCCAGGCCCAGCGCGACTTCTTCGGCGCGCACACCTACCGGCGCACCGACCGCGCGGGCTCCTTCCACACGCTCTGGGGCGGTGACCGCTCCGAGGTCGCCACGGGCTGACCAGCATCCGCGAGTACACCCCCTGCTGGACGTCGCGGGAGGAGCGCTTCCCTCCGGATGCCGCGTCCGGCGCGAGTTTCCCGCGCCGGATGCGCCGGTGCGGTCCGGCGGAGCCCCCGTGCGGCACGGGGCGGGCGGCCGGCCCGATCCGGACACCAGGCCCTACCGCGACTGAGCCCAGTCGTAGAGGCGGTGGGCGCTGTCACCGAAGCGCGTGGCGTAGAGCGTGGGCGCGGGTCCGCCCGCGAGTTCGTGGTCGGCAGTGGTGACCCCCACGACGGTGCCGGTGCCGGTGCGGGGATCGAAGTGGGCGAGGTGCGGGCCGCCGCTCGACCCCGCGGACATGTCGCAGGTCTCACCCCACAGCAAGGGGGCCTCGGGACCGGGGCGGCTGCTTCCCGCGCAGTGGACCATACGGGATCCGACGTACTTGTCCGTGGGGTCGTTGAGCCCGTAGTTCGGGTAGCCGAAGGAATGGACGAACTCGTCCTCGACGGGCTTGCCGAAATCGATTTTCTGGCTTCCGGTGACATCCTCGATGGGGCGGCCCCCGGCAGCGGGGTTCGCCACGAGAAGTCCCGTGTCGAAGCCGGCGGCAGCGACGTCCGACGATTCCGTGGTGTCCGGATCGTCGTCCCAACGGGAAGAGGTGGCCATGGTCCTGACGCTGAAGCCGCCGAGCGGCTTCGTTCCGTTGCGGTAGCCGGGCACGAAGTAGAAGTTGTGGTTCCAGGTGTCGTCGGCAGAAGGCGACCCGACGCTTCTCAGGCAGTGTGCCGCTGTGACGATGGTGCTGCGGTTGGCGCTGGTGACGACCGTCGCGGTGCAACTGCCGTCGTAGCCGTCGGAGAAGGTGAAGAACAGCCGGCCGACGTTCTTCTCCACCGCCCCGCCGTGTGTCCACACGGCCCCGGGGTCCGGGGTGTTCCCGGGGAGCGGCCGGGGGTCGTCCGGTGTGTTGTCGTTCTCGGGCACGGGGGTGATTTCGGGGACCAGAGCCCCTGCCAGCTTCATCCGCCCGGGGGTCCAGTAGGCGTTGATCCGGTTGCGTTCCTTCGTGGTCGTGGCGCCGGCGTGGGTGGTGATGGTGTCCGGTCCTGCCGCACCGGCGCCGGAGGACGAGGGTCCGGGCGGCGCGGCGTTGGCGGCCGCGGTCGGTGCGAGCAGTGCGGCCATGGTCGCCGGAACGGCGAAGGCGGCGCCGATCGCGCGCCGAAGAGCCCTGCCGGTGCTGCCCTGGTGACCGTGTGAGCGGTGAGGAGTTGTACACATGTGCGAGAAATTAGTGACACGATGTCAGGAAGCGGTCAGAAGAGTGTGAGGGTGGTGTCCGAGCGAATGGGCCGCCTCGCCCGGTCGGCCCGTGATCAGGCCGTTGACCGTCCCAATCGCACGCAGGCCGACACCGTCACGACCGGGCCCGTCGCCCGGGCGGGCGACCCGGGGTGCGGTGGCGGCGGGGCCGTGCGTAAGTAGCAGCAGGCCCCTTCCCCGATGCCGTCACCGCCCCCGTCCCCCACCCTCGCCGCCCAGGGAGCTCCCGCATGTCCGATGCCACCCCGGACCCGGCCGCGGCCCAGCCCGTCGTCGCACCGCTGACCACTGCCGCGCTGATCCTGGTCGCCACCATCGAGCCGGGCGGCGAGGCGGCCGTGCGCGAGGTGCTGCCGGACCTGGCGGCCTTCGCCCGCTCCATCGACTTCCGCTACCCGGAGGCCGGGCTGATCTGTGTGACCGGTTTCGGCTCCGACGCCTGGGACCGGCTGTTCAGCGGGGAGCGCCCGGCCCTGCTCCACCCCTTCGAGGAGCTGCGCGGCGCTCGGCACCACGCGCCGGCCACGCCGGGAGACCTGCTGTTCCACATCCGGGCCGAGCGGATGGACGTCTGCTTCGCCTGGGCGGACCGGCTGTTCAAGCGGCTCGGGGACGCGGTGCGGGTCGTCGACGAGACGCAGGGATTCCGCTCCTTCGACCACCGGGACCTGCTCGGTTTCGTGGACGGCACGGAGAATCCGGTGGGCGACGACGCCCGTTCGGCGGCGCTGGTCGGCGCCGAGGACCCGGCGTTCGCGGGCGGCAGCTATGTCGTCGTGCAGAAGTACCTGCACGATCTGACCGCCTGGAACGCGCTGAGCACCACGGAGCAGGAGCGGGTCATCGGCCGTACCAAGCTGGACGACGTCGAGTTCGCCGACGAGGTCAAGCCCCCGGACTCGCACGTCGCCCTGAACACCATCACCGACCCCGACGGTACGGAACGCGACATCCTGCGCGCCAACATGCCGTTCGGCAGCTTCGAACAGGGCGAGTTCGGCACGTACTTCATCGGGTACGCCGCCGATCCGGGGGTGACCGAGCAGATGCTCCGCAACATGTTCCTCGGCAGCCCGCCCGCCACCCACGACCGCATCCTCGACTTCTCCACCGCGGTCACCGGCACGCTCTTCCACGTCCCCAGCGCCGACTTCCTCGACGCTCCGCCGCCCCCGCCGTCACCGGCCCCGGCCGCCGCCGTCCTGCCGGAGCCCGCGTCCGCGCCGGTCACGGTCCCGGACCGGTCCGCCGACGGTTCGCTGCACATCGGCAGCCTGCACGAAAGCGCCCAGTGATGAACAATCTGCACCGCGAACTCGCCCCTGTCACCGATGCCGCCTGGGACCAGATCGAGGAGGAGGCCCGGCGCACGTTCAGCCGCCATGTGGCCGGCCGCCGGGTGGTGGACGTCACCGACCCGGAGGGCCCGGGGCTGGCCGCCATCGGCGACGGGCATCTGCGCGGCATCGACCCGCCCGCGCCCGACGTCGTCGCGCGGGCCCGCACCTCGGTGCCGGTCATCGAGTGGCGGGTGCCGTTCACGGTGACCAGGGCGGCGGTGGACGATGTCGAGCGCGGCTCGGACGACAGCGACTGGCAGCCCGTCAAGGACGCCGCCCGGACCTGTGCGTTCGCCGAGGACATGGCGATCATCGACGGGTACGCGGCGGCCGGGATCACCGGACTGCGGGACGGCTCCTCGCACACGCCGCTGACGCTGCCCGCCGACGCCCGCGACTATCCGGCCACCGTCAGCCAGGCGCTGACCCGGCTGCGGCTGGCCGGGGTCGACGGCCCGTACCGGCTGCTGCTCGGGGCCGACGCCTTCACCGAGGCCACCGAGACCTCGGACCACGGGTACCCGGTCGCCACCCATCTGGGCAGGCTCCTCGACGACCAGATCCTGTGGGCGCCCTCCGTCACGGGCGGGGTGCTGCTGTCCACCCGGGGCGGTGACTTCGAGCTGTGCCTCGGGCAGGACCTGTCCATCGGCTATCAGGACCACGACGCGACGAGCATCCGGCTCTACTTCCACCAGGCGTTCACCTTCCGGATGCTGACGCCGGAGGCCGTGGTCCCGATCATCGCCTGAGCGCGGGTCACTTCCTCCGGTGTCCGGACGCCTTGACGTCCCAGCTCAGGGTGGAGGTGGCCAGGGCGCGGACGGCGGGGTCGCGGATGGCGTCGGTGCGGTCGACGGCCCGTGCGGTCACCCGGTGGCCGCGGCCGTCCGGGCGGACGCCGAGCGAGGCGGGGGTGACGGCGGTGCGCCCGCGGGCGGCGGTCCGCTCGACGCCGTCCACGTACCAGCGCAGCTCGGTGCGGGCGAGACCGGCCGGGGCGCCCGGACGGTGGGCGCGGGGTGCGGTGCCGGTGGTGCGCACGGTGATGCGGTGGCCGGGGGCGAGGGCGGTGCCGGTGTCGACGGTGCTGGTCAGGGCCTTGCCCGCGCGGTAGAACCCGGCGATCATCGCCTCGCGGCCCGGCAGGTTGAACTCGGTGTTGCCGAGTTCGCGCATGATCGAGGACGCGGTGGGGCGGTAGAGGCCGGACGGGTAGTAGGCGCTGCCCTCGTACGTGCCGACGCTGCCGCCCGCCGGGTCCGCCTGGCCGAGCCAGCGGTACCACTTCGCCTGCTTCTGCGTGAGCCGGTCGGCGGTGTACGTGGTGGAGTTGATGCCTCCGGGCTCGCCGCCGGTCCAGGTCCCGTACTCGTCGTAGGTGTACTCGTCGTCGAGCAGGCCCACCGAGTGGCCGATCTCGTGGGCGGCGATCATGCCGGACGCGGGGTGGTCGGAGGAAAGGGTGGAGACCCCGTTGAAGGGGTAGCCCTCGGCCTGGAGACCGGAGTAGCCGGCGCCGCCGTACTTGGTGGAGTTGGCGATGACGACCACGAGGTCGGCGGCCGGGGCCTTCGCGGCGTACGCGGCCACCTTGTCGATGTCCGCGCAGATCAGCCGCTCGATGTCGGAGCACCAGAAGCCGCTGCCGAGCGCGGTGTTCCGGACGGTGCCGGGGTCGGGGTCGCCGCTGATCCCGGATTCGGCGGAGACCGCGTCGACGGTCCAGACGTTGAAGAGGTCCTGGTAGCTCCGGTAGGGCTCCAGGGCCGTGATGTCGGCCCACTTGGCGGCGGCGTCGGCGTGGAAGTCGTCCTGCTGGCCGGCCGTGTAGCCGTCGCCGACGATCACGACGTCCAGGCGGTCGTCGGTCGGGCCGGTCACCGCCTGTTCGCCCACCGTGCCGTCGGCGGCGGCCTCGGCGGCGCTCAGCGGGGCGGCGGTGGCGGCGGCGCGGGCCGGGGAGGTGGCCGGGACCTCGGTGGTCCGGCCGGCCCCGCCGGGGTCGGGGAAGTACTCGGCCGCCACCCGACGGCCGTCGCCGGGGCCGGTGGGGGCGGCCGAGGCCGGGGCGGTGACGGCGGTCGCCGCCAGGAGGGCGGCGAGGGCGAGCCCCGCCGTCACTCCTGCCGTTCGACGCGCGCGGGGGCGTATCCGCATGGACAACTCCTTCTGGTCCGGAGCGACTTCCAGGGCACGATCAACGTGTAACCCATGGGTTAAGTCGAGTTGATGCGACGCTTAACCTAGAGGCGAACGAACCTTCGAACAAGGCCCGGCGTCCGGTGCCCGGGGGTCGTATCCGGGCATTTACGATGCGTGGACCGCGTTCCGGCGCGGCACACGCGGGCGAAGGGGGTGGCGCGATGGGCGCGAAGGGCACGGCGGGACGGGGAGCGGCGCCGGAGGAGGGCCCCGAGCCGCTCGGCCGACGCGTCCAACGTCTGCGTACGGAAAGAGGACTGACGCAACGACAGCTCGCGGAGCCGTCGTACACCCCGGCCTATGTCTCCACGGTGGAGGCGGGCCGGGCACGCCCCTCGGAGGCGGCCCTGCGCCATCTCGCGGACCGGCTCGGCGTCACGTACGAGGAGCTGGCGACGGGGCGCCCGGCCCATCTGGCGACCGCGCTGCGGCTGCGGCTGGTCGAGGCCCAGCGGACCCTGGCCACCGGCGCCGCCGAGGACGCCGCCGCCGACTACGCCGGACTGCTCGACGAGGCCGCCCGGCACGGACTCGACGAGGAACGCGCCACGGCCCTGCTCGGCCTCGGCCACTGCGCGCTGGAGACGGGCGATCTGCCGGTGGCCCGCGAACACTTCGAGGCCGCGGAGCTGCTGCTCGCCGACGCCCCGCTGCCCCGCCGCGCCCCGGCGGTCCGGGGCCGGGCCGTCGCGCATCTCCTGGCGGGCGAACTGCGTTACGCCTGCTACCTGCTGGAGAGCGCCATCGACGAGCTGAACGCCTCGGGGCTCCAGGATCCCGGCGCGCTCCTGCTGCTGTACACGGCCGCGATCGCCCCGTACATGGACATGGGCGCGCATGCCCGCGCCGCCCAGGCGGGCGAGCTGGCGCTGGCCCTCGCCCCGCGGGTCGCCGATCCGGAGCTGGTCGCCGGGCTGCACCGCAGCGTCGCCCGCACCCTCATCGCGGCGGGCCGCACCGCCGAGGCCGACGCCTCACTGGCCCGGGCCGCGGAGATCTACCAGCAGCTCCAGATCCGCACCGAGCTCGCGCACTGCCACTGGATGCGCGGCTACGTCCACGCCCAAGACGGGGACCTGCCGGGTGCCGAGAGCGAGTTGCGCGCCGCCCGCGCCATGCTGGCGTCCAAGCGGGCCCGGCTGTACACGGCGCAGGTCGAGGTGGAGCTGGCCGATGTGCTGCGCCGCCGGGGCCGGGCCGGGGAGGCGCGGGAGCTGCTCCTGCGACTCCTGGGCGAGCTGCACCCGGACCGGGGCGCGGTGCACGCGGGCGGGGCGCACCGGCTGCTCGGCCTGATCCACGAGGAGCAGGGCGATCCGGAGGCCGCCGAGGAGCACTACGTCACCGCGCTGGGCCTGCTGGAGCGGGCCGGGGCCGCCGGGGACCTCGCGGACATCTGCCGGCTCCTGGGCGACCTGCTGCGCCGTACGGGCCGGACGGAGGCGGCCATGGACGCCTACCGGACCGGGCTCGGCCACCGCTCCTCCCCCGGCACCACCACCCTGGGCCCGGCCCCCGTCCGCCCCCGGCCCTGATCCGGCACGGCCGTCCTACTGCGGGGCGGGCTCGGGGCGGGGCTCCGGGGGCTGCGGGATCGGGTCGGGCGAGGGGCCGGGCGGTACCGGACCCGGCCCCGGGGGCGGTTGCGGGGGTTGCGGAGGTTCCGGCACCGGTGCGGGCGGGCTCGGCATCGGCCCGGGGGTGGGTGCCGGCGGCACCGGGTCGGGGTACGGGTTGGTCATCGGGGCCTCCGGGGGGATCACATGGTCGCGTCGTACGTCCCGTGTCCCTCCACCGTCCCCCGGGACGGCCGGGCGCGCCCGGTGGGTCAGCCCGTGCGGGTTCGGAACACCCGGTCCCGGGCCACGGCGGCGGCCGCGGCGGCGAGTCCCGGCCGGGGGCTGGCGAGCACCGGCACCCGGGCGGCCGTCCGGGCGGCCGCCCCGGCCATGGACGCCTGGGCGAGCACGATCACCTCGGCGTCCTCCACCGCGTCCACCGCGTCCGCGACCAGGTCCAGGTAGCCCTCGCGGTCACCGGCCTCGAACCGCTCCCAGGCGCCGTCCACCACCTCGGCACGTACCTCGACGGGCCGGTCCCCCGCCTCCTCGGCGAGCAGCGCGAGGGTCGGTGCCAGCGTGCTGCGCACGGCCGCGAGCACCACCACCCGGTCCCGGGTGACGGCGGCGGCCGCCATCGGCCGGTCGACGCGGAGGACGGGGACGCCGAGCGGGGGCGACCCCGCCTCGGCGACGGCGCCGATCGTCGAGCAGGTGCAGAGCACGGCACGGGCCCCGTCCGCGACGGCCCCGGCGAGCAGCGCCCCGACCTCCTCCGCCACCGCTCCGGGGCCGGCCTCCCGGGCCCGGTCGAGCAGTTCCTCCCGTACCAGGTGGCGCAGGACGAGCCCGGGGTGGTCGGTGTCCCGGAGGGCGTCGAAGACCGGTACGTGGACCGGGGAGGTGTGCAGCAGCGCGAGGGTCACCGGCCGCACGCTACCGCCCCGGTCCGCGCACCGGCCGGCCGGATCAGCCGTCGGCCCTCAGGGCCCGGAGCAGCATCGGCAGCGAGGAGTGCAGTTCGCGCTGCCAGTAGGGCCAGCTGTGGGTGCCCGGTCCGTAGAAGTCGGTGACGACGTGCTTGGCGCCCGCGCGCTTCAGCCGGGCCGCGAGCGCCTGGTTCTGCCGGTGGAAGTCCGCCTCCAGCTCGCTGGTGCTGCCGGGCGGGTCCAGGGGGCCGGTGGTGCCGTCGCCGGACGACAGGAAGAGGGGCGTCCGGGCCAGGCTCCTGGCCAGGTGGAACGGGTCGTGGGCCGCCCAGATGTCGCGTTGTGCGACCGGGTCGCCCCAGACCCGCAGCGGGTCGTTGCCCTGGCCGGCGAAGAATCCGAGGATGCGCTGCGTGGACTCGTCGTCGAGCAGCGGGTGCACGGAGCCGGAGTACGCCGCGGCCGCCTTGAACATCCCGGGGTGCCGGGCCGCGTACAGCAGGGCTCCCTGACCGCCCATGGAGAGCCCGGCCACGGCCCGGGTGCTGCCCGCTCCCCAGTCGCGTTCCAGGAGCCGGCGCAGTTCCCCGGTGTGGAAGGTCTCCCACGCCGGGTCGCCGCCCCGCCCATAGTTCCACCAGTCGCTGTACCAGCCGTTCCAGCCGCCCTCGGGCATGACCACGAGGACGTCGCGCAGGCTGTCGGTCCGCGCGACGTCGGTCCGGGCGGTCCACGAGGTGTAGTCCCCGCAGCAGCCGTGCAGCAGCCAGAGCGTCGGCCAGTGGCGGCTGCGGTCTCCCGGGTTCCAGCCCTCGGGGGTGAGCAGCCGGACGTTGACGGTGCGGCCGCCGAGGGCCGGTGAGCGGACCGACAGGTCCACCTGCCGGTCGGCGACCCGGGTGACCGCGACGACCTCGGCGCCCCGGGCGGGGGCCGCCGCCCCGGCCGGTGACGCCTCGGCCGCGGTGGCGAGCGTCGGCGCGGCCGAGGCGAGGGCGAGCATCAGTGCGGCGAGGACGAGCCGGAGGCGGGGCCGACGGGTTCTCGGCGGAACGGCCGGACGGGCGGCGCGCGCGCCCGGAACCCCGCGCGTGCCGGGCAACTTGCTGTTCACATGACTCCTTCGGAAGATCGGCCCCGCAACGGTGCGTGCGGCGGCAGCCACCGGTCAAGACATGTGCATGCCCAAAGAAGTGGTCCGCCCGAGGGCGGACCGGTCCACTTCGCCGCCGCGCGGAGAGCGGGGGTACGGGCGGCTCGGCGCGGCGGCGAGGTGGTCGGCCGGTCAGGCAAGCCCGGCGCGCAGGGCGTTGACGCGGGCGGCGGCCGCGTCGAAGGCGGCACCGTCGAGCGTGCCGTCGGTCAACGCCCGGCCGAGGGCGGTCACCGCGTCGTTCCCCTGGGCGACGTCGCGGGCCGAGCACAGCAACAGGTCCATGCCCGCCCCGGCGGCCAGTACGGCGCGTTCCGCGGTGCCGCCGAAGGCGCGCAGAGCCCCGGCCTCCAGGGCGTCGGTGACGGTCACGCCGGGGAATCCGAGCCGGTCGCGCAGCTCCCCGACCACGGCCGGGGAGAGGCCCGCGGGCCGGTCGGCGTCGAGCGACCGGTAGACGGCCCAGGAGAGCATGACGAGCCCGACCCCCGCCCCGATCGCCGCCCGGTACGGCGCCTCGTCGGTGGCGCGCAGGGTGGCCGCGGAGGTGGTGAGGGTGACCGGGCCCAGGTCGGTGTTCTGGTTGGTGGTGGCGGGGCCGAGGCCGGGGAAGTGCTTGGCGGTGGCGGCAACCCCGGCGTTCTGCTGCGCGGTGACGAAGGCCGCGCAGCAGGCGGCCACCGCCGCCGGGTCGCTGCTGTAGGACCGCTGGTACCGGTCGGTGAAGTCACCCGCCTTGCGGTACACGTCGAGCACCGGTGCCAGGTTGACGTTCATGCCGACACCCGCGAGGTTCATGCCCGCGCCCTCGCCGGTGAACGCGGCCTGCGCCTTGGGGTCCGCGGAGGCGCCGACGGCCTTCGCGGACAGGACGGGCTCGCCGGGCAGGCGGCGCACCAGGCCGCCCTCCTGGTCGGTCATCAGGAGCAGCGGGGCCTTCACGGGGGCGGAGGCGTGCGCCTCGTTCATCGTCCGGACGACGCCCTCGATCTGGGTCAGGTTCTCGATGTTCTCGCCGAAGAAGATCACTCCGGCCGTGCGCCCCTCCCTGATGGCGTCCAGCAGGGCGGCGGGAGGCGTGAGCCCCGGGTAGGAGTGGATGACGCACTGTCCGGCGCGCTGGGCCGGGGTCAGCTCGGGCAGCCGCAGGCGGGCGCCCTCGGGCAGGCGCGGGGCGGCGCCCGCGCGGCCCGTCGCCCCCACCCCGCCGACCAGGGCCGCGGTCGTGGCGAGCAGGGCGCCGCGCCTGCTGAGGGGCCGTGGTGTCGCGGTCATGACGTGCTCCTTCGCGAACTGTCGTTGCGTCCGGCCGGAGAGGGGCCGGCGGGCCGGTCCCGGCCGTACGCCGGCCGGTCGCGGCAGGGCTCCGGGCCGGAGCGGCTCGCACCGCCGCTCCGGCCCGGGTCGCCGGTGGTCCCAGGGTCACAGAGACCCGGGGCGGTCACCGGGTACCGACACCCGCCGTCACGGGGTGTTGTTGGCCAGGGCCAGCAGACGCGAGCGGTCGCCGCCGAAGCGGTCGCGGTCGACGTTCCCGGAGACACCGCTCACCGAGCCGGTGGAGCTGTACTGCCAGACGGTCCAGTACGGGAAGCCCGCCGGGATGGAGGGGTTGCTCGCGGTGGTCCAGTGGGCCACCCACAGCGGGCTGCGCGCGGACATGCCGCTCCAGCCGCCGGTGCAGGAGTTCCACCAGCTCGGGCTGGTGTAGATCACGACGTCGCGGCCGGTACGGGCCTTGTACCTGTTGTAGAAGTCGAGGATCCAGGTCTGCATGGCGGCGGCCGTCTTGCCGTAGCAGCTGCCCTCGATGTCGAGCACGCCGGGGAGCGTCAGGTTGTCGCGGGACCAGGCGCCGCCGTTGCTGGCGAAGAAGTCGGCCTGCGCCGCGCCCCCGGACACGTCGGGCCGGGCGAAGTGGTAAGCGCCCCGGATCACGCCCGCGTTGTAGGCGCCCAGGTAGTTGGCGCTGAAGGTGGGGTCCTTGTACGTGGTGCCCTCGGTCGCCTTCATCCAGGCGAACTCGATGCCGGCGCCGCGGACCGAGCCCCAGTTGATGCCGCCCTGCCAGCTGGAGACGTCCACGCCCAGGGGGGTGGCCTGGATGTTCATGTCCGGCTTCGCGTCGAGGCGGAGCTGCCGGGTGTCCGGCTTGAAGTCCCTGCCGTCCTGGACGTAGCCCACGCCCATGTACCCCTTGCCCTGCGGTACGGCGTTGTCCGACGCGTGCGGTGCGGCGGAGGCGGTGCCCGACAACAGACCGACGGCCAGGGCGAGGCTCGCCCCGACGACGCCGGCCGAGGTGAGTCTTTGCTGTGCGGATTTACGGGAAAGGCTCCGGGAGAACAAGGCTTCCTCCTGCTGGGTGGGGGGAGTGGGATGCAGTGGTGCCGCGTGGTCCTTCGTGCGGTGGATCCCACGGCGCCTGTGTACGGGCGGCGCCGTGATCGGCGGAGCTGCGTGCGTCCGGTCAGGAGGAGTCGGCCACGCGTTCCCGAGGGTCTACGCGCGTCCGATGACGCGAACATGACACAGTGAGCCACAGGAGGGCCGGTCCGGTAAACAGTTTTCCGTTCTGTTAGTGGACCAGACCAATACGCGCTCCGGTGAGCTGCGGGAACGCGCGGAGCCGGGCAGAAAATTTTCAACCTCCAAAGGAAGTAGGGCTGTTGGGGCCTGGCCCCACCGGATCGTCCGGGACCGGGGCGGTCGCCCGCCGGCGCCCGCGCCCCGTCGATGGCCGCACCCCGGGGCCGGCCGAGCGCCGTGGCGCCGTCCGCGCGGCCCGGCCCGCCCCCACGGCCGTCTCCGGGCTCTTGTTATCCTCCCTCGGCCCCCGACAGGAGCACGATGAACCCTCACAGCCCTTCCGCCCCGGCGACGCGCCCGCCGCTGCTCGACGACTTCTCCCTCGAAATGACCGGCAAGGACGTACCGGGACTGGAGGAGGCCGCGCACCTCGTCCCGCCCGGGACCCGGATCAACGTGACCTTCCTCGGCAACGAGGACCAGGAGGCCCGGCTCGGGGCGGCCCTGGCCGCGAAGCGCCTCGGGTTCCGCCCGGTACCGCACATGTCCGCCCGCCGGCTGACCTCCCGGGCCGAGTTCGAGGCGTTCCTCGGCGGTCTGCGGTCCGGCGACGCCCACACCGACGTCTTCGCCGTGGGCGGCGACCCCGCCCGCCCGCAAGGGCCCTACCCGGACGCCCTCTCCCTGATCGAGTCCGGTCTGCCGTCCGCCCACGGGGTCCGGCACATCGGGATCGCCGGGTACCCGGAGGGCCACCCGGCCATCGCCTCCGACGTGCTGTGGGCCACCCTGCGCAAGAAGAGCGCGGCCGTCGCCGACCAGGGGCTGGGCGCCGACATCATCACCCAGTTCGGCTTCGACGCGGATCCCGTGCTGGCCTGGATCGAGCGCGTCCGGGACGAGGGCATCACCCTGCCCGTCCGGGTCGGCGTCCCGGGACCGGCCGGGGTGCGGCGGCTGCTGAACTACGCCAAGCGGTTCGGCGTGGGCACCAGCACGTCCATCGCCAGGAAGTACGGCCTCTCCCTCACCAACCTGATGGGCACCGCGGGCCCGGACCGGTTCCTGCACACCCTGGCCGAGGGGTACACCCCGGCACGGCACGGCGAGGTGAAGATCCACTTCTATACGTTCGGCGGACTCCGGGCCACCTCCGAGTGGGTCGCCGGATTCACCGGCGGAACGTGACGGCGCCCCGGGCCACTCGCGCCCGGGGCACCTCGGCGGACCCACCGCCGGGTGGACCGCTCAGGAGCCGGTGCCCGGCTTGACGCCCCAGACGTAGACGGCGTCGTCGAGCTTGAGCAGGTCCCACAGCTTGGCGGCGTCGTCGACGGTGAGGTTGACGCAGCCGGCGGAGCCGCCGCCGTCGAAGAGGTCGCCCGGATGTCCGTGCAGGGCCTGGCCGCCGTCGAAGAACTGGGAGTACGGCATGGGGGCGTCGTCGTACAGCGAGGAGACGTGGTCCTTGTCGCGCCAGTAGATGGAGTGCCAGCCGGGCCGGGTCTCCTGGGTCTGGCGCCCGGTGCGTATCGGGACCGGGCGGAAGTCGATCCGCTTGTTCGTCTGCACCCACAGCAGTTGCCGGTCCATGTCCACACAGGTGACCCGGTAGGTGCGGACCGGGCAGTGCCCGGCGGCGTTCGGGTCGTCGGCCGCCTGGACCGCGAGCATGTAGCGGTACGTGGACAGATCCGCGTACCCGTCGGTGCGGGGCAGCTCCTGCTTGGCCTGGAACGTTCTGATGGCCTCGCAGTCCGCCTCGGACTGGATTCCGTCGACGGGGCGGCCGAGGTACTTCTCCAGCTCCCGCTGGTAGGGGCCGGTCGGTGCGGTGCACCCGGCGGAGGGGGCGGAGGCCGCGGTGGCGGGGGCCGCGAGCGCCACGGACGCGAGGACCGCCGCGGCGGCGGCGGTCGCGAGGGCGGATATGGGGGCAGGACGCACGGGGCGAACCTCCTGGCGGACGTGGGGAGACCGTTTCCGCCAGTGAAACAGCGCACCGGTCCGGCCGCCCTGTTGTGGTGGCCGAACCGGTGACCGCCCCGGTCGCCCGGGGCGGTCGTACGCCGTATCCGTGTCAGCAGGACTTGCCCTTGCAGGGCTCACCGCGCTCGTTGGAGAGTTCGACGTGCACGCCCTCGGCGCTGTTGGCCCCGGTCACCGCGTAGGGGCCGAAGACCGGGTTCTCGGGCAGCTCATAGCCCTCGGGCACGGCGGTCTCCAGCAGGTAGTAGTCCCCGAGCGGCAGGTCCGGGAAGGTGCACAGCCCGGCCCGGTCGGTGGCGCAGCCGGGGCCGAACCGGGTGTCGGGGTCGGCGCCCGTGGTCTGGAGGCCGGCGATGCCGTTGGTCTCCTTCCAGCTCTCGAACACGGCCCCGGGCAGCGGCCTGCCGTCCTTGCGGTCGGTCTTGGTGAGGTGGATCGAGCCGTGGTTGTGCGGCTCGACGGCGCTGACGTCCCGGGCCTCGGCCTGCACGCCCCGGCTCGCGTTGTCCTCGGTGAGGACCAGCGGGCCGAAGACGTCCGGGTCGGGCAGTTCGTAGCCGGGAGGGGCGGCGGTCTCACGCCAGTAGTACGTGCCGAGCGTCGTGGTGACGGAGCAGCGCCCGTCGGCCGCCGTGACGCAGGTGGTCACCCGGGTGTCGGGGGTGGTTCCACCGGTCTGGAGCCCGGGGAGGCCGTTGCTCTCCCGCCACAGCTCGAAATGGGCGCCGGGCAGGACGTCCCCGGTGTCGGCGTCGGTCTTCAGGATCCGGACCTGGCCGGTGACCATGGGCACGCCGGAGCAGTCGGGCAGGTCGCCGTCGAAGGGGTAGGCGTGGAACTCCTGGCCGCCACCACCGCTCGCGAGGCTGGTGTGGGTGAGCGAGCCGGTGGTGAAGAAGCGGCCGTTGACCCCCGCCATGGTCACCGTCGTCATGGACGACTGGTCGCCGATGAGGAAGCTGCCCTGCATCTGGCCGATGCCCTGGAGGCGGACGGTGGTGGCGTCGGGGATGTTCCACAGCAGCCGCTCGCGCAGCGCGTTGAGCGGGTCGTCGCTGTCGTTGATGGCGCCGCTGTAGGTGTTGACGGTGCGGTTGGCGCCGACGATGTTGACGAGAACGGTGGCGTCGGCGGGGATGTCCTCGAAGACGATTCCCTGGGGGCCGCCGCCGGGCGCGGTCAGGTCGAAGTCCACGTTGAAGACCTGGAGCGCGGACCGGCCGTCGCCGTGGAAGACGGTCTGCCCACCCTCGTTGACCGCCGTTCCGGTGGCTTCCCGGGGGCGCCCGTCGACCCGGGCGTAGCAGCGGCTGGCCGCGGTCAGGTCGTCCCGCAGCCCGGCGTACGGCACGGCGGCGTCCGGGTCGTGGACGAGCCGTCCGTCCACCGTTCCGGACTCGGTTCCGGCGTACCGTGCGACGCCGGGTTCCTCGATGACCCCGCCGGTGAGGTCGAGGCGCTGGCCCGGGGCCACCGTCAGGTTCCCGCCGGTGGTCAGGAAGTCCGCGCCAGGGGACGGGGGGACCCGGGAGCCGACCCCGGCGATCCCGAGGTTGTACAGGCTGCTGGCCCCGGCCTCCTTCTGCTGGTCGAAGTTGTCGAGCACGACCACGCGACCCTCGGCCTCCGCGGCCCGGCCCCGTACCAGGAAGTCGTCGCCGACGAAGACGTTGACGGCGTCGTCGCGGCCGGCGAACGGACCGTTGCCGACCCCGGGGAACGGGTCCGGACAGGAACCGGGTACGCAGGGGCCGAGGCCGCCGGGCAGCGGCGCCGCCTGGGCGGGCGCGGCACCGATTCCGAGGGTGAGCACCGGCACGGTCGCCACGGCCACGGCCAGGGCCGTACCGGTGCTTCCGACTCGGACGCGCAGCGCGCCGAAGCGTTGGGAGATACGTCTCATGAGGGCATGTTCGATCTCCGACCGGCACCGGATGCCCGCGTGACACGGAGCACTGACCGGATCTCGCGATCGATCTCAGTCGAACGGCGTACGCCGGGCACGGCGGGTCGTGTCCGCCGGGGACGGGCTCACTCCCCGGACTCCGGCCCGCTCCCGGGCGGGGGCGCCAGGATCACCGGCCAGTCCTCCTCCGCCTCCCCGGCGTCCGGCGCGCCGCCCGGTTCCTCGGCGAGGAGCACGGTGGCGGGTGCCGCCCGCGCGTACAGCTCAGGGTCCGCCTGGGCCTCCGCGCGCAGGATCAGCACCGCCTCGGGGTCCACCGCCGAGCGGTCGGGGAACTCCGCCGGGTCCACGCCCGTACGCGCCAGCACGGAGGCGTACACCGCGAGGCCGACGGTCAGGCGGTGGCCGTCGAAGGCGCGCTCGGCCCAGCCGTCGGTGCGCACCAGGTAGAGCACGCCGTCGCCCTCGTAGCAGTGGTCGCCGAGCCGGGCGGCGACGCGCTCGCCGGGCGTCCCGTCCGGGTCGACGTGGAGGGTCACGAAGGGCGTCGCGGGCTCGTCGGGGTCGACGCCGGTACGGACGTGGAGCCGGGCCATGAGCGGGCCTCCGGTGAGAAGTGGGGCGGGCGGTGCCCAGTACAGCACGGCCCACCGACAGCCCGGTCCGGCGTACCGCCCGGCCGACGGGGAATCCTTCAACAGGGCGGAGCGCGAAGCGGGTTGACGCCCATGGGTCCGCACCGGAACCCGATCCTCCGCGACCGCCGGGCCGGAGATCGGGTGACCGGATTCCGTCCAGGGGGTAGGCCCGCACCGCCCTCTTGCTATACGTTCCGTCTAACAGCTTGCTAGACGTGACGTCTAACAAGGGAGCGAGGCGCCCGGCGAGCGCCGAGTCGATCAGTCGAATCGAGGAGCCGCACCATGGCAAGCAGCACCGTTCGGCCGCAGGACCAGGACCGGTTCGACGAGAACGACGTCGCCCGGCGCCTGCTCGCATCGTCGGCGAAGCTCTCGTACGACCCGGCCACCGAGGTGGACTGGAACACCCCGCTGGACAAGGAGTTCCACGGCGCGAGCCCGGAGTGGAGCACGCTCTACGGCACCTCGTACTGGGCCGAGATGACCGAGGAGCAGCGCAAGGAGCTGACGCGCCAGGAGGCCGCCTCGGTGGCCAGCACCGGCATCTGGTTCGAGATGATCCTCCAGCAGATGGTGCTGCGCGACATCTACACCACGGATGCCACCGATCCCCGGTTCCAGTGGGCCCTCACCGAGATAGCGGACGAGTGCCGGCACTCCATCATGTTCGCCCGCGGGGCGGCGAAGCTGGGGGCTCCGGCGTACCGGCCGCGCCGCGCGGTGGTCGAACTCGGGCGGGCCTTCAAGACGCTGGCCTTCGGCGAGGCGGCGTACGCGGCGATCCTGGTCGCCGAGGAGGTCCTCGACGTCATGCAGCGCGACTGGATGCGGGACGAGCGGGTCGCTCCGTTCGTCCGCACCATCAACAACATCCATGTCGTCGAGGAGTCCCGGCACATGAAGTTCGCCCGCGACGAGACCCGCAGGCGGCTGCGGAACGCGGGTCCGGTGCGGCGGCAGATCCACGCGTTCGTGATCGCCGTGGCGTCCTACTTCATCGTCACCAGCATGGTGAACCGCGAGGTCTACGCGAACGCCGGGCTCGACGCCCGGCGCGCCCTCGCCGAGGCCGCCGCCAATGAGCACCACAAGTCCCTGATGCGGTCGAGCTGTTCGGGGCTGATGGAGTTCCTGGCCTCGGCCCGGCTCCTCACCCGGCCCGCGCTGGCCCTCTACAGGCGCGCCCACCTGATCTGACCCGTCCCGACCCCGAGAGAGCCGATCCGAGCCGAGCGACCCGAGCCGACGAGATGACCTACGCGATCACCCAGACCTGCTGCAACGACGCCACCTGTGTCGCCGTGTGCCCCGTCAACTGCATCCACCCGACCCCGCAGGAGCGGGCCTTCGGCAGCACGGAGATGCTGTACGTGGACCCGAGGGCCTGCATCGACTGCGGGGCCTGCGCCGACGCCTGCCCGGTCGACGCGGTCTTCCCGGTGGACTCCCTGCCCGAGGGGCAGCGGGAGTACGCCGCGATCAACGCCGCGTACTACGCGGGCCGGGAGCCCGAACCGGCCGACGAGGGGCCCAACTTCCATCACTGGGACGCCCCTTCGTTCGATCGGAGCCTGCCCTCGGACTTCGGGCCGATCCGGGTCGCGGTCGTCGGCACGGGACCGGCCGGCATGTACGCGGCCGAGGACCTGCTGCTGCACACCAACGCCGAGGTGACCCTGGTCGACCGGCTTCCGGTGGCCGGCGGGCTCGTCCGGTACGGCGTGGCGCCCGACCACCCCTCCACCAAGAAGGTCGGCGAGACCTTCGCCCGGTTCCACGCCCATCCCCGGGTGCGGATGCTTCTGGGCGTCGAGATCGGCAAGGACGTCACCGCCGCGGAGCTGGCCGCCCACCACGACGCGGTGGTCTACGCGGTGGGCGCCTCCACCGACCGCCGGATGAACATCCCCGGCGAGGACCTGCCGGGCAGCGTCTCGGCCACCTCGTTCGTCGCCTGGTACAACGCACACCCCGAGGCCGCGCCGGACCCGGTCGCCCTGGACACGCCCCGGGTGGTCGTGGCGGGCAACGGCAACGTCGCCCTCGACGTCGCCCGCATCCTGGTCACCGACCCGGACACGCTGGCCGGTACGGACATCGCGGACCACGCGCTCGCGGCGCTGCGGGCCTCGAAGGTGCGCGAGGTGGTGCTGCTCGGGCGGCGCGGACCGGAGCACGCGGCGTACAGCGCCTCGGAGCTGTTGGCCCTCAAGCGGCTGCCCGGGGTGGAGCTGGTGGTCGACGACCGCGACCCCCGGACCGGTGGCACGATCGACGGAGCGGCGGCGGACGACCGGGCGGCGCTGCTGCGCGGGGTGCCCCGGGAGACGGTCGACTGGTCGGCCGCGCCCGGCCCGGGGCGGCGGATCGTGCTGCGGTTCCACTCCGCCCCCGTGGAGGCACTGGGCGACGAAGCCGTGCGGGCGGTGCGGGTGACCGACGGGCGGGAGGAGTCGGAGATCCCCGCGGGCGTCCTGCTGCGGGCGGTCGGCTACCGCGGCGTACCGGTCGCGGGCCTCCCGTTCGACGAGGGGACCGGCACCGTTCCGCACGAGCGCGGCCGGGTGGCGGGCATGCCGGGCACGTACGTGGTCGGCTGGATCAAGCGCGGGCCCTCGGGCGGGATCGGCGCCAACCGCACCTGCGCCGCCGAGACGGTGGGCACGCTGCTGGCCGACGCGGTGGCCGGCCGGCTGACGGCGCCGACGCCCGCGCCGAAGGAGTTCCGGAAGCTGGCCAGGAGCCGTAACCGCCAGGTGGTCGACGCCCGGGGGCTGGCCGCCATCGACCGGGCCGAGCTGGCCCGGGGCCGCGCCGAGGGACGCCCCCGGGTCAAGCTCGGCACGGTGCGGGAGCTGGTCGCGGCGGCGCGGGGCGGCCGCCGGCGCACCTCGGGCTGACCGGGCACGGGATGGGGCGGCGGGGCCGGAACGGGCTCGCCGCCCCACAGACGTTCATGATCGCTTCATCCGGGCGCCCACCGGGCCGCACCGGAGGCTGACCCACGGCACCTAACTTCTCTGGTTCAGACCGGTTATCCACCCGTTACCCAACCGGTCCGGAAATCCGGAGCGGGCTTTCGGACCGGGGAACAGGCACCCCCGTGAGATTCATCCCCCTCGCCGTCGCCGCGACGTCCGTCGCGCTGATCGCCCCGACCGCCGCGCAGGCCGACTCCCCCGGCACGCGCACCCCGTCCGCCCCCGCCGTCACCGTCCCGGGCGGACGGTACGAGCACGCGGTCGAGGTCAGGTTCCAGGCCGAGCGCGGCACCACCGTCCGCTACACGCTCGACGGCACGACCCCGACCCGCGACAGCAGCGTCTACTCCCCCGGCCGCCCGCTGCGGATCGCCAAGGACACCAACGTCACCGCGGTCGCCTTCCACGGCAACCGGAGCAGCGTCCCGGTCTCGTACGGCTATCTGATCAAGACACGGGAGAAGCCGCTCGCCCGGCTCGTCGTCATGTCCGACGTACACGTCGGCAGCCACAAGGACGCGGACCGGAAGTACGAGAGCTTCTTCGACACCATCGGCTCGATCTTCCCGGAGCCCGACGCGATCCTGTCCAACGGCGACATGATCAACGACAACGGCGACGGCAAGGGCCCCGACCACCGCATCGTCTCCGAGATCTTCCAGGCCAACCTGGCCCGCAAGGGCATGACCGGCACCCAGCTGCTGGTCTCCAACGGCAACCACGACGCGAGCCTCGCGGCGATCCGGGCCGGCTACCCGGCCACCTGGTTCCCCGACTCGGGCGGCGGCTACTACGAGTCCGAGGTGAAGGGCGTGCACGTCCTCACCGTCAACACCGAGACGTACGACTCCGACACCGCCCAGCGCGGCTGGCTCAGGAAGCGGCTCGCCGCGATCACCTCGGCCCCCGGGGCCCGGGACAGGCCGGTCCTGGTCCAGGGCCACCGGCCCACCACGGGCACGACGATGGACGGCCAGCAGGCGGCCAACCCGCGGCTCGCCGAGGACCTGGGCGCCTTCCCGCAGGCCGTCCTCTTCTCGGGCCACTCGCATCTGAACGTCAACGACGACCGTTCGATCCACCAGCGCGACTTCACCTCGGTCAACGACGGTTCGATGTCGTACGTCGAGGTCGACCACGGCTACCAGGCGGTCACCGAGAACGGTCTGGCCGACCGCTTCGAGACGCCCACCGCGCAGGCGCTCTTCGTCGAGGTCTACCGGGACCGCACGGAGATCGCGCGGGTGAACATGGCCGCGGACAAGCACGACATCTACACCGGCGGAAAGTGGTCGGCGAACTGGCAACCGCCCTACGCCAGCGCGGGCACCCTCGCCGGGTCCACCTGGACGGTGCGGCTGAAGGGCTCGACGAACAAGGAGATCAAGGAGAACTTCCGCTACACGGACACCACGCGCAACACCGTCGCGCCCGCGTTCACCACGAGCCGCCCGCTGTCACGGGTGGACGGCGCCAAGGGGGGCACGGCCCTGCGGATCGCGCAGGCGCGGGACGACCAGATGGTGCACCACTACACCGTCGACATCACGGACGCCTCGACCGGCGCCCCGGTCGTGTCGTCCAAGGTCCTCTCGGACTACACCTTCATGCCCCGCCCGAACACCCTCGACATCCCGGTCCCGGGGGCGGTGCCCGGTGGCCGGTACGTGGCCCGGGTGGTCGCCGTCGACGCGTACGGGAACGCCTCCCCGGCCGCCTCGCTGACCTTCCGGGGATAGCCGTGCCGCCGGCCCTCCGGGCATGGCCGGGAGGGCCGGGGCCGGGCCGTCAGGTGGCGTCGGGATCCACCGCGGCCCGGCCCCTGGCACGCCTGCCGACCACGGCCGCGGCGGCGACCGCGCTGCCCGCGAAGGCCAGGGCGACGGTCCACGGCCGGTTGAGGACATGCCCGGTGACATGGTCGAGGGAGCAGCGGCCCGGCCCGATGAGGCCGATCGCGGCGGCGGTGAAGCCGAGGAACGCCGGGTACTCGTAACCGCCGCCCTGCGCGAAGAACCCGGCGGGCGCGTGGACGGCCACGGCCCCCGCCATCGCCCCGGCCGCCGCCGCGCCGGCGGCCGGGGTGGCGAGGCCGAGGGCCAGCAGCGCGCCGCCGCCCGCCTCGCCGAGCCCGGCGGCGACCGCGCTGTGCTTCGGCGGGTGGAATCCCATCGCCTCCATCGCGGCGGTGGTCCCCTCGATGCCCCCGCCGCCGAACCAGCCGGCCAGCTTCTGGGTGCCGTGCGCGGCCAGTACCGCACCGGTCCCCACGCGCAGGACGAGCAGGCCGAGGTCACGTCGGTCGAAGCAGGGCATGGGGTCTCCACGGGGGTTCGGGCCGGCGGACGCGGGCGGGCCGCGCGCCCGACCGGCCGGGACGGTCGTGGTTCCACTCTCCGTGGCGCGGGGCCCCGGCGGGCCGTGCTGCTGGGCCGTCCGGGCGACGGGCGCGGGTCCGGCGGTGAGACCCACGCCATTGTGCAACTTGTTGCATAGCGGCGTTCCGGTGGATTACAACTGGCGGAACCGACCGCGCGAGGAGCCGCCGCATGAGCCCGTACCCGAATCTGCTGAGCCCGCTCGACCTGGGGTTCACCACACTCCCCAACCGGGTCCTGATGGGCTCGATGCACATCGGCCTCGAAGAGGCGGAGAACGGCTTCGAGCGGATGGCCGCCTTCTACGCGGAGCGTGCCCGGGGCGGCGTCGGCCTGATGGTCACCGGCGGCATCGCCCCCGACGAACGGGGCTGCTCCTTCCCCGGCGGGGCCATGATGACCACCGAGGCCGAGGCCGAGCGGCACGCCCTGGTGACCTCGGCGGTCCACGCGGCGGGCGGCCGGATCGCCATGCAGATCCTGCACTTCGGCCGGTACGCGCACCACCCCGGGCTGGTGGCCCCCAGCGCGATCCAGGCTCCGATCAGCGCCTTCACTCCGCACGCCCTGACCGACGACGAGGTGGAGGAGACCGTCGAGGACTTCGTCGGGGCCGCCGTGCTCGCCCGCCGGGCCGGGTACGACGGGGTCGAGATCATGGGCTCCGAGGGCTATCTGATCAACGAGTTCATCGCGTCCGCCACCAACCACCGCACCGACCGCTGGGGCGGCTCGTACGAGAACCGCATCCGTTTCCCGGTCGAGATCGTGCGGCGGGTCCGGGAGCGGGTCGGTGCGGACTTCATCCTGATCTACCGGCTGTCGATGCTGGACCTGGTCCCGGGCGGCTCATCCCTGGAGGAGGTCGTGCACCTCGCCCGGGAGATCGAGGCGGCCGGCGCCACGATCATCAACACCGGCATCGGCTGGCACGAGGCCCGGATCCCCACCATCGCCACGTCGGTGCCGCGCGGCGCCTACACCTGGGTCACCGAGAAGGTGCGCGGCGCGGTCTCGGTGCCGGTGGTGACCAGCAACCGCATCAACACGCCGGAGGTCGCCGAGGAGGTCCTCGCCTCGGGCCGGGCGGACCTGGTGTCGATGGCACGGCCGTTCCTGGCCGATCCCGACTTCGTCGCGAAGGCGGCCGCCGGCCGCGCCGACGCGATCAACACCTGCATCGGCTGCAACCAGGCCTGCCTGGACCATGTCTTCAGTGGCAAGGTCACCTCCTGCCTGGTCAATCCGCGCGCCTGCCACGAGACCGAGCTCGTCCTCGCACCGACCCGCACGGTGAAGCGGGTGGCGGTCGTGGGCGCCGGGCCCGCCGGTCTCGCCTGCGCGGTCTCGGCGGCCGAACGCGGGCACACGGTGACGCTGTTCGACGCGGCCGAGGAGATCGGCGGCCAGCTGAACGTGGCGCGCCGGGTTCCCGGCAAGGAGGAGTTCGACGAGACGCTGCGCTACTTCACCACCCGCCTCCGCGAGGAGAAGGTGGAGCTCCGCCTCGGCGCACCGGTCACGGCCGAGGACCTGGACGGCTTCGACGAGGTGGTCCTGGCCACCGGAGTCACCCCGCGCTCCCCCGGCATCCCCGGCCAGGACCACCCCAGCGTGGTCGGCTACCTCGACGTGCTGCGCGACGGGGCGCCGGTCGGCGACCGCGTCGCGATCATCGGGGCGGGCGGTATCGGCTTCGACGTCGCCGAGTTCCTGACCGGCCCGAGCGAGGGGGCGGGCCGCGACGCGGAGGCGTTCTTCCGGCAGTGGGGCGTCGACACCGACTACCGCGAGCGGGGCGGACTCGGCACCCCGGAGCACCCGAGGAGCCCGCGCACCGTCCACCTGATCCAGCGCCGGACCGGCAAGGTCGGCGCGAACCTGGGGAAGACGACCGGCTGGATCCACCGCACCGAGCTGCGCCACCGCGGCGTCACGACGATCGCGGGGGCCGTCTACGACCGGATCGACGACGAGGGACTGCACCTCACCGTCGACGGCGAGCGGCACGTCCTGCCCGTCGACACGATCGTGCTCTGCACGGGCCAGGAACCGCGCCGCGACCTGTACGAGGAGCTGCGCGCCGCGGGCCGCACCGCTCATCTCGTCGGCGGCGCCGACGTGGCGGCCGAGCTGGACGCCAAGCGGGCGATCCACCAGGGCACGGAACTCGCGGCCGCGCTGTGACTCCTCGGTCCGGTGGGGCGGGGCGCTGCCCCCGCACCACCGGATCCGGCTCGCGCCCGGGTCCTCCTCGGCGCACGTGGCCCCCGGCTTCCCACCGCGCCGATGCCTCCGGCAGGAACTACGTTGGAATGAGAGCCCGAAACAGTCCGTCGGAGGAGTCGCGATGGCTCACGGAAGCGGCAAGGACAAGATCAAGGGCAAAGCCAAGGAAACCCTGGGCAAGTTGACGGGAGACCGTCGAAAGGAAGCCGAGGGAAAGGCCGAACAGGCAAAGGGCGCGATCAAGAAGAAGATGAGTGGCGGCCATGACCGCACCCCACCGACCGCTCCGTAGTCGTGCAGCACCACCATCGTTCCGCCGCGTGACCGGAGAAGTCCGACGGGCGGACATCACAGGACGGCCCGCGCGCCCCTCCGGGAAGTGCGGGCCGTTCGCGGCTCCGGCCCACCGACTCCTCGCTGCGGGGCTCGATCCAAGGGAGTGCCCGGAAAAGCGTGGGCCCCTCTCGCATTGACCCGCGAAGGCGCGGTCGACGGCACGAGCGTGGAACAGCGGAACGGGGATCCGCGCCCACCGGCTCCCCGACGCCTTTGAGAGGGTGAAGCACCCATGACCGAAGTCAACAGGCTGTTGCTCGCTGGGGCACTGGCAGGGGGTTACGTCCTGGGGCGGACCAAGAAGGGCCGCCTCGCGCTCACCGTCGCGTCCTACGCGGCCGGCCGCCACTTCGGGGTCGAGCCGGTGAAGCTCGTGAGTGAGGGCGCGCGCAGGCTCGGCGAGATCCCCCAGGTCGCGGATCTGGGTGACCAGCTGCGGGGCGACCTGATGACCGCCGGCCGCGAAGCCGTTTCCGCGGCCGCCGGCCGCCGCCTCTCCTCGTTCGCGGACTCCCTCCACGAGCGGACTCTTGAGCTGGAAGGCCGCACCGAGGGGGAGGACGACGAGGAAGAAGAAGAGGACCGGGACGACGAGGATGACATCGCCCGGGACGAAGATGAGGACGAAGAGGAGGAACCGGACGAGGAACCCGCCCCCGAGGCCCGGAAGAGGAAGTCGCACACCAGCGGCACCTCGGGAAGGAAGTCGGAGGGGCGTGCGGCCGGAGCGGCCGGTCAGCGGAAGGCGGGCGGCCGCACGCGGGGCGCGGCGGAGAAGACCGCGCCGTCCAGGAAGCCCGCGGCCAAACGGAAGACTGCCGGGAGGGCCGCGCCGGGGAAGAGGGCTTCTGCGGAGAAGACCCCACCCCACGCCGAGCGCCGGAGGTGACGAGTCATGGCACAGCGGCACGAAGAAACCCTGGATTCGGGCTTCGACCGGTTCCGCGACGAACTGGCGGACTACCTGGCCGCTCGCGTCGGAGACCTGGCGGAGAAGGCGGGAGACAAGCTGTTCGACGTGACCGACCAGCTCACCGAGGTCGGCAAGCACGGCGGTTCGCTGTCCCGGGTGGGTGCCGGACTCCTGGCGGGCAAGTCCCCCGTCAAAACCGTCCTCTCCGAAACGGCGAAGAGCGTCAAGGACACGGTCATGGACAAGGCGGGCGGCCTTCTCGGCGGCAAGGGGAGTTCCTCGGGGGACGCCAAGGTCACCAACATCGTCGAGGTGATCGATGTGGGAGTCCCGCTGCGCACCGCTTACGACCACTGGACCCGTTACGAGAAGTTCAGCAGCTTCACCAAGGGCGTGCGCAGCGTCTCGGCAGCCGACGAGACCACGAGCGACTGGAAGGCGAAGGTCGGCCCCTCGACCCGCGGCTGGAAGGCGACCGTCCAGGAACAGATACCGGACGAACGCATCGTCTGGACGTCGGACGGCGCCAAGGGCACGACGCGGGGCGCCGTGAGCTTCCACGAACTGGCTCCCGGCCTGACACGCATCGTGCTGGTCGTCGAGTACTACGCGTCGGGATTCTTCGAGAAGACGGGCAACCTCTGGCGCGCCCAGGGCCGCAGGCTGCGGCTGGACCTCAAGCACTTCCAGCGTCACGTCACTCTCACCGACGAGGAGCCCGACGGCTGGCGCGGTGAGATCCGTGACGGCGAGGTCGTACGAACCCACGAGGAAGCCGTCGAGGACGAGGAAGCCGAGCGGGACCGCGAAGCGGAGCAGGCGGACGAGCCGACGGACGAGAGCGAGGAGGACGAGCCGGACGAGGCCTGGGAGGACGACGCGGAGGAGCCTGCGGACGAGGAAGAAGAGGAAGAGGAAGAGCCTGCGGACGAGGAGGACGAGGAGGAGGACAAGGGGTCGGCCTGAGCGGCGTGACCACCCATCCTCACTCGCTGCTGGGGGGCAACAGGGTGCCCAGCGGACCGAGGTCCAGGTTGAGGTCGCTCATCGAGAGGTCGTACCGGGCACAGAGTTCGGTCATACGGTCGTGCAGGATCATCAGCGTCGCGCCCAGTCGCTCCTCCTGTTCGGCCGTGAGGTCTCCCGCGTCGACCCGGTGCAGGGCCTGACGTTCCATGAGCTGCCGCAGCAACTCGACCACGGTGAGCACCAGTTTCATCAGATCGCGTTCGACCGTGTCGGGATCCGTGGTCACCCTGCGGGCCGGCCGGCGGGTGGCGCGGTGCGGTGGATCCTCCCGCGGAGGCAGGGACCTGAGGGCGCGGTCGGCGGCCTCGGCGACTTCGGCGACGCGGTCGTGCGGCCGCCCCTCTTCACCCGTCATCGTCCACTCCCGGCGATGCGGCGGCGGATCCCCACGGTACGGGGTTCCGCTCGCTGACGGACACGATCAGTGAGCGCAGGGAGATGCGCACCAGGTCGACATCGGCGATCGACAACACGATGTCCCCCGTGAGGACGGCGCCTCCGGTGAGGAGCCGGTCCAGCAAGTCGATCAGCGCCACCTGCCGGTCCGGGAGCGGTGCGTCCGACGGCACGGACAGGCCGCCCATGGACGTCATGGCGCCACTCCCGGTCCGTCCTGCGGCACGTCGGGAGCCGTCGCGAACGAGTACGGGGCCCACGGGCCCGTGATCTCGACGCGTACCCCCTCGAACCCCTCGGCCGCCCGACCCACCTGGGCCCGGAACTCGTCGGTGCATCGTGCCGGGACCAGATAGGCGTCGTTACTGACGTTCTGTCCCGTCCCCGGTGCGATCCCGCCCTGCTGCGGCCGGTGTCTGGCCCGCCCCACCGCGTAGGGCCGCGCGGCGGATTCGATGCGTTCGACGACTTGGCCGGCGCGGCGGTAGGCGCCCTCGCGGGCGTTCCGCTGGACTCTGCGACGGCTCAGGTAGGCCCGTCCGGGCCCCGTTGCCTCGGCGTCGGGACGTCCTTCCGGATCCTCCGGCGCCTGGTCGTCGACATAGACCTTGACGCCCCATTCGGCTCGGGAGGCCAGGGCGTCGAGCCGGGATCCGAACGCGTCGCGGCCGTCCCGGAGGACGGAACGCACGCGCTCGTCGTCGCGATACAGCGTGACCAGCCGCAACGGCAGGACGGTGGTGTGTCCAGCAAGTGCCTCGACCACCCGGTGGTGGGCCCTGGCCGTGGACTCCAGCCAGTCCAGGTCCTCCAGTCGGAGCCGCAGAGCTTCCTCCCCGAACTCCTCTTCCGGCACCGGGCTGACGGCGATCACCAAGGTGTCGCGGTCCGTCGGGCGCACCAGGTGCACCGGCGCTCCGGAGACCCCCGAGAGACCGGTCAGCGCCTGCCCCAGCGCCCCGTCGTCGCGGGCGACCGCGTACGCGTAGCTGATGGCCGTGATCATGGCTCGTCCCGGTCATCGGTCCGGCGGCGCCGCGCTCGCCGTTCTGCCCGTTCCTGGCGGCGATCACCGTGGGGAACCTCCTCGGCGGACTCGTCCCGGCCGTCCTCCGTCAGCGGTTCGGCGCCCCGGCGCAGCGTCTCGATCTCGGCGCGCAGGCGTCTGTTCTCGTCGGAGAGCGAGCGGTATCCGTCATGGGCCCGGGAGGAGAGCGACGGGTCGTGCTCCCACCAGTCGATTCCCATCTCCTTCGCCTTGTCCACCGACGCGACCAGCAGACGCAGCTTGATGGTGAGCAGTTCGATGTCCAGGAGGTTGATCCGTATGTCGCCCGCGATAACGATCCCCTTGTCCAGGACCCGCTCCAGAATGTCCGCGAGGTTGGCCGAGCTTCCCTGGCCGTAGGGTCCGTACGGGGTGGACCGGGACGGCAGGTCTCCCAGCCTCCTGGCGACGGGTTCGGTCACAGCCGCTGCACCTCGTTTCCGCTGCTGACCCGGCGCGTCGGCGGACGCGCCGGCCGTGTCGGCCCTGCGAGGGAATGCCGGTCCGGCTCAGCCGGCACTCCGCGGGGGACGGGCCGCTCTGATCTCGTCCAGTCGGTCCAGGAGTTCGTCCTCCCGCCGGTCGAAGGTCTCCTCGTCGATCTCGCCCGACAGCAGCTGCTGTTCGAGGTCGGCGAGTGCGCGTTCGACCGGCCCGGGGTCGTAGTACTCGTCCTCCGCCGCCTGGACGACGCGTTCGATCACCCATGCGGCCCCGCGCACCGGGGCCAGGGGAAGCGTGACCAGTTGCGTGAGCAGTCCCATTCCTCGCCTCCTCGGCGAACCGCGCGGCTAGGGGGTGTCTGACAAATGCCTGCGGCGTCGCGGGGTCCGGCACGCACTCATTTATCAGACACCCCCTAGACGAAGCTGTACGCGGCCAGCGGCCCGCGCAGCCGCAGGTCGTAGTCGGGGCCGAGCTCTTCCGCGAGTTCTCGCTCCGTGGCGAGGAACGGCTTCTCCTTCTCCCGCTCCACCAGGAAGGACACGTTGAGGAAGTCGTCCCCCAGGGGCTGCGAGGTGTGTTCCTCCCGCGCGAAGCCGCGCAGCGATTCCACGATCGCTGCGGCTGTCCGGCCCTCGCGGGCCTGCACTTCGCCGGAGACCAACTCGCCCAGCATGACCGGAAGGTTCGGGGCGCCGTTGCCGCTCCTGATCTCGTCGTTGAGCCTGCGCGCCTCCTCGGACTCACTCAGGATCTGCCGCAGGAGCGCGTCCTCGTCCTGGCTCGCCTTCAGGTTGTACTCGACGCATCCCTCCAGCGCCCGCAGACGTTCGAGGAACCACTCGGCACGCTGCTCCAGCACCGTACGCACCGCGTCGTCGTCCGTCGTGACGAACCCGAACTGCAGAGGAAGGACCGTGCCGTCCTCCATCAGGTGCTCCTGGACGGCGTGGTGGGCGGCGAGATCGCGGCGTTTGGGCCGCAGGTCCTCCGGCGCGTCACCGACGACGGCGGACAGCTTCTCCGCGTGCACGGCGCGGAGCCTGGTGGGCGGGTCACCCACGCCGGGCACGTCGTCCAGGCGCTGCGGATGCGTCCTTTCGACCACTGCGTAGACGTACACGGCCATGGTTCATTCCTTCCGGCGCCGGGCAGTGGGCCGGCGCCTCGGCCGCTCCTGCCTCTCCTCGGTCTCTTCCACGCCCTCGTCGTCCTCGTCGCTCCCCCGGCCTCCTCTGAGGGCGTCGCCGACCATCTCGGCCGCGCCGCTCAGGGCGCCCTTCGTCTTGCCGCGGGAGCCGCTCTCGGTCACCTCTCCGACGACGTCGGTGAGTTGGGCGGGCGCCTTGCGCCCCGCCTCCAGGTCGAGGCGGTTGCACGCCTCCGCGAACCGGAGATACGTGTCCACGCTGGCCACGACGACGCGGGCGTCGATTTTCAGGATCTCGATGCCCACCAGTGAGACACGCGCGAAGACGTCGATGACCAGGCCACGGTCGAGCACCAGATCGAGGACGTCGTAGAGGCTGGCGGTGCCCCCGCCGCCCGTGGCGACGGTTCCCGCGCCTTGCGGCACCATAGTCATGGTGCCTCCCTTCAAAGGATGGCTTCGGCCCCGGGGACGTGCCGCCCGTTCCTCGGGTACGACGCGCCACGGGCCGACATGTCAACCGCCCCGGTCCACCCGGCCCCGGGTGTAGCGGCGGGTGCGCTCGTACGCCATCAGCTCGCCCTCGCCGTCCAGCAGGACGCGGTAGCTCGCCATGACGCTGGTGGTGGCGGGGACACGCTCCAGTTCCAGCACTTCGACGTCCGCCTGCCAACCGTCATCGGTCGGCTTGACCGCCGACACCGATTCCGGTGCCCGGCCCAGCAGATCCCTCAACTGATCGGCCGCGCGCCTCATGGCCTGCGGCGCGGACACACGGTCCCGCCGGTCACCGGCCTCTTCGGCCTCTTCGGCCGACCCGCTGTCCGAGGACCGCCGACGGCGCCGCTTCTCTTCTTCTTCGGCTGCGGCCATAGTCATCCTCCGAACGGGGAGACAACGTACTGTCCTCACCACAAAGCAGCGCTCATTTCATGATATAGGGCTTTTCCTCAACATTTCGGTGGGAACAGCTCCCGCAATTCGCTTCACGCAGGTGCGGGAAGCCTGCCGCCTTCCGGACGACGACGGCAGCGTGACGGCAGACCCTAGGATGCGCCCATGTCACTCCCCCACGCGATCCTCATCGCCCTCCTGGAGAAGCCGTCGTCGGGGCTGGAGCTGACCCGTCGGTTCGACCGTTCGATCGGCTACTTCTGGTCCGCCACGCATCAGCAGATCTACCGGGAGCTGGGAAAGCTGGAGCGGGCCGGGCAGATCCGGGAGCTGCCGGCACAGCGCCCCGCCCGGGGCCGGAAGAAGGAGTACGAGGTGCTGCCGGCGGGCCGCGCGGCCCTCACCGCCTGGGTGGCGCGCCAGGAGGACCCGAAGCAGGTCCGTGATCCGCTGCTGCTGCGCATGCGGGCGGCGGCGGTCGTCGGCGCACCCGGCCTGGACGCGGAGCTCCGCCGCCATCTCGGACTGCACCGCCGCCAGCTCGCGGAGTACCTGGAGATCGAGGAGCGGGACTTCCCGCCCGAGCGGGACTCCGAGGAGGACCGGCTGCGCCATCTCGTCCTGCGCGGCGGCATCGATCTGGAGAACTTCTGGATCGGTTGGCTGACCCGGGCCCTGGGCGAGGACGGGGATCCGGGCCCCGGCCGGCCGGACATTCCGTAGGGACGTGTCCCGCGTCCCTACGTGGCACACGGTCCCGGCCGGACGGGATCCCCGCTCAGGAGCGGGGAGAGTCGAGCGCCCCGAGGAACGTGCGCCAGGCGGGGCCGGAGACCGCGAGCGGTCGGCGGTCGGCGTCCTTGCTGTCGCGGACGAGCACCCCGTGGGTCCCTCCGTTCGCACGGGCCTCCACACACGCGTCCTCGAAGTCGCCGCTGTAGCTGCTCCTGTGCCATCCGGTGGGCGGGAGCGCCATGACCATGCCTCCTGACGGTGAGGGAAACGACCGGGGCACGGCCGCGGGCAGGGAAGTCTACGGAACATCGCACCCGATCGCACAGGTGCCGGTAGCACCGTTCCGGCCCGGCCGCCGACCTCCCGAAGACGGCCCGGAGCGCGGTGGCCGACCGTCCATCGCGCTCCCGTGCCGTCACTCGCCGGGGCCGACGCGGCTCTGCGGACGGGCACCGCGCACCGCGACGACACGCGCGGAGGGCGCCCCGTTCCGGGAATCCGGGTCAGGCCCCGCCCACCGGCGCCTGTTCCAGCTCCGGCAGCAGCCGGCCGTCCAGCGGCCCGGGGGCTCCCGCCACCACCCGCGACGGCGGTTCGGCGTCACGGGGCGCGTTCCGTGCCTGGGCCCGGCTGAGCAGTACGACGCCGCGCACCGCGGCCGCCGTACCGAGCAGGGCGAGGACCAGACTGACGGCCCCGCCCTGGAGGCGTTCGCCGAGCAGGGCCAGGCCGATGGCGGCGGCCGCCACCGGGTTGGCGAGCGTGACGACCGCCAGCGGCGCGCCCAGCCCGCCCCGGTAGGCGGTCTGGGAGAGGAGCAGCCCGCCCATCGCGAACGCGGAGACCAGCAGCGCGACGACGAGGAGTTCCCAGCTGAAGAGCGGACCGGTGCGGTCGGTGACCGAGACGGTCAGGGTCTGGGTGAGCGCGGAGGCCACTCCGGAGGTGATGCCGGAGGCCGCCGCGTGCCTGAGGCCGGGGCGGGCGCCCGGGCGGCTCAGCCCGGCGACGACGGCCATGGTGCCGGCGCCGACGGCCAGCGCCTCGGGCAGGCTGAGGACCTCGTGCGGGGCGCTGCCGCCCGCCGTCAGCAGCAGGGCGCCGAGCCCGAGGAGGGTGAGGACGGTGCCGCGCCATTCGATCCGGCTGACCCGCCGCCCGGCGGCCCGCGCGCCGAGCGGGACGGCGGCGACGAGGGTGAGCGCGCCGAGGGGCTGCACGAGCGTGAGCGGACCGTACTTGAGCGCCGCGACGTGCAGCAGCGCCCCGCCCGCGTTCAGTGCGACCGCCGACCACCATGCGCCCCGGCCGAGCAGCCGCAGCAGCCCGGTACCCGGTTCGGTGCGTCCGGCGAGCCGGGCCTGCGCCACCGCGGCCGAGGCGTAGGCGCCGGCGGAGACCAGGGACAGCGCGACGGCGATCAGGGTGGCGTTCATCGCGGGGCTCCGGACGAGGCGTATCCGGTGGCGGGCCGCGCCCCGGTGCGGCCGACCGCCGCGGACGGCCAGGGAGGAGGGGCCGGTACGGGTTCCGCGCGCGGCAGCCGCAGTGCAGCGAGGGCCAGGGCGAGCAGCGCGGTGACCACGATCGAGTCGAGCCAGTAGTGGTTGGCGGTGCCCACTATCACCAGCAGGGTGAGGAGCGGGTGCAGCAGCCACAGCCAGCGCCACCGGGTCCGGGTCGCCACGATCAGCCCGACGGCGACCATGACGGACCAGCCGAAGTGCAGCGAGGGCATCGCGGCGAACTGGTTCGCCATCGAGTCGGTCGCCGGGGTGTCCCCGTACACCGTCGGTCCGTAGACCTGGCCGGTGTCGACGAGCCCGGCGGCGGCCAGCATGCGGGGCGGGGCGAGCGGGAAGAGCAGGTGGAGGACGAGCGCCGCGCCGGTGAGGGCGGCGAGGACGCGGCGCGACCAGACGTAGTGGCGCGGGCGGCGCCAGTACAGCCAGGCCAGGAAGAGCAGCGTGGCCGGGAAGTGCACGGTCGCGTAGTAGGTGTTCGCGAGGTGGATCAGCGTCTCGTTGTGCAGCAGCAGGTTCTGCACCAAGCCCTCGCCGGGCAGGTGCACGGAGCGTTCGAGGTCCCAGACGTTTCCGGCGTTGCGGAACGCCTCGTCCACATGTCCGTTGGCGGCCTGTCGGCCGAGCTTGTAGACGACGAAGAGTCCCACGACCAGAAGCAGCTCGCGGACGAGGGGCGGTCGGGCAGAACTGTCCGGCTCCCGATCTGCTGGTTCGCTACCGGCGTCGATCACCCGGTGCCCCTTTGCTGACGAAGCGTTGGTACGGCGGCGTGGTCTGGACCACGCCATATCGATACGCCAGTGTACCGATACGTTGGCGTATCGGTACACGCGCGTATCGGTACACTGACGTATCGAAGAACCTCGCCGCAGCTTCGCCGAGAGGGAAGAGCCATGCCGCCGCAGGACGTCGCACCGGAACCGGTCCACACACCGCGCCGATCGAAGATCACCCCGGAGCGGGCGCAGGAGTTCTACACGGCGGTTCTCGACATCCTGCGGGAGTCCGGTTACGAGGCCCTCACCATGGAGGGGGTCGCCGCCCGGACGCGCTGCGGCAAGTCCACGCTCTACCGGCAGTGGGGCTCCAAGCCCGAGCTGGTGGTGGCCGCCCTGCACGGCACCCGGCAGGCGCTGCTGCCGCACATCGACACCGGCACACTCCCGGGCGATCTGCACGAGGCCGCACGGGCGATCGGCACGGGCTCCCGCCGCGACACCCCGCTGATGCACGCGCTCAGCCATGCCGCGCTGCACAGCCCCGAGCTGCTGTGCGCGCTGCGCGACGCGCTGATCGCGCCCGCCGTGGCGACGATCGACGCCATGGTCCGGCGGGGTGCCGAGCGGGGCGAGATCCCGGCGGGCACCCCGGCGGCGGAGTTCGTCGCCGCGCAGCTCATGGGCGCGATGCGCGCCCGGCCGCTGGTGGAGGGCAAGGAGGCGGACGCGGCGTACCTCACCCGCTTCGTGGACACCGTGATCCTCCCCTCCCTCGGGCTCGGCACGTCCGAGCCGTAGGGCAACGCATCACGAGGGCCGCTCCGGCGGCCCCGACCACAGACGTGGGCCGTCGTTCCGAGCGGATGACGACGACCCGCTCGCGCCGCACCGTGGGGACGGGGGCGGCGCACCACCGGGCGGCCGGTGACTCCTCGGGGAGTCACCGGCCGTCCTTTCGCGTACCACCCGCCCCCCCTTTCTCGTCCTCTTGACGATAAACAGCCCCTCCCCTTATCGTCTTAATGACGAGAAAAGAGGGATCTCCATGGCCGACATCACCAGGCGCCTGGGCTGGCGCCATCTGCGTTCCGCGCCCACCGCCCACATCCGCCACCACCGGCGCGGGCGGCTCGCCCACGACGGGCCGGGGCTGAGCTTCTGGTACCGCTCGCTGAGCGCCGCGCTGTCGGAGGTGCCGGTGAACGACCGGGAGCTGGCGATGGCGTTCCACGCCCGTACGTCCGACTTCCAGGACGTCACCGTCCAGGCCACCGTGACGTACCGGATCAGCGACCCGGCCGAGGCCGCCGCCCGGCTGGACTTCTCGATCGACCCGGACACCGGAGCCTGGCGCGGCGCGCCGCTGGAGCAGATCGCCACCCTGCTGACCGAGACCGCCCAGCAGCACACCCTCGACGTACTGGCCAGGACGGCGCTGGCCGAGGCACTGGTCGACGGGGTCGCCTCGGTGCGCGACCGGGTCGCCTCGGGGCTCGCCGCCGAGCCCCGGCTGCCCGCCACCGGCATCGACGTGGTCGCGGTGCGGGTGGTGGCGATCCGCCCCGAGGCGGAGGTCGAGCGCGCCCTGCGCACCCCCGCCCGCGAGCAGATCCAGCAGGAGGCCGACCGGGCCACCTACGAGCGCCGCGCCGTGGCCGTCGAGCGGGAGCGGGCCATCGCCGAGAACGAGCTCGCCAGCCAGATCGAGCTGGCCCGCCGGGAGGAGCAGCTGGTCGAGCAGCGCGGCACCAACACCCGCCGGGAGGCCGAGGAGCACGCGGCGGCCGACGGCGTACGCGCCGAGGCGGAGGCGGCCCGCACCGTGCGGCTGGCCCGCGCCGAGGCCGAGGCCGCCCGCGAGGTCGGCGCCGCGCGGGCCGAGTCCCAGGCGGCCTGGCTGCGGGTGCACGGCGAGGTGGACGCCGCCACCCTGCACGCCCTGGCGGCGACCCGGCTGGCGGAGAACCTGCCGCGCATCGACAGCCTCACCCTCTCCCCCGACGTACTCACCGGGCTGCTCAGCAAGCTCGGCTCGACCGGACCGGAGCACCGGGCGTGAGCCTCGCCCCGCGCGCCGTACTGGTCCACCGCACCACCGAGTACGAGGAGCTGCTGGCCCGGCACGGCACGCACGGGCAGGCCGCCTTCTTCCTCACCAGCCGGGGCCGGTCCATCGACGAGGTGGCGCTCCGGCACCGGCGGACCCGGCAGGCGCTCGACGACGTGGCGGCGGCCGTTCCGCTCCAGTGGCGGCGGTCGAGGGTGGAGCGCGCGGACCTCGACCGGTTCCTGTTCGGGCCGGAGGACGTGGTGGTCGTCGTCGGGCAGGACGGGCTGGTCGCCAACACCGCCAAGTACCTGGCGGGCCAGCCCGTCGTGGGCATCGACACCGACCCGGGGCGCAATCCGGGCGTGCTCGTCCGCCACCGCCCCGGGGACGCGGCCGCGCTGCTCCGGGCGGCCGTGGCGCCCGGGGGCGCCGCGGAGGAACTCACCATGGTCGAGGCCGTGGCCGACGACACCCAGCGCCTGCTCGCGCTCAACGAGATCTACCTCGGCCCGCCCGGCCACCAGACCGCCCGCTACCGGATCGGTCCGGACGCCTCCGGCGCCGCCGCCGAGGCGCAGGCGTCCTCCGGGGTCCTGGTCGGCACCGGAACCGGCGCCACCGGCTGGCTGCGCTCGCTGTGGCAGGAGCGCCGCAGCGGGCTCCGCCTGCCGGCGCCCACCGACGACCGGCTGCTCTGGTTCGTCCGCGAGGCCTGGCCGTCCCCGGCCACCGGCACCTCGCTGGTCGCGGGCGAACTGGGGCGCGGGCAGGGGCTGCGGCTCACCGTGGAGTCCGACCGGATGACGGTCTTCGGGGACGGGATGGAGACGGACGCGCTGGAACTGGCCTGGGGACAGACCGTGCGGCTCGGCATCTCGGCGACCTCGCTGCGGCTGACGGTCTGACCCGCCCACGGAAACCTTCATCGATTAATCATTTGCCTAGGGGTCATAGGCGCGGTTAATTTTCCTGACATGAAAGCCGTGAGCGAGCAGGACATCCGTACATCGTTCATCAACTGCTCCAAGGGGGAGGCCAAGCGACTGCCGCTGCCCCGCGATCTCGACGAGCTGCCCTGGGACGATCTCGACTTCCTGGGCTGGCGGGACCTCTCCGCCCCCGGACGCAGCTACCTCGTCACCGAGCGCGCGGGCGAGTTCGTCGGTGTGACGCTCCGCTTCCCCTCGCAGCAGCGAGGATTCCTCCACCGGAGCATGTGCTCCCTGTGCCTCACCACCCATCCGGGCAACGGGGTCTCGCTGATGACCGCCCGCAAGACGGGCACCGCCGGGCGCGAGGGCAACTCCGTCGGCCTGTACATCTGCACCGACCTCGACTGCTCGCTGTACGTACGGGGCCGGAAGGTCCCGGCGTCCGGGGGCCGTTTCAAGGAGTCCCTCACGGTGGAGGAGCAGGTGGAGCGGACGCGGTCCAACCTCGACGCCTTCCTCGACAAGCTCTACGCCTGATCCCGCTCCCCCGCCGGGGCACGCCTCCCGGGGCCGCCGCTCCGCCGCACTCCCCCGGGACCTTCCGGGTGTGCGGTCAGACCGCCGGCAGGGCGCAGAGGTTCGCGGCGTGCAGGACGGCGAGTCGTTTGCCCGCGCCGGCCACGTACCAGCGCTGGATGTCGCCGGTCCCGTCGTTGTACGTCCAGCGCAGCTTGCCGGTCGCGGCGTCGAAGGCGTGGATGCCGCCCTTGTCGTCGAGTTCGCTCGCCCCGTACAGCGTGTTCCCGGCCTTGGTGAACTGCCAGGAGTAGGCGGCCTTCTCCAGCAGTTCCTGGTTGCGCCAGACGGTCTTGCCGGTTTCCGGCTCCACGGCCCACATGCCGTGCAGGCGGTCGGAGACGTACAGGACGCCGTCGAGCACCTGCGGTCCGTTGAAGGAGGTGAAGTCGCCGGTGTCGAGCGTCCAGTGCTCCGCACCGTCGGCGAGGGAGAGCGCGCGCAGCCGCCGCCCGTCCGCCACGATCACCAGGCCCTTGTGCACGGCGAACTGTTCCCAGTTGGCGTTCTTGATCTTCTTCGTCCATATCTGCCGCCCCGTGGCGGTGTCGCGGACGGTCACGTTCTTGCGGTAGTCCGTGTAGACGAGGCGTCCCTCGGCGACCTGGGCGGTGATGCCGTGCTCCTCGGTGCCCGCGTCGCGCTGCTCGCGCCAGACGACCTTGCCCGTGGTGGTGTCGATGGCCGCGATCACGTTGTCGGGCGTCGAGAAGTCCTTCTCGAGGATGCCGGCGAGGACGTAGACGTGCCGGTCGTCGGCCGCCATCGGGCGGGGCTGGGCGTACTCCTTGCCGATCCTGCTCCGCCAGGTCTCCTTGCCGGTCCGCGGGTCGAGACCGACCACGTCGCCGTCGTACTCCGCGCTGGCCAGGAACAGCGTGCCGCCGCCGACGAGGATGCGGGCGCCGGGGATGGTGACGCCCTTGCGGGACCACTTCTCCCGCCCGCTGGCGACGTCGTACGCGACGAGGGGATCGGCCGCCACCAGGGCGAGGCCGCCGCTGACCGCGAGAGCGCCCGTGCTGCTCAGGGAGTTGTTGGCGGTGGCGGCCTTCCACAGCGGCTTCGGCGCCCTGCCGGGCGGGGGCGTGGTGAAGGAGTCGCCGTCTCCCCCGGCGCCCGGCGTCGCGGCGGCGCCGCCCTGCTCCTCGTCCGGCGAGCACCCCCAGGCACCCGTCCCGAGCAGGGCCAGCCCCAGGCCGGTACCGGCCAGCCGGAGCGCCCCTCGCCGCGAGAGCACCCGTGCGTCGTGTCCACCCATGTCCGTATCCCCGTTCCTTGTCCACGTGAAAGTCGGCACGCCCCCTTGGGCGTCCCGGCCCGCTCACGTTAACCAGTGCATTTCGGCCAGCCACGCGGCGGTACGCAAACATGACAAAGCCGTGAAGGACCCGCGACAACGGCTTCGGGGAAAGGCTCGTCGGGGCCGGGGGGCGGGATTCCGTCGCCGTGCACGGAGATACCCGCCCCGGCCGTTCGGACGCCTCAGAAGGGCTCGGCGGCGTGCAGGAGGTCCACCGGGAGATGGGGGACTCGACGCGGATGGCCCAGCCCCGGGGACGGGCGTGCACCTGGAAGCCGCAGTGCGGGTGGTAGGCGGCTTGGGGGCGGGGTCCGACAGCGGGCGGCGACCGCTGCGGCTCAACGGCCGCCCAGGAGCCCGGCGTCGTGCGCCAGGACCGCCGCCTGGACGCGGTTGGCGCTGCCCGTGCGCGTCAGGATGCGACTGATGTGCGCCTTGACGGTGCCCGTGCTGATGTACAGCTCGTCGGCGATCTCGGGGTTGGAGAGCCCCTGGCCGAGCAGGCGCAGCACATCGCTCTCGGCCGGGGTGAGTTCCTCGATCCGGCGCCGCGCGTTCTCGGTGTCGCGGCCGGACCGGACGTGGCGTTCGAGGAGTTGGCGGGTGATGCGGGGGGCCAGGACCGGTTCGCCCTTCGCCGCGAGGCGCACGGCGTGGATCAGGTCGTTGGGTCCGGTGTCCTTGAGGAGGTAGCCGCTCGCCCCGGCGCGCAGGGCGCGCGTGACGCTCGCCTCCTCGCCGAAGGCCGTCAGCATCACCACGTAGGTGCGCGGCGAGAGGCGGGTGATGTCCTGTGCGGCCGCGATCCCGTCCCTGACCGGCATCCGGAGGTCGAGGAGGGCGACGTCGACCTCCTGGGACCGGCAGGCCGCCGCCGCTTCCCCGCCGTCGGCGGCCTCGGCCACGACATCGATGTCCTCGGCGTTCTCCAGGATCAGCCGGATGCCCGTACGCATCAGCGCCTCGTCGTCGGCGACCAGAACTCGGATCACCCGGTCATCCTACGAGGTGCCCGGCGGGTGGGCGCGGGCGACCGCGCGGCCCCGTCCGTGAGCCCGTGTCAGACACCTCGCAGCACCGCCATCACCAGCAGGACGGCCAGGAAGCCCGCCGTGGGCAGGACGACGGCCACCGCCACGCAGCCGGCCCCCAGGATCCTCGGCCAGGTCAGCACCTCGGCCCGCAGCGGGGCGTGCGCCCCTCCCCGGCTCCGTGCCCCCGTCGGCGCACCGGACGCCGGGGAGCCGTACGCGTGGGTCCGGTCGGGGAGTTGGGCGCGTGCGGACGGGAGGGCGCCGTTCACGTCACCGAGGGGCAGACGGGCCGTCAGCGCGAACCCCCCGTCCGGCCGGGGCCCCGCCGCGAAGGTTCCGCCCAGCATGGAGATCCGCTCGTGCAGACCGGCCAGGCCGCTGTGCGTGCCCCCGTACGAGCGGCCGCCCGTACGCGGGGCCCCGTTCGCCACGCCGACCCGGAGCTCCGCGCCCACGGCTCGGACCTCCACCCGCACGGGCGCGCCGGACGCGTGCTTCAGCACGTTCGTCAAGCCTTCCCGGACCACCCGGTGGACCGCCTGCCGGGTACGGGGGTCGACCTCGGCCGTGGCGGGGAGCGTCCACTCCAGCTCGACCGGTCCGTCGCCCGTCTGCCGGGACTGCGCGACCAGGGCGGAGATGTCCTCGTAGGTTCCCCGCGCACCGGTGTCCGCGCCCGGCCCCTCGGCAGCGCCCTCGTACGCGTCCGCGAGGTCCGCGTGGCGCAGCACGCCGAGGATCTCGCGGAGCTCCTCCATCGCCGTACCGGCCGTCGTGCGCAGCAGCTCCACCTGTCCCGCGAGGGCGGGGGCCTGCCGTCCGGCGGCCAGCTCCAGCGCCCCGGCGTGGACCGAGATCAGGCTCAGCCGGTGGCCCAGGAGGTCGTGCATCTCACCGGCTATCCGGGTCCGTTCCTCCATCCGGGCCGCCGTGGCGGTCAGTGTGCGGGTCTGCTCCAGATAGGCGTTGCGTTCGCGGAGCAGGTCGACCAGGGGCCGCCGGGTGCCGAGCAGGGTCCCCGACAGGGCCGGGAGGACGAGCAGCAGCACCGCGGAGACCGCGTTGCCGGCCAGCTCCGTCAGCAGCGGCCCGCCGCCGGCCAGGGCGCGCACCACGGTCAGCGCTCCGGCCACCGCGCAGGCCGCCCCCACCACCCGCCACGCCCGCCGGGGCGGCGCGATCCGGCGGGTGGCGGACAGTACGATCAGCGGAATCGCCGCCAGCGTCCACACGTTGGCGCCCACCAGCAGCGGCGCGGCGCACACCACCGCCGCCACGGGCCGGCCGCGCCGCCCCACCACCAGCAGCGCCGCCCACACCGCCTCCAGCACCGCCGGTACCGGCCGCTCCGGATGCACCACCAGGAGTGGGACCAGACCGAGGGCCAGCGCGAGGAGACCCAGCACGGCATCGGCGGTGACACCACCCCCCGCCGCCTCCCGTACGGCCGCCGGGCTCGCGGCCACCTCGGCGCGCGCCCACCGGACCACGTCGCCCGGCCGGCGCCACGCGGGCGGGCGGGCCCGGCCCGCGTCCTCGGGTACCTCACTCATGGTCGTCCCCCCTTCCGGCGCGAGGAACGCGCCGGGGTGGACGGTAGCGCCGGACGGGGACGCCGTGTCCCGGCGGCCCCCGCTCTCACGCGCCCGGCCCGAGCGGCAGGTCGGCCCGGAGCGCGGCGACGTCCACGCCCTGGGCGGCCAGGAGTCCGGCGACCGTGGTGTCCGGGGCCGGGGCGTCGGCCGCGGACTCGTCGAGGAGGGCGGCCAGCAGATGGACCGTTCCGACCGTGGCCGACCCGTGCTCGGCGGCCTTGAGCTGGGCGACCGCCGTGGCCCGCTCGGCGGCGGCGCGCCGCACCTTCCCCCCGGCGGCGGCCTCCCCCGCGGTGCTCGCCGCCCGGCCCAGCCGGTCCGGTCGTACGCCGTGCCGGCGCAGCAGCGCGGCGGCGGAGTTGGCGGCCGCCAACTCACCGGGCAGGGCCTTCCCGGCAACGGCCAGGGCCCGGTCCAGGGCGAGGATGCCCAGGAGGAGGTCCACGGGCCGTACCTCGCGGTGCCCGCCGCGTACCGCCTGCCGGTCCGTCTCGACCAGCACCGCGAACAGCATCGGGGAGCCGTACTGGCCGGACCCGGAGAGCCACGACGTCAGGGCACGCGTCAGGGGGTTGCCGCTCCTGCCCAGCGTGCCGGCCCGGCGGAGCAGCAGGACACCGTGCGACTCGGGCCTCCCGGACGCGTCCGGGTCGCCCGCGTCCCGGGTGTCCAGGACGTCGAGCGCCCTCGTCGCGGCGGCCAGGTCCAGCCGCTCCACCACCAGCGCCTCGCGGGCGCGGCTGTCCGGCAGTTCCAGCAGCGCGCGGGCCACGTGCCGGCAGCGCACGGAGACGGACCCCTCGGCGCGGGCCGACTCCAACGCCAGCAGCAGGCAGCCGCGCAGAGCCCCCGTCATGCCGGGCAGCGGCCGGTCGTCCTCGACGGCCGGGCGGCGCGCTCCGAGCCCGAACCGCCAGTGCGCCTCGCGCCAGGCGGCGGTGACCTCGTGGGCGTCGGCCGCGTCCGCGCGGGACACGGTCGTGTCCGCGTCGTCGGTACTCGCCCAGCCGCGGCCGCCCCGCCCCGCCACCAGTCCGCCGATCGCGCCGGGCTTCCGCATGCCCGGTGCGATCGCCGCGCCCGCGTCGCTGTCCCCCATCACCAGCGCGGCCAGCAGGTTCTCGGTCCCCACCGTCGTCGCCTCCAGCTTGACCGCGCCGCGCAGCGCCGCGACGAGCAGCGCCATGACGTCGGTCTCGAACTCGGCCCCCGTACCGGCCCCTGCCGTGGCGTCCTCGTGCATGGTGGTCGTACCCCGCTGGTCTTCCGTGGTCCGTCGGTCCATCGGACGTCCCCTCCTCGTTCCGGTGTCCGTTCGGGCTCGACTCTAGGAAGGGCCGCCGCGACACCGCGTCGGCCGACCGGCCATACTCCCTGGCCGACCGGCCACCGGGTTCGGGCGTTCGTCTCACCTCAGTCCCGCCGTGCTCGCGGGGCGCACCGCGTCCGGTCCGAAGCGGGCACGGGCCCGGTCGGCCGCGGCCTCGATGCGGTGCGCCCTGTCGTCCTCGGGCCCGAAGGACAACTGCCGGGAGACCGCACCCTCGTCGCACAGCTTCTCGGCCCGCAGGGTGAGGCAGCGGACCCGGGCCCGCTGGAGGCCGAGCGTCCCGTGCAGCGCGTGGGCGGCCTCGCGCAGCCGGGGGCTGTGGGCGGTGGCCTCGGGCAGGGTCCGGCTGCGGGTGGTCGTGGACCGGTCGGCGTACTGGACGGTCAGGGTCAGCGCCTGGCAGGCCCGCCGCTCGGCGCGGAGCCGGGAGCCGAGGCGTTCGGCGAGGTGGGTCAGGGCGCCGCGCTGCCGGCCGGGGTCGAGTTCGTCGCGTACGAAACGGTGTTCGGCGCTGAACGTGGGGGGCGGGGAGCCCGGCACGACCCGGGTGGGGTCGAGGCCCGCCGCCCTCCGGTGGAGCTGGCGCCCGGCCGCCGTGCCCAGGATGCGCTGGAGCGTGAGCAGCGGGGTGGCGGCGATCCGGTCGGCGGTGACCAGGCCGTAGGAGGCCAGGGTGCGTGCCGTCGCCGGGCCGACCCCGGGCAGGGCGGCGGCGGGCAGGCCGGTCAGGAACGCGGCGACGGCCCCGGGGTCGTCCGGGACGGTACGGATCGCGCCGGCGGCCCCGCGATGGGCGGCCAGTTGGGCGAGCAGGGGGTTGGGTCCGATGCCGACCGTCGTGTCGAGGTCGAACCGGGCGGCCACCCGCATCCGGATCAGTGCGGCGATCCCGGCGGCGTCCCGGTCGAAGTACCGCACGCTCCCGGACACGTCGGCGAGCGCCGCGTCCGGCGGGAGGGCCTGCCCCATTGGCGTGAACTCCCCCACTACGTCGAGCAGTTGACGGTACGTCGGCTCGGGTTGCGGGTCCCCGAAGTGGAGGTAGAGGATCATCGCCGCTCACCCCGCGCTTCCGGTGCTCGCGTGGTGGAAGACCCTTCCGTCGAGGGCGGTGTGGGCGGCCGGGGTGCCGGGCGGCCTGAGGTCGGCCCAGGGGTGCAGGGCGGAGCCGGTCGGCTGGGCGAGGGTGCGGCGCGTTCCGGACCGGCGGTCGGCGGCGGGGCGGGCGAGCCGGTCGGCGACGGCGGCCGGGCCTCCCTCGGCGTACAGCTCGATCAGCTCGGCCAGATCCCAGGCGGCCGTGCCGGTGATGCTGAAGGCGCGCGGCGGCCTCCGCGCCAGCGTCCCGCGTACGAGCAGCAGGCCGCTGTGGAAGACCGTATGGGCGCAGCGTGCGTGGCTGTCCTCGAAGAACGCCAGGTCGGACAGGCCCGTCGGGTCGTCGAGGGTGGCGAAGACGACCCGTCTGCCCGACCGGATCGGCGGGGTCTGGGTGGCGACCTTGACGCCCGCGACCAGCACGGTGGTGCCGGGCCGCAGTCCGGGCAGGGCGGCGGCGGGGGTCGCCCCGATGTCGGCGAGCAGGGACCGGTGCTCCTCCAGGACATGGCGTGAGACGTCCATGCCGAGTACGTCCAGTTCCGCGGCGAGCTGCTCGGAGCCGCTCATGGCGGGGAGCCCGGTGGCCGGGACGGTGTCGTGCGGTGCGGGCCCGGCGTCGGCCTCCGCCATGGGGAGTTGCCCCGCGGAGGCGTCGTGGCCGCGCCCGGTCCGGTGCAACTCGGATATTTTCAGCAGGAGTTCGCGTCGGACGCCGAAGGTGTCCAGCGCGCCGACCCGGGCCAGGCGCTCGGCCAGGGGGCGGCTGGGGCGGGCGCGCTGCCAGAAGTCCTCCAGCGAGGTGTACGGCTGCCCGCCCTCGATGCGCGCGTTCTCCGCCTCGGTGGCACCGCGGACCTGCGACAACCCGATGCGCACCCCCCATTTACCGGACACCAGTTCGATTGTGTGTGCGACATGGGAGCGGTTGACGTCCGGCAGCAGCAGCGGCACCCCGTGGCGCCGGGCGTCCGCGGCCAGGACGCGCTTGTGGTACATCCCGGGGTCGTGGGTGAGCAGCCCGGCGAGCAGGGCGGCCATCCGGTGCGCCTTCAGCCAGCTCGACTGGTACGCGGGCAGCGCGAAGGCCGCGGCGTGCGCCTTGGCGAATCCGAAGCTGCCGAAGCCCTCCAGGATGTCCCACACGTCCCGCACGGCCCGGACGGAATAGCCGCGGGCCCGTGACCGGTCGGCGAACCAGGCCCTGACCCGGCCCCGCCGCCCGGAGTCGGACAGGGCGCGGCGCGCCTCGTCGGCCATGCCCCGGTCGCAGCCGGTCATCGTCGCCACGATCGCGATGACCTGCTCGTGGAAGACGACCTGCCCCTCGGTCTCCCGCAGGATCGGCTCCAGATCCGGGTGCGGGCAGCGGGTCCGCCTCCGGCCGTCCCGGGATTCGATCAGCGGTGTCACCATGTCGGCGGCCACCGGGCCGGGCCGGAACAGGCTGATGTCCAGGGCCAGATCGCCGAAGGAGCGGGGCCTCAGATTCCGTACGAGCTCGCGCTGGCCGGGGCTCTCCAGCTGGAAGGTCCCCAGGGTGTCCCCGGACACGATCATGTCGTACGTGGCCGGGTCGTCCGGCGGCACCTGCGCCGGGTCGTCCAGGTCGAGGCGCTCGCCGGTGGCCCGCTCGATCTCGGCGACCGCGTGGGAGATCGCGGACAGCATGCGCACCCCGATGACGTCGATCTTCGGGTGCCCGGTGTCCTCGATGTCCTCCTTGTCGAACTGGGACATGGCGATGTTCTCGACGGTGGTCGGCGCCACCGGGGTGCGTTCGAGCAGTCCGGCGTTGGAGACGAGCAGGCCGCAGGGGTGCATCGCCGCCTCGTGCGGCAGCCCGTCGAGGGACTCCACCAGCTCCCACAGCCGGCCGTGGTCCTCGGCCGCGACCCCGCGCAGCTCCGGCAGTTCGGCGAGCGCCGCCCGGACGTCCTTCGCCCGGATCTGCGGGAACTCCTTCGCGAGACGCGCCGCGTCCTCGGGGGCCATGCCCCGGGCCCGCGCCACGTCCTCGATCGCGCCGCGCGCGCGGTACGTCTTGTACACCGCGAGCGTCGCCACCCGGCCGGCCCCGAACCGCTCCCGTACGGCCCGGTAGACCTCCAGGCGGCGTGCCGACTCCACGTCCAGGTCGATGTCGGGCAGCGCCGAGCGCCGCGGGGAGAGGAACCGCTCCATCAGCAGGCCGTGCGCCACCGGGTCGACCGGGCTGATCCCCAGCAGGTGCGTGACCAGCGAACCCACGCCCGAACCGCGCGCCGCGACCCGGATGCCGAGCCGCCGGGCCTGCTCCGCCACCTCGGCGACGGTCAGGAAGTACCCCGCGAAACCGTGCCCGGCGATGATCCGCAGCTCGTCCTCGACCCGGTCCCACCGCGCCGCCTCACGGTGGTAGCCGCGGTTCATCATGCCCGCCGCGCACCGGTCGGCCAGCACCTTGTCCGCGGACTCGGCCGACGCGCCCACCAGCCCGGGTTCCGGAAGGTTCAGCCGTCCCAGCCCGAACGCCTCGCCCGGATCGACCACGCAGGCCGCCGCCGTCTCCTCGGTCGCCGCGAACAGCCGCCGCGCGTCCGTTTCCCGGCCGCCCGCCGACTCGGCGATCCGCCCGGCGATCCGCTCCATCCCGCCCGCGTCCTTCAGCCACCGCTGCCCGCCGTCGAGCCGGGACGCGTCCCGGGTGTCGACGGGCACCAGGAGCCTCGCGGAGTCCAGGATGTCGGCGACCTCGCCCTGATGCGGATCGGCGTAGCGTACGGCGTTGCTCACCACGGCTTCCACCCGCTGTTCGGCGGCGAAGCCCGCCATCCGCGCGGCGAGCCGCAGCGAACCGGGCCCGGTGCCGGACCGCCCGTGCCACGACACCTCCATGCGCAACGACCGGCCGAACCGCTCGCGCCACGGGCCGACCAGCACCGCGGCCCGGTCCGGCCGTCCCGCCGCCAGTGCCCGTCCGACCTCGGAGTCCGCCCCGAGCAGCACGAACACGTCGTCCTCCGGGCAGGCCAGGTCCTCCCAGCCGATGCCCTGGTCCGACGCCGCCGACACGAGCCGGCACAGCTCGGCCCAGCCGCGCGGGTTCCGGGCGAGGAACACCGCGCGCAGCGGAGCCTCCGCCACGAACGCGCCGCCCCGGGCCGGGGTCCGCCGCTTGACCGGCGCCTCCCCCGACGCCCCGGGGCCGCCGGGTACCGCCAGATCCACCCCGAACAGCGGCCTGACCCCGAACCGGGCACACGCCTTGGCGAAGCGCACCGAGCCCGCGAGCGAGTCCCGGTCGGTCAGCGCCAGGGCATCCAGGCCCCGCTCGGCGGCCCGCTCCGCCAGGTCCTGCGGGTGGCTGGCCCCGTACCGCAGCGAGTAACCGCTCGCCACATGGAGATGCGTGAAAGACATACACACCTCCTGGTTCCCGATAGCCCCCTTTGTGTCGTCCGTACCGTCTCGACCGTCCAAGCACCCTAACCCAATATTCGCACACTCATTCGAATATCGAACGGACGCCGCTTCCCCCGTCCCGTTTCCAGGTCCTCGACCCACGCCAGTCCGCCGCCATGGCCCGGCAGCAAGCGCTTCCACCACCCTGCCGTCGGCACCGCACTCCGGCGGCTGACGGCTCCGGCGCTGCTCTCCCCGGATGCTCGGGAGTCCGGCGGCCGTAGGGTGGCGGAACAGAAGGAAGGGGGCGGAACGGTGCGTGGTGTGGGGCCGCTGGTGCAGGTGTCCGACGGGCCGGGTGGGCTCGCGGTGTGGGGGGTGGCGGAGCCCGAGCGGTGGGCAGGGGTGAATGTGAACGTGATGGTGGAGGCGGGCGAGGACGTCGGGGCGGTGGATCTGCGGCTGCTCGGGGAGGTGCTGGAGCACTTGGACGACGTGGTGGCGGAGGCCCGGCGGTTCGTCTGCGCGCGGCTGGACGTGCCGGAGGAGCGGGCGGCGTTGGACACTCCGGAGGTGAACGTCTACACCGACGGGTGGATGCTGCGGTTCGCGGAGGGAGACCTGCCGATCTGCGAGCCGTACGGGGTCGGGGTGGTGTTCGAGGGGCTGCGGCCGGTGCGGCTGGAGGACCTGAGCGAGGCCGAGCCGATCGAGGACTGACCGGCCGTCACCGCGAGTCGCCCCGACGCCGGAGCACCGCCGGGGCGGTGGGGCGACGGGGCGACGGACCGGGACGGTCGGCGTGGCCGTGAGGACGGCCGGGCCTGCCGCGCCCGGGTACGCAGGCGCCGGCCTTCATCGGGGAACTGCCGTGGCCGCCGTCCTCGACGACCACGGAGCCGCTCCCCGGGTACACCTCAACTGCTGGCGGTTTCCGTTGCTTTCGCGTCGGCCGCGGGCAGAATCGGGCCCCCGGCATCCGTCTGCCGCGCCAGTCGGCCGGGCCACCACACCGCGGGACCGATGTCCCTCACGAGCGCGGGCACCAGGAGCGAGCGCACCACGATGGTGTCCAGCAGCACGCCGAAGGCGACGATGAAGGCGATCTGCGCCAGAAAGGCGAGGGGGATGACGACGAGGGCCGCGAAGGTGGCGGCCAGGACCACTCCCGCGGATGTGATCACGCCGCCGGTGGCGACGAGCCCGCGGAGCATTCCCTGCCTGGTTCCGAGCCGCAGCGTTTCCTCGCGGACGCGGGACATGAGGAAGATGTTGTAGTCGACGCCCAGGGCGACGAGGAAGACGAATCCGTACAGGGGCACGGAGGCGTCCGTGCCCGAGAACCCGAATCCGTGCTCGAAGACCAGTCCGGCTACCCCCAGCGTCGCCAGGTAGTTCAGGCCCACGGTGGCGACCAGCAGGACGGGCAGGAGCAACGAGCGGAGCAGAACGACGAGGATGGCGAGAATGATCGCGAGGACGACGGGGATGATGAGGTTCTTGTCGTGCTCGGCGGTGCGCTGCGTGTCGTACTGCTGGGCCGTGTAGCCGCCCACGAGAGCGTGCGCGTCCACGGCGTGGACCCGGTCGCGGAGATCTCGGACCGTCTCCTTGGCGGCGTCGCTGTCCGGGGCGTCGGTCAGCGTCGCGTTGATGCGGACCAGGCCGTCGACGACCAGAGGATTCCCGCCGGGTGCGTCGGTGACCACCTGCGCGTCGGCCACTCCCGGTGTCCGGCGGGCGGCTTCCCGTACTGCGGCCCGGCCGTCCGCGTCGGCGACGATGACCGCCGGCTGACCGGAGCCGCCGGGGAAGTGCTTGCCCAGGGTCCGCTGCGCCGCGACGGACGGCGCGTCGTTGACGAAGAGCTCGTCGAACGGGACCCCCTTCGACTGGAGCGCGGGGAAGAACGCGGCGCCGGCCAGCAGCAGGCCGGTGGTGATGATCCACAGCTGCCGGGGACGGCGGTCCACCCGGCGGGCGACATGGCGCCAGATCCCGTGGCCCCCGGTCCCGGCGTCGGCCGGCTTCGGCCTGGCGGGCCAGAAGGCGGCCCTGCCCATCAGGGCCAGGACCGCGGGCAGGAAGGTGAGGGTCGTGAGCACGGCGCAGACCACCCCGATCGCCCCGACCGGCCCGAGCGCCCTGTTGTTGGTCAGGTCGCTCAGGAGAAGGGCGAGCAGGCCGAGTGCGACGGTGGCGGCGCTGGCCGTGATGGCTCCGAACGAGCCACGGGTGGCGGCCAGGGCGGCTGCGGCGCGGTCGCCGGTGGCGGCCAGTTCCTCACGGAAGCGGGCCGTGAGCAGGAGGGCGTAGTCGGTGGCCGCGCCGATCACGAGGATGGAGAGGATGCCCTGCACCTGGCCGTCGACGCGGACGATGTCGTTGTCGGCGAGCACGTAGACGATCGCGCAGGCGACCCCGAGGGCGAAGACCGAGCTGATGATGATGAGGAACGGGAGGAGGACGCTGCGGTAGACGAACAGGAGGATGAGCAGGACCGCGGCGAGGGCCACGCCGAGCAGCACCCCGTCGATCCCGGCGAACGCCTCCTTCAGATCCCCCTGGTTGGCCGCGGGCCCGGCGAGTTGGGCCCGGCTGTCCGGTACGGCGTCCGCCGCGGCCCGGATCATGTCCAGCGTCTCGCCGAGCCCGTCCCCGAGGTCCGGAGACAGTGGCACGACCCCCTGGAGTGCCTCGCCGTCCTCCGAGGGGAAGGCCGGGGAGGGAGTGCCCTCCACTCCCCGGGCGCCCTTCAGCGATTGCAGCGCGTCGGTCGCCGCCTCCTGCTGGGACTGCGACATGTCGCCGCCCTGGGCGGATGTCCAGACGAGGATCGCGGGCAGGGCCTCCCGCTGGTCGAAGGTCTTCAGCCGCTCGATCACCTTCGTGGACTCGGCGTTCTGGGGCAGGAAGGCGGCCTGGTCGTTGGTGGACACCTCACCGAGCTTGCCCGCGTAGGAGCCGAAGGCTCCCCCCAGGCCGATCCAGACCACGACGAGGACGAGGGGGACCAGCCAGCGGACTGGTCGGCGCACGCGGTTCATCGATTCCCCAGGGGACGAGCGAGTAAAGGTAACTCAACAATAAACTATCTCAATGATTGAGTGATACTAGGATTGACGCATGCCGTCACGCTCACCGGACACGACCGACCAGGCCAGCGACCTGTTCGCCTACGCCACCCTGCTGCGAACGCTGAACCGCGAGCTGAACCGGACCACCCTGGACTTCGCCCATCAGCACGGCCTGCACACGACGGACATCCACGCCCTCGCCGTGATCATGGATTCCTCGGCGTCCTCCGGCGGCCCGGTGACCCCCTCACGCCTCCGGGAGGAGCTGGGTCTGACCTCCGGAGCGATCACCGCCTGCCTCGACCGGCTGGAGCGTTCGGGGCACGTCAGCCGCGTCCGCGACACCGCGGACCGCAGGGTCGTCCACCTCGTCTACAACCCTGACGCCCGTGCGCTCGCGCGCGAGTACTTCAGCCCTCTCGCGCGGGCCACCGAGACCGCGCGCAGCCGGTTCACCCCGGAACAGCTGACCACGATCGCGGACTTCCTCCGGGCGCTCAACGCCGAGCTGGCCGCGGCGCACGAGCCGCAGGCGTGAGGGGTCCGTTTCCGCGTCACGCATTGATCCGTTCTCCGCAACACGCGTGATCCGTTCTCCGCGTCACGCACGAGGAGGGGGCGCCCGGCTCACTGCCGGACGCCCCCTCCTCAGGTGCTCTCGCCGCTACGGGTCACTTCTTGCCGCTGGTCAGCCACACTCCCAGCGCCGATCCGACCCAGACGACGCCGGTACCGACTCCGGCCAGGACCCTCGTGGTGCCGGTGTAGTGGGCGAAGGTGCTGACGTAGACCGCCGCCGCCGTGGAGACGATGAGCAGCAGCCAGAGCACGGGCTTCATCAGGGGTTCCTCCTGTTGTGCTCCCCCGGCGGTCCGATGGGCGGCCGGGAGGTGGGATCTCTTACGTCATCCACCTTCTTCCTCCGCCCCCGGTCGGCACATCGGACCGTTCCCCCGAACCGGAGGTGTAGCCCGCTACACCTCCGGGACGCGGGTCAGGCGTTCAGGTAGGCGAGCACCGCGAGGACCCGGCGGTGACCGCTGTCGCTCGGCGGCAGGTTCAGCTTGGCGAGGATGCTGCCGATGTGCTTGCTGACCGAGCGTTCGGTGATGAACAGGGTCGTGGCGATCGTGGGATTGTCCAGGCCCTGCGCCATCAGCCCGAGGACCTCCCGCTCCCGGGGGGACAGCGCGTCCAGCGGGTCCCGGCGGCTCATCAACTGGGAGACGACCTCGGGGTCCAGCGCCGTTCCGCCCGCGGCGACCCGCTCCAGCGCGTCCTGGAACTCCTCGATGTGTCCCACCCGGTCCTTGAGCAGGTAGCCGATCCCCGAGGCGCCCTGTCCGAGCAGTTCGGCGGCGTAGCTCTCCTCGACGTACTGGGAGAGCACCAGGAGCGGCAGGCCGGGGATGAGCTTCCGGGCCTCTATGGCGGCACGCAGCCCCTCGTCGCGGAATCCGGGCGGCAGCCGGACGTCCAGGACGGCGACGTCCGGCCGGTGTTCGAGCAGGGTGGGGACGATCTCGGGCCCGCTCCCCACGACGGCCACGATCTCGTGCCCGACATCCTCCAGGAGCAGAATCAGACCCTCGCGGAGAAGGACGTTGTCCTCCGCGATCACAATCCGCACGGCAGCACCACCTCAATCGTCGTTCCGGAACCGACAGGGCTGTCGATCCTCGTCGTACCGTCCAGAGCGGCGACCCGTCGCCGTACCCCGGCGAGTCCGCTGCCCGAGGCGGAGCCGGGCTCGGCCCCTCCGCGCCCGTCGTCCTGTACCAGGATGCGCAGCGTGGGGCCGTCGTACCGGAGCGACACCTGCGCACGGTCCGCGTGACTGTGCCGGGCGATGTTGGTCAGCGCCTCGGCGACGACGAAGTAGGCGGCCGCCTCGACGGCGGCCGGGGGGCGGCGGTCGGTCTCGGGCAGATCCAGGGTGGTGGGGATCGGCCGGCCCGCGGCCAGGGAGCGGATCGCCCCGTTCAGTCCCCGGTCGGAGAGGATCGGCGGGTGGATGCCGCGGATGACGGTGCGCAGTTGGACGAGTGCCTCGTCCACCGTGTCCCTGGCTTCGAGCACCATTCTCCGGGAACTCCGGGGGTCCTTGTCGAACCGGCGGTCGGCCAGGGCCAGGCGCATGGCCACCGCCACGAGTTGGGCCTGGGTGCCGTCGTGGAGGTCGCGTTCGATCCGTCGGAGTTCCGCCTCGTGGGCCTGGAGGGCTCCGGCGCGCGAGGTGGTCAGTTCCTCGATCCGCCGGCCGGCGCCGGTCCACGTACCGAGCATGACCTCCGCGATCCAGGTCTCCAGCCTCATCGTGGCGGGGGCAAGCCAGAAGAAGAGGGCGGCGAAGAGCCAGACGCACACGGCGGACAGGACGATCGCCTGCATCCAGGTGGTGAGGGGGGCCGCGAGGAGGGTGAGGGTTCCGCCGGGGAGGGTCCACCACCACAGCGGGATGGAGATGGTCAGCAGCAGACTGAGCAGCACGCCCAGGACGAGGACGGGAAGGACCAGCCCCACGATGCCGTGCACCAGCATCCACGCCACGTCCTTGCGGGTCCCCGGGGACCGCAGGAGTTGGCGCGTCCGCTGGTAGGCGTTGCCCTCGGGTGTCGGGTAGGGCCGGCGCACGGGGCGGCCGAGAACACGTTCGGCGCGTCGGCGTTCGGCGTCGGCCAAGGCGCGCAACGGCCGCACCGCCCAGGGCAGGACCGGTGCGAAGAGCAGTGAGAAGCAGACGAGTGGCAACAGAACGTAACCGACGAGCGAAAGCAGAGCGGTAGCGAGCCCACCCAGGAGATACCTCGTGGATCGTAGGCTGTGGAGTGCTCTTGCCTTCAGGTCCATGGAGCAAGACCGTACTTCACGGGCGTTCCCTTGTCATAAGTGCGCGCTCCACCTGGCAGGTGGAGCGCGCTACACCCCCGGTTCGGGTGCGGGACCGCTGCCGTCCGCCCGGCGTGCGCGATTACTTTCGGTACTCGTTCTGACCGATCGAGGAACCGAAGGACCCACCATGCAACCGATGACGACGACCCGGGCCACACCGTTCGCCGTGTCCCTGGAGGAGGTCTCCCAGTCCTACGGCGAGGTGACCGCGCTGGACCGGGTCAACTGGGGGTTCCGCAAGGGCAGTCTCACCGCGATCATGGGCCCGTCCGGATCGGGCAAGAGCACCTTCCTGCACTGTGCCTCGGGACTCGACCGGCCCAGCAGCGGAACGGTACGGCTCGGTGATCTGGACATGGGAGGGCTCCGCGAGACGGAGTTGACCCGGCTGCGCCGTGAACGGATCGGGTTCGTCTTCCAGGGCTACAACCTCATGCCCTCGATGGACGTCGAGCGCAACATCACCCTCCCGCTGTCCCTGGGCGGCCGCCGGGCGGACAGGCACTGGCTGGACGAAGTGGTCCACCGCGTGGGGATGGCCGGCCACCTGGACCGGCTTCCGGCGCGCCTGTCCGGCGGCCAGCAGCAGCGGGTGGCGGTCGCCCGGGCGCTCGTCACCCGCCCGGAGATCGTCTTCGCCGACGAACCGACGGCCGCGCTCGATCCGAGGTCGGCCGAGCACGTCCTGAAACTGCTGCGCGACGCGGTCGACGAGATGGAGCAGACGGTCGTGCTGGTCACCCACGACCCGGTGGCGGCGGCCTGGGCCGACAGCGTCGTCTTCCTGAGCGAGGGCAGGATCGTCGACGAGCTCACGGCTCCGTCCGCCGCGACCGTCCTGGCCCACTGGGGGACGCTGTGAGGCGCGGGATCGCCGCCGGAGTGGCGGCGGCACTGCTGTGCGCGGCGGTGCTGACGGGCGCGTTCGGGGTTCTGCTGGAGTCCGCGCTGCGGGCGCACGGATCGGCCGACCGCTATGGGAACGCCGTGGCCGTCGTCGCCGCGAGCCAGCGCGTGGAGACCGTCCGGGACGACCAGACCGATGTCAGGCCGCTGGTGGAACGGGCCCGGGTACCGGTATCGGTGGCGGACCGGGTCCGCACGGTACCGGGGGTCACGGAGGTGGTCGCGGACGTCTCCCTGCCGGTGGTCAGCGCCGACGGGACCGTGCGGACCGGCCGCGGCTGGGACGCGACCGCGCTCACCGCCGTCGAACTGCGCGCCGGCCGGGCTCCGCGGGCGGACCACGAGGTCGCGGTGGACTCCCGCGGCGGCCGGGCCGTCGGGGACACCGTCCGCCTCCAGGCCGGCGGCGGGGCGCCGGAGCCCTACCGGGTCAGCGGCCTGGTGGCCGGCCGGTCCGCCGCGGGCGACGACGTCTGGTTCGCCCAGCGCACGGCACAGGCCCTCAGCGGCCGCCCCGGGCACGCGGACGCGCTGGTCGTGCTCGGCACGAAGGAGACGTCCGCCCCGTCGCTGCGGGCAGCCGCCCCCGGTCTCGTCGTCGCGACCGGCGCGGACCGCGGCGATGTCGAGAACCCGGAGGTGGCCGCGGCACGACTCGACCTGATCGGCGTGTGCGCGTCGATCGGCGGTGTCGCCCTCCTCGTCGTGCTGCTGATCGTGACCGGTCTGCTGGACGTGTCCGTACGGGACCGGGCCCGCGAGCTCGCCGTCCTGCGCGCCATCGGCGCCACCCCCCGGCAGGTCCGCCGGGTGATCGTCCGCGAGACGCTCAAGGTCGCGGTGCCGGCGTCGCTCCTGGGCGGTCTGCTGTCCCTGGGGCTCGGCGCTCTGCTGCACCGCTTCATGGCCGAGCGGGGTGTCCTGCCGCAGGGGCTGGGGCTCGTACTGGGGCCGTTGCCCGTCGCCGGTGCCCTGGCGCTCACGGTCCTCATCGCGGTCGGTTCCGCCTGGCTCGCGGCACGGCGCGTCTCCCTGATCCAGCCGGCCAAGGCCGTGAGCGAGACCTCCGCCGAACCGACCCGGCTACCGCGCTGGCGCATGGTCACCGGACTGGTGTTCCTGTTCGTCGGCCTCGGTTCGGCCACCACCGCGTTCGCGTTCGGCGGGCAGGTGGCGAGCGCGGCCATGGGCGGACTCGTCCTCTCCCTCATCTGGGCCGCGGCGCTGCTGGGTCCGTCGATCGCCCGAGGGGGAATCACTGTCCTCAGTCCGGTCGCGCGTCTGCTGTTCCCGGTCCCGGGGCGGCTCGCCACCGACACGGCCACCGCCGCGGCCGTGCGACTCGCATCGGTGATCACACCGATCGCACTCGCGCTCTCCTTCGGCGCCAGCCAGCTGTTCGTGCAGACCACCGCGGTCAACGCCACCCGGACCCAGGCGGCTGCCGGGCTGCGCGCGGACCACGTCCTCGTCTCGGACGGGCCGGGCGTGCCCCGGGCCATGCACCGGGCGGTGGAGAAGACGGCCGGGCCCGGGGCCGTGACCGCGGTGAAACGCACCACCGTGGTGATGCAGGTGGCGGACCAGCTCCAGTCCCTGCCCGCCCAAGGGGTGACGGGCGCGCTGTCGAACCTGGACCCGGGGGTGGAGGCGGGCGCGCTGAAGGGCCTGCGCGGCAAGAACACGGTCGCGCTCAGTTCGAACGTCGGCAGCAAGGCCGACGTCGGTTCGACCGTGTCCCTCTGGCTCGGCGACGGCACCGTGATCCGCCCCGAGGTGGTGGCCGTCTACGACCGGGGCCAGGGCTTCGGGGACGTCCTGCTGCCTCACGAGGTGGTCACCGCCCATGTCACCGACGCGGGCCACGACGACTACCTCCTGGTGAAGGGAGAGGCCGACCTGCGACCGGTGCTCGACCGCTTCCCCGGGACCCGCGCCGCGTCCGCCGGACAGTACAGTGCGGCCCTCACCGAGAAGGCCCGCCAGGAGGCCCTGCCCGGGCTGTTCGCCGTCGCGGCGATCTCCCTGTTCACCCTGATCGGTGTGGTGACCACCCTGGCCGTCGCCACCGCGTCCCGCCGTCGTGAACTGGCTCTGCTCCGGCTCATCGGCGCGACCCGCGGCCAGGTTCTGGCGATGCTGCGGCTGGAGACCTGCCTCGTACTCGGCACGGGGACCGCCGTCGGCTCCCTGGTCGCGGCGGTGACGCTGCTGACGTTCGGCGGCGCGGTGACCGGTCTGTCCGCGCTGTCGGTGTCACCCTCGGTCTGCGCGGCCGTACTCGGCACGGTGTTCCTGTCGGGCACGGCGGCCGTCATGCTGCCCGCCCGCCGGCTGCTGCGCCGCCGCGGGTCTCCTCGGATCGCGTAGCGGAACCGGGTCCGGCCCCTCTCGTGCTCCCCGTCCTCGGACGGGGCACGGGAGGGGCCGTTCCTTCATGTGCGGCGTACGGCTCAGGACCAGCCGGCGCACCCCGGACACTCCGACCGCGATGGCTCACTCGTAGAAGCAGGCAGCCCTCAACGTGTCAGCGATCAAACTCCGGTCGGGCTGGTCGGGAACGGGTTTTCCTCGGTTGCCGAAGAAGCCCCCGTGCGGGAGCCCATGTGGTTCCGAATCAGCGGAAGGAAACCCTCCGTCGCAATCAGTGGCTACCGTCAGCCATATGACGCATATAAGGAAGATCCAGACGCGACGTATGGCAGTAACACTGGCCGCTGTGGCAGCCGCGGTGGTACTGGGCGTGGGCGGGGCGATTGCGGCGGTCGGCCAGGACGGCAAGTCGTCCGGCCCGACTCCGGTGCCCGCAGGGACGTCCGACACGGGAAGCGGCGTGGACAACGGCGGTGTGGACAACGGCGGTGTGGACACCGGTGGCGGAGACAGCGGATCCGTCAGCGGTTCGGGCGGCACCGACGGCGGCAGCTCCAGTGGTACGGCTACGGGAGGCTCGGGTGGTACCGAGTCCCCTTCTCCTACGGCCGGGCCCACATCCCACCCCACGGATCCGGCAAGCCTGGACGACCTGGCGGAACGCATCGACGGCCTGGAGAAGAAGGTGGACGAGTTGCCCACCAAGAAGGAACTGGCCGATGCCCTCCGGGCCTTCGCGGACAAGTTGGACCAGCAGGACTGAGATCAACGGATCCACCGCGAACGGCGGCTCCCGGGTCCGTGCGGATTGCCCTCCCGCACGGACCCGCTCCCCCGAGCCCGAGGCCACGGTCGATGGACAGCGGGTCCCGATCGCCCAGCTGCGCGATTCCGTCCAGGATGCCGACGGCACGGTCGTGGCGTCGCTGGCCAAGTCCGCCAAGGGCTGAACCGGCTCGCAATCGTCCAACGACGACGTCCGGCCCGGCGCGGCCGTCATCACGTTGATTGCCGCGTCGAGCCCGAACGGTTCGCGCCTGCCGTGCCGCCCATCAGTGCTACGACGGCCAGTTGACGACGCCGTCACGCACGACCAGCGGCTCTGTCCGGCGCGACTCGTGAAACCGGGTCCACCCCAGATCCACACTGCCGTCGAAGCGTCGACGACAGTCGCCGGCCTTGGTCGCAAGCCAACCGAGCAGCTCACCTGTGAGATCGAACTGGTCGGGGTGGATCTCCTGCCGACTGGTCAGAGCCCATGCACCGCACCGGGTGTCTTTTCTGCGCAGAAGGACGGAGACGAGTGCGCCATCCACCTTGAACGCCTCGCCGTGGCACGCCAGAAGAGGCTGGGGATGGTCCTGGACGACGAGTACGCCGTCATCGTCCTCGTCCCAAGAAGGAAAATCGGTCACGATGTGAAGGGTCTCCGGTTCGGGGCCGAGCCCGAGGTGCCATCGGAGCTCGACGAGCTCGTCCTCGGACAACTCGTCGCGCAGATCCAGCGTGAGCATGAGTTCAAAGATGTCAGCCATGGCCGTACACGGTAGTGCCCACTTCCGACAGCCCCGCCCCTCGTCGTTGCGGATCCCCTCCCCCGAGCCGGAGATGACGGCAGACCAACAGCCGAGCAGGAAGGCCGCGGTGGGCCGCGTGGCGGGGATAGCCTGCGCGGATGAATCGGATGCAGTGGGCCGCCGGCGTCATCGTCGGCTCGGCGGTGGGTGACGCGCTGGGCGGTCCCTTCGAGTTCGGGCCCCAGGGTGCCTTCTCCACGCGGTTCCCCGCCCCCGGCTCGGGTGGCGAGATGTGCGGAGGCGGCGGCTGGGACCCCGGCGAGGCGACCGACGACACGCAGATGGCCATCCTGGTCGCGGAGTCCCTGCTCGAACGCGGCGGGCTGGATCTGCCGGACGTCTTCGCCCGCTTCCGGCGGTGGGCGGCTTCGGGCCCCAAGGACATCGGCCTGCAGACCGAAGACGTCCTGACCAGCGGTATGCCCTGGGATCTCGCCGCAGGGATCCATTTCCAGGTCAACCGACGAGCGGCCGGGAACGGTTCCCTGATGCGAGCATCGACCGCCGCGATCCACTTCGCGCCCGCCGGCCGGGAAGCCACCATGGACGCGGCCCGGCGCATCGCCGCCCTCACCCACGGCGACCGCGCGGCCTGGGAAGGCACCGCGATCTTCCATGAACTCATCCGCGTCATATGGGAAGGCGCCGACCCCCTCGACGCACTCCCGGACGTCCTGGCTCAGGTCCACCCCGACCACCGCGGCCGCTACGCCACCGTCCTCGCGCCCGACTGGCATCCCGATCGGGCGACCGAGTTCAACGGTGCCGTCTGGCCCTGCCTGGGCTCCGCCGTCTGGGCGCTACGGACCACCGCCGACTTCGAGGACGCGATACGCGCGGCGATCGACCTCGGCGGTGACACGGACACCGTCGCCGCGGTGACCGGAGGTCTCGCGGGGGCGTACTACGGCCTGGACGCAATCCCCGCCCGCTGGACCGAGCCCCTCCACGTCCCCCTCCCCGGATTCGACGGACGGGTGCTACGCCCGGCAGACCTGCTCGACCTCGCACACCGGCTCACCGTCGTCGCGTAGGCAGAACGCTGGCTCTCCGTGGGGCCGGGGGCGTACGGACCCGGAGCTCGAACGGCGTCGCACGGTAGTGGTCAATGGAGTTGGCACTCCCAGGGCTCGATGTCCGGCTCCCCCGGGGGCAGTTCACCGGTGCAGTATCGGTAGAGCCAGGCCGCGGCCCGGCGCTCCGCGTACTTCTCATTGAGCGGTTCGCCCTGCTCGTCCAGTTCGAGGACGTTGGCGAAGATCGCGACGCAGATCTCCATCTGAGAGGGCGACTCGCGCAGCTCCTCCCAGTAATCGATCCCTTTCAGCATCGGATGGCCCAGCGATCCTTGTGCGAGCCATCCGGCGAAGCGTCGCAGGGCTCCCGACGCGCCATGACTGAGATGCGAAGACATGCGAAGAATCTAGCCTCGGCGTTCCCGGGCCGGGGACAGCTGGTCACCTCCTGGCGGCGCGGGCGGTCGGGTCGTAGTCGGGGCCGACGCCCTCGACCAGAACCACGTCACCGGTGACGTGGTCGGTGCGCAGCCGGAGGATGTCCTGGTAGGCGGGAGAGTCGTACCAGGCGCGGGCCTCGGCCAGGTTGGGGAACTCGATGAGCACCATCGCGCCCGGCCAGGCGCCCTCCAGCACCTCCGCGGGAAGGCCGTGGATCACGAAGCGACCCGCGAACGGGTCGAGGGTGGCCTGGATGCGCTCCAGGTAAGTACGGATGTCGGGGTGGGTGCTGGTGCTGTGGAGGTGGGCGAAACCGTAGGCGGTCATGGGCGGGCTCCTTCGCGACGAGGCGGGGTGGGTCGCCTCATCAGGATGCGGGGCGGGGGTGGTGGCGGGCCATTACCTCCGAGGTAGTCGCCCTTCCCCGGGCCGGACGCGCGCGGCAGGTGCTCGCCGGGAAGTTCACAGCGTGCGAGGACGTCCGAGGCGGTCGGGCACGGGAGCCGCCGCCGGTGTCCAGGACGATGTCGACCGACCCACCGGCCGTCCCGGGCAGCGCACCCCATGACGTCCCGGCCGGTGTCCGCCGACGGCTCCGGTGAAGCGGTACGCCGCGCCGCCGTCCGGGTATCCGGTCGTGGTCGCGGTCGGGTTCCCCCGGTTCGGCGGTTTCAGAGGGGGAGGGTGATCCAGATGCTCTTTCCCGTGCCGTCGGTGTCGGGCCGGGTGACCGCGGTGCCGCCGAGTCCCAGGGTGAGTTCCATGACGGTGCCCAGCCCGCCCGTGCCCGGGTCGTGCAACGGGGGCCGGTAGGGGTGGTGGTCGTGGACGGCGAAGGCGAGCGTGTCCTTGCTTCCCGCGTAGACCACCGTGATGTTCGGTGAGCGGTCGGCGGCGTGCCGGACGCTGTTGGTGACGAGTTCGCTCAGGATCAGGAGCGCCGGGCCGACGGTGGGGTGGCGCAGGCTCACCCCCCACTCGGTGAGGGCGAGCTCGGCGGTCTCGCGGGCCACGCGGACGGCCGGGCCCATGGCGGGCACCGTCAGCACATGCCGCCAGGGGAGTTTCTCGATCCGAGGAACCATCACGTCCCCTGGTGGGCGAGGCGGAACCCGGCGACCGTCTGCGGCTGGATGCGCAGGAGCGTGTCGTGCGGGCCGTGGGTCCAGCCGAGGAGCGTCCTGCGGTAGTGGGCGGCCTCGTCCGGGTCGGTGACGACGTCGGCGGGACCGGTGACGGTGACCATCCAGCCGGTGCCGCCGTCCTCCTTGATCCGGTCGGCCTGGTAGGTGAGGACGGTGCGTCCGGACAGGGCGGCGGCCTGGACCGGTGCCCGGACGATCAGACGGCCGTGGTCGAGGCGGTGCACCGCCGGACGGACGACCGGGATCTCCCGCCGGACGTACACCAGGCGTCCCTGGTCGGCGCCTTCGAGCAGCCACAGGGCCTCGGCGCCGGAGATCTCCCTCAGGTGGCGGGGAACGGGACTGGTCATCAGGTGGGCTCCTGAACGGTGGTACACGAATGCGGGGAAGGAAGGGACGGCAGGAGCCCGGCGCCCTCCAGGCGGGCGCGGGCCCCGGCGATCGCTTCCGGCGTGGTGGCGTACTCACGGCCCTCCGGACACAGCAGCGCGAGAGTGCCGGTCGAGTCGAGGACCTGCCGGTGCTCGGGCCGTATCCCGGAGGCCAGTACGGTGATGCCGCGCCGGTCCAGTTTCTGGACGGCGTCCTTGAGGACGAGGGCGCCGGTGGCGTCGATGGTCGATACCCGCGACATGCGCAGGATGACGACGCGGACGTCGGCGACCTCGGAGAGCTCCAGCAGGAAGCGGTGGGCCGCGGCGAAGAACAGCGGGCCGTCGAGGCGGTAGGCGACGATGTGCTCGGCGAGCAGCGCGTGTTCCTCGCCGTTGTGGTCGTTGTGGTCCAGTGGGATCTCGTCCATGCGGGCCTGTCGTGCGACGGACCGGAGCGCCAGTGCCCCGGCTACGGCCAGGCCGATGATCACCGCGTACACGAGGTCGAGGGCGAGGGTCGCGAAGGCGGTCAGGACGAGGATCAGCGCGTCCGGGCGGGTGGCCCTGGCCATCGCCCGCAGCGAGCCGACCTCGACCATGCGGACCGCGGTGGCCAGCAGCACACCCGCGAGGGCGGCGAGGGGAATCCTGGAGACCAGCGGGGCGGCCGCGAAGACGATGACGGCGAGGACGGCGGCGTGGGTGAGCGCGGCGAGCCGGGAGGAGGCGCCGGTACGGACGTTGACCGCGGTGCGGGCGATGGCGCCGGTCGCGGGGACACCGCCGAACAGCGGGGCGGCGATGTTCGCCAGGCCCTGCCCGAACAGCTCCTTGTCCGGGTCGTGCTTCTGCCCCACCGTCATGCCGTCCGCGACCTGGGCCGAGAGGAGCGATTCCAGGGCGGCGAGGGCGGCCACCGCGACCGCCGGGGCCAGCAGTGGGCCGAGGGCTCCGGGGTGCAGGAAGGCGAGGGAGGGGGCGGGCAGGCCGGAGGGCAGGGTGCCGATCGATGCGGCCGCGTCGAGGTGCAGGAGCTGCACGACGGCCGTGGCGGCGATCACCGCGACGATCGAGAACGGGACCGTCGGCCGCCACCGCGCGCCGAGCAGCATCACCAGCATCACCCCGAGAGCGAGGGCGGGGGCGGTCCAGTCGGGGGCACGGACGAACTCCTCGACCGCGCGCCAGGTGACCACCAGGACCTTGTCGCCGTCCGGCTTGGCGACCCCGAGCGCGTTCGGGACCTGCTGGAGCCCGATGACACAGGCGATGCCGAGGGTGAAGCCCTCCACCACCGGGGCCGGGATGTAGGCCATGTACCGCCCGGCCCGCAGCAGCGCGAGCGCGATCAGCATGGCCCCGGCGATCAGCCCGACGGTGAGCACGCCACCGGGGCCGTACTGGGCGACGATCGGGACCAGGACCACGGTCATCGCGCCGGTCGGCCCGGACACCTGAAGGTTGGATCCGCCGAAGACCGCCGCCAGCGCACCGGCCACCACCGCGGTCGCGAGTCCGGCCTCGGCGCCGAGGCCGGACGAGACGCCGAAACCGAGCGCGAGCGGCAGCGCGACGATCGCCACGGTCAGTCCGGCCAGCAGATCCCTGCGCGGGTCGCGGCCCATCGCCACCAGGTCCGCACGGCTGGGCAGCAGGGAGAGTGCCGAGCCCAGGGCCCGGCCGATCGAGGTGCTCACTTGACGGTGCCCTCGGCTTCCCGCAGCTCCTCCAGCAGCTGGTGCCGGCCCGCCAGCATCTCGGTCAGGATGCGGCGCGCGGCCCGCAGCAGCTCCGCGACGTCCCCGCCGGCGAGTCCGTACACCACCGTCGCCCCCTCCCGCCGGGAGGCCACGATGCCGGAGCGGCGCAACACCGCGAGCTGCTGCGACAGGGCCGAAGGCTCCACCTCGATCCGCGCCAGCAGTTCCCGTACCGGCATCGGCCCGTCCTGGAGCAGTTCCAGTACCCGGATCCGCACCGGATGCCCCAGCATCCGGAAGAACTCGGCCTTGGCCTGGTACAGCGGAACCGACACGACCTCTGGGACCTCTCCTCGACACACGTGTGCGCTGTGCCCGCAGCTACCTACGGGCACAGCCACCACAGCATGTGATGAATTGCAAATTTTCGCAATTCTGCTAGTCAGAAATATACTGCGCCGGTGACCGAGAACCTTCCCGCATGCCCCCAGTGCTCCAGCGCCTACACCTACGAGATGGGCGCGCTCCTGGTCTGCCCGGAATGCGGGCACGAGTGGCCGCCCTCGTCCGGGGAACCGGAGGACACCACCGAGGGGCGGGTCGTCAAGGACGCCGTCGGCAACGTGCTGAACGACGGTGACGCCGTGATCGTCGTCAAGGCCCTCAAGGTCAAGGGCAGCCCGTCGGGCATCAAGGCCGGTACCAAGGTGCGCGGCATCCGCCTGATCGACGGCGTCGACGGCCACGACATCGACTGCCGGATCGACGGCTTCGGGGCCATGCAGCTCAAGTCCGCAGTCGTCAGGAAAGCCTGATCCCGAGTCCGGCACGGGTGCTGGTCCCCCACGCGCGTCCACGATTCGCGGCAGTGCCGGGTGCGGTTCGTCCGTCGGGGTGGTTCGGGTGGACGAGTCCCGGGGCGCTGTGAATGTCAGTGGCCTTTGGCAGGGTGGCCGCATGAGCAAAGTAGTCAACTACTCCATGGCGAACCGCGGGGAAGTCATGCGGTTCCTGCCCGCCCATGACCTGAGCGACGAGGAATCGCGGCTCCTGGGCAGGATGCGGGAGCGGGCGCGGGCACGCCAAGAAAGCCTCGATGCCCAGGAGGTGGACTGGGGGCTGTCGGTTCCGGACGCGCTGGATGAGCTGATCACCGGTCGGGCCGATTCCACTGCGGAGTACGCCGGCAGCGCCTACTACGCGGCCCTCCAGATCATCATCGACCACAACGCGTCCGACTCCACCACCCTGGCGAGTTACCGAAGCCCCTCCACTCTCTTCTCCGCTCTGGACGACGCGTTGGGCGCGGTCGGCGTCCAGCAGGACCTGCTGCCCTACCAGTACGTCTACAGCGGTCCGCCCTCGGAGATCGGGTTCCACGTGCCCAGCCCCCTGGAAGGGTCTCCGGAGATCGGGTACTGGCCGCTGGCGAAGGCCGGACCGGCGGTGGAGGCGTACCGGGCGGTGCTGGACCGGATCGACGCCGACCTGCGGTACGACCTGGAAGAGCTGATCAAGGCCCTCGACAGCTGGTACTCGGAATGGGCCGAGGGCCAGGGCGCCTGGTGGTGGGCCGAAGACGGATCGGTCTTCTTCTCCATCACCGGCTGAACCGGCCCCAGGCTGCCCCTCCCGGGGCCACGGGGCACGAGCGGAAACCCCACCGGCTCGGCTGCGAGAATCGCGTGCATGGAGCAACAGAGTGGGACGGGGGCCGGTCCGGTCCTCCGTCAGGAGGAATCCCTGATCGTCGTGGCTGCGGCCGTTGTGGAGCAGGGGCGGCTGCTGGTCGTGAGCAAGAAGGCGGCACCCGAGGTGTTCTACCTTCCGGGCGGGAAGCCCGACCCGGGTGAGACGGCGGCCGAAGCGCTGGCGCGGGAACTCGACGAGGAACTCGGAGTCCGCCCTGTCGCGCCGCGGTTCCTGGCCGACGTCGAAGCCGTGGCCGCGCTGGAGAAGGTGCCCATGCGGCTGACGGTCTTCATGGCGGGGCTCAGCGGGGCACCGCGACCGGCGGCCGAACTGGCCGACATGCGGTGGATCGACGGCGGCGAACCGGATGTCCGACTCGCTCCAGCAGTGCGGGACCAGGTCCTCCCGCTCCTCAGGCGCGACGGCCTGCTGGCCGCGTAAGGACCGGCTCCACTGCCGATGGGTCCCCGAGTATGACGCGGGTCCGCTCCTGCGGGCCGCGCGTCCGCCTCGGGGTACCTCTCCCCCACGTGCCGGTGAGCACGCGGGCGCGGCATGACGACCAGCTCCACGGCTCTCCATTCGTCCGTGCTCTTCTTCTCGGTTCTTCTTCCTTGCGGTTCTTCTTCTCTGCGGCGACGGATTCGGTCAAACGCTCGCTTCGGCATCCGTTCGGGGCCGACTCTGTGGTTATGCGGCAGCACGCCGGCCCGGGGCGTGATGATCGTCTGCGGCGCGGGGTGGCTCGGCCGACGAACCGGTGAATCCGGCTCGCGCCGCCGACTCATGTTCGTTCCCGGATACAGGAGATCCCGTAGGCGCGGTCCACGTCCGCAGGCGCACCCGCTCGTCCATGTGACAACTGCCGGGCACGCGAGGGCGCTCGGGGCTCGCGGGCCCTTGTCGAGGGGGCCACCTGCCACCTGCCTGCGGGTGATTCGCCGACCGGACGCACCTGCCGGGCCCGGCGGACGGGCCGTCCGGACGGCCGGGCACGGGCCGGGACCGCGTGGCGCCGCTTGCCCCTCCCGGGGCCGGGGCGTCCTCATCACCGCAGAGGAGCACGGATGCACCTGATTCCCTCAGAGCAGGAGAAGCTGCTGCTGAGCGTGGCCGGGATGCTGGCCAGCTACCGCAAGGAGCGCGGCATCAAGCTGAACTACCCCGAGGCGGTGGCCTACATCAGTTGCTGGGTCATCGAGGAGGCGCGGGCGGGCAACTACACCGTCGACCAGATGATGAGCGACCCCGACGTTCCGCTGGAGCAGCGGAAGGGCGACACCCAGGGCCGGGGCGAGAGCGTCCTGACGACCGACGACGTCATGGAGGGCGTGCCCGAGATGCTCGACATCCTCCAGGTCGAGGCGACCTTCCCCGACGGGCGCAAGCTCGTCACCCTCTACGACCCGATCCGTCCGCCGAAGACCGCCCCGCTGCCCGCTCCCATCCGCTGAGGTCGAACATGCCCTACTTCCAGCCGCTGGCCCCGAAGCCTCCGGTGACCACGCCGGTCGCGTGTCCGGGTACGTGCCCCTGCTACTCGGCCCATACCTGTCAGGAGCCGGACCCCGTACCGCCCTCGTCCCTGGACCCGGGCCGGTCCCACGACTTCTCCCGGTACACGGTGGGAGGAGTGTGGGTCAGGGACCCGGACGCGGTGCATGTACTCAACGCGCGGAGCGAGAAGGCCGTTGTCTACGTGGTCAACGTCGGTGACCGCGACATCCAGATCGGTTCGCACTTCCATCTGGCCGATGTCAACGAGGATCTGCTGTTCTTCACCGACCTGGACACCGCCACCGCTGCCGAGGCCGCTCTGACCGATCCCGGGCTCCTGCGGTCCGAGCAGATCCTGGCGGCCCGCGAGCTGGCGTACGACCGGTCGAAGACGCCGGGGCAGGCGCCTTGGGGACACCGCCTCGACATCGCTCCCGGGGACTCCATGCGGTTCAGCCCCGAGAACGCGCCGAGCGAGGCGATCGAGGTCGTGCCCATCGGCGGGAGACGACAAGTGCCGGGCCTGCGCAAGGACAAGCCGGCCGACGACGTCGCTCTCGACTGACCGGGCCCTCGTACACCAGCTGAAGGAACGCAATGGCGAACATCACCCGTGAGCAGTACGCGAAGTCCTACGGCCCGACCGTGGGCGACCAGGTCCGCCTGGGCGACACCAACCTCTGGATCGAGGTCACCGAGGATCTGACGTTCGGTGGGGACGAGGCGATCTTCGGCGGCGGCAAGACCATCCGCGAGTCGATGCTGCAGGGGACGGCCACCAGTGCGCAGGGCGCTCCCGACACCGTGATCACCAACGTGGTCATTCTGGATGTCGCCCCCGCTCTGGAGCGGGGCGACGGCGATTCCATCGTGCGTGCCGACGTCGGGATCAAGGGCGGCAAGATCGTCGCGGTCGGCAAGGCCGGCAACAGCGACGTCATGGACGGGGTCACCCCGGGCCTGGAGATCGGCCCTTCCACGGACGTGATCTCCGGCGAGGGCAAGATCCTCACCGCGGGTGCCGTCGACACCCATGTGCACTACATCTCCCCCTCGGCCGTCATGGAGGCCCTGTCCACCGGGACCACCACACTGATCGGCGGTGGCGTGGGCCCCTCCGAGGGGTCCAAGGCGACCACCGTGACCCCCGGCCCGCAGCACCTGGTGAACCTGCACCGCAGCTTCGACGACCTGCCGGTCAACGTGATGCTGCTGGCCAAGGGCAACACCGTCAGTGAGCATGAGGAGTGCCTGGACGAGCAGGCGCTCGCGGGCGCCGGCGGCTACAAGATCCACGAGGACTGGGGAGCCACTCCGGCAGCGCTGGACGCCGCGCTGAAGGCCGGGGAGAAGTGGGGACTGCAAGTCACCCTGCACGCCGACTCCCTCAACGAGGCGGGCTTCGTCGAGACCACCCTCGCCGCCATCGGCGGGCGCGGGGTCCACGTCTTCCACGCCGAGGGCGCCGGGGGCGGACACGCTCCCGACATCCTCAGCGTCGCCGCCGTGGAGAACGTCCTGCCCGCCTCGACGAACCCGACACTCCCGTACACCGCGAACACGGTGGCCGAGCACATCGACATGCTGGCCTCCGCCCACCACCTCGACCTCAGGAACAAGAACGACCAGGCTTTCGCCGACTCCCGCATCCGCTCCACGACGATGTTCGCCGAGGACGTGCTGCACGACATGGGCGCGATCTCCATCACCTCCTCCGACGCCCAGGCCATGGGCCGGATCGGCGAGGTCGTGACCCGCACCTGGCAGGTCGCCCACGTCATGAAGGAGTGGAGCCACACGACCTTCAAGGACGCGAACTTCTTCTACGGCTCCACCCGGGGGAAGGGCGACAACGCGCGGGCGCTGCGCTACGTGGCCAAGTACACCATCAACCCCGCCCTCGCCCACGGCATCGACGAGCACGTGGGTTCCGTGGCGGTGGGCAAGCTCGCTGACCTGGTGCTGTGGGACCCCCGGTTCTTCGGCGTACGGCCCGAGTTGGTCATCAAGGCCGGCGCCATGGTGATCGGCAACCTGGGTGATCCCAACGGTTCGGTGTCGACCCCGCAGCCGACCTTCCTGCGCCCCGCGATGGCTGCCGCGATCGCCTGCCGGCTGTCCTACTCGTTCGTCTCCGAGAAGGTTCTCACCTCCGGCCCCGACCTGTACGACGCGGTGAGCGGCAAGGGCGTGTTCAAGGACTCGTTGAAGGAGACTCTCGGCCTCCGGCGCGAACTGAGGGGCGCGAAGCCCGTCCAGGGGGTCCGGAAGGCGGACATGGTCTTCAACGGTGAGTGCTTCGGCATCGACATCGATCCGGGCACCTTCAAGATCGCGGTGGAGATCCCGGAAGCCGACCCGTCGGAGGGACACGCCCTCACCAGGCACAAGAGCCTGAACGGCTACTGGTACCTCGACCAGCCGAAACCGCCGAGGAGCCTGCCGCTCACCCAGCGGTACCTGCTGTTCTGAGGTCCCCGGTGAGCACCTCCTCGCTCCTGCTCGCCCTGCTGGGCGATGCCCGGCTCCCCTCCGGCGGGCACACGCAGTCCGCCGGGCTGGAACCGGCGCTGCGGGCCGGCACGGCGCCGGCCCAGGTACCCGCGTATCTGCGCACCCGGCTGCGCACCGTCACCCGTGTGGAGGCGGGGACCGCCGTCGTCGCCCGCGCGGTCACGGAGAGCGGCGGCGATCTGGCCGATGTCGAGGCCGCCTGGGCGGCGCGGACCCCCAGCCAGGCGCTGAGGGCCAACGGCCGACGTCTGGGACGCGGCTACCTCCGCGTCCTGCAGACGCTCTGGCCCGGCCCCGTCGACGCCCGCGCGCGCACCTGGTCGCGCCCCGTCGTGCTCGGTCTGCTCGCCCACCGCGCCGGGATGGACCCGGCCGACCTGGCCCGCCTGGTCGGGTACGACGACGCCCAGACCGTGACGGCGGCCCTGCTCAAACTCGAACCGCAGGACCCGCTGCTGATCACCGCGTGGGTGAGCCAACTCCTTCCCGAGATCGACGAGATGGCCGCCGAGGTCGCCCGTCTCCGCCTCCCCGAACAGATCCCCGCCCACGGCGCTCCCCTCATCGAGCGCTGGGCCGAGACCCACGACACCACCACAGAGAGGCTCTTCAGTGCCTGAGAACACCACTGCCCCCACCCGTGCCATGCGCCTGGGCGTCGCCGGTCCCGTCGGCACCGGCAAGAGCTCGCTCATCGCGACGTTGTGCCGGGCGCTCTCCGACGAACTGCGCCTGGGCGTCATCACGAACGACATCTACACCGACGAGGACGCGCGCTTCCTCAGGAGCGCCGGGGTTCTGGACCCCGAACGGATCCGCCCGGTGGAGACGGGCGCGTGCCCCCACACGGCGATCCGCGACGACGTGACGGCCAACCTGCTGGCGGCCGAGGACCTGGAGGCCGACTTCGGCCCGCTGGACCTGGTCGTCATCGAGTCCGGCGGCGACAACCTCACCGCGACCTTCTCCCCGGCCCTGGTGGACGCCCAGTTGTTCGTCCTGGACGTCGCGGGCGGCGGTGACGTCGTCCGCAAGGGCGGTCCCGGCATCGCCCGCGCCGACCTGCTCGTGATCAACAAGACCGATCTGGGCGAACACGTCGGCGTGGACGTCGAACGCATGACGCGCGAAGGGCGCGAGGCCCGGCGGGGTTCCCCGGTGGTCGCGCTGTCCCGGCACGACGAATCGTCCATCCGGATGCTGACCGACTGGGTCCGCGACGCCCTCGCGCGCTACCGCACCGGCGAGCACACCCCGGTCGACCCGGGCCCCATGGCCCCGCACTTCCACGCCGGGCAGGAGGGCGTGGAACCCCGCCCGCACACCCACGTGCACGGCCAGGATCCGGCGCATGCGGGGCAGAACGCGTGACCGGACCGACCCGTCTGAGCGTCGTCCGCACGGGGAGTCGCAGCCGTGTCCACCGCACGACCGGGCATCTGACGGCGCGCATCATGGACCAGGACTCCCATGGTGCCCGGGTGGGCCTGCTCGCCACGCAGGCGCTGCTGCTGTCCGGCGACGACGTCCGCATCGAGGTGGACGTCGCGCCCGGCGCCTGGCTCGACGTGGTGGAGACGACCGGCACGGTCGCGTACGAGGGCGACGCACCGTCGTCGTGGACGATCGACGCCACCGTGGGCGACGGAGCGGTCCTGACCTGGGCGGGAAAGCCGTTCGTGGTCTCGGACGGGATCGCCACCCACCGCGACGCCCGGATCCGGCTGCACGGAACCGGCAGGGTCCTGATGCAGGAAAAGATCGTCCTGGGCCGCGCCGGGCAGACCGGCGGTGACCTCACCACATCCCTGAACGCGACGGACGACACCGGACCGGTGCAGGTGGAGCACCTTGATCTGACCAGGCGGGCCCGCGGCATGCCGGGCGTCCTCGGAAGCCTTCGTTCCATCGACACCGTCACCGCTCTGGGCTGGTCGCCCGAACCGCCCGGCGAACCGGAAGCCGGCACCACCGGGCCCGGCGAGACCTATTTCCGACTGGACCGGGCCGGGGCCGTACTGCGCTGGATCGGAATCGGCCGGTTCCGGGACCGGTTGTGCGATCCCGCCTTCGCCGCCTGGGGCGAGGAAGCCATGCGCGGCCACCGGGACCGACTCGCCGCGCGAGGCCCGAGCCACGCGGAAGCAGTCGGGTGAAGGGTCGGCGCCGACGTGTCCCGCACCCGATCGTCGAAAGCCGTCCGCGCTTCTTCCGGGACATCCCCGGGGTTCCGTAGCCGAGGGATGCGGCTCCGGTGGAGCGTCCTCGCCTTCCGCAGGCACGCGGGACCGCCCCCGTGCGTGACACGGGGGTGCTGGGCACCCGACACCCTCGCGGTCACTCCTCGGGAGTTCCAGCATGACCTCATCAGGGTGTTGTCGTTTGCCTGATGTGAGGTGAGCCCGGCTGTTCCGGGCCGTCGTTGCAGCAGGAACCAGGAGAAGCACCGTGTCCGTTCCCCGTACCGTCCCCCTGCATCGGGTGGAATTCCCGACGCCCGGGCCGCCCCGGCTCGTCGAACTGCCGAACGGCGCGCCCGTCTGGCTCGTCACCCGGTACGACGACGTGCACCAGGTACTCACCGATCCCCGTTTCGGGCGCTCACCGGTCCATGAGCCCGGCACGCCGTCCGTCGTGGACAGCCCCAGCCTGCTGGACAGCCGCGAAGCCATCGGCCAGCAGGACGGCGACGCCCACCTGCGCCTGCGGCGCGCGGTGGGCCGGGCCTTCACTCCGCGCTCGGTCGAGCACATGCGACCGTGGGTGGCGGAGGTCGTCGACCATCTGCTCGACGGCCTCACCAAGCAGGGGCCGCCTGCCGATCTCGTCACCGATTTCGCACTGCCCCTGCCCTGCATGGTGATCCACCGGCTGCTGGCCGTGGAAGGCGTCCCCACCGAGCGCCTGCTCCTCTGGGCCGAACACGCCTTCGCCGGCCCCTCCGTGACGAAGGAAGCGGGCGACCGTTCCCGGGACGAACTGACGGCGTTCGCCGCCTCGTTGATCACCGAACGGCGCGGCGCGCCCGGCGACGACGTGGTCAGCCGCGTCGTCCGGGCGGCCGACGGCGAGGGCGGCATCCCCGAGGCCGCGCTGGTCAATCTGATCGCCACCATGGTGGTCGGCGGTCATGACACCACCATGACCATGCTCAGCAACGCCCTGCTCTATCTGCTGACCGAACAGCCCGCGGCCTGGGCCCGGCTGGCCGCCGACGAGCGGTCCGCCGAGGTCCTGACCGAGCGCCTGCTCCACCTGATTCCCCTCAACGACCACGAGGAAGGCTCCGGCCGTCTCCTCGCCGCCACCGCCGACGTCCGGCTCGGCGGTGCGACGATCCGCGCCGGTGACCTCGTCACGACCGACAGGATCGCCGCCAACCGCGACCCGGCGGCCTTTCCGGGCAGCCCCCACGACGATCTGTTCACCCCCTTGCCGAAGCCCTCGCTCGTCTTCGGCGCGGGTCGGCACTACTGCCTGGGGACCTGGCTCGCCCGCGCCGAACTCCAGCTCGCCCTCCACCGCCTCGCCCGCCGCCTGCCCGCCCTGCGCCTCGCCGTCACCACCGACTCCGTCGTGTGGCGGCGCGGCACCATCAGCCGCAGCCCGCTTCATCTGCCCGCGGTCTGGTGAGGACGGCCGCTCCCGGAGAACCCCGGGCCGGGCGGTGATCCCGGTGCGGACGAGGGCCGCCAGGATCAGGGGCGCCGATCGGTGCTTCTAGACTCCGACGATGATCGAGATCCTCGAAGACCTGGACCTGCTGTCCCGGCCCAGCCTCGACCTCTCCGGCATCGAGGTGAACGGCATTGCCCTCGGGGCTCCGGCCTCCGTCGTTCCACGGCGGCGCCTTGTGGGCGGCATGTCCTCCGTCGTCGTCCGATATCGCGGGGGGACCGACGCCGAAGGCGAGTACTACGCCGCCGATGGGCGGAGACTGACGCTGGACGAGGTCGTCGACGACGTCGTCCGGTCGGACGGATTCCTCTACGGCACCGACCAGATCAACTACAAGGTGCGCGCCGGATCGGTGGTCGGCTTCGCGATCAGCGGCCCGCATCTGGCCCACTTCGCGCACCTGACCTCGTACGAGGAGTTCCTGACGGTGTTCGGCCGACCGGATCGAATGCACGAGAAGGAGGCGTACGGCGACCTCATGAGCTACGAGACGTACTACTGGGGCGCCCGGAAGCATGTGACATGGGACGTCTGGGAGAACCGGGTGAGCTTTGTCAACCTGGGCGACTTCGAGGGGAACAGCGGAGACGTGGACACGATCTGACGCCCCGCCTCCTCGTCCGTACGCACCGACGGAAGCGATCCGGCAGCCGCACCGTCCCCTCGTGCTACGCGTCCGCGAACCAGGAGTGCCCTGGGCCCGGTGGGTCGCCGCGCCCACCCGGTGGGACCGGGTGGGCGCGGCGACGGTCAGGCGCCCGTACGTGCCGCAGCCGCCCGTGCCGCCTCCCGGGCCGGTTTCCGTGGGCCGTCCGGAGCAATCCGGCCCGCACCCGCTCGTGCCTGCTGCGACGGCGCCCCCGCCCCGCTCGACCATGGGCCCGGTCGACACGTAGTGACGTGTCCGAGCGACACCGAGGAGAACCGGCCGATGGACAGAACCGGACGCCCGGAACGCAGATCGCTGCTCGCCGGCGGACTCGCGGGCGCCGTGGTCGCGCTCGCGGGGTGCTCATCGACGAGGGCCACCCCGTCAGCGGCCGGCGCTTCGCCGGAAGCGCGGCCCACCACACCCGCCACGGCCTTCACACGGCTGATGGAAGGCAACAAGCGCTGGGTCGGCGGAAACCTTCAACACCCCGACCGGGATCCGAACCGGCGTCAGCTCGTGGCCCAGGAGCAGGAGCCCTTCGGATCGGTCCTCTCGTGCATCGACTCCCGGGTGCCGCCCGAGCTCCTCTTCGACACCGGCCTGGGTGACCTCTATGTGATGCGCACCGGTGGGGAGGCGGTCGGCCCGGTGGTCACCGGATCTGTCGAGTACGGGCCCATGACGAGCGGCACACCTCTCGTCGTGATCCTCGGGCATCAGCGCTGCGGCGCCGTCAAGGCGGCGTACGCGTCCCTTCGTGACGGCAAACCGCTGCCCGGCAATCTGCAGGCGATCGCCGAGGCCCTGCGGCCCGCGTACGAACAGGCCGTCCGGGAGGGCGGCGCCGATCCGGTCGAGACCATGGCCCGCGCGCAGGTCACGTTGACCGCGGCCGATCTACGATCCAACCAGGACCTGGCCCCGCTGGTGAAGAAGGGCGCCCTCGCCGTGGTGGGTGCCTACTACTCGCTCGACACCGGCAAGGTGGAGGTTCTGGCCGGCGCACCGGTCGGATGAGTCGAGCGGCCGACGCCGTCGATTCGCCCGCCACGACAACGCCCTGGACGACGGGTCTCGCCGGTACCCGCCCCCGGCGGTGCGGCCCGTTCTTCGTAAGCTGTCCGCGGGTGATCACACGGCTCCGGACACCGGGCACCGCCGCGTGGCCCGGAACGGGGAGGGGCAGACATGCGGAAGAGGCGGGGTCTCTGGCCGCTCGTCTACTTCCTGATGGGCTGTGCGTGCCTTCCGGTCGCCGTCGTGATGGTGATGGGCACGATCGCGTCGAGGAACGTGGCCGGTCTGATCCCGGTCGTCGCCCTGGGCTTTCCGGGTGTGGTGCTGACGTTCCGGGCACCGGTGTTCGGCGTCCGTTTCGGGCCGGACGGACTGCGGTACTCCGGGCTGCTCAACGCGCGCTCCCACGCGTGGGCGGACATCCGGGAGGTGCGGGTGACCGTCCTGAAGGGCTCGGTCTACTGGTCCGACGTCCCGGAGCTGGTACTGGCCTCCGGCGGGACGGACCAGCTGTACATGCTGTCGGGCCACAGCTTCGGGAAGAACCGGAACAAGCGGGTCGCGCGGCTGGTCGCCGAGTTGGAGGCGGCGCGCGCGGCCGCTTCCTGACTCCGGCGGAACATCACCGGAGTGCCGGCCCGACCCGACCGCACGCGCCGTCCTCCGCAGCAGCGAGGAACGGCTGGACCCCAACCGTCCCCGAGAAGGATCGCCCCGTGCCCCCTCGCATGCCCACGGAACCGTTCGACGTGGAATCGCTGATACCGGAACTCGCCGGTCTCGGGCGGGAGACGACCCTGCTGTATCCGCGAAGCGGCGAACCCGGCAGGTGTGCCAGTTCCATTGGCGGGCCGCTGCTGTGGCCAGCCGATGAGCCGTGGCCGCTGTGTACCGAGCCGGGGCACTGGAAGCCGCTGAGGTCCCCCACCGAGGTGGTCGGCCCCGAGCCGGTGGCGATGGTTCCGGTCGTGCAGCTCTACGCCCGGGATGTGCCCGGGATCCCGTTCCCCCCGGGCACGGACGTGCTCCAGGTCACGTGGTGTCCCTTGATCCACGACGACGAGGCGGGAACGGTGCTGCCGAAGGTGTACTGGCGCAGTGAGCAGGCGGTCGTGGCGGGACGGGTTCTTTCGGACCCGCCCATGCCGTACGAGTACGACGAGGAGTTCGTGCCCCGGCCCTGTACGGTGACGCCGACACGCGTGGTGGAGTACCCGAACGGGGACCTGCCGGACGGCCTCGCCCGGACCTTGGGTCAGCGGTTCGACGCGATCGAGGAGGCGTTCGGCCTCTCGTACTACGAGATGGCCACGACCGTCCAGAGCAAGGCCGGAGGGTACCCGGGCTGGCTCCAGCGGCCCGACTGGCCGGACTGCCGCTGCGGCCGGCGCATGGACCACCTTCTCAGCATCACCGCCACGGAGCCGGTCGAAGGCCGCTGGTTCCGATCCGTCGGGCAGGGGTCGGAGAGCCCGGATACGGGCCGGTGGAGCACGACCGGCGGCCACCCGGACGTCGACACCGTCGGCCACGGGATGGACATGGGCGATCTCGGGGGCATGTACCTCTTCGTCTGCCGCGAGTGCCCGGACATGCCGTACGCGCACCGTTACGACTGCTGAGCGGCGTCGGCGGCGCTTCCGTCACCGGTGCCGCGACCGGCGGGCGGAGGGGTGCGCGGTCGCGGGCGTTCTCCCTGCGGACCGAACATGACCAGGTACTCCACCGGTCCGTCGGGGCCGGCGTTCGCGACTCCGTGGGGGGTGCGGGTGTCGAACTCCACCACGTCCCCGGCCGTCAGGACGAGGTCCTGGCCGCCCAGTGCGAGCCACAGCCGCCCGTACAGGACGCACAGCCACTCGAAGCCCTCGTGGGACACCTGCCGGGGCCGTCCGGGCGGCTCCGCGGCGGCGGGCAGGACATGTTTGTGGGCGTGCAGGCCGCCGACGTACCGGGTCAGCGGCACCACCGCTTTCCCGTCGCCGGAGCCGTGCGGCGGTGCGGTGCGGGGCACGGGCTTCGGAACGGGGGCGGGTGCGGGTGCGGTGCCGGCCAGTTCGTCCAGGGCAACTCCGTACTCCTCCGCCAGCAGGAGCACCACCTCCAGGGTGGGCTTGCGCCGACCGGTCTCGATCCGCGACAGCGTGCTGGGCGAGATGCCCGTCGCGCGGCCGACATCGGCGAGGGTGACGCCGCGGCGCTCGCGCACCGCCCTCAGCCGGGGCCCCATCTCCGCCATTGTCCGGGACACGCTGTCGCCCGCCACCGTTCCCCCGATCCGCCGTGCCTGTGCGCGGCCCTGTCGCCCGTCCTGTCCTGCAAGCTTGCCAGAATGGCAATGCCGATCGCGCCGAGCGGCCGCCGCGTCGCATGATCGACGGGTACCTGTCGGACACCGGTGAACCGAGGAGACGTCCATGAAGTCCGAGCCGACCGCCCCACTTCGCCACCGCACCGTCGAGGCCCCCGCCGGGCGTCTGCACCTGGTGGAGCAGGGCACCGGCCCGCTGGTCCTGCTCGTGCACGGCTTCCCCGAGTCGTGGTACTCCTGGCGGCGCCAGCTCCCGGCCCTCGCCGCGGCCGGATACCGGGCGGTGGCCATCGACGTACGCGGCTACGGCCGCTCCTCCAGGCCCGCCGCGACCGATGCCTACCGCATGGTCGACCTGGTCGAGGACAACGTCGCCGTCGTGCGCGCCCTCGGCGAGGAGGGCGCGGTGGTCGTCGGCCACGACTGGGGGGCCAACATCGCCGCCACCTCCGCCCTGCTCCACCCCGAGGTCTTCCGCGCGGTCGGCCTGCTGAGCGTCCCGTACGCACCGCCCGGCGGCCCCCGGCCGTCCGACGTGTTCGGCCAAATCGGGGGCCCCGACCAGGAGTTCTACGTCTCCTACTTCCAGGAGCCCGGCCGTGCCGAGGCCGAGATCGAGCCCGACGTCCGGGGCTGGCTCGCGGGTTTCTACGCGGCCGTGTCCGGCGACACCATGCCGGCCGAGGGCGAGCCCGACCCGCACTTCGTCGCCCCGGGCCACCGGCTGCGCGACCGATTCCCCGCCGGCCCGCGACCGGCCTGGCTGAGCGAGGCGGACCTCGACTTCTACGCCGGGGAGTTCGAGCGCACCGGCCTGACCGGCGCCCTCAACCGCTACCGCAACATGGACCGCGACTGGGAGGACCTCGCGCCGTACCGCGGAGCCCCGATCAAGCAGCCCGCCCTGTTCGTCGGCGGCGCGCTGGACGCCTCCACCACCTGGATGGCCGACGCCATCGACGCCTACCCCACCACCCTCCCCGCCCTGTCCTCCTCCCACATCCTGGACGGCTGCGGCCACTGGATCCAGCAGGAACGCCCCGACGAGGTCAACAACCTGCTGACCGACTGGCTCGCCACGGTGCGGGACTGAACCGGGCGCCCCCGCCCTGCCCAGAGCGGCTGGGCGGGACGGGGGCCCGCGGTGTGCGGATGTCAGGGAAGCGGGGAGGGATTCCGCCCGTCGCAGTCAGCCCTCGTGGAGAAGGGCGACCGCTTCGGCGAAGTCGGCGCGTGCGGGTTCGAAGGATCGTGCCGCGACGAGGAACATCGACCGGTCGATGAGGGCGCGGGCGAGGCGTGCGCGATCACCGGACAGGCGGCGGGTGAGCGCCACCCCCTCGTCGAAGTACGGCGTGAACCGCTCCTCGAACAGGTGCGGGCGGCCGCCTTCGCGGACGGCCGCGCGGACGGCGATCCTGCGCCGGACGTCGACCAGTTCGGGCAGCCGACCGTCCTCGCGCAGTCCCGCCGCCTCCGCTTCCAGGCCCGGCAGCATGCCGAGAAAGCCGTCCCGGACGTGGGGCGACCATCCGGTATCCGTACCGAACGGCGGCATCGGGGAATCGGGGCTCGCGGCGGGTTCGGCCGCCCTCCCCGACAGGACGAAAAGTGTCTTCCACCAATCGAGGATGCAACTCCAGTTCTCCGGCTCGCCGCTGGTCGCGAGTTCCTCCAGGACACCCAGGGCCTCTCGCCGGGCGGCCGCGGCCCCGGCGCCGTCCCGGGCGGCCTCCCGCATCCGGGAGAAGTGGACCAGCTCCCAGGTGAGTATCGCCAGGGCGGTGCGCTGTTCGGCCACCTTGCGCCGGGTCCCCTCGAGGAGCTCGCGGAAGACGGCCGCTGCGGGGTCGTGCAGCCCGGCGCCCTCCAGGTTCGCCGCCCACCGGACCATGTTCCAGACGGAGTGCTCCGACAGTCCGCTCCGGACGGCCTTCTCGTCCAGTTCCGCGGCCTCCCTGAAATTCCCCTCCTCGGCCAGAACGTTCGCCAGGGGCTCGTTCCGGCCGGCCTCGGCCAGTGCTTCACAGACCGCGCGCCCTTCCGCCCTGAGCCCGAGGGCGAACAAGGAGGCCCGGTGGGCATCCAGGGCCCGGCGCAACCGTTCCGCCCGGTTCGGCGCCCCGGCCTCCATCCTGCGCGCGGCCCGGGACGCCTCGGCGGCCAGCGCGAGGTCCACCTTCGGGCCCCAGCCCTGGCGCCGCAGCGCGAGCAGGGCATCGACCAGCTTCGGCAGGTACGCCTTCGGACTCACCTCGGCCAGAACCCGGTACGCACCCACCAGTTCGGCCTCACTCGGCCGACCGGACCCCAGCAGCAGAACACGGGCCCGCAGTACCGCGTCGTGATCGATCGTCACCATTCCCCCTGTCTCCGGTATGACGTACGAGGGAGATTCTGAGAGCTGACGGACGGACCGGACAAGCCTCGCGAACTGTGCGTTCCGTCCTACGAAAAACGGCGCTGACCTGTCATGATGGACATGCTCCCGTCCTGAATCCACGAGCGGGACGCCATCTCCGAAGCCCCCAACACCGCGCGTGACGGCCTGGCGTCGACCGCTCTGCCACCCAAGTCGCGTACAGCGCCATGTTGTTGGCCGCCCGCCTGATCGCGACGAGGCGTCCCGTGGTCCTTCGCCAACCCTCCTCGTCGGCCCGTACGCGGTGACGCGCGTGCCGCGCGGTCGTGAGCCGGTCATTCGCACGGAGCGGGGCCTTACTGATCGTTTCAGAATGAAGTTCGGAGTCGTCTCAAACAGATGATGCTGCAGGCGAGTCGGAGTAGGCCAGGGTGAAGGTCGGCGCGTATCTCGTAGCGGATCCGGAGCCGCTTGAACTGGTGGAGCCAGGCGAATGCGCGCTCGACGACCCAGCAGGTCTTTCCC
>NZ_JBIBUU010000023.1:0-106781 GCF_043079735.1 Streptomyces sp. NPDC015144 | reverse complement strand
GGTTTTTTTGGGGGGGGGGGGGGGCGCCCCCCCCTTACTCTTTTTTTACTCGCCCGCGCCCCCCCGGGGTGGGGGGGGGGGGCGCGGGGGCGGCCCCCCCCCCCCCCCCCCCCCCTTTCCCGTCCCTCAGCTCCCGGAATCGCCCCGGCGCACCGACAGCAGGTCCTCCAACTGCTCCTCGCGCGCCTGCGCGGCCACGAACAGCAGCTCGTCACCGGCCTCCAGGGTCTCCTCGGTGCTCGGCGTCAGTACCCGCTGCCCCCGGATGATCGTGACCAGCGAGGTGTCCTCCGGCCAGGCCACGTCCCCGACCTGGGTGCCGGCCAGCGCCGACTCCGGCGGCAGCGTCAGCTCGACCAGGTTGGCGTCACCGTGGCTGAAGCGCAGCAGCCGGACCAGATCGCCGACGCTCACCGCCTCCTCGACCAGGGCCGACATCAGCCGCGGCGTCGAGACCGCCACATCGACGCCCCACGCCTCGTTGAACAGCCACTCGTTCTTCGGGTTGTTGACCCGGGCGACGACCCTCGGTACGCCGTACTCCGTCTTGGCGAGCAACGACACGACCAGGTTCACCTTGTCGTCGCCGGTCGCGGCGATCACGACGTTGCAGCGCTGGAGCGCCGCCTCGTCGAGCGAGGTGATCTCGCAGGCGTCCGCCAGCAGCCACTCGGCCATCGGCACCCGCTCCACCGAGATGGCCGTCGGCGCCTTGTCGACGAGCAGCACCTCGTGGCCGTTCTCCAGCAGCTCGCCCGCGATGGAACGCCCCACCGCACCGGCCCCGGCAATCGCGACACGCATCAGTGACCGCCCTCCTCGGGCCCCTCGGCGAAGGCCGCCTCGACCTTCGCGATCTCGTCCGTACGCATCATCACGTGGACCAGGTCGCCCTCCTGCAGCACCGTCTGCGACGTCGGCAGTATGGCTTCGCCCAGCCGGGTGAGGAACGCCACGCGGACGCCCGTCTCCTCCTGGAGCGTGCTGATCTTGTGGCCGATCCAGGACGGGGTGGTGTGCACCTCCGCGAGCTGCACACCGCCGCTCGGATCGCGCCACAGCGGCTCCGCGCCCGAGGGCAGCAGCCGCCGCAGCATCTGGTCCGCCGTCCAGCGCACGGTGGCGACGGTGGGGATCCCCAGCCGCTGGTAGACCTCGGCGCGCCGGGGGTCGTAGATCCGCGCCGCGACATTCTCGATGCCGAACATCTCGCGGGCCACTCGCGCGGCGATGATGTTCGAGTTGTCGCCGCTGCTCACCGCGGCGAACGCGCCGGCCTCCTCGATGCCCGCTTCCCGGAGGGTGTCCTGGTCGAAACCGACCCCCGTGACCCGCCGTCCGCCGAAGCCCGACCCCAGGCGCCGGAACGCCGTGGGGTCCTGATCGACCACGGCGACCGTGTGCCCCTGCTGCTCCAGGGTCTGCGCGAGGGCGGCCCCCACGCGCCCGCAGCCCATGATGACGATGTGCACCTTGCGCCTACCTCGCAGTCCTGGTCGTCCGGCTGACCTGCGAAAACACCCTGCTCACACTTCTTTCTCAGCTTGCCGGGCAAACAACGGGGCAACGGTCTGTCCCGTTGCCCAGGATGAGCTTATGCGGACCGGGATGCGATGCCTCATCCGAGTGGGGCTTCGACGCGTCCCTCGACCCCGGCCACTCCTTCATGTCGGCCTCGCGCAACTCCCCGTACGGGCCCTTGAGTCCGGGGCCAACAGACATCTAACATGTCAGTTCATGGAGACCTTGCGCCCCGTCCGCCGGACACTGCTGCGGGACACCGCCTACGAGGCGATCCGCGACGCCATCGTCCGCGGCGACCTCCCGCCCGGCGCCCCCGTGCGCGACGCCGACCTCGCCGAGCGGCTGGGGCTCTCCCGCGCCCCGGTCCGCGACGCCCTCGCCCGGCTCACCGCCGAGGGCCTGGTCGAATCCAAGCCACAGAGCTATACGCGGGTGACCCGGCTGGTGCCGCGCGACGTCCGGGACGCGGCCGCCGTCGTACGCGCCATGCAGGAACTGGCCGCCCGGACCGCCGTGCCCTTCCTGGTCGACGCGGACATCACCGTGATGCGCACGGCCAACGGCCGCTTCCGCGACGCCACCCGGGCGGGGGACGTGGCGGGCGCGTTGCACGCCGACGACCTGATCCACGACGTCCTGGTCGCCGCCTGCGGCAATCGCGCGGTGGCCGCCACCATCGAGCGCTACACGCCGCTGATCCGGCGTCTGGAGTGGCGGCGGTTCGGCACGGCGGACGCGGCGCACGGGTCGGCGGAGCTGCACGACCGGCTGATCGAGGCGTGTGCGGCGCGCGATGCCGGGGCTGCGGCCCGGATCACCGCCGAGATCTGGCGGACCCTCGAAGAACTCGCCGACGACCCGGACGGGCCGGAGGGCCCGGACGAGCCGGATGGTCCGGACGAGCCCTCCACGTAGCCGGGCCCCTCCGGCCCCCGTACCCCCCCGAGCCCGGCAGCAGCGCAGTGCAGACCGGAGCAGCACCACCCCGCCCCCCTACCCACACCAGCCAGGGAGCCCCCGTGACCGCCGCACCGCCCACCTCGCCGTCCGCCCCGCACCCGTCCGCCGTGCCGTCCCTCCCCGGGCACGCGCGCTACCCCCTGCTCTTCGGCCCCTCCCCGGTCCACCGGCTCGACCGCCTGACCGAGCACCTCGGCGGCGCCGCGATCTGGGCCAAGCGGGAGGACTGCAACTCCGGCATCGCCTACGGCGGCAACAAGACCCGCAAGCTCGAATACCTGGTCGCCGACGCCCTCGCGCAGGGCTGCGACACCCTGGTGTCCATCGGCGGCGTCCAGTCCAACCACACCCGCCAGGTCGCGGCGGTGGCCGCCCGTGCCGGACTCGGCTGCGTCCTGGTCCAGGAGAGCTGGGTCGAGTGGCCCGACGCCGTCTACGACAAGGTCGGCAACATCCTCATCAGCCGGCTCGCGGGCGCCGACGTCCGGCTGGTGCGCGCCGGGTTCGGCATCGGCGTCAAGGAGAGCTGGGAGCAGGCGCTGCGCGAGGTGGAGGAGAGCGGCGGCAAGCCGTACGCCATCCCCGCCGGCGCCTCCGACCACCCGCTGGGCGGGCTCGGCTTCGCCGGCTGGGCGTACGAGGTCGCCGAGCAGGAACGCGCGCTCGGCGTGTTCTTCGACACGGTGGTGGTCTGCTCGGTGACCGGTTCCACCCAGGCGGGCATGGTCGCGGGCTTCGCCGCGCTGGAGGAGGCGGGCGGACGCCCCCGGCGCGTCCTGGGCATCGACGCCTCCGCCGAGCCCGCCCGCACCCGCGCGCAGATCGCCCGGATCGCGGCCGGCACCGCGCACCTCATCGGCGTACGCCGGGAGGTGACCGAGGCCGACATCGAACTGGACGAGCGCTACCACGCGGGCACCTACGGCCTCCCCGGCGCCGCCACCCTCGACGCGATGCGGCTCGCCGCCCGTACCGAGGGCATGGTCACCGACCCCGTGTACGAGGGGAAGTCGATGGCGGGAACGATCGACCTCGTGGGCCGTGGCGAGATCGCCCGCGATTCCACCGTCCTCTACGCCCACCTCGGCGGGCAGCCCGCGCTCAACGGATATAGCGCTCTTTTCGCCGACTCCTGAGCTCCTGTTCCGCGGTCTTCCGCTGATCTACCGGCGATCTCGCGGCGATCTCGCGGCGATCTCCGAGGGATCATCGGGTGATCTCCGGGTGATCTTCCGGAGGTGTCTCGAAGCCCGGACGGAGTGCAAGGATTTCGTTAAGGATTTCGTGGCGTTTTCGGCCGAGTGCAGGAGTTTGCAGGGTAGTGGCGGTGGGGCGGCGAAAGCCGCCGAACGGAGCGCTTACGATCCTCTGCGTGTCCAAACTGACCGACCTGCCCAAACGGATTCTGATCGGGCGGGCGCTGCGCAGCGACAAGCTGGGGGAAACGCTCCTCCCGAAGCGCATCGCACTTCCCGTCTTCGCATCCGACCCGCTGTCCTCGGTGGCGTACGCGCCAGGAGAAGTTCTCCTGGTGCTCTCCGTCGCGGGCGTGTCGGCGTACCACTTCAGCCCCTGGATCGCGCTCGCGGTCGCGGTGCTGATGTTCACCGTCGTCGCCTCGTACCGGCAGAACGTGCACGCCTACCCGAGCGGTGGTGGCGACTACGAGGTCGCCACCACCAACCTCGGGCCCAAGGCCGGCCTCACCGTGGCCAGCGCGCTGCTGGTCGACTACGTGCTGACCGTGGCGGTGTCGATCGCCTCCGGGGTGGAGAACCTCGGCTCCGCGATCCCGTTCGTCGTCGAGCACAAGACGATCTGCGCGACCGTCGCCATCGTGCTCCTGACACTGATGAATCTGCGCGGCGTCAAGGAATCCGGAAAACTCTTCGCCATCCCCACGTATCTGTTCGTGGCCGGTGTCTTCATCATGATCGCCTGGGGCGCGTTCCGGGGACTCGTTCTCAACGACACCATGAACGCGCCGACCGCCGGATTCGAGATCAAGGCGGAACACCAGGGACTCGCCGGATTCGCACTCGTCTTCCTGCTGCTGCGGGCCTTCTCCTCCGGCTGCGCCGCCCTCACCGGTGTCGAGGCGATCAGCAACGGCGTCCCCGCGTTCCGCAAGCCGAAGAGCAAGAACGCGGCGACCACGCTCGCGATGATGGGCCTGCTGGCCGTCACCATGTTCTGCGGCATCATCACCCTGGCCATGGCCACCGACGTGAAGATGGCCGAGAACCCGGCCCGGGACCTGATCAACCACGGTGTCCCGGTCGGCTCCGCCTTCGTCCAGGACCCGGTGATCTCGCAGGTCGCGGCGGCCGTCTTCGGCAAGGGCAGCTTCCTCTTCGTCGTCCTCGCCGCCGCCACCGCGCTCGTCCTCTTCCTCGCCGCGAACACCGCGTACAACGGCTTCCCGCTGCTCGGCTCGATCCTCGCGCAGGACCGCTACCTGCCCCGCCAGCTCCACACCCGCGGCGACCGGCTCGCCTTCTCCAACGGCATCGTGCTGCTGGCCGGCGCGGCGATCCTGCTGACCTGGATCTACGGGGCGGACTCCACCCGCCTGATCCAGCTCTACATCGTCGGCGTCTTCGTCTCCTTCACCCTCAGCCAGACCGGCATGGTCCGGCACTGGAACCGCCATCTGCGGACGGAGAAGGACGCCGCCAAGCGCCGCCACATGAAGCGCTCCCGCGCCATCAACACCTTCGGGGCCTTCTTCACCGGACTGGTCCTGGTCGTCGTGCTCGCGACCAAGTTCACCCACGGCGCCTGGGTGGCCCTCCTCGGCATGGTGATCTTCTACGGCACGATGACCGCGATCCGCCGCCACTACGACCGGGTCGCCGAGGAGATCGCCGCCGAGGAGACCCCGTCCGACGAGACGATAAGGCCCTCCCGGGTCCACTCGATCGTCCTGGTCTCCAAGCTCCACCGGCCCACCCTGCGCGCCCTCGCCTACGCCAAGCTGATCCGCTCCGACCAGCTGGAGGCGCTCTCCATCAGCGTCGACCCGGCCGAGACCAAGACGCTCAAGGACGACTGGGAGCGGCGCGGCATCGACATCCCGCTGAAGATCCTCGACTCCCCGTACCGCGAGGTGACCCGCCCGGTCATCGACTACGTGAAGAGTCTGCGCCGGGAGAGCCCGCGCGACGTGGTCAGCGTGTACATCCCGGAGTACGTGGTCGGCCACTGGTACGAGCACCTGCTGCACAACCAGAGCGCGCTGCGCCTCAAGGGGCGGCTGCTGTTCACCCCGGGCGTCATGGTGACCTCGGTGCCGTACCAGCTGGAGTCCTCCGAGGCCGCCAAGAAGCGGGCCAGGAAGCGTGCCGAGTGGAACGCGCCGGGCTCGGTGCGCCGCGGCCCGGTGGAACGCCGGCCCAAGGAGGCCAGCACCAAGGGCTGAGCCCCCGCCCCTCCGCCGCCTGCTTGCCCGCCCGCTCGTGGTGAACGGCCGGACGACACCCACGTAGACTGGTGGGTCGTTGTCCGGCCGTTTCCCCCTTGATCCCTGGAGCCACCCCGTCATGCAGAACGAACCCACGTTGTCGCTGGTCGGGGAGGAGTACGAGGTCGAGGTCGGTCCCGTCGCGCACGGCGGTCACTGCATCGCCCGTACCGAGGCGGGCCGGGTCCTCTTCGTCCGGCACACGCTCCCCGGCGAGAAGGTCGTCGCCCGGGTCACCGACGGCGACAGCGACTCCCGCTTCCTGCGCGCCGACGCGGTACGGATCATCGAGGCGTCCAAGGACCGCGTCGAGGCGCCGTGCCCGTACGCCGGACCCGGCAAGTGCGGCGGCTGCGACTGGCAGCACGCCAAGCCGGGCGCCCAGCGCCGCCTCAAGGGCGAGGTCATCGCCGAGCAGCTCCAGCGCCTCGCGGGCCTCACCCCGGAGGAGGCGGGCTGGGACGGCACGGTCATGCCGGCCGAGGGCGACAAGCTCCCGGCGGGCGAGGTCCCCGCCTGGCGCACCCGGGTCCAGTACGCCATCGACGAGGAGGGCCGGGTCGGCCTGCGCAAGCACCGCTCGCACGACGTGGAGCCGGTGGAGCGCTGCCTGATCGCGGCGCCCGGCGTCACGGAGCTGGGCATCGAGAAGCGGGAGTGGCCGGGCATGGCCTCGGTCGAGGCGATCTCCGCCACCGGCTCCCACGACCGCCAGGTCATCCTCACCCCGCGCCCGGGCGCCCGGCTCCCGCTCGTCGAGCTGGACAAGCCGGTCTCGGTGATGCGCGTCGACGAGCGCGACGGCGGCGTCCACCGCGTGCACGGCCGCGCCTTCGTCCGCGAACGCGCCGACGACCGCACCTACCGGGTCGGCTCCGGCGGCTTCTGGCAGGTCCACCCGCAGGCCGCCAACACCCTGGTCCGCGCGGTCATGCAGGGCCTCCTGCCCCGCAAGAACGACACGGCCCTCGACCTCTACTGCGGCGTCGGCCTGTTCGCCGGCGCCATCGGCCAGCGCATCGGCGAGAAGGGCGCCGTCCTCGGCATCGAGTCCGGCAAGCGCGCGGTCGAGGACGCCCGCCACAACCTGCAGGACCTGGACCGCGTCCGCATCGAGCACGGCAAGGTCGACCAGGTCCTCCCGCGCACCGGCATCACCGAATGCGACCTGATCGTCCTCGACCCGCCCCGCGCCGGCGCCGGCAAGGCCACGGTCAAGCACCTCTCCACCCTCGGCGCCCGCCGCATCGCCTACGTCGCCTGCGACCCGGCCGCCCTCGCCCGCGACCTTGCGTACTTCCGCGAGGGCGGCTACCGGGTGCGGACGCTGCGGGCGTTCGACTTGTTTCCGATGACGCACCATGTGGAGTGCGTGGCGATTCTGGAGCCGGTGAAGAAGGACGCCTGACCTGGGGTTTTGCGGGTGTGCGCAAACGCACCGCGCACTGTCCACCCGCTCCTCAAGCTTCTTGATGCGCTTCTGCCGTTTGAAGGCGCTGCGGGCCGGGATGGCGCAGGAGCAACTGGCTGAGGCCGCCGGGGTGTCACGATCACCAGGGTCGCCTTTGGCTCGAAGCGGCACCGTTGGAAAACTACTGGAGACGGGCTCTCCGGTAGCCGGTCTGGTCCGCCTCCGGAGTCGGTGCAGGGCTATGACTCCAGGTACCGGAGCACCGCCAGGATCCGTCTGCTGTAGCCGGTTGTGCGGGACAGGTCCAGTTTGTCGAAGACGGAGTTGAGGTTCTTCTCCACCGAGCTCAGCGAGAGGTGCAGCTTCTGGGCGATGGCGGTGTTCGTGTGGCCCTGGGCGAGGGCCTCCAGGACCGTGCGTTCCCGGGGGGTCAGTCGTGCCAGTGGGTCGCCGTGGGTGGTTCGGACGACCAGTTGGCGTACGACTTCCGGGTCGATCGCCGCTTTGCCGGCGTGGATGCGGTCGAGGGCGTCGAGGAACTCCTCGACCTGTGCCACCCGGTCCTTGAGGAGGTAGCCGACCCGTTCGGCGTTGGACGCGAGCAGCTTGGCGGCGTAGTTGCGTTCGACGTGCTGGGAGAGAACGAGCACGCCGGTCCCGGGGAAGCGTTCCCTGATCTCGACGGCCGCCCGTAGCCCTTCGTCGGTGTGGGTCGGGGGCATCCGGATGTCGACGACGACGATGTCCGGGCGCTGCTCCTCGACCTCCTTGAGCAGGGTCACCGCGTCGCCCAGCGCCGCCAGCACCTCGTGGCCCTCCTCGGCGAGCAGCCTGACCAGGCCCTCGCGCAGCAGGGTCGAGTCCTCGGCCAGGATTACGCGCATGGGAGCTCCGCGGTGATGGTGGTCGGTCCCCCGAGGGGGCTGTGGAGGTGCAGGGTGCCGTCGAGCGCGGCCACCCGGCTGCGCAGACCGGTGAGGCCGCTGCCGGTTCCGTCAGCGCCGCCGGTGCCGTCGTCCTCGACCCGTACGGTGAGGAGCGCGCCGTCGAGGGTCACCGCCACCGAGATCGCCGAGGCGCGGGAGTGCTTCGCCGCGTTCGTCACGGACTCGGACACCACGAAGTAGGCGGCGGTCTCGACCGGCCGGGGCAGCGGGCCGCCGACGTCGAAGCGGGTCCGCAGCGGAATGCCGCACCGTTCGGCGACGCCGCCGATCGCCTCTTCGAGCCCGAGGCTGTCCAGCGCCGACGGGTACACCCGCCAGGCGACCTCGCGCAGTTCGGTCAGTACGTTCCGGGACTCCTCGTGCGCCTGGAGCAGCAGTGCGGCGGCCTGCTCGGGGTCGCGGCCCCGGCGGGCCCGGCCGATCAGCATGCCGAGCGCCACCAGCCGCTGCTGCATCCCGTCGTGCAGATCCCGCTCGATGCGCCGCCGCTCGGCGTCCACGGCCGCGACGACCGCGGCCCGGCTGGCGGCGAGTTCGTCGATGCGGTGCCGGAGCAGTTCCCGTTCGGAGGGACCGAAGCACTCCCGGGTGATCCGGGCGTCGAGCGCGGCCAGTGAGCGCAGGCCCTGGACATCGAGGAAGAGCAGGACGCCGCCGAGCAGGACCTGGGTCAGCAGCTCGTCCCAGTCGAGGGTGCCCCGGACCGCACCGCCGGCCAGGAGACCCGCCAGGACGGCTCCGAAGACGAGGAATCCGACGACCACCGCGCAGAGCAGGCCCGTGAGGACGCGGATCGCGAGGTAGCGCACGACCTTCTGGTCGGAAGTCGTGTAGTGCTCGGGGAAGAGGTCGCCGAAGAAGACGGAGCGTCGGACCCGTTCGAGGGCGACCAGGCGCCGGGCGCCGGCCATCAGGATCGCCAGGGCGCTCGGCCGGGTGTGCGGCCAGAGGAGGAACGGGCCGAGAGCCGCGCCGGTGAGGAGGAAGTACAGGGCGCCTGTCAAGGCGGTCGCGCTGCCGACGAGGGTTCCCAGGCCGCGCCGGGGCCAGGACGGAACGGTCGTACGCGTGAGGGTCCCGCCCCCGCCGGAGTTGGCACCGCCGGAGTCGTCCCCACTGGAGTCGTCCCCATGGGAGCCGTTCCCGGCGGGCTCGGCCGGTGGCCGGTCGGTCGCGGTGCCTCCCAGATCCCCTTGCACGGGGCCCGAGGCTAGTGCGCCCGTGCGGACCGGGCAAGATCGTCCGGGTGGTACGGGGAGCGGGGCCGTGCCGTTCGGGCGGGAGCCGGGGGTCACGAGGCGCGGCGGTGCCGGGCCCGGCCGCGGCTGCGCAGCCGGACCGCCAGGTAGGCGGCGACGGCGACGAGGACCAGGGCCGCGACGACCTTCGACAGAATGCCGACGTACGTCTCCACGACATCCCACTGGTCGCCCAGCCAGTAGCCCGCCATGACGAGGACGCTGTTCCAGACGAGGCTGCCGAGTGTGGTGAGCATGAGGAACACCGGCAGGGGCATCCGCTCCACGCCCGCCGGTACCGAGATCAGGCTCCGGAAGATCGGCACCATCCTGCCGAGAAAGACCGCCTTGGTGCCGTGCCGGGCGAACCACTCCTCGGTACGGACCAGGTCCGACGCGTTCACCAGCGGCAGCTTTCCCCAGATCGCGTGCATCCGTTCGCGGCCGAAGAGCATCCCGATCCAGTAGAGCGCCACCGCGCCGACCACGGAGCCCAGCGTCGTCCAGAACAGTGCCGAGACCAGGCTCAGTACGCCCTGACCGGCGGCGAATCCGGTCAGCGGCAGGATGACCTCGCTGGGCAGCGGTGGGAAGAGGTTCTCCAGGGCGATGGCCAGACCGGCTCCCGGGCCGCCCAGTGTGTCGACGAGACCGGCGGCCCAGCCGGCGAAGCCGTCCGTGGGCTGCTGGGCGAGGGCCAGGGTCGTGAGGTGCATGAGCGACTCCACATCGGAGGGGAGGCGGGGCGGTTGCCCCGTTGTTCTCCCGGTTCTCCCTCGAACCTAGGAATCGCCGCTCCGCACCGGTACGCGGGTTGCCTCCCACCCCGGTGGTGTTCCCCGCACATCGACCCTGCGGTTTTCCGCAGGGTCGGACGCGCGAAAGGCGGGCGGCCCCGGGGGGTTGGGCCCGCCGGGGCCGTGACGGCCGGTCAGGACTCGGCGGGGTTTCCCCGGACGAAGTCGATGACCAGGCGGTTGAACTCCTCGGCGTGCTCGATCATCGCCCAGTGGCCGCAGCGGTTGAGCAGGACGAGGCGGGAGTCCGGGATGTTCGCCAGGAGGAACAGGGAGTTCTCGAAGGGGACCACCCGGTCGTCGCGGCCGTGGATGAGCAGGGTGGGCACGGTGATGCCGCTCAGCCGGGCCGGATCCACCCAGCGGGGCAGGGGGGCGCCCTTCGGGAGGCCCGCCACGTAGTTGGAGAGGTGCTCGGGGCGGGCCAGGGCCGCCTGGGAGCGGGCCTCGCACAGCTCGGGGGTCGCGAAGCGGGCCTTGTCGTAGCACATGATCTCCACGAGCCGGCGCATGTTCTCCGGGCTCGCGTCCCGGTACGCCTCGATGAGGACCTTCAGCCCCTCGGACGGCCCGTCACCGGCGGCGAACAGGTTGGGGATGCGCCCGACCGGCGGGCCCATGGTCACCAGGTGGCTGATCCGGTCCGGGTGCTCGGTGGCCAGCCGGAGCGAGGTCTGGCCGCCCATGGAGTTCCCCACGAAGGCGGCGCGGGGGATGTCCAGCGCGTCGAGGAACTGGATCGCGGCGTCGACGTGGTCGAGCTGGTCGACCGTGGCCGCGTCCGATTCGCCCCAGCCGGGCATGTCGACGGCGTACACGTGGAAGTGCTCGGCCAGCGCCTCGATGTTGCCGCTGAAGTTGCTCCAGCCGGTCGCCCCCGGGCCGCTGCCGTGCAGCAGCACCAGCGGATGGCCGGAGCCGGCCTCGTAGTAGCGCAGCGTCCAGTCGCGGGTCCGGACGGTCCGGGTGATCCGTTCCTTGTCGAGTGCCATCAGCTCTCTCCTCCTTCGGTGTCCAGCGGGGACGGCGCGGCGGCCAGCAGCTCGGCCACCACGCCCGGCGGGCGGTGGCCCCAGCTGTGCAGCCGGTCCAGGGTGCGCACCTGCCAGGTGGCGTCGTCGATGATCAGCCCGCCCCAGCCGTACTCGACGGAGAAGCCGGAGGGGGTGAAGACGTAGAAGCTGAACATGTGGTCGTTGGGGTGCATCCCCAGCGTCATCTCGAACGGCTGCTTGGCGTCCATGCACCGGTCGTAGGCCAGGCCCACGTCCCGGATGTCGGTGACCTCGACCATGAAGTGGTGGGTGCGCTTGGGGGACGGCATGTCGCCGAACGCGACCGTGTGGTGGCGGCCGTTGCAGTGCAGGAAGATCAGGTCGGCGACGACGCCGGGGGCCAGCTCCTCGACGATGATGTCGCTGATCCGGAAGCCGAGCAGGTCCTGGTAGAAGCCCAGGTACTCCTCACGGCTCACCCCGTGGGCCAGCAGCACCTGGTGTCCGGCGCCGCCGGGTCCGGTGACGAAGCCGCCGAGCAGCGACGCGGAGGCGAACGGGGTGTCGGCGTCGGCGAGGCCGGTGACCAGCTCGACGCGGTTGCCCATCGGGTCGGTGGTGGTGAAGATCCGGTCCACCCGGCGGGCCGCGGCGAGCGCCGGGTCCCCCTCGTCGACCCGGAGGCCGGCCGCCCGCAACCGCTCGACCAGCGCGTCGAGTTCGCCGCCGTCCTCGACCTCGTACCCGCTGGCCGCCAGGTCGTCGGCCGGTCCCCGGGTGACGATCCAGCGGTGCGCCTTCTCGTCCAGGCGCAGGCCGAACCAGTCCTCGCCGCGTTCGCCGAGCTGCATGCCGAGCAGCTCGACCCCGAAGCGTTCCCAGTCGGTGAGGTCGCTGACCTCGTAGACCACGTAGGCGAGTTCCTTGACTCCGCTCATGGGAGGTTCCTCCTTCTGAAGGGTGGTGGACGACGGTCAGGCGGGGACGGCGAGGCCGCTGGTGTCGGCGGCCGCCACGAAACGGTCGGGGCGCAGGGCCACGGCGCGTACGCCGTACCGGCGCAGCCACGGACCGAGCACGCCCTCCAGGTCGACGAGCTCGTCGGGCCCCTGGGTGTAGGCGCTCTGCGGGCGGACCGCGAGATAGCGGGTGCCGAGCGCGTCCCACTGGGCGCGCTCCGGGCCGGTCAGCAGGGTCGAGGGGTCGACGTCGTCGCCCAGCAGGACGAAGGCGTCGCCGAGCAGTTCGTCCAGGCGGGCCATCCGGCCGACGGTGTCGCCGACCACCGGCTGCGGCACCATCCGGCCGACGATGCTGGCGTCACCGACCGGGCCGCGCAGCCAGCCGGCCGTCAGCACCGGCGGCGCGATCAGCGGCGGCTCGAAGGGGGTGACGAGCGCTCCGGACGGCGGCGCGGAGAGGGCGGCCTGCTCCTCCTCGGACGCCTCCTGCTTGATCACCCGGCCGAGCCGCACGGCCAGCCCGGTGTAGAAGTCGGCGTTGGGACGGCGCTCGGCCTCGTAGGTGTCGAGCCAGGACTCGTCCAGCTCCCCGGCCAGCACCCGGCCGAGCTTCCAGCCCAGGTTGTGCGCGTCGCGCATCCCGGTCTGCATCCCGGCCCCGGCCCACGGCGGCATCAGGTGCGCGGCGTCGCCGGCGAGGAAGACCCGGCCGGAGCGCCAGGTGCGCGCCGACCGCACATGGTGGCGGTAGAAGGCGTGCTGGTGGATCTCGACGTCCTCCTCGCTCACCCCCAGTGCCTCGAGCAGCGGCCACACCTCGGTGCTGGTCGGGAAGTCGGCCTCGGTCTCGTGCGGCTTGAGCGGGATCTCCCAGCGGTGGTTCCCTGCCGACAGCGCGATGTCGACGACCGGCCGCTCCGCGTCCGTCCAGAAGGTGAGGAAGTCGCGGTCGGGCCACCAGCGCTTGGCCCGGCAGTCGATGACCACCCAGGTCACCTCGTTGGTGTCGCCGTCCAGCGGGATGCCCAGGCTCTGCCGGGTCGGGCTGCTGCCGCCGTCCGCGGCGATCGCGTACCGGGTCCGGTACCGGTGGACCTCGCCGGTGGCCGTGTCGGTGGTGGTGACCGTGACCCCGGAGCCGTCCTGCTCGATCCCGGTCACCTCGGCGCCGTAGCGGACGGAGAGCGAGTCCCCGCGTTCCTGCGCGCAGGAACGCAGCTCGGCCTCCATGACCGGCTGGTAGATGTTGTAGAAGCGGGGCCCCGCCCCGAGCGTCGACGGCGGGTGCTCGATACGCATCACCTCGTGGCCGTCGTACGTCACCCAGCGCAGCGCCCGCTGCGGGTCGATGACCTTGCCGATGCGCTCGCCGATGCCCAGGCTCTGGAAGATCCGCATGGTCCAGTCGTTGACCGTGACCGCCCGGGCCCGGGGGTAGATCTCCTTGTCCCGTTCGAAGGCGATCACTCGCGCGCCCTGCTGGGCGAGGGACAGAGCACCGACGACGCCCGTGGGCCCGTAGCCGATGACGGCGACGTCCGCGTCGAAGTTCTGGGGCATGGCGGCCTCCTTGCCGGTCGTCCCAAGTTTTGGACCGGTCGTTCAGTCCAATAGTGGGGACTGTCACACGGCTGAAAAAAGCCGGTCAAGAGGGTGCAAGCCGGATTCCGCAGAGCAGAATCAGCCGCTGTTCGGGCGCCGGACACCTAAAATCCACCCGGTCGAGCGCGGGTATGCTTCAGCGCGTGGATCCCAGGCGCGACATGACCGGCAACCGCAGAGGGCGGCGCTCCCGGGAAGAGATACTCGAGGTCGCGTCCCGCCTGATGGCCGAGCGCGGCTACGCGGCGACCACGTTGTCGGAGCTCAGCCGGGAATCGGGGCTGCCCAAGAGCGCGGTCTACCACCACTTCCGGTCCAAGGCCGGACTGCTCTCCGCGGTGATGGAGCACGGCGCCCGCGCCTTCTTCCAGGGCATGGCCCGGGCCCAGGAGAACCCGCCGCGCCAGGGGAGCGTACGGGAGCGGCTGGGGTGGTACCTCCAGCGCACCGGGGAGGTATTTCTCGCCAACCCGGATTTCCTGCGGCTGCACCTGATCCTGCTGATGAACGCCGAGGCGGGCGAGGCCGCGGAGGCCGCGGAGATCGACCGGATCCTGGACCGGGTGCGGTGGGACGGCCGTGCGCACATGAACCGCATGCTCGCCGACTCGTTCGCCGTGTACGGGGCGGAGATCGCGCAGGCCGTGGCCGACCGGCTGGACTACTTCGCCATCGCGGGCTTCGACGGGGCCTTCGTCGCCTGGCAGGCGGACCCGTCCCGCTCGATGGCCGACGCGATGGAGCTGCTGACCGACGCGGTCGCGGCCCTCGGCGAGTCGTTCGCGGAGGGGCTGCGGGCCTGAGCGCCCGAGGGCCGCGCGCGCCCGTCACCGGGGCTCGGCCAGGTCCTCCTCCAGAGCGCGCGCCGTGGCGTTCAGGGCCGCGACCAGGGACGGAAGCCGGTGGGGGTCGTAGCGCACACTGGGCATCGACACCGACAGGCCGGCCAGCGCGGTGCCCTCCCGGTCGCGGACCGGCACGCCGACGGCGATCAGGCCCCGCTCGGAGCGTTCCCGGTTCACCGCGAACCCGTTGCCCCGCAACCGCTTCAGCTCCGCACGCAGCCGGGCCGGGTCCGGCCCGTCCGCCGGGCGGTCGTGGTGCGGCGCGGTCGCGTACACCTCGTCCAGCTCCTCGTCGGAGAGGTCGGCGAGCAGGAGCAGCCCCGCCGTGGTGCGGTGCGCCGGGAACACCATGCCCTCCCGGGAGCCGACCCGCAGGGCCTGCCGGCACTCGACGCTGGCGATGAACCGGACCGTGCCGCCGGTGCGCACCGTCAGGTTCGCGGTCTCGCCGAGCAGGTCGACGACCTGGTGGAGATGGGGCATGGCCGCCGTGCGCAGCCGTGAGACCAGCGACTGGGAGTGCGCGGCGAGCTCCAGCACCGGCCCCGCCCGGTAGAGGCGGTCCTCGTCCTGCACCGCGAAGTCCCGGTAGACCAGCATCGCCAGGACCCGGTGGGCGGTGGACCGGGCGACGCCCAGCCGCTCGGCGATCTGCGAGACGGTCGCCCCGCCCTCCAGCTGGAGGATGGCGGCGGCGCGCAGCGCGTGGTCCACGCTGGCGATCGGATAGGGCGGCGGTGTCTTCAGCGGTTTGTCCATGACGGTCCTCTGATTCTGCTCTCCAGAATCTCCATGTTCTCCCACCAGACGCCGCGCAGGCTGAGCCCGTGACTGAGATCTCCATCGCCCAAGACGCCGCCACGGCTTCCCCGGTCCGGCTCCAGGCCGTCGCCGCAGAGGGGCAGCCGGAGGTCACCCCGGCCCTCGAAGAGCTCTACCGGGGCTTCGAACAGGAACTCCTGGTCCCGCTGTGGACCGAGATCGGCGACCTGATGCCGTCCCACCCGCGTTCGCGCGCCGTGCCGCACCTGTGGCGCTGGGAGCGGCTGCGGGAGCTGGCGGCCCGGGCCGGGGACCTGGTCCCGGTCGGCCGGGGCGGCGAGCGCCGGGCCATCGCGCTGGCCAACCCCTCGCTCGGCGGCCGTCCCTTCGCCACCCCGACCCTGTGGGCGGCCATCCAGTACCTCATGCCCGGTGAGGACGCCCCCGAGCACCGGCACACCCAGCACGCCTTCCGCTTCGTCGTCGAGGGTTCGGGCGTGTGGACGGTCGTCGGCGGCGACCCGGTGCCGATGAACCGCGGCGACTTCCTCCCGCAGGCCGGCTGGAACTGGCACGCCCACCACAACGCGACCACCGAACCGATGGCCTGGATCGACGGCCTGGACATCCCCTTCCAGTACGTCACCGAGGCGCAGTTCTTCGAGTTCGGCCGCGACGAGATCGGCGACGCCGAGCGGATCACCCCGCGGCGGTCGCGCTCCGAGCGCCTGTGGGGCCACCCCGGCCTGCGCCCGCTCGCGGCCGCCCCGACCACGCCGGGCAGCCCGCTGCTCTCGTACAAGTGGGAACACACCAACGCCGCCCTGCGCGACCAACTCCTGCTGGAACGGGAGGGGTTCGGGGCCACCGTGGAGCCCGGTCACGCGGCGGTCCGCTACACCAACCCGCACGACGGCTCCGACGTGCTGCCCACGCTCCGCGCCGAGTTCCACCGCGTCGCCCGCGGCGCCGAGACCGCGCCGGTGCGCGAGACCGGCTCGTCGGTGTACCAGGTCTTCGACGGCTCCGGTGTGGTGACCGTCGGTGGGAAGTCCTGGACGGTGACCCGCGGCGACCTGTTCGCCGTCCCGTCCTGGGAACCGTTCACCGCCAGGTCCGAGGCCGGTACCACCGACTCCGACGAGGGCTCCCTCGACCTCTTCCGCTTCTCCGACGCGCCCGTCTTCGAGGCGCTCAAGCTCGACCGCACCCAGAAGGACGCCTGACCATGAAGCTCGCCACCATCCGCACCACCGACGGCACCCGCGCGGTCCGCCTCGACGGCGACCACCTGGTCGACCTCGGCCACGCCGAACTGGGCGCACTCCTCGCCGAGACCGACTGGCGGGCCTCCGCGGCCGCCGCGACCGGCCCCACGTACCCCGTGGCGGGCGCCGACTTCGCGCCGGTCGTCCCCAACCCCTCCAAGATCATCTGCGTGGGGCACAACTACACCAACCACATCAAGGAGATGGGCCGGGAGCTGCCCACCCACCCCACCCTCTTCCCGAAGTTCGCCGACACCCTGATCGGCGCCGGTGACGACATCGTCAAGCCGGCCGAGACCGACGCGCTGGACTGGGAGGTCGAACTGGCCCTCGTCATCGGCAAGCAGGTCCGCCGCGCCGACGAGCGGCAGGCCGCCGACGCCATCGCCGGCTTCACCGTCATGAACGACATCTCGGCGCGCGACTGGCAGTTCCGCACCATCGAGTGGACCCAGGGCAAGATCTGGGACTCCTCCACCCCGGTCGGCCCCTACCTCGTCACCCCCGACGAGGTCGGCGGCGTCCGCCCCTCGCTGGAGGTAAGGACGACCGTCGACGGGCGGACCATGCAGCACGACGACACCGGAACCCTGCTGTTCGACCCGGTCTTCCTGGTCCAGTACATCTCCACCGTGATCACACTGCGCCCCGGCGACATCATCGCCACCGGCACCCCCGCCGGGGTGGGCAACGCCCGCGACCCGAAGGTCTTCCTGCTGCCGGGCCAGAGCGTCGTCACCGAGATCTCCGGCCTGGGCGCCTGCGCCAACAAGGTGGTCGAGGCATGACGGCCCCCGCCCGGACCGTCGCCGACGCGCGCGCCTGGGCCCGCGCGGGCACGGAGCTGGTCCTCGATGCCGTCGCGGACCTCGACGAGGCCGGATTCCGGGCCGACTGCGCCCTGCCCGGCTGGACCCGGGGCCACCTCGCCGCCCATGTCGCCGCCAACGCCGACGCCCTGGGCAACCTCGTCCACTGGGCGGCCACCGGGGAGGAGACGCCCATGTACGCCTCCGCCGAGGCCCGCGCCGAGGGCATCGCCAGGGGCCCGGCCCTCTCCGCCGACGAGCTGCGGTCCTGGCTGACCGCCTCCGCGCGGCGGCTCGCCGAGGGGCTCGACGCCCTCACCGACGAGCAGTGGCACCATCCGGTCGTCACCGCCCAGGGCCGCACCGTCCCCGCCACCGAACTGCCCTGGATGCGGGCCCGGGAGGTCTGCGTCCACGCCGTCGACCTCGCCACCGGCACCGCCTTCACCGACCTGCCGGACGGCTTCCTCACCGCGCTGGCCGACGAGATCCGCGACCGGCGCGGACTGGCCGGCCTGCCCGAAGGACCGCTGCCGGAGATCGCCGCCTGGCTGTCCGGCCGCCCGCACTCGCTCGCCGACGCCCCCGCGCTCGGCCCGTGGCTCTGAGGAGTCGAACCATGTCCCACCCCGAACCCGATGTGATCGTCGTCGGCGGCGGCCTCGGCGGCCTCGGCGCCGCGCTCTCGCTGACCCGCCAGGGCCTGACCGTCCGCCTGCTGGAGCGCGCCCCGGCCTTCGGCGAGGTCGGCGCGGGCATCCAGCTCGCGCCCAACTGCACCCGGATCCTCGACGGCTACGGCCTTCTCGCGGAGGCCAGGAGCCTCGGCGTCGTCCCGGACGCCATGGTCATGCGCGACGCCGTCGACGGCGACGAGCTGACCCGGCTCGACCTGCGGGACCTGGAGCAGCGCTACGGCTACCCGTACCTCGTCATCCACCGCAGCGACCTGCACGGCCTGCTCCTGCGCGCCTGCGAACGGGCGGGCGTCGAGCTGGTCACCGACGCGGAGGTGGTCGCGTACGAGAACACCGACGTCGGCGCCCGCGCGACCCTCGCCTCGGGCGAACGGCACGAGGCCGGTGTCGTGATCGCGGCCGACGGGCTGAACTCCGTCGCCCGCAAGCTGCTCGTCGACGACGAGCCGGTCTCCTCCGCCTACGTCGCCTACCGGGGCACCGTCCCCGCCGACCAGCCGCGGGTACGCTCCCTCGACCTCAGCGAGGTCGTGGTGCACGTCGGCCCCGCCTGCCACTTCGTCCACTACGGCCTGCGCGGCGGGGAACTGCTCAACCAGGTCGCCGTCTTCGAGTCGCCCAAGGCGCTGGCCGGTCGGGAGGACTGGGGCACCCCCGACGAACTCGACGCCGCCTTCGCCGGGACCTGCGACTTCGTCCAGGACGGCCTGCCGTTCATGTGGCGGGAGAAGTGGTGGCGGATGTTCGACCGCGACCCGGTCATGCACTGGGTCCACGGCCGGATCGCGCTGCTCGGCGACTCCGCGCACCCGCCGCTCCAGTACATCGCCCAGGGCGCCGTCATGGCGATCGAGGACGGCTGGGTCCTGGGCGAGCACGTCGCCCGCAACCGCTCCGCCGACGGCACGGTCGACTGGGACACCGTCTTCGCCGCGTACGAGGCGGTCCGCCCGGAGCACTGCCGCCGCGTACTGACCACCTCCCGCGCGTGGGGCGAGCTGTGGCACCTCGACGGCACCCCGCGCGAACAGCGCAACGCCCTGCTGCGGTCCCGCGACACCTACGACTACACGTTCGTCGACTGGCTCTACGGCCCGACCGCCCTGACCCCGGACCAGGAACCGCCCATGTTCACCCCGATCCCCCTGGCACCGGAGGAGGCCAAGGCCGGCGCCGTGTGACGGCCCGGACGGGTGCGCAGGACGACGCGGTGTCCGGCTCCCTCCGCGAACCGCGGCTGCGCGGCATCGCGTTCGATCCGGCGGCCACCTCCGGCGTACGGATACGCCCAATGGGCCCGCGACGGGCGGGGCCGGTCCGCTGATGTGCGAGGGGCGCAACGTCCCCGCCGCGTAGACATCCGTCGCGGCCGTCAGGCCCGTTCGGCCGTGCGGGCGATGTTGCGGGCCATGCCGCCGAAGACGAGGGCGTGGAAGGGGGAGACGCTCCACCAGTAGGCGTGGCCCAGGAGGCCGTGCGGGTGGAACAGGGCGCGCTGGCGGTAGCGGGTGCGGCCGGATGCGTCGGTGTCGGTGCGCAGTTCCAGCCAGGCCAGTCCGGGCAGCCGCATCTCGGCGCGCAGCCGCAGCAGACGGCCCGGCTCGATCTCCTCCACCCGCCAGAAGTCGACCGAGTCGCCGACCCGCAGCCGGTGCGCGTCCCGGCGTCCGCGGCGCAGGCCCACACCGCCCACGAGCCGGTCGGCGATGCCCCGCACGGACCAGGCCAGGGGGAAGGAGTACCAGCCGTTCTCCCCGCCGATGCCCTCGACGACCTGCCACAGGGCCTCCGGGGAGGCGTCGACCAGGCGTTCCCGCCGGTCGGTGTAGAGGCTTCCGCCCGCCCAGTCGGGGTCGGTGGGCAGCGGGTCGCTGGGGGCGCCGGGGACCGAGGCGGAGGACCAGCGGGTGGCGACCTCGGCGTCGCGTACGCGTTTGAGGGCCAGCCGCACCGCCTCGTCGAAGCCGATGGGGTGGCCGGGCGGGTCGGGGGCGTAGCGGGTGATGTCGTTCTCCCGGCACACCACCTCGTGCCGCAGCGACTCCGCCAGCGGGCGGGCGATGGACGAGGGGACCGGGGTGACCAGGCCGACCCAGTGGCTGGACAGGCCGGGGGTGAGGACCGGCACCGGCAGGATCACGCGCCGGGGCAACCCTGCGACCGCCGCGTAACGCAGCATCATGTCCCGGTACGTCAGCACGTCGGGGCCGCCGATGTCGAAGGCGCGGTTCACGTCGGCGGGCATTCCGGCGGAGCTCACCAGCAGACGCAGCACGTCGCGGACGGCGATGGGCTGGATGCGGGTGTGGACCCAGCTCGGGGTGACCATCACCGGGAGCCGTTCGGTCAGATAGCGCAGCATCTCGAAGGAGGCCGAGCCGGAGCCGATGATCACTGCGGCCCGCAGCACCGTCGTCGGCACCCCGCTGTCCAGCAGGATGCGCCCGACCTCGGCCCGGGAGCGCAGATGCGGGGACAGCTCGCGTTCGGGCACCCCGGCCGGGGTCAGCCCGCCGAGGTAGACGATCCGGCGCACCCCGGCCGCGGCGGCCCGCTCGCCGAAGATCCTGGCCCCCGTACGGTCGGTGGACTCGAAACCGCGCCCGGTGCCGAGCGCGTGCACCAGGTAGTAGGCCACGGTGACGTCCCGCATCGCGGCCCCGACCGTGTCGGGATCGGTGACGTCCCCCCGGACCACCTCCACCTCCCCGGCCCAGGGATGGTCGCGCAGCTTCCCGGGGGAGCGGGCCAGACAGCGCACCCGGTACCCGGCGGCCAGCAGCTCCGGCACGAGTCGCCCGCCGATGTAGCCGGTGGCCCCGGTCACCAGACACAGGGGCCGGTCCGCCGTCGCTTCCATGCCGTCCGCCTCTTCCGTCCGTCGGTCCTGTCCATACTGCGCAACCGCGGGCGGGAGCGCGCGGCGGGCGGTCCCGCCCGCTCCGGCCCGGCTCAGGGGTCCTCCGCCGGGCCGATCTCCCGGGCGGCGGGGGATTCCAGGGCGGGGCCCGGGGGGTGGGTGAGGGCGTGGGCCAGTTGGTCGGCCAGGCGGGGGAGGGTGGCCGGGGGGAGGTAGAGCTCGGCTCCGGCGTCGAGGAGGCGGCGGACGGGGCCCTGGTAGTCGACGCCCAGCTCGGGGTCCTCGATCTCGGTGACGACGACCCGGGCGTCGGGGAAGGACGAGCGCAGGGACCCGATCAGCTGCGGGCTGACCGGGGGGACCAGCAGGACGTCGGCCGAGCGGGGGGCGGAGCGCATGTCGAGGACGATGTAGTCGGGGCCGAGCCGGTCGGAGAGCGCGGTGCGGGCCGTGTCCGACAGCTCCATGGCCGTGGCGACGACCGTGACGGACCCGTCCGGGGGGCGCGGTTCCTCCTCGGGGGTCCCGGAGGTCCCCGAGGTGTCGGAAGTCTTCGGCGGGGCGACGAGCGTGCCGACGAGGACGGTCCTGGTGACGGGGGAGACCCGGGCGAACGGCGCGCCGTCCCGGGTGATCACCAGCTCCTCGCCGGGGCCGAGGGCGTCGACGAGGGCCAGGACGTCCTCGGGTAACCGGTCCGCGTCGATCGCGCGCGCGGTGTTCTCGCCGGTCATCGGGGAGCGGGAGGGACGGGTGCGGTGGGCCGAACGGGAAGCGTCCTCACAGCGCCCGATCCTCCCATATGCGGCGGAAGATCCCCGGGTGCCTCAACCGGTGACTCCGGCGCGGGTCGCGATCCGTTCGGCCAGTTGCCGGGGGCTCGCCGTGCCGGTCGGCAGGACCAGGGTGTCCGCGCCGAGCCGGTCCTCGCAGGCCAGCGCGGCGTCGATCCGGCCGAGCCGCCAGGCCCGCACGTCCGCGTCCCGCACCGGGTCGTCCGGATGGATCACCTGGGCGGTGATGCGGCGGGTCAGCAGGGCGCGGTCGGCCGACAGCCAGACGTGCAGCAGGTCGTCGCTCTCCTCGCGGACGATGTCGAAGATCTCCCGCCGGTACGCGTCGTTCACCACGGTCATCGGGACGACGAGGAGGTGGTCCGGATAGTGCCGCACGAACGCCGCACACGAGCGGGCCACGACCTCGCGCCAGCACGCCAGGTCCTGGAAGTCCCCGGAATCCGGCATCGGCACCCAGGCCCGCAGATGGAATCCGGCCTCCTCCGGGTCGAAGACGATGATCCTCTCCACGATCCGCGTCAGCTGCTCCGTGACGCTCGATTTGCCCGCGCCGAAGGCGCCGTTGATCCAGACCAGCATGGCTCTCTCTCCAGGGTCACGGGACAGGGGTCACGGGACAGGGGTCACAGGAAGGGGTCACGGGAGGTGCTTCGGACAGCAGCGGTCGACGGGCTCGTACATGTGCAGGATCACCCCGACGCGCCCCGGCCACCGGGTGTCGAGCGATCCCAGCGCGGCGGCGCGGGCCAGTTCCGCGCAGACGGACCGCGCAGTGTGCTCGTCGATGCCGGAGAAGGACGGATAACTGGCGTTGACCAGGCCCTGGAGCCAGTCGCGGAGCGTCCGGGTCTCGTCCCAGCGGGCCAGCTCGATCCTGCGGTGCACGAAGCCGCGGCGCAGCAGCCAGCCGTGCAGCCGCTGCCGCTGCCCCTTCGTCCAGTACGGGAAGACCCCGCCGGCCACCTCCGCCAGCCGCGCGGTGACCGCCTCCTGGAGGCGGCCGACCCCCGCGGCGGGCGCGGTCTCCAGCTCGACGCGGTAGAACCGGCCGCCCAGCGCCAGTACGCGTTCCACCTCGGTGGCCGCCAGCAGCGGCTCCGTGCAGAAGTCGATGCTCTCGTGCTCGACGACCGCGTCGAACGATCCGGTGGCGAACGGCATCGCCATCATGTCGCCGTGCCGCACGTCCAGGCCGTCCCGGCGCCCCGCCTCGATCATCGCGCGCGATGCCTCGATCCCGGTGTACGAGCCCGCGAAGGGCGCCACGTTACGGGCCAGCCTGCCGGTGCCCGTACCCAGCTCCAGGACCCGGAGCGAACCGAGGAAGTCCCGGGCGAAGCCGCGCAGCACGGCGTTGAACCGCTCCGTCACCGGCCGGGCCGGGGCGTACCGCCGGGCCAGCTCCGGCCCGTAGAGCGCGCCGTCGCACGTGCCCGCCCCGGGGAGGTCCACCCGGGTGAGCGGGCGCTGGTTGGCGTCGAACCAGCCGACGCACTCCCGCGCCGCCCGTACCGTCATCCGCTCCGTACGGGCGTGCTCCACCAGCTCCGGCGGCAGCCCGCCGAACGCGAGGACGCAGCCGTCCGGCGCGCCCCGCAGCCGTACGTACGCGCAGGCCGCGAGCAGCGTCGCCGTCTCCTCGGCGGTGACCTCGGCGTCCGGCCGGGCGGCGGCGTACCGGGCCGCGACCTCGGCGACCGGGGGCAGGACCTGCCGCGCGAGCGCCGTCAGCGTCGCCGCCCGCCACGGCGGGACGTAGTGGAACCGGCGGTCGCACGGCGGCACGGCACCGCCCTCGCCCGCCTCGCGCAGTACCTCGGCCGCGGCGCTCACCGGGCTTCCCCTCCGCCGGCCGGCGAGCCGGGGCCCGGCCAGGTCAGGACGAGATTGCCGCGTACGTCCCCGTCCGCGAGCCGCTTGAGCGCCGCGCGCGCCTCCTGCGCCGGCAGCACGTCGTCCACCAGCGGCCGGATGCCGGTGGTGCGCATCAGGGTCACCATCCGCGCGTACTCCTCCCGGGTCCCGCTGAACGAACCGACGACGTTGATCTGGTGGAAGTAGATCCGGTGCAGCCGGGCGGGCGGGAGGTCGCCGGTCGTCGCGCCCGCGACCACCACCGTGCCGCCGTGCCGGACGCTGCGCAGGGTGTGCGTCCAGGTCGCCCGGCCCACACTGTCGATCACCGCGTCGACCGGTGCGGGCAGTTCGGCCCCCGGCTCGAACGTGGCGCTCGCGCCCAGCCGCCGGGCCAGGGCCCGCTTGGCGGCGGACCGGCCGGTCACCCAGGTGCGCACCCCGCTCGCCGACGCCAGGCTGGTCAGCGCGGTGGACAGGCCGCCCGCCGCGCCCTGGACGAGCACGGTGTCCCCGGGACGCAGCGCCGCCTTGGTGAACAGCATCCGGTACGCGGGAAGCCAGGTGCACACCAGGCAGGCCGCCTCCTCCCACGACAGATGGTCCGGGACGGGCAGCAGGCTCTCCGGGGGAGCGGCGAAGAACTCGGCGAGGGTGCCCGGCCGGGCACCGACGAGCTGTGCCGCGGGCATCGCCAGAGTCTCGTCGGCGAGGCCCGGCGGGGAGTCGAGGAGGGGATAGAGCACCACGCGCGCCCCGTCCGGCCGCATCCCCGCCGCCTCGCAGCCGAGGATGCGGGGGTACTGGTCCCGGTTGATCCCGACGCCGCGCAGGGTCCAGAGGTCCTTGTGGTTGAGGGAGGCCGCCCGGACCGCCACCTGGACCCAGCCCGGGGGCACCTCGGGGTCGGGGCGGTCCCCGACGACGACGGTGGACAGCGGGTCGTCGGGGTCGGGGGCGGTGGCGAACACGGCCTTCATGAGCCCTCGCCCTCGGGCCGGCCGGCAGCGGTGCCGCGCATACGGCCTCGGCCTCCTTCGTGTCGGGGGGAACCGGACGGGGGCGGGGCGCCGAGCAGTTCGGCGGACGGCACGGTCGCCCGCGCGAACCAGATCGCGAACCCGGACACCACCAGGGCCCGCACCCGCAGCGAGGGCCCCGCGCCGCCCATGTCGCACCGCACCCCCACCGCTCCGCCCGGCGCGAGAACGTGCGCGCTCCTGGTACGCAGGCCCCCGGACCCGTCGTCGATGTCCACGACCACCCGGGCGGCCGGTTCCGGCCGGGCACCGCCGGGGCGGGGGTCCGTGCCGTAGAACCGCACGCCGACCGCGCCCGGCCCCGCCACGGTGACCAGCGGGAACCGTTCCCCGTCCGGCGACCGCGCCAGGTCTCCGCAGACGTCGCACCGCGCCCAGTGGCATTCCCGGTCGTCCGCCGCGCCCCGGGCCGCGCCGACCCGGACCGGGAGCCCGCACAGATGGCAGGCGCACAGCACGTCGGGCCCCGGCGGCCCGAAGAGCAGCCCGGACCTCATGGCGCGCTCGACGGCGCGGGCACCGACCACCGGAACACTCCCCGGCGGGCCCGCCGGAACGCCCGCGCCTCCGGCAACCTCCGCCCGTGCACCTTCGGCAACCTCCGCCCGCGCGTCTTCCGGAACGTTCGCCAGGAGGGCGACCAGATCCCGTTCGAACCGTTCGCCGAGGGACTCCATTCCGGCGACGCAGCGGGCGAACTCGGCCCGGACGGGCTCGCCGTACACGGTCCGCCCGCTCGCCGCCGACAGCACCGCCGCCGCCCGTGCCGCCCAGCCCCGGGCCCCGTCGATCCCCCGCGCGCAGGCGGCCGGCACCCCGCGCCCGGAAGGGCCCACCGCCAGGCGCAGGGCGACGAGCAGACCCCGGGCGTCCTCGACGGTCCGGGTCAGGGCCAGCAGCCGGGCCCGGTCCTCGGCCAGGCGCGCCGAACCCGCCTCGATCTCGCCGAGTTCACCGCCCAGCGACGCCAGGGCCGCCTTCCGGTCCGGCGCGTCGGAGCGGTGGCGCAGCAGCACCGGATCGCCCAGGCAGAGCGTCCCCGCCGACCGGTCGTCCCCGCCCGGAGCGGCGCCGCCGAGCTGGGCCAGCTCATGGACCAGGATCGCCCGGCGCGACGTCGGCATGCGGTAGAGCGAGCCGCACAGGGTCGCCGCGTAGGAACTCGCGAAGGCGTCGACGAAGTTGGTCGCGGGCCGACTGCGCCGCCAGTCGGGGATCAGCGCCCCGCACGACCCCAGGTGGATCCAGCCGCAACGGATGTCGTCGAGCCGGCAGAGCCGCAGGCCGTTCGGGGCGCACGCGCAGTCCTGCCCGGGGAAGCCGCTCGTGCTGTGCGCGCAGACGAACCGGTTGCCGATCTTCACATGGGACTCGTTGCCGTGGCCGTACACCGAGACGGTGCGCACGCCCTCGGGACCGGGCGCGGCCAGCTCCGCCGCGTCGCCCACCACGGACGAGGAATCGGCCGCGTCCACGAAGACGTGGGCCCCGGCCCGGGCCCTTCTGGCCAGGGCCATGCGCCGGAGCATGAAGCCCAGCTCCCCGGCGGAGCGCGCGGGCAGCGTCCCCACCGGGAGCCCGGTCCGGTGCCCGAGGGCGACGACGTCCCGGGCGAACCGGAGGTCGAACGCGTCCCTGGCGACGGTCACCAGGACGTATCCCGCCGACGACGGGACGGCCCGCTCGACGGCCCCGGCCCCCGCACCGGTGCCCCGCCGCCAGGCGTCGAGCGGGACGTGCGCGGCCATGCGGCAGCCGAGGGCCGCCAGATCGGCTCCGTGCGGGTGCGGGCCGCGCCCCACGACGACCACCGCCCCCTCGGGCCACACCCGCCCGGAGCCCCGTCCGGCGTCCGGTCCGGCGTCCGTCCCGGCAGGCCGGGACGCGTACCAGTCGAGTACCTCCCGCCGCCGGGCGCGAAGCGGGCCGGTGTCGGGGTGCCGGGCATGTTCGGTGACGTGCCCGCTGGCGCGGTGCGACGGTTCCACGATGCTCCTCACCGTTCTCTAGATCCCCGGGTAAGGGGCCAGTTCGTCCAGCGCGAGCACGGACCCGACGTTCTCCTCGGGAACGTCGTCGAACCAGTCGGCGTCCGCCTCGACGGGACCGGCCCCGGTCCCGGCCGCCACCGTTCCTTCGTGTTGTTTTTGCTGTTGCTCGTTGTCGTGGGTCTGTTCGGCGTCCTGCACGTCATTTCCTCCTCGTCGGATTCGATCCGGTCCGGGACGGACCGGCCCTACCCCAGGCGGGCGCGGATCCGCTCCGCCAGATACGCCCCGTACCTGCGGTGCGCGTCCGATGTCAGGTGGATGCCGTCGGCGAGGAAGTCGGACTCGTCGACGTCCGCCCACTGGCGCACCGGGTGGACCCGGCCGTCGCCCCACTCCATGACCGCCGCCACCACGGCGTCGTGCACCGTCGCCCACTCCGTCGCGGTCAGCCCGCCCGGTCCCTTGCGGTCGCGGAACCGGGGGCTCGCCGGAGCCAGGACGACGACCACCTCGCAGTCGGGCACGGTGTCCACGACGCGTTTCACGAAACCGAGCATGTTCGTCAGATACGTGTACGGGTTCAGTGAGCCGGTGAGATAGACCATGCCGCCGACCGCCATCGTCAGGTAGCGCGGCCGCAGTTCGGCGATCAGATCCGCGAAGACCGGCTCCAGATGCGTGCCCTTGCCCCGGGCCAGCGACACCAGGTCGAGATCGTCGCGCCACCGGCTCGACTGCACGTAGTTGGTCAGCGGCGAGTCCGCGCCCATGCCCTGCGAGAGCGAACCGCCGTAGTGCACCCACCGGTTCGGGTTCGGCGCCGGTACGGAGGCCGTCGCCCCCGCGTCGATCCGGAGGTCGATCAGGCGGAACTGGGCGTAGAGCGGCAGCCACAGCTCGATCTGTCGCATCGGCCCCGCGCCGGCACCGCCCTCCGCACCGCCCACCGCGCCGCCGAGGTCGAGCCGCAGCGTCTCGGTGCTCCGGGAGGCGGACAGGGCGCGCCGGCCACGCCGTACCCCGTCCACGACGACGTCGACCGACTCCAACTGCTCGATGTCCTCGGCCAGTTCGACGATGTTGTCCGGGCACCGCGAGCACAGGTAGTCGAGTTCCAGGCGGTCCGTGTCCGTCGTCAGCACGACGGCGACCCCGGACGGCATCCCCGCCCGCCCGATGCCGCCCTCGGGGAAGTACAGCCGGGCCCGGTCGAAGGGCACCCGCCACGGCGCCACCCAGCCCTCGCCCCGCTGCAACGACACCGCCCCGTTGAACCGGAACTCCTCACCGCAGGTCAGTGACCTCATGTCCTCGCTCCTCGTCCTTGTCCTCGGTCCCGGACCGGCCCTCGTCCCCGGTCGCGGTGTGGTGGTGCGTCGGCGGCGGAAGCCGCCCAGAGGTCCGCGTAGAGCCCGCCCGACCGCAGCAGGGACGCGTGCCCCCCGACCTCCAGCAGCCGTCCCCGTTCGACGACGGCGATGGCGTCCGCCTGCGCGGCGGTGGCGAGCCGGTGGGCGACCAGGACGGTCTTCCGCCCGCTCCGGTCGCCGCGCAGGGCGTGGACGACGGTGCGTTCCGCCTCCGCGTCCAGTGCTCCGGTGGCCTCGTCCAGCAGCAGGAGCTGGGGGCGGGAGACCAGCGCCCGTGCCACGGCGACCACCTGCCGCTGCCCGGCGGACAGGGCGGCTCCCCGGGGGCCGACGTCGTGGTCCAGCCCGCCGGGCAGGGCGTCGATCAGTTCCGCCGCGCCGAGCGACCGCAGGACCGCCGTGATCTCCGCACGGGAGACATCGGGCCGCCCGAAGGCGATGTTCTCGCCGACGGAACCGCTGAACAGATGGGCCTCCTGCGGCACGATGGCGGTCCGCAGCCGGTAGTCGCGCAGCGGGATCAGCCCGACGTCCACACCGTCCAGGCGGAGCGTTCCGCACTGCGGGTGGTAGAACCGCGCCAGCAGTTTGATGATGGTCGACTTGCCGGCCCCGGTCGGGCCGACGACGGCGAGCGACGCCCCCGGCGGGATGTCGAGCACGACGTCCTGGAGCGAGTACGGGGCGTCCTCCCGGTACCGGAAGCCGACCCGGTCGAACCGGATGCCCGCACCCGCCGGTCGCTCCGGCACGGGAAGCACCGGTGCAGGCACTGCCGGCCCCCCAGTCGGCCCCCCAGTCGGCCCCCCAGTCGGCCCCTCAGCCGGCCCGTCCGTCGGTTCCTCCGCCGGTTCGGACAGCAGGCCGTTGACGCGCAGCAGACCCACCCGGGCCTGCTGCGCGCCGTCGTAGACCGTCGCGATCTGCTGGATCGGGTAGGACAGCAGCGAGAGGTACAGGACGAGGGCGGCGGCGGTCCCGCCGTCGAGGACACCGGCCCCGGCCGGCCCGTCCGTCGCGGCGGGCAGCAGCAGGCAGACCAGTGTGAGGTCGACGGCGAGCGCGACCAGGGGGAAGAACCACGCCACCGCCGTCTGCCCGCGCAGGCGTTCGTCGCGGTACGCCGCCGACCGCTCCGCGAACTCCGCGACGATCCGCCCCGTGCAGCGGAAGATCTGCGCCGTACGGATGCCGTGCGCCTTCTCGTGCAGGTCGGTGTTGACCGCCGCGAGCAGGTCGCGCGCCCTGGGGTACGAACGGGAGACGACACGCCGGAACGCGGTCGCCCCGGCCAGCACCGCGGCCGCCGCCCCCGCCAGGACGGGCCAGCCGTCCGGCGCGATCCAGACCACGGCCAGGACGACCCCGCCCACCAGCGGCAGATTGACCGCCAGGGACACCAGCCCCGTCTGCACGAACGCGGAGAGCGAGTCGATGTCCGACGTCAGCCGGGTCAGCAGCCCGCCCGACCGCACCCGGTCCACGTACGGCAGCGGAAGCCGCTGGACGTGCCGGAAGCACCGCAGGCGTACGGCGAACAGCACCCGGTCGCAGACCCGCGCGGTCGTACGGATGGTGCCCCACCCGGCGGCCCAGCCCACCGCCGTGACGGCCAACCCCAGGGCGAACAGCGCCCCGACCGCCGACGCGTCGCCGTCCGCCGCGGCCGCGAGGACGGACCGGGCCACCGCCGGGAGCGCCACGGCCGCGGCGACCTCGGCGGCGATGCAGACGAGGGCCGCGAGGGCGGGGCCGCGTACCGGCCGCAGCGCCGCCCGGAGGGTGAACGGGCCGCCCTGCCGTCCACTCTCCAGATCCGCCGGCGCGGGTGCGTCCACCACCCCGGGCAGCCGGACGGCGTACGCCCCGGCCGGGTCCTCCCTGGTGCCGGCGCGGGCCCGGCCGGGCGGGGGGCCGTCCGCCGCCGGTCCGGCCGCCGGGCCGTCGGCGCCCAGCGTCGGTGTCCCGGCGGCCTCGCCCATCAGGGCCCTCAGCCGTACGGAACGTCCCATCAGCTCCCCGGCGGCGCCGTGTTCGACCACCCGGCCGCCCTCGACGACCGCGATCCGGTCGGCCAGCGCCAGCACCGCGCGCCGCCGCCCGGTCACGACGACGGTGCACCCGTCCCCGAGCCGCCGCCGCAGCGCGGTGAGCACCCGCGCTTCCGTCAGGGTGTCCAGGGCGGACATCGCGTCGTCGAGCAGCAGCAGCCCCGGCGCGCCGTACAGGGCCCGGGCGAGGGCGATCCGCTGCCGCTCGCCCCCGGAGAGCCGGGCCCCGTCCTCACCGGCACGGGTCAGGTCGCCGTCCGGCAGCCGGTCCAGCATCGTGTCCACGGCGGCGTCCGCGACCGCCGAGGCGTACCGGCCGCCGTGGAACTCCCGGCCCAGCAGGATGTTGTCCCGGACCGTGCCGGAGAACAGGAACGGCTCCTCCGTCACCAGCGCGGCACCGGGGCCGCCGGGCGCCGGTGCCCGGACGCGCCCGGTACGGTCGGTGAACTCCAGCCGCCCGCAGGTGGGCCGGTACTGCCCCGACAGCAGCAGCCCCAGCACCGACTTCCCGGAGCCGGTCCGGCCCGCGACACCCAGGCACTCCCCGGGGGCGACGGTCAGGCTCAGGTCCCGCAGGACGTGCCGCCGCTCCGGCCCGAGCCGCAGCCCGACGCCGGACAGCACCACTCCGACCCCGTCCCCGTTGCCTTCTTCACCGGGTCCGGCCTCCGGGTCCGGCCCGGGGCCGCCGCTGTCGATGACCGCGTGGACGCGCTCGGCCGAGGACCGGGCGAGCGCGACCGCGGAGACCGCCCCGGCCAGCAGCCGTACCAGCCCGGTCATGGTGAGCAGATACGTCGCGAACACCACGAAGGTGCCGACGCCGAGGTCGCCCCGCAGGGCCATCGCCCCGCCGACCCCGACGACCAGGACGAGCGCGCCCTGCGGCAGCGTGGCCAGGACGGGCGTGAACACGGCGTTCAGCCGGGCGACCCGCTGGCGGCGGCCGAACAGCTCGGCGGCCAGGGCCCGGAAGCGGCCCTCGACCAGCTCCTCCCGCTGGAAGACCTTGGTGACGGGCAGCCCGGCGACGGCCTCGCCGGTGAACGAGGTGAGGTCGGCGGCGGCCTGCTGGGACAGCCAGGTGGCCGCGTGGAGCCGCCGCCGGGACCGGACCACCACCGCCCCCGCGACCGGCAGGGCGACGAGCGTCGCCGCCGCCAGCACCGGGGAGAGCACGAACATGATCACGACCTGGACCGCGACATGGCAGACCGCCGCGGCCGCCTGCGGGGCCAGGGTCAGCAGCGACTGCACCACCTGGAGGTCGGTGACCGACCGCGAGACCACCTCGCCCCGCCGTAACGCGTCCTGCTGCTCGCCGGAGTGGCGGCACAGCGACGCCAGCAACGCCACCCGCAGCTCGTGCTGGACCCGGGTCGCCGGCCGGCTCGCGGAGACGCGCTGGCCGAACCGGACGACGAACCTGAGCACGGCGGCGACGGCCAGCAGGACGAGCGTGCCGAGGGCGACCGCCCGGCCGGCGGCCAGTCCGTCGACCACGGACCCGACGACCAGCGGCGTCGCCAGGTCGATCCCCGCCCCGGCCAGCGCCAGCGCCACGGCGCAGACCGCCGTGGGCCGCTCCGCGGCCCAGGCCACGAGCAGCCGCGCCGCCCACGACGGCGCCGCCCGAGATTCCGTACCCACTCCCCGTCCCCCCGCCCCCGCTACCGGCCGGCTGCCGCGTGGTCGTCGTCCAGCGGCCACACTGCGCTCTCCACCCGGGGCTCCCGCCCGATCCGGACCAGCCGCTCCGCCGCGCGGTCGTACACCGGCCAGCGGACCCCGCCGGCCGACGGCCCCCTCCCGTGCGCGAACTCCACCAGCGCCCCCTGGACATGGCGGGCCACCACGACGTCCGCCTCCGACGCGGTGCCGGGGGAGGCGGGGTCGAAGAAGAGCGACGCCAGGTCCATGCCGTGCACCGCGCGCCCGGCCCCGGCCAGCCCGTGGTCCGAGGGGACGTGGTCGTAGACCTGGTACCAGCACCGGCCGCTGCCCGACGCGGACTTCGCCCGCAGCAGGTCGCGCGAGGGGCGCAGGAACAACTCCGCCTCGATGAACGCCTCGTGGTCCGCCCCGTACCGTGCGGCCGGTACGGCGCTCCGCGCGCCCCGCGCCACCACCCGCGCCCCGCCCGGCATCAGGTGGTCCCAGAGCCCGGCCTCGTCCGCCGTGTTGGAGACCAACAGGTCGACCCCGGCCGACGCCCCCGCCGCGATCGCCGCGATCGGCGGACGCGTCAGGTGCGTACCGTCCACGACATCGCGGTAGTACACGATCTCGTGGCGCCCCAGCAGGCGTTCGTGCGCCACCTTCAGATGCACGTTCGGTACGGTGGCCAGCCGCTCGGGCGCACCGGCGAGTCCCGCGCACTCCAGGAACTCCCGGGCGAGGGCGGTCGCCTCGTCCCTCGGCACCGCGTTCTCGCAGCCGCCGCTGTACAGGGCGGCCCGCTCGAAGAGCCCCTCGGCGGCGGCGCACCCCAGGACCGAGCCGATGTTGTGGGCCCCCGCGGACTCCCCGAACAGGGTGACGTTGCCCGCGTCGCCGCCGAAGGCCGCGATGTTCTCCTTCACCCAGGTGAGGGCGAGGACCTGGTCCCGCAGCCGGAGGTTGGCCGTGTCCCGCCAGGCCGGGCCCGACGGGCCGGTCAGCTCGTCCAGGAAGAGATGGCCCCAGCACCCCAGCCGGAAGTTGACCGTCACCACCACGACGCCGTGGGTGCGGCTCAGCACCTCCGGACGCCTGCCGGGCATGCTCCCCGCCCCCGCGACCTGCATGCCCGGGTGGAACCAGACGAGCACGGGAAGCCCCGCCCCACCCGGGTCCGGGGTGTGCACGTCGAGGTTCAGACAGTCTTCGTGCTCCGTCCCGCCGGTGTGCGGGAAGCCGAAGTGCCGCAGCGTGTCGGACGCCCGGTCGTGGACCGGCGGGAGCTGCCAGGACACCCGGCCGGGCCGCAGCGCCGGACGCACCCCCTCCCACGGCTCCGGCCGCACCGCCCCGGCGAACCGGCCGCCGTCCGCCCGGACCGTGCCGTACGGGACGCCCCGCCACCGGGCGGAGCCGGAGGGCCGGTCCAGCACCCCGCCGACCCGGCCCGCGGCGGTCTCCCGTACGACGGGGACCCGTCGCCCCTGACGCGTACCGCCCATCAGTAGATCCCCTCGACGATCCGGCTGCCCTCGAACTCCGCCATCGGGACGACGTCCGCGACCGAGTCGCCCCGCCACTCCTCGCCCCCGGTCCCGGCCGTCCGCACCGCCAGGTCCCGCTCCAGGTTGTTCGGCAGGAACATGTCCCGGGTGACCGTGTGCATCAGCACCTGGCCCCGGGCCCCGTACGGCACCGGCGCGCGGGTGCCCGGATCGACGACGCGGACGAACAGCTCCGGGCCGGCCGGGTCGAACACCGGATGGTCGTCGTACGACGTCGTCCGCCGGAGCAGCGCCCGCGTCCCCGTGATCGAACTCGCGTACGTGGCGACGAAGACGGCGTCCGGGAAGACCAGCCGCGCGTACTCGTACACCTCCTCGCGCGTCATCCGGGCCCCGCCCCAGGTGACGACCCGCACCGTGGCCCGCACCCGGTCCGCCAGCTCCTCCGAGCGGGCCAGGGCGCGCAGCAGGGGCGGGGTCACCAGCAGATGCCCGACGTGCTGGGTGCGGAGCACGTCCAGGGCCTGGGCCAGTACGTGCTCGACGTACCGGCGCCGCACGTCCGCCCCGATGCCGGACTTGACCCACCGCGGGTCGATGTCCACCTGGAGGTAGGGCACGCGCAGCCGCCGGGCCCACCGCCGCTGCCAGTTCCCCGCGAGATGGGGGCCGGTCGGGAACAGCGACAGCATGGTGTGCCCCGCGGCCTCCGGCACGTACGCGCAGTACAGGTCGACCAGTTGCTCGATCCGGGAGAGCGACAGCACGGCGCGCTTGGGCCTGCCGGTCGTGCCGCCGGACTCCACCACGTAGGGCGGGGGCTCGTCGGCCAGGCCCCGGGGGACCAGGTCCTCGACCCGGGCCTCGCGCAACTCGTTGACCCGGGACGGGAAGCGGCGCAGGTCGTCGAAGGTGTGGATGTCGGCGACCGGGTCGAAGGGCAGGGCGGCGCGGTGGTCGGCCCAGAACCGGGAGCCGGTCTCCTCGCTGAAGTGCCAGCGCAGCATCGCCGTCAGGTACTCCCGCAGCTCCGGCTCGGCGGCGGGGGCGGCCACCGGGCCCGTCGTCGGATCAGACATGGACCGTCCCCGTTCCCGTTCCGTTCGTGGCGGCGTCCGCGAAGACGCCCGTGGAGACATGGGCCGGTACGTCCGCGCAGGCGTCGGTCCCGGACAGCGGCTCCGGCGCGCGCGGCGCCCGGCAGTCCTCCCGGGGGCCGACCCGGACCGCCCCGGCCACCAGCTCCACCGCCGCCCCGGCGTCGAGCCCCTCCCGGTGGAACACCTCGGCCAGGACGTCCCCCTCCGCGACCCGCCCGCCCAGGGGGTGGGCGAGCCGGATCCCGGCGTGCGGGTCGATGACATCGCCCGCGAACACCTTGCCCGCGCCCAGCTTCAACGCGGCCCGTCCGATGTCGAGCGCCGAGACGTCCGTGATCCACCCGGCCCGCCGGGCCCGGACGAGTCCGCGCACCCCCGGCCGGCAGTACCCGTCGCCGCGCAGGACCGGCGCGGTGTCACCGCCCTGCGCCGTCAGCATCCGGACGAAGACCGACAGCGCCGCCCCGGAACCCAGCGCCGACCGCAGCCGCTCCCGGATCCTGCCCTCCGGCTCGTCCGGCTCGGCCACCCGCACCATCTGCACGGCCAGGGCCTCGCACTCCGCCGCCAGCCCCCGGTCCCCCCGCCCGCGCAGGAAGTCGACCGCCTCGTCGACCTCCGCCGCGTTGCCGACGGCCCGGCCCAGCGGAACGGAACCGTCACTGAGCACCGCCCGGCAGCGCAGCCCGAACTCGCCCCCGAGCCGCACCAGAAGCCCCGCCAGCCGCCGCGCCGCCCCGTGGTCCGGCACCAGCGAACCGTCCCCGTACCGCACGTCGAACACCACCGCGTCGGCACCGACCGCCACCTTCTTGCTGACGATGCTCGCGGCGATCAGCGGCGCCGACCGCACGCAGCCGCTCACCGACCGCAGCCCGTACGTCGCCGTGTCACCGGGCACCAGCTCACCGGAGAACGATCCGATGACGGCGTCGTCGGCGGCGAGCCGGGCGGCCAGCTCCGCCTCGGTGAACTCGAGCCGCAGCCCGGGCACGCTCTCCAGCTTGTCGATCGTGCCCCCGGCGATCCCGAGCCCCCGCCCGCTCAGCTTGCAGACCCGGACCCCGAGCGCGGCCACCAGCGGCACCACCACCAGCGTCGTCTTGTCGCCGATGCCTCCCGTGCTGTGCTTGTCCACCACCGGCCGCCGGCCGCCGCCCATCGCCGCCCCGGGCCGGACCGGACCGAGATACGCCCTGGTCAGGGCCACCGTCTCGGTGAACCGCAGCCCGCGCGCCGCGATCGTCGCCAGCCAGGCGGAGAGCTGGTAGTCGGCGAGGCGGCCCGCCCGGTGGAGGGCGAGGACCGCCGAGGCCCGTTCGGTGGTGAGCGCCTCGCCGTGGCGCAGCCGCTCGATGTGCTCCAGGGCGTCGTCGACGCCGATCATGTCCGTCATCGTCGGCTCCTCACCGCGCTGCGACCACTTTGCGGACCCCGGTGACCAGATGGTCGACGAGCCGCTCCTCCTCCGCGCCGCTCAGACAGGCGGGCGGTGCGAGCAAAACCGTGGAGCCCTGCTGCCGGGTGTAGGCCCCGAGGTCGTAGACCACCCGCTGCACGCTCCCGGCGCAGTCGGCGCCGTCGAGCTCGACACTGAGCGCCAGACCGTGCCCCCGGACGTCGAGCACACCGTCCGTACCGCGCAACTCCCGCTCCAGCGCGTCGAGCAGCCGGGCACCGGAGGCCCGGGCCGCCGCCACGGCCCCGGTGCCGCGCAGGTGCTCCAGCGTCGCGTGCGCCGCCGCGCAGGCCGCCGCGGAGGCCGACATGGTGTGGCCGTAGGGCACGATGCTCCCGGCGGGCAGCCGGTCCAGGACCCGGCGGTCGGCCGCGACGGCGGACAGCGCGCACACCCCGTTGGTCAGCCCCTTGCTGAACGCGGTGAGATCGGGGCGCACCCCCGGATGGTCGTGCGCGAACCACGCCCCGGTCCGCCCCATCCCGGTGAACACCTCGTCCAGCACCAGCAGCGCCCCGTGCTCGTCGCAGATCCGACGGACGTCGCCGAGCAGCCCCTCGGGGAGCCGGATGCCGCCCCCGACGTTCAGGAACGGCTCGATCAGCACCGTCCCCGCCGCCGTACGGGCCAGCAGCGACCGCAGCCGCGCGGTGATGTACGCCCGCGCCGCCTCCGACCGCTGCCCGGCGCCGATGAACCCGCCGAAGGTCAGACGGTGGACGCGGACCGCGTCCCGGCCCGGGGCGTCACCGGTCTGCGGCAGCCCGGACAGCGCCTGGCACAGCGCGGTCGAGCCGTGGTAGCCGCGCTCGAAGGCGACGATGTCCGTACGCCGCCCGTCGACCGCCGCCCAGTACCGGGAGGCGAGCCCCACGGCCAGCTCGATCGCCTCCGAACCGCTGTTGGCGAAGAAGAACCGCTCGCCGCCGTGGCCCCGGACGTCCCGCAGCGCGTCCGCGAGCCGGTGGGCCGGTCCGGCGAGGCCCTGTGCCATGTCGACATGGGCCAGCTCCCTCAGCTGCGCCAGGTAGGCGTCGACCACCGGCTCGACCCCGTGCCCGCAGAACACGTTCAGCGCGCCGGACGTCGCGTCGATCACCCGGTGCCCGGTCCGGTCGGTCAGCCAGGCGCCCCGCCCGGCGACGAACGTCGGCCCGGAGTGGTCGCGGGGAGCCCGCCAGGGACGTCCCAGCGCCGAGACGGCCGCCCCCCTCCCGCCCCGTTCCGCCCTCTCGTCCTCGGAACTCATCGTTCCCCCTTCCGCTTCTCGATCCATGCGCACAGGTCGCGCGCGGTACGGCGGTACGCGTACGCGTCGAGCGGCGCGCGTTCGCCGCGCCGCCGGTGGATCACCGCCAGGGCGGCGGCCCCCTCCTCCGGGTCGTCCGCGCCGTGGGCCAGCCCGTCCCTGGCCAGCTCGTCGAAGGTCGGCCCGTGCCGGTCCACCACGGTGGGCAGGCCGAACAGCCGGGAGTCCCTGATCCGCAGCCGCACACAGGTGTCGTTCTCGACGCCGCGCCGCCCGACGCAGAGCAGCGCGGACGCCCCGGCCAGCACCCGGAAGTACTCCGCCCGGCCCAACGGTGCCTGCCGGATCGTCACGTAGCCGCCGCAGCCGTACCGTTCGACGGCACCGAGCAGACCGGACAGGACCGCCGCGTTGTCCGGGTTCTCCCGCCCGTACAGGAACACCAGCTCCACGGGGACGCCGCGGCTCCGGGCGATCCGTACGGACTCCAGCGCGAACAGCGGGTCCAGATACGTCCACAGACCGCCCGACCAGACCACCCGGAACGGCCCCTCCCGGGACGACCTCTCCCCACCGGCCTCGGCCAGCCGGCGCCGGGCCGCCTCGGCGGCGGACTCCGAGAACCCGACGGGGATGGTGGTGACCAGCCCGTCCAGCGCGCCCGACGCCCGCATCGCCTCCACCGTCACCCGGCCGGTGAGACAGAGGTTCGCCACCAGCGTCGCCCGCTCCACGGCCGACCGGCAGGTGAAGAACGCCCCGCCCGCCAACTGCCGCCGGTACGCCTCCACCGTCTCCCGGTACCGGCTCTCGCGGTCCGCGCGCCGCGCCAGCGAGGGGTACAGGGCGTGTTCGAGCGGCGGGGCGTTCTCCACGATCATCGGCAGACCCCTGTCGGCCACCGACGCCAGCCGCTCCGGGGACGGCGAGTCGAAGGAGTAGACGATGTCGCTCCGGCGCAGCTCGGCGGCCCAGGCGGATTCCCGGGTCACCAGCCGGACCCCCGGGCCGAGCCGCTCGGGCAGCGAACCGGGGGAGAAGACCGTCACCCCGGCGACCCGGGCGATCTCCGCGGCCAGCTCCCGCGCCCGCAGCCCGATCCCGCCGAGCGACGTCCAGTCGACCCGGTGACCGGTGCAGTCCATCAGTACGTCGGACATCGAAGCCCCCACACGTCCGACGGCCGCGTCACATTGACGTAGCTCCCGACCTCGACACAGGCGGCCCCGGTCAGGACACGCGCCGGGTCCGTCGCCACCGAGGGCAGCAGCTCCCGGTGGTCGGGGCCGGCCATCGGGACCACCCACAGCCCGTCGAACCGGCCGAGATCCCGCTCCGGCTTCTCCTCGCACGCCGTGATGAGACCGGACTCCCGGTCGTACGCCACCGCGCCGTCGGCGCGCAGCGCCCCGGGGTCCGTGGTCGGGTGGACCAGGGCCGAACGGCCGTGCCGGCGCGCCAGGTCCATCGCCACCGCGAAGTCGCCCGGCTCCCGGGTGGTGAAGATCTGGTCGGGGAGCACCAGGGCGGTCACCCCCTCGCAGTACGGCAGCCCGGCGCGGACGGCACCGCCCAGATCGGCCCCGTGCCGCCGACGGTTCTGCACGGTGAAGACCACGTCGGCGCCGCGCCCGCCCAGCTCCTCGGCGACCACGTCCATGGACCGGGCCCGGTCCGGGCCGACCACGCAGACGACCCGCAGCCGCTCCGGGCCGAGCGCGGTCAGCGGCCCGAGGCAGCAGTGCAGCACGGTGCGGTGCGCCGCCACGACGTGCAGCTCCTTCGGGTACGGGGCCCCGAAACGCGTCCCCCGCCCGGCCATCGGGATGATCACGGAGTCCCTCATGACACACACTCCGGGGCGTCGGTGTGCAGGCTCCGCAGCAGCAGGCGCGGACGGCGGGGGTCGTCGGTGAAGTGCTCCCGGCCGTGGGCCAGTACGTCGTTGCGGAAGACCAGGCACTGCCCGGCCCGCAGGAGCAGATCGATCCGGACGTCGGGACCGTCCCGGCGGTCCTTGAAGTAGCGGAGCGCGCGGGCCAGGCACCGCTGCTCCTCGGCGTCCCTCGGATACCAGCGCTCGACCCGGCCCTCGCCGTACCGGGTCGCGTAGTGGCCGTCGCCGAGCGCGGCGAACACCGGCCCGACGGCCTCGCGGACCGCCCCCGGGATCGTCGACCGCCGGCCGAGGATGGTGCCCCGCAGCAGGACCTCGGCCGCCTCCGGGTCCCGGTCCCGCAGCTCCGCGAAGACCCGCCCCGCGTTGAGCAGGAAGGTCCGGCCGCCGACGCGCGCCGGGCGTACGCAGTACAGCAGGGTCGTCCGGATGGTCCCGATGTCCTCCAGGAGGCCGTCGGTGTGCCAGCCCTGCGCCGCGCCGGTGTGGAACGTCGGATGGTCCGAGTCGGCCTTCCGCGTCACCTCCGTGACGGGCGGCGCTCCCCGGTCGCGGTAGAGGAGCGGGACATAGGGCTTCCCGAGACCGAGGCCGGCCCGCACCGCCGCCATCCCGCGGTGGGCGTCCTCGGCGGACACCGCGCCGGACGGGCCGCGGACCACCGCGAAGCCGTAGCGTTCCAGCAGGTCGTGGGTCATGTCGGGGCGCAGCGGACCGGTCACGTAGCCGTGGCCGGGCGTGGAGAGCTCCGTGTAGTCGGACGTCATCAGTCGCATGCCACGCGCCCCCGCACCCCGGGGCCCGCGGGGCCGGCGGGATCCGCGAGGGACGGCCCGGCACCGCGGGGCCCTCCGGTCAGCACGTACACAGCCCGGCCTCCACTCCCAGCTTCTCGGGATCGGTGTAGAAGGGCGCACCGAACCGGGCGCGGATACCGCTCGCGGTCCGGGGCCCGAGCGGTCTCTCCCGCGCCGTGGCCAGGGCGGCGGCCAGTTCCTCGATCGCCCGTGGACCGGCGCCCTGGAAGGTGATCTCGTTCGCCCCGAGGCGCAGGTGCACCCCGGGCATCCGGGGCATCGACGACTGGAGGTTGACCCGGATGCCCGCCTCGGCCAGCCGGTTCGACAGGGTGTACGCGGCCGCCGGGGAGTCCATCGCCACCCACACCTGGTGGGTGTCGGTGTAGCCGGTGCCCCGGTCGCCGTGGACCCGGAACCCGGCGTCGGCCAGGGCGGTGGCGAGCCGTCGCGCGTTGTCGCGGGTGGTCCGGGCGTACTCAGCGATCCGGGGCTCGATCTCCAGCGCGGCCAGGGACAACGCCAGGGTCTGCGCGAAGTGGTGACTGCTGACCAGGTCGAACTGGGCGGCGCGCAGACTCTCGTCGATCTCCTTCCCCTCGGTGAAGACCACGCCCTTGTGCGGTCCGGGGAACGACTTGTGGGTGGAGCCGCCGAAGGCGTCGGCCCCGCACCGCAGGGGGTTCTCCACCAGGCCGCCCAGCACGAGCCCGAGATAGTGGCTGGCGTCCACGTACAGCCGGGTGGCCGGGCTCACCCTCCGCACGACGTCCGCCATCGCCGCGAAGTCCGGCACCCGGACGCAGTTCTGCACGTCCACGTAGACCAGGTCCACGTCGCCCGGGGCGAGCGCCCGGGCCAGCCCCTCGGTGTCGACCCGGCCGCCCGGGCAGCCGAGCAGCCGGGACCGGCGGCCCAGCCTGCCGAGCAGTGCCGGGGTGGCGTAGTGGCCGCCGGAGTCCTGGTCGACGCTGACCACGGCCGAGCCCGGCGCGGAGAGCGCGGCGACGGTCAGGATCATCGCGCTCATCCCGGAGACGGGCCGCAGGTTGCAGTACCGCGCCGAGGCCATCCGCCGGAGCGCCCCGGCCCCGAGCGCCTCGATGTGCGCGATGTCCTCGCCGCCCCGGAACTCCCAGAACAGCGGGTCGCCCGCGGTGTTGAAGAAGTACCGGTTGGCGAAGTCGGAGCCCAGCGGCACCGAGGCCAGGGGCGAGACGCGGTTCTCGCTGGGTACGAGGTTGAGGGCGTGCGCGGCCCGCCGGTCGGCCTCGGCTATCGCCCTGCCCAGCGCCAGTGGGTCGGTGGTGCCCGTCGGTGTCCGTCCGCCCGTTCCCTGCGTCACCTCATCACCCCAACGCCGTTTCGAGGATGCCCACGGTGTGCACGGCATCCGGCTCCGCTACCGAGCAGTTGAACCGCACCCAGGGGCGGGTGCAGTCGTACAGGGCGGCCCACGGCTCGTCGTCGCCGCCGAAGACCGCCGCCGGGTTGAGCTTGAGTCCGGCCTCCCGGCCGACCCGGTTGCACCAGCCGACCGCCCCCTCCGGGCCGTCGACCCGGACCGGCAGCGGCAGGAACAGCGAGTAGCCGGTCTCCGGGTACCGGGGGACCGGATCGACGCCCAGGGGCACGAGCCGGCTCCGGTAGGCCGCGAGGACGGTGGCGTAGTGCCGGGCCATGCCGCGCAGGTACCGGTCGAGGACGTCGACGACCGGCGACCGCCACAGCATCCGCACGAGCGGGTCGTCGCCGCCCGGCCGGACCGGCGCGACCTCGGGGGGAAGCAGCCGGGGCCGCGCCGGTACCGTGCCGTCGCGCCGCGCGGCCCGGGCGCACATCAGCGCGACGTAGAGCGCGACGACCGCGGTGGACAACGGGCTCAGCGCGTAGCAGCGCTCGAACCGGTCCGCCTCCAGGTACCGCCGCAGCCCGGGGTCGCGGGTGATCAGCAGGCCCGCGCGGAGTCCGGGCACCGACAGGTCCTTGCTCGCGGTGAGCATCACGCAGCCGCGGCCGAGGTCGAGGTCCCGGACGGCCTCGCGCAGATGGCCGTCGTCCACCCCGCCCTCCCCGCCCGGGGCCGCGGAGACCTGGAAGACCGAGTCGAGGACGCGGAAGTCGCCTGCCGCGGCGCCGGGAAGCCGGAAGCGCCGGCCGGTCACCCCGTTCGGCACGATGTCGACCAGGGCCCGGGGCCCGCCGGACCGGGCACGGGGCGACCGGCTCCGGTACAGCAGGCCGTCCCCGTTGTAGTGGGCGGCGACCGGCATGCGCCGGCGGCGGGCGGACTGCTCGAAGGCGTAGTAGCAGGGCAGCGGCAGCACGTACGCGTACCCCCGCGCGGCGAGGTAGCCGGTGACCACACTGATCGCCTCCGTCGACCCGGACATGACGAACACATCGCCCGGTCCGATGTCGGGGCGGCCCAGCCAGTGGGCGGTGAGCGCGCTGATCAACTCCCGGTCGGAGCCGTCGAACCCGGTCGAGTAGTCCGTCATGCGCTGCTGCTCGAACAGCACCGTGACCAGCGAACGGACCCGCGCCACGAGCTCCGGGGCGGCCGGGTACATGTTGCGGCCGTATCCGATCTGGTGCGGGGTGGACACCCCGTGCCGCAGGCGCCGGTAGGCGACCACGCACTCCGCGTCCGCGTCTCCGGGGTCCCGGGCCGGTGCCGTGGCCTCCTTCGGACAGACCGTCATGGGCACCCCTCGGCCGTCATCGCCCGGACGAGCGAGGAGACCACCTGCTCCGACGACATGCCGGGCAGCAGCTCCACCCAGTCGTCGACCGGTGCCCCGGGGGCGGCCGCGAACTCCAGGTACGCGTCGAGCCGGGCCAGTTGCCAGCTCCGCACCCGGTGGTAGTCCGCCGAGCCCCGTTCGAAGAACGCGTAGGTGTCGGCCAGCTCCTCGCAGTACTCCCGGGACGCCCGCAGGCCGATCACCGAGACCGCCGCTCCCCGGGCCGTGAGACCGGCCCGTAAGCGGGCCAGCCGCTCACCGCAGTGGATGTTCATCGGCGCCAGGACGCGGCCGTCGGCGCTGTGCCGGGCGGTGTGGACGCACAGGGTGGTGAAGAGCGCCTGCCAGACGGGGTCCTCCTGGAAGTCGTCCGGCAGGCCGGGGCGGAACTCCATGAGGGCGAAGCCCAGTTGCTCCCCGTCGACGACCTCGACACCGCTCCGGCCGCCCGGCCTTCCGCCTTGCCCTCCGCCCGGCCGGGCGCCGAGCCGGGTGGCGACGGCCTGGGCGATCTCCATCCTCGGCAGCGCCCAGGGGCCCGTGACGACAGTGATCATCGGCTCACCCGGAACATCACGTGGAGGTCCTGGTCCGCCGTCGCCAGCTCCGGCCGGTGGGAGATGCTCGACCAGCTGGTACGGGCGAAGCCGTGCCGGGCGAAGATGTCGCGCAGGACGTTGGGGTGCCAGCCGCCGAACCCCGGCAACTCCCCGCCCACCTCCCGGAAGTCACCGTTCGGCCGGCCGTCCCAGATCGTCTCGACGGCGATCCACACGGCGTCCCGCGCCAGGTGCGCCGCCACCGCCGCCGCCAGCCGGCCGGGGTCCGCCACGGTCCACAGCACGTTCCGCGAGAACACCGCGTCGTACGGGCCGCCGAGCCCCTCGGCGTTCCCCGCGTCGAGCCGCGCGAACGTGACGGCCGGGCCGACGCCCCCGGTGCGCCGTTCGAGGGCCTTCCGCCGGGCCCGGGCGAGCATCCGCTCCGAGGTGTCCACCCCGTGGACGTCGAAGCCCAGCTCCGCGCAGAGCAGGGTGTAGGTGCCCGTCCCGCAGCCGATGTCGAGCAGCCGCCCCGAACGGGCGGGAAACGCCTCCGCCAGCATCGATTTCCACGCCGCCGCCTGTTCGGCGGTCAGCGCGTTGCCCGGTGTCTCGTCGTAGTTCTCGGCGCGGTGGTCCCAATGCGCCACCAAATTCGTCACACCCGACTCCTCCGGCCGCTATTCCCGCTCGTTGTCCGTTCCGAAAACGATGTGGATGCGCAGGTCGTCGCCCCCGTTGAACGCGCTGTGCAACTGCCGGGTGTCGACGTAGTACAGATGGCCGTCGGCCGGAATGTTCACCACTCTGTCGTGCTCGACGAACACGAAGCGCGCGTGCTCGCTGGTGGTGACGGCGAGGTGGTAGCGGGGTGTCGGGTCGCGGTGCACGGAATAGCAGTGCTTCGCGTCCAGCGCCATGATCCGGGTGCGGACGGGGGCGAACGGCAGCCGGTCGAAGACCTCGCCCAGATAGCTGTCGCGCAACTCGGCGTGGACCTCGGTGAAATCCGTGTCCGAGGAGATCAGCGACTGGCGCAGGCACCCCTCGTACCACGGGTCCGACGCCTGCGGCCGGTGCTGGAGAGCGAGCTGCCGCGTTCCCTCGAAGACGAGTGGATGCCTTTCCAACAGGCTTTCCACCGAGGCGCGGAGCTCATCGGGGTCGATATCGAGATCGGTCCTGGACGTCAGCACGGTCACGGGGTGAATCCTTCCGTGAAACGGATCGGCCGGGCCCGCCGACGGCGAACCGGTTCTCGCTTTCCCGCTCTTCTGCCTCTACTAGATTTTTCTGGCAGTCGCAGGGTCTGTCATTGCCGAGACGCGACCACCTGATTGGCCGATCGCGTCCTGCCGGAACCAGTCGTCCCGGAACCTGCCCGGCGGCAGCCCGTACCGGGCCCGGAATACCCGGCTGAAGTCGGACGGCTGGGTGAATCCGTTCCGCAGGCCGATCTCGCGGACCGAAACCGATCGCAGCCGGGCGTCGCAGAGTTCACGGCGGCTGTTCTCCAGCCTCCGCTGCCGGATCCAGTCCGACGGCGTGCTTCCCTCCGTCTTGAACAGCCGTTGCAGATAGCGCAGGGAGATGTGATGGGCCGAGGCGACCAGGCCCGGAGTGAGGCCGCAGTCGCCGAGATTGCGGTCGATGAATCCCCGGATACGCGTTATCAGTTCGTACTGCTGGGTCTGCGGGCACACCTCGTCGGCCTCGACGAAATGCCGCTCCAGCACCGCCGCCGCCAGATGCAGGGCCGCGTCGCCGAACCGGGCCACCTCGGGCGCGCCCAGCCCGGCCGCCCGGCCCGCCGCCTCGACCAGGAACGAACGGAGCAGCGGCCCGGAACCGGCCGCCTCGCGGACCCGGATCTGCGCCGCGGCGGCGTCCGGCGGAACCGTCGGCATCGCGGAGCCCGGGAAGACCATCACGACCGCCTCCGCCGCCGCCCGGTTCTCCGGCGCCGGGCCGATGCCCAGGGGGAGCAGGGTGTCGCAGAGCGCCACCGCAGCGTCCCGCACGACGAGTTCGCACCCGGCCCGCGCCACCCCGATCCCGCCGAACGAGCTGAGCACCAGCGCGTGCCGCCCGGGATCGGCCTCCAGCGCATGGGGGACGCAACCGGCGCCCCGGAACGTGATCCGGTGGGCCGTGACGCTGCCCAGCTCCGTGGTCCGCAGCACCGGGCGGAGCCCGCGGAGCGCCGGCTCCCGGCGCCCGGGGTCACCGGCCCGCCCCGCCCATGGCGCCCACACGGCCCCTTCGGGCCTCCACCGGTCCCCCCGCCGGACGGCACCGCCCAACGGCACCGTCTCACCGCTGTGCCGCATTTCCAAACTCCCGTTCTAGTGAATAACCGGGTCCATGGCCTCCAGAAGCAGTCCGTCCCATACTGCCGCTGGTGAAATATCACTGTCATTGATAGGGGGCGACCAATCGCTTGACCTCGTGCGCCGATCTGTTCGATGTCGTCGGAATACGCGCCATTGCGCTAGTACGATGAAAAGCACAAAGAAATGCGGGAAGAAAAATATGAAGAAAGGCGTCGTGTTGACTTCTTCAACCCCGATCGACCCCGGCCGGGAACCCTGGGTTCTCGCCCGGCGTTTCACGCACCGGCTCGCCGATGTCCTGGGGGACACCCTCCGCGATGTCGTGGTGGTGGGGTCCGCGTCGCTCGGCGACTGGCGGGCGGAGAGCGATGTCGACCTCGTCTGCGTGGTGGAGCGGGAGCTCGACGCCCCGGCCCGGGAGGCGGTCGCGCCGCTGCACGAGCGGTCCCGGGAGGAGTACGGCCACACCGTCGACGCGATGTACGTGACGAGGGACGGGCTGGCCAAGGGCCCCGATGCCCTCCGGTCGGTGGTGGCGACGGTCGCCGGGGTCCTGCACCCCGAGTCGACGGACGGACCGATGAACTGGCCGACCTGGCTCAACATCGTGCAGTGCGGGGTGCGCGTCCCGCTCGCCGGGGACGGCGCGTTGAGCGCGGTCGCGGCGGGAAGCGCCGGATTCCCGATCGAGGAGGAGGCCGCGCGGGACGGGGCGGTCGGGTTCTCCCGCGCCAATCTCGACCAGTACTGGCGGGGCCGGGCCGATCTGTCGGAGCGGTTCCACCTGGCCGAGGGGGCGACCCGGCCGGTCTCCGCCTTCGAGGTCGAATGGATGTCGCTGGGCCCGGCCCGCCTCCTGGCGACGGTCCGCACGGGGCGGATCGTCTCGAAGTCGGAGGGCGGCGAGCTGGCCGCCGAGCTCTTCGCGGAGTTCCGCCCGCACCTCGCCCGGGTGCTCGACGCCCGCCGGGGCGAGGGCCCCGCCCGGACCTGGGGCCGTGCGGACCTGGAGCGCTCCCTCGACATCGCCCGCCGCTGCGTGCGCCTGGGCACGGAGGGCTGAGGGAGGAAGAAGTCCGGGACCCCGGGGCCCGTCCGCGTCCCCCGCCCTCCTATCCTCTGCTGGTCCGTCCGGTCCCGGGCGGTCCCGGGGAGGGGTGGGGTTCATGCGGCGGCGGAGAGCGGGACACGGACTGAGGGTGGCGGCCCGGGTGCTGGTGCCGCTCGGGCTGGTCCTGGCGGCGGTGGGCGCGGGGTACTTCTTCACGGCCTACCGGGGCATCACCGTCGTCGGCTCGGCGATGGAGCCCACGTACCGCAGGGGCGACCGGCTGGTGGCCGAGCGGGTGGACGCCGACGCGATCCGCCGGGGCGACGTCGTACTCGTCCGGGTGCCCGGCCGCTACGGGGACCAGCCGGTCCTCCAGCGGGTCATCGGGACGGGCGGCGACCGTGTGGTGTCCGACGGCGACCGGGTCACGGTGAACGGGAAGCCGGCCGAGGAACCCTATGTGCGACGCGGCACGGCACCCCTGGACCCGTACGACGTGACGGTGCCGCAGGGGCGGCTGTTCCTGCTGGGCGACAACCGGGGCGACGCGAACGACTCGCGGTTCTTCCTCGACGAGCGGTCGGGCAGTGTGGCGGCCTCCGGGGTGCTCGGGCGGGTCCGGGGTGACTTCGTCGCACCGGTGCTGCTCCTGGGGCTCGGTGCGTTCGGCGGAGTGCTGACCGTGATCGGGATCGGCCTGGGGATCGGCGGGTACGCGGCCGGGCGGAGCGCCGCGGCGCGTCCGCCGGCTACCGGGCGGTGGTGAGGCGGTACCGCCCCGCCTCGCGGTGCAGCACCCCGAGGTCGACCAGGGCCCGGCGCAGCGACACCGCGTCCGCGGCCCCGGCCTGGCACCACGGCTCCAGACGCTCCGTCACCGCGCGTTCGTCGTACTCCTCGTCCGAGGGCGCGAAGGCGGCCGCGGCCACGTGCCGCAGCACCGCCTCGCGCGCCTCGGGGGCCGTCTCCTCGGGGAGCCGCAGCAGGGCCCGGCCGCGTACGAAGCCGCGGAGCCGGGCGTCGGGCTGCTCGGCGGCGGCCTCCTCCTCCCGACGGCGCCCGGCGGACTCCGCGGCCCGCGCCACGGCGGTCTCGTCGACGGCGAGTCGGCCGTTTCCCCCGGGCACGAGCAGTCCCGCCCGGGTCAGCCGGCCGATGGCCTTGGCCGCCACCGGAGCGTCGAGCCCCGTGGCCGCGAGGATCGCGGACGGGGTGGACGATCCGAGGACGACCGCGCCGAAGACGCGGCGCGATGCCGGGTCGGCCAGCGCGAGGGTGAACTCGTCCGGGGTGAAGGCGGGTTCGCGGGATGTCATGGGTTCTCCTCTTCCTGTTCCGTCGATGCCGCCGCCGCTCCGGGGGCAGGGTTCTCCGGGCCGGTCCCGGCGGTCGGGGCGGTACGCGCGAGCGCGGCCCAGGAGGCGAGCAGGAGCTCCACCGCGTCCACGACGGATTCCGATCCGCCGCCGGTGGGGGCGAGCACCCGCTGGATGGACAGCCCGTCGTCCAACGCGTGCACGATCAGGGCGAGTTGTTCCGCCGGGGCCGGCAGGACGATGCCGCGTTCGGTGAACCCCTGCTCCAGCGAGCGGGCGATGATCTCCCGGGAGTGGCGCTCGCGCTCCGCCAGCACGGGCCGCAGCTCCGGGTCGCGCAGTGCGTAGAGCCAGAGTTCGGTGCGCAGGGCGAGCCAGCCGGCGAGGTTCTCGTCGCGGCGGCGGTGCCAGGCGCGGAGCCGGTCGAGGGTCTCCTCGAAGCCGCCCGCCCCGACGTCCATCGCCCGGACCTCGGCCAGTTCGTGCCGGGTCCGCTCCTCCAGCAGGCCCAGGACGAGTTCGTGCTTGCCGTCGAAGTTGCCGTAGAAGGCGCCCCGGGTGTAGCCGGCGGCCTCCACGATCTGCTCGACCGACGTTCCGCCGACCCCCTGGTCGGCGAAGAGCCGGGCCGCCGCTTCCAGGAGCCGTTCGCGGGTGAGCTGCCGGCTCTGCTGCCGGGTGAGCCGCTCGGTGATGGGGTCCGCCTCCCTCCTGTGTTGTGCCGTCCCGTCAGGTGACGCGCTTTCGGATACAGGACTGTATTCGCATACGGTTCCGTATCCAAAAGGTTTTCGAGGCTGCCCGGAGGGCTCTACGGGGCGCCCACGACCACGGCGCCGCGGAACGGAGCCTCCCCGGCGATCAGCGACATCGCGTCCAGCGACGGATCGGGCACCGGCAGCAGATGGGCGTCGACCCAGGTGTCGCCCGAGGCGGTCTGTGACCAGGGGTCCTCGATCACGAGGGCGCCGGGCACGGCTCCGTGGCAGAGCACCCAGTGCGGTACGTCGAAGCCCTGCATCGCGGCGAGCGAGACCAGGAGCAGCACATGGCCCCGCCGGGCGACCGCGTCCCGGATCGCGGTCACGGGCAGGCGGGAGGGCTCGACCGGCAGCCCGGTCCGTCCCGCCTCCTCCCGCGACGCGCGCTGGAGCACGGCGCGCCAGTCCCGTTCCTCCTGGGTGCAGTGGTCGAGCAGTACCGGCCGGTCGGTGTCGAGGTGGACGGTGACCGGGGCCGAGGGCCACGCGCGGCGGACGGCGACGCCCAGGCCGACGGGTTCGCACGCGGGGAAGTTCGTCGCCTCCCGCCAGAGCGTCAGCTCCGCCGTACGGTCGAGCGAGGCCCATGGCACGGCCCCCGCATGGGCCCGCGCGACCAGGGCGGTGACCGCGCCGCAGGTGAAGTGGGTGGTCTGCCCGTAGTACGCGGGCTCCGGGACGGCCACCTCCGGGCCGGGCAGCCAGCGCACGTATCCGGTGGGCGGGGCGTCCGGCCCGGTCGCCGTCAACGGGGCGCGCAGCGGCGCGAATCCGGCGGCGAGGGCGGCCCCCGGGTCCACCGTCCACCCTTCCCACTTGACCTGGACGAGCCCCTGGCGGCGTGCGTGGCCGACCACCGCCCCGGCGGCCGCCGTCACGTCGCCGACCGCGTCGACGATCTTCAGGTAGGCGGTTTCCGGACGGGCCGTCACGAGCGCGGCGGCCGCCCAGCCCGCGCCGTCCTCCCGGGCGACGGCCACCAGACGCGGGGCATGGGCGGACCGGTCGACGTCCCGCCAGTGCTCCGGCACACCGCCGAGCCGGGCCAGCGCGGCCGGGGGAGCGGCGGGATCGAACGGGACGACGACAACAGCGCCGCTCTTCACGGGCGGACTCCTCCGCTCGTACGGACGGGGCAACGGAACGTCATGCGCGGGACCTCCTGAGCATCCAGATGAAGTAGGGGGCTCCGACCAGCGAGATCATCAGCCCCGCGGGCAGCTGGGCCGGGGCGACGAGCGTGCGGCCCAGCGCGTCGGCCACGCAGACCAGCAGCGCGCCGAGCAGCATCGCCACCGGGATCACCCGGCCGTGCCGGGCGCCCACCAACGACCGGGCGAGGTGCGGGGCGACGAGCCCCACGAACCCGACGACACCGACGGCGAGCACGCTCAGTGCCGCGAGCACCGCGGCGATCGTCAGCGCGGCGAACCGGGTGCGTTCCGGCCGGACGCCGACCACCCGGGGCGTGTCCTCGTCGACGGCGAGCAGATCGAGCCGGTGCCGCATGGCGAGCAGCACGGGCAACGCCACGGCCACCGCGACCGCGACCGGTACGACGTCGGGCAGGGTGCGCCCGTAGGTCGTCCCGGAGAGCCAGGTGAAGATCCGGGGCGTGTTCCACGGGTCCGCGCGCAGCAGCAGGAAGGTGGTGACGGAGCTGAGGCCGTACCCGCAGCCGATGCCGATCAGGACGAACCGGTCGGGCAGGAAGCCGCCGCGCCGGGCGAGCGCGGCGATCAGCGCGAACGTGGCGAGCCCGGTCGCCACCGCCGCCACGACGAGCAGTGGGCGCCCGCCGGACAGCCCCGAGGTCGCGACGGCCGCCGCGCCCAGCCCGGCGCCCGCCGTGATGCCGAGCACCCCCGGCTCGGCCAGCGGATTGCGGACGGAGCTCTGCACCACGCATCCGGCCAGCCCCAGCGCCGCCCCCGCGAGCACCGCGGCGACCACCCTCGGTACCCGGTCGTCGAGCGCTTGGCCGATCAGGTCCGGGGCGGCTCCCCGGGCCCAGAGCGCGAGGTCGCCCGTACGCAGCCAGAGGCTGCCCGCGAGGACCGCGACGAGCACCGCCGCCGCCAGCAGCGCCACCGCCCCGGCCACGACGAGGAGGTACGAGCGGCGCGACCGCGCGGCGACCCGGCCGCCGCCCGCCCGTCCGGCCCCGCCGGTGTCCCGCAGCCGGAGCGCGAGGACCACGATCACGACGGCGCCGAGCAGCGCGGTCGGCACCCCGGTCGGGATCGCGGCGGCCTCCCCGGCCCCCTGCACCGCGCGCAGTCCCGCGTCCGCGAGGAGGATCAGCAGGGCGCCGAGCAGCCCGGCGGCGGGCACCAGAAGGAGGTGCCGGCGCAGTGCCCGGACCCGCCCCGCCAGCAGCCGGGCCAGGACGGGGGCGCCGAGCCCGACGAAGGCGATCGGGCCCGCGAGCGTCACCGCCGTACTGGTCAGCAGCACCGCGCAGAGCACGGCGGCCACCCGGGTGGCACGGACCGGCACCCCGAGGGAGGCGGCGGTGTCGTCGCCGAGCCCCAGCACGTCCAGCTTCCGGGAGAGGACCAGGGCGACGCACGCCACCACCGCCAGGAGCGGAAGGGCGCGCACCGACGCGTCGATGTTCAGCTGGGCCAGCGAACCGCTGCCCCAGGCGTAGAGGCCGGTCGTGTTCTTCTGGAACAGGACGAGCAGCATCCCGGTCGCCGAGTCCAGGGCCATCGCCGTCGCCGACCCGGCGAGGACGAGACGGGTGCCCGAGGTGCCCGCGGCCCGGCCGGTGAGCGCCAGCACCAGCGCCGCCGCGAGCAGCCCCCCGGTGAAGGCGACCGCGCCCGACGCCCACAGCGGGACGGCGATACCGAAGGCGGCGACGGCCGAGAGCGTGAAGTAGGCCCCGGCGGTGACCGCGAGGGTGTCCGGGGAGGCGAGGGCGTTGCGCGTGACGGACTGGAGGAGCGCACCGGCGCAGCCGAGCGCGAACCCCACCGCCACCCCCGCGAGCAGCCGGGGCAGCCGCGAGCCGGTGAAGATCTCCCCGACCCGCGCGCCGTCCGGGCCCCCGCGCTCCCCGGCGAGGTGGCGCAGCAGATCCCGGGCGCCCACCCCGGACGTTCCCTGCGTCAGATGCCACAGGCCCACCGCGACGACCGCGACGAGCAGGGCCGCCAGGACGGCCGCCCCGGACCGGAGTCCGCCCCGGCCGGGGGCCGTCGTATCCGGTGCGCTCACTTCTCGCCGGTGTTCTCGTCGTTGTCCGCGGCGGTGTTCCCGTCGAGCACGTCGACGTACGCGTCGATCGCCTGCGCGCAGGAGCGCGGGCCGCCCGCACCCCAGACCCGGGCCGGGAAGGCGTGCGCGCGGCCCTCCTTCACGGCCGGGATCGACTTCCAGATCGGGTTCTTCGCCAGAGCCGCGACGTAGCCGCCCGCGCCCTCGTCGTTGGCGTAGAAGAGGTTGGCCTTCCCGACCGCGGTCAGCCCCTCGACATCGGTCTGCGCCAGCCCGTACGAGGGGTCGACGCCGCCGTTCCCGTGGGCCTTGTCGACCGCGTCGGTCCACGCGGGGGTCATGCCGAGTTCCTCGCCTATCGCGGTGAACAGGGCGCCCTTGCCGTAGGGGCGGACGGTGAGGTTGCCGCCCTGGAGCCAGCCGTCGAAGAAGAGGAAGTCCTTCGTCGGCAGGTCGGCGTCGGCCACCTTCTGCTTCGCCGTGGCAAGGTGCTCGTCGAACTCCTTCAGCACCTGGTCGGAGCGTTCGGTGCGCCCGGTCGCCTTGCCGATCATGCCGAACACGTTCCGCATGTTGCCGATCGGGTCGGCCGGGTCCGCGCCCTTCGTGACCATGACCGGCACGCCGCGCTTCTCCAGCTTCTTGACGATCTCGTCGTCGGCCTTGAACGCCTCGACGACGACGAGGTCGGGCTTGGCCGCGGCGAGGGTGTCCAGGTCGGGTTCCTCGCGGGTGCCGATGTCGGTCACCTTGCCGGGCAGCTTCTCCGCGCTGACCCAGGTGCGGTAGCCCTTGGCGTCGGAGACCGCGACCGGGGTGACGCACAGGGTGAGCGCGTCCTCGATCTGCTGCCACTCCAGGACCGCGATCCGCTCGGCGGGCTTGTCGAGCGTCACCTGACGGCCGACGCCGTCCTTGAACGACACCGGTCCGGTCGACGTGGCCGTCCTGTCGTCGGCGCAGCTCTTCGACCCGGGCGACCCGGGCGGCGTGGCACCGGCGGCCTTGTCCGCCGTGTCGACGCTGGTCGTGCCGCAGGCCGTCGCGGAGAGTACGACGGCGAGGCCGGTGGCGGCCGATGCCGCCAGGCGACGGGCACGGTTCATGGCAGTTCCTCTTTCGGATGGTTCAGAAGGGCGAGCACGCGAGGTGCTCAAGGTGCTGGGGATGAGGGGTGGTTCAGGTGGTGGCGGCGGTGCGGGCGGAGTGCCGCCCGAGCGGGTCGATACGGAGCCGGCCGGTACGCGGTTCCACCGCGACCTCGACGCGGATGTCGTAGACCGCGCCGATGTTCCGCGCGGTGAGGACGTCGACGGGGGCGCCCACCGCGTGCACCCGGCCGGCGCCCATCAGGACGACGGTGTCCGCGACGCGGGAGGCGTGGTCGAGGTCGTGCAGCACGATCCCCACCGCGACGCCGTGCTCCTCGACCAGATCGCGCACCAGGTCGAGCGTCTCGATCTGGTAGCGCAGATCCAGGTGGTTCGTCGGCTCGTCCAGCAGGACGACCCCGGTGTCCTGGGCCAGGCAGGCCGCGAGCCAGACGCGCTGCATCTCCCCGCCGGAGAGCTCCCCGACCGGCCGCCCGGCCATGTCCCGGACCCCGGTGACGCCCATGGCGCGCCGGACGGCGTCGCGGTCGTCGCCGGTCGGCCCGCCGAAGCCGCGCCGGTAGGGATGGCGCCCGAAGGCCACGACCTCCGCGACCGTCAGCCCCTGCGGCGCGGGCCTCGACTGGGAGAACAGCGTGACCTCCCGCGCGAACCGGCGCGCGCTCAGCAGCGCCGCCGCGCGCTCGGGGGCTCCGTCGCGGCCGCCGAGCGTCACCCGGCCGCCGTCGACCGGGTGGAGCCGGGCGAGCGCCCGCAGCAGCGTCGACTTCCCACTGCCGTTCGGCCCCACCAGCGCGGTGGCGCGCCCCGGTTCCAGGGTCAGTGAGACGCCGTGGACGACCGGCGCCCTGCCGTAACGCAGGACCAGGTCGTGGCCGCCGAGGGGGACCGGCGCCGAACGGGCGGGGGCGTCGGCGGGGTCGGAGGCGGGGGTGGCGGCGCGCGCGACGGTGCGCCGGGAGGAGTGAGTGAGCATCGAGGGATCCGGGTGACTGGAGCGGACAGTGGCAACTAAGGGTTACCTAACTAAGGGAACCCTATCTTCCGCTTGTCGTGGCGGCAATCAGGAGTTCTGGACACCCGATGCGGGATTCCGGACACCGTCCGGGGTGCCACCGGCCCGGCTGGCTCCGACCGCTCCGACCGTTCCGACCGCTTCGCCCGTTTCGTCGAAGAAGGCGCCCGGGGTCGTGCCCATGACGCGCCGGAAGGCGGCGATGAACGTGCTGGGCTGCGCGTACCCCAGGGAATCGGAGACGTCCCGCACGTCGAGACCCTCGGAGAGCAGGGTCAGTGCGTGATGGGCGCGCAGCATCTGCCGCCACTGCGCGAAGGAGAGCCCGGTCGTCCGGCGGAAGGCGCGGGCGATCGTACGGTCGCTGATCCCCAGCGTCCGCGCCCACCCGTCCAGCGAGCGGGGGTCGGCGGGGTCGTCCAGCAAAGTCTCGGCGATGGGGTCGATCCGGGGATCGCCGGGCAGCCGCAGGGCGAACTGCCGTTCCGAGGGCCGCAGTACGTCGAAGACGACCGCCTCCGCCCGCGCCCTGGCCCCGGCGTCGAGGTCCGTGTGGGCCAGATGGGTCAGCAGGGACTCCAGGACCGGCGTCATCGTGATCGCGGTCGGTGAGCCGAACGCGACCGGGGTGCGGTCGGGTGCGAAGAAGGCGCTGTGGAACTCGACCCCCGCCGTGGTCCGCCCACCGTGCACCACCCCGGCCGGCATCCACAGCCCGTGCCCCTCGGACACGGTGAGGACGCGGTCCTCCACCCGGGACGTCAGCGTTCCCCCGCGCACCCAGACCAGTTCGTGCAGGTCGTGCGCGTGCGGCACCCACTCCGTGGGTACGGACGGGACCTGCGACCCGGCGAGAATCGCGAAGGGGCTCCCCGTGTGCCCGGTTGCCACCGCCCGGCGCACCACGGTGCCCGACTCGCGCCGCCACATCCCCGCACTCGTGCCATTACGGGATGATCGGGTCATACGGGCGAGTCTATCCAGGCTGCCGCCCCCACGGCCGGGGCGGGGGCGGCCCCGGACGGATCCGCCCGAGGGCCGCCGGGGAGACGCGGCCGTACGGGACACCCCCGGCCACCCGCTGAGCCGGGCGGCCTACTTCACCCGGGGTGTGAGGGCCTTCGCCAACTTCATGACGTCGGCGAACTTCCCGCCGTCGTTGTCGGAGGACACGGACAACAGCCGGTCACCGACCCGTGTGACGACGGTCTCCCGGCCGACGTACGCCTTCCGGTCGATCGTGATGCGCACGCCCTCGTCCCCGACGCCGTCGACGGCGCTGACGGTGATGGTGACCGGGTTGTTCAACAGTCCCGCCGAGTTCGGCTCGTAGGTTGTTCCGCAGAGCCCCTCCAGCGACCTCAGGTTCCCGAACGCCTCCGACGCCTGACCGGCGGAGTAGGCGCGCACCATGACCCCGACCTCATGGGCGTGCGGGTCGGTGACCCCCAGGTTGGCGTACGCGCCCCAGCCGCCGAGAGCCCCCTCCGTGCCGTGCTCGGACAGTTGGTCGCAGCCGAAGTTCGCCGCCGCGCCGGGGTCGGCGGACGGCGCCACCGGCTTCGGCCCGCTGTCGTGCTCGGTGAACGCGGTGGAGACCTTCCACCCCTTGGGCAGGGTGCGGTTGGTCGGCAGATAGGTCTTCAGGACCGACCCCGGCACCACGTCCGGGTCCGCGGTCGGCGCCGCGGGTGCCGACGGCGACGGGCTGTCGACGGCGGCCGTCGCGGCCGGGCCGTCGGCCTGCGGCTCCTCCGACGCCGACGAGCCGCAGCCGATGCAGAGGACGGCCGCGCAGACGACCCCGGCCAGCGCGGGGAACCGAGTGGTGTTCATCGATGCCTCGTTTTCATGCCGCACATGAAAACACACTGAGTGACGTGTCCCCTGCGTGGGGGCATGTGGGAGTCGGTCCGGTTTTATCGAGCAAGTCGCGGGACTACAGGGCGATTTGGCGTTTCGGCGTCGGAACGGTCGGTCGCAGGCCCGGCCCCGGCGGAACAATGCTCAGGGGCCAACCTCGCCGGTCTCGGCGTCCACGTACATCTCGGAAACGTCCGATGCGTCGAAGGCCACGGATACGGTCCACCGGGCGCGCCACTCGCCCTTCTCCATGACCGAGATGAGTCTGCCTGCCTCGACTTCCGCCTTGGACTCCTTCGGGAACGTGTCGGTGACGATGGATTCCGCCTGGGCACGGTCCACCCGGCGAGGAGGGAGCGCCACGGACAGCGGACCGCGCTGAACGTTCAGCCGCGAGACCCGGCCGGTGCGATCGATCTGGACGTCGAGCCGCCGAGGCATGACCACACCGTCCTCGATGTTCCGCCAACTGATGAGCCAGCCGGACTCCGCCCCGTCCCCGAGAGGGGTCGACTCGTGATCGGTTCCCTTGAGGATCCATCCGTAGTGTGCGATCGCGTAGCGACGCGCGATCGCGTACGCGGCATCGGCTTTCTCCGGATTGCCGGATGTGCCGTCCACCGGGTAACTGCCCGGATTCGGTGCGCGGAAGTCTTCCAATTCGACGCTGAATTTCGCCCTGTCGGGCCAGCTCAGTGTCGCCGAGCCGTGGGGCAGAGCAATGAGCAGCGTTTCGGGTCCGCCGTCGTAGCCGGGCTGGACTTGCACATTCACCGGAGAATACCGATCGCCGAACGCCTCCTTGAGTGCCGCTCGCGCAGCGTCCTTCTCCCGGGCGTTCGCGAACCGAAGGCTGGTGGCATCCACGGCGATGGGCGTGATGGCGAGATTCCAGATACACGCGCAGACGGTCAGTGTGCCGATACCGACGACGGCTGTCCGCCTCGCACCCTGGCGCCACGGTTCGATGCTCGAACCCCGAAGTTTCAACAGTGCGCAACCCAGGCCCGCGCCCAGAAGCGCTCCGATGACGTTCATTTCCGCGTCGCTGCTGTCGCAGGTCCGGCCGATCCAGGGAAGGGTCGCCTGCGCCAACTCCACGATGACCGGGGTCAGAACCCCGTACACGACGACGGGAAGAAGGCGCCGGAAAGCCAGGATCGAGGACAACCCAAGAGGCATGCACATGGCGGCATTGAGTAGGCCCTGTTCCGTCTTGAACGGCTCGGTGAAGTCCCTGTTGACGGTGCAGGTCCCGCTTGCCGTGCCCCCGCCCGGCAGAAAGACGGTTACCCCCAGGGCCATGGCCAGAAAGAAGACGAAGGCAGCGACCGCCCAGGAACGTGAATCACGACTACGGGTGAGCCGGTGGGCCGAAAACCCGCTGATGAGTGAGATGGCTATGAGGAAGGCGAGGAAAAATTCCTGATCGTGAAAAACCGCTTTCAGCATGGAGTCTGGTCGTCTCTCTGGAATTGGCGAGGAGCGGCCAAAGTATCGGGCGGTACGCCAACTCCTGCGTGTGGAGGGCGAGATCGCGGAACTCGGGTATGTCCTCCCGCCGGACCAGCCCGGGCCGCGTGCGCGAGCCGGGTCCGGTGGGAAGAACCGGTGCACAGTGTTGTGGAACCGGGGTCAGCCCCAGAACTCCCGCAGGGCGGCGTTGACGGCGGTGGCTTCCTGGGTGTGCGGGTAGTACCCGGGCACCCGCAGGAGGCGGCCTCCGAGGGAGTCCGTGAGGGACTCGGCCACGGCCATGAGGGGGAGCCCCACGTGCTCGCGGTACGCGTCCGGCGCGTCCTCCCAGGTGCCGCAGATCACCAGGACCGGCGGGGCGGCGGCCCGGATCGGCTCCAGCGGGATCTCCGCCTCCCAGATCGGCCGTTCACGCATGGAGGTGGCGACGGCGCGGAGCCGACGCGGGGTGGGAGCGGGCATGGCCATCCCCAACCCCTCGGTGGACGCGCGCAGATACTGCTCCGGTGTGACGCTGTCCGGGATGCCGGGGGCGCCGTCGCGCACCCGGCCGAGGAGTGCGGCGACGACCGGATGGTGCGCGGCCGCGGTGAAGGCGGACGGCTGGACGAGGGCGAGGGAGCGGACGAGGTCGGGCCGGCGCGCGGCGGCGATGAGCGCGGCGACGGCGCCGTTCCCATGCCCCACGAGGTGGGCGCCGCCGGGCCCTGCGGCGGTGACGGCCTCGCCTTCGAGGATCTCCAGGACGTCCTCGGCGTCGATGTCGAAGTCGCTGCGCGCGGTGTCCGGGCTGTCGCCGTATCCCCGACGGTCCATCAGGAGGAGCCGCCGACCGTCCGCGAGGGGCCGTTGTCCGGCGAATCCGTACGCGGGGTCGCTGCCCCAGCTGAAGATGTTGTGAACGAAGAGGGCGGGGGCGGCGTCCGCCGGGGCGGGGCCACCTCCGGCCGGGTCGCGGTCGTCCCACACGGTCACGTGCACGGTCACGGGCCATCCTCCCGGAGCTGGAGAACATCGACTTCGTCGAGCCTACGGGACAGCCCTGGCGTCCCGGTGCGGGGCCGACGCCGGAGGGCGGGCCGGGGCCCGGCACCCGGGCGTGTCCGCCGCGTCGGCCGACACCGCCCCCACCGCCCGCGCGTCCATGGCAGGCTTCGGGGATGGACAAGCCCGACGTGACGCGTGCCATCGCTGCCGCGACCTCGGTCGCCGCATCGCTCGGCCTGCCGGTCGACGACGCGACCGTCCTCCACAACTCGAACAAGCTGGCGCTGCGGCTGACGCCGTGCGACGTCTTCGCCCGGGTCGCCCCGGTGGGGCAGGAGGTCGCACGGTTCGAAGTCGATCTCGCCCAGCGGCTCACCGGGGCCGGGTGCCCGGTGTGTCCCCTGGAGCCCCGGGTGGAGCCGCGCGTGTACGGATGCGACGGCTTCGCCGTGACGTTGTGGACCTACTACGAGCCCGTGACGCCGCACCTCCCACCGGCCGACTACGCCGGGGCGCTGGAGCGGCTGCATGCCGGAATGCGCGGCATCGGTGTGGAGAGCCCGAGGTTCACGGACCGGATCACGGAGGCGGAGGACGTGGTCGCCGACCCGGACCGCTCACCGGAACTCGCCGACGCGGACCGCCTGTTCCTCGGTGACAGGCTGGCGGGCCTGCGACGGGCGATCGACGACCGGGGCGCCGTGGAGCAGTTGCTCCACGGCGAGCCGCATCCGGGCAATGTGCTCAGCACGGGGGACGGCCCGCTCTTCATCGACCTGGAGACGTGCTGCCGCGGCCCCGTCGAGTTCGATCTCGCCCATGCTCCCGAGGCGGTCTGCGCGCACTACCCGGGTGTGGACCGGGCGCTGCTGGACGAGTGCCGGCAGCTCGTCATCGCGATGGTCGTCGCGTGGCGTTGGGAACGTGGCGACCAGTTCCCCAACGGGAGGCGATTCGGGGAGGAGATGCTGCGGTCCCTGCGCGCGGGGCCGCCCTGGCCGACGCTCGACACCTTGACCGGGCGACTGGACGGTCGGTGAGAACGCCGGAGACCGGGCGGACGGGCAAGGTCGGACGCCGGCCCCTTCGAACGGAAGCGGCCGGCGCACCCACGCCGCGTCAGTCGGCCGACGGGGCGGGGCTGCCCGTGCTGCGGGACCGCAGGAGCTTCTTGTCGGGCTTGCCCGCGTCGGTCAGCGGCAGGGCGTCGGCGAGATCGATGCGGTCGGGCTCGTACATTGCTCCCCGCCCCTCCCGCACCCAGGCGCGGAGTTCCGCCACGGATACGGGAACGCCGGGGGCGGTGACGACGGTGGCGTGGATGCGCTCATAGCCGCCCTCGCCCTTCACGCCGTAGACGGCGCTCTGCCGAACGGCGGGGTGGGTGTGGAGGAAGTCCTCCAGTTCGGTGGTGTACACGTGGCCACCGACCACCGCGATCATGTCCTTGATCCGGTCGACCACGGTCAGGTAGCCCTGGCTGTCCAACAAGCCGAGGTTGCCGGTGTGCACCCAATCGTCCCGCAGGACCTGCGCGGTGAGTTCGGGGTTCTTCCAGTACCCCTCCATCATCCCGTCCGCGCTGCGTACACAGATTTCCCCGACCTCGCCGACGGGCAGCGGTGTGCCGTGGTCCGGGTCGCGGATCTCGACCTCGACGCCGGGGACCGGACGTCCCGCGGTGCGCAGGATGTCGAGGCGGTCGGGATCGTGCTCGGCGGCGGGCAGTACGCTCACCGCTCCCGCCTCGAACTGCCCGTACCCCTGCTGCAGCACCCGCCCCAGACGTTGTACCGCCTGGGCGATGCGGGTCGGGGAGGACGGTGTGCCGCCGTAGGTGATCTGCTGGAGGCTGGAGGTGTCGGTGCGCCCGGCGTCGGGGTGGTCGAGGACCTGGTAGAGCAGCGGAGGCAGCAGCATCATGTTCGTGATCCGCTCACGGGCGATCGTGGCCAGTACCTCTCCCGGGTCGAAGGCGTAGTGCAGGAAGACGGTGCCGCCCGAGGAGAGCGTGCCGTCCGCGATGAACCCGGCGGCATGCGACAGCGGAGTGCACACCAGGTCACGCCGCCCCGTCCCGCTGAACAGTTCCCTGGTCCGCGCGATCCCTTCGTGCATCCTGGCGAACGTGCTGCGTACCCCCTTGGGATGACCGGTGGTCCCTCCCGAGTGCCGGATGAAGCACAGATCCTCGGGCCGGGCGGCACTGGTGACCGGAGTGTCCGGCTGCTCGGCGGCGAGAGCGAGAAGGTCCTCACCCAGGCCCTCCGCACGGTCGGTCCCCTGCGGTCCGGGGCCGGGGTCCCCACCGAGCACCAGGACGTGCCGCATGGGTGGAACGGCCCGGACGAGTTCGGCGCCCCGGGCGGCCAGGCGAGGATCGACGATGAACGCGTAGGTGTCGACATCGGCCATCATCAGCGCCTGCACCTCGACGGAGAGCCGGTTGTAGAGGTGATTGAAGTGCGCGCCCAGCAGGTTGACCGCGTACCGCACGGCGATCGTCTCCGGGAGATTCCCGCACAGCAGCGTGACCGTCCTGCCCGGACCGACCCCGCGCTCCCGCAGGGCGCGCGCCAGGCGGTGGACCAAGGAGCGGAACTCGACCGCGGTGAAGGCACGCTCCTCACCCACGACGATCCGCTGTCCCGGGGTGCTGTCGAGTCCGTCGAGGATGATCTCGACGTAGTTGCGGAATTCAGGCGTTGGAGGCACGGAAGGGTCCCTTCTGAAGTACCGACGTGTCCCTGCGCGGGGACACGAACGACCTGTCGCCGCCATGATCCGTCAGCGTGCCGCCCGCCGGTCTCCGATCGGCCACTGCGATCTCGACGTCCCGGGCCGCCGTCGCTCCACCGCGCTTGACCTTGACGCGACGGCACGGTTTCTACTGGCGGCATGCGCATCGGAGGGATCGCCGCGCTCGTGGGGTTCGCCGCCCGGGCGCTTTCATGGAAAGGGGACGGGGATGAGCGACCGGTCAAGGGGTGTACGGGTGGCCCGGGTCGCGGTGGCCACCGTGCTGCCGGGCGAACTGGCCCTGGTCGCCTGCCTGGTGGCCGGGGTCCGGCCGCCCGGGTGGGCACTGACGGGCGCCGAGGCGCTGGTGCTCGCCGTGCTGCTGCTGGAGACCTGGGTGCTGCGCTCGCTGTACGCAGCCGCGCGCGCCCGTGGCGCGGACCGCGGGGCGGCGCGGCGGGCCGCCGTAGAGGAGGCGGTGCCGGTGAAGGTCCGCCGCCTGGTCCTCCACGAGCTGCGCGCCCTCGCCTCCCTGGGGCGGTGGGTCCGGCGCCGTCCGCACGGGGCTCGCCCCGGGGACCTCGCCGCCGCGTACACCGGACCTCAGACCGCGACGATGTACGGCCTGCTCTTCGTCATGGTGATCGAGACGGTGGGCCTGGCCCTGCTCATCCCGTGGCCGGTGGTCCACCGGGTGATCCTGGTGCTCGACCTGTACGGCGTCGTCCTCGTGCTGGCCCTGCACGCCTCCTGCGTCACCCGGCCGCACGTCGTGCGCCCCGACGGCTCGCTGCGGATCCGCTACGGAGCCCTCTTCGACCTGGCCGTACCACCGGACGCGGTCGCCTCGGTCCGGGTGGACCGGCGCTATCCCGAGGGCCGCCTGATCACCCTCTCCGAGGACGGGGTTCTCGACCTGATCGTGGGCAGCCAGACCACGGTGACCCTGGAGCTGAACCGGTCCCTCCCTTTCACCCGCCCGCTCGGCGCGACGGGAGAGGCCCGGACCATCCGCTTCCACGCCGACGACCCACGCGCGCTGGTCGGCGCACTCCGCCAGCCCGCCTGAGCGCACCGGTCGGTCCTCCCCGCGGGGGTGCGGTCTATGGTTCATCGACCGGGGGTTCGACGTACGGGGGCGGTGTGGGGGAGCTGCGAGGCAGCCACAAGGCGCACTTCTGGTTGGCGTTGGCCTTCGCCGGGGTCGGGGCGTTGTGTGTGGGTTCGACCTGGCTGCCCGGTGGGCAGGCGCCGCCGAAGTGGCTCGAAGTGGTGTGGTGCCTCGCGGTCTTCCCGGTCTTCGCCGTCGCGCTCATCCGTAGCCTCATCACCGGAGTCGCGGCGGAACTGAAGGACCTCCGGGAGTTCGGCGCGTATGTTCTGCTGCTGCCGCGCCTCCTCAAGCTCACCTATGTCCTCTTCGGCCTGCTGGCCGTCCTCGGCCTCGTCACCGGATTCGGAGCGGCCGAGGACCCACAGGCGGATGCCTCGGGTTATTACTCCACGTACTGGGACACGTCCGTGGATCCGCAGCGCAGCGTCAGGGTGGAGCTCACCGAGTCCGAGTACCGCGATGCGGTGACGAGCCAATTCCGGATCTTCGTTTCCGGTTCGGTGCTCCTCTACGCGTACAGCAGCTTTCTCGTCCTCGTCTCCGCATGGTCGGCGGCCGACCATGCCCGGGGCGGCGCGACGTGACCGGGGAGCCCGACCGGGCCGGGAGCGCCGGTCCGCTGACCGCGATCGCCGCGGAGGGGTTCGGGCCGCTGCACTGCGGCGGGCGGGCCGCTTCGGCGGGCGTGGTCATTCGTCGAGGTACCGGTACCTGTCTTCACCGGGCAGAACGAGGACGCGACCGTCACGGACCTGCAACTCGGTCGCACCGTCGATCTCGTGGCTCGCGAGGAACATGCCCCGGACGAGGTCCCCGTCGTCGTCGGAGGCCGGAATCCGGGCGATCTCCCTGAGCTGGTCCATGAACCAGCTCAGGGCCGATGCGCGGATGTCGGCGCCGTAGAAGACGTAGTGGGTCCAGTTGACCTGCTGCCGGGGCGTGCTCCACCCGTGGGAGTAGTGACCGTCCGCGTGGGACGAGATGACCCCTTCGACGGCCGCGAGTTGTGTCCCGTCGCACTCCAGCCACCCCCTGATCGAGATGTAGACGCCCACAGCACGCCCTTTCCTTCCGTTCCGGCCCGACCGGTCCACCCCTCCGTGCGGGGGGTACGGGGATTGGGCGCGTCGCCACTCCTCGGACGCGCAGCCGACCTCGTAGTGCCACCTACGGCTGGTTGCCCGCACCTGTGTGTTCCGCTCGGATCTTGGCCCTCTGTCGTCGTCACCGGCCTCAGACACCACAACAATGACCAGCAACCTCTACGGTTCAGGTAAGTCGACCACGCAGAACACAACCAAACACCCCCGCCAGGATAAAAGGTCTTTAAGGCGTCGTTTCTTATAGCTGCGGTGAGGACTGGGCGGTCTCAGGGAAGCCCAGTTCATCCAGCAGCGCGTCGAACAATTCCTCCACGAAGGTCTCCCGTGCGCGGAGCAGTTTCTCGATCCGGGACTGCTGCGCCGCGGTCTGGACACCAGCTGCTGAAGCCCACACGAGAGCGCCTTCGGCGTCGGCCTGCACCTCCGCATCGAGTTCTGCGCGTTTATGCCTGATGGCCTCTTCGAACTCCGGGGTGGTCACCCACAGGCTCACGTCGTCCACGTCCTCGGGTTCCTCGACGAGGAGAGCCGCAGCATGGTCCAGATTGAGCCACGCCTGCCAGCGGTGCCCGTCGGTGTTCAGGCCGGTCACGAGAGCGATGCTGCTGTCGGAGACATCAGCTACGCAGGCCGGTGCACCGGTCCATTCGACCAAGGCGGACAGGTCCTCGTCCTGCCAGACGCCTTGCTCCAATTGCAGGGTCTGCCAGCCCCCCGGTCGCGGCTGCCACTCATGCACGTCGTCCTCCAGCCCTGGACCGCTGCCGCCGAACAGGGGTGCTTCCAGTAGCGGGCGCTCGCTGCACGCAAAGACCAGATGACCGGAAAAGCCCATGGAGCCTCCTCGTGGATACCAGCGCACCCTACGAGCAGTCACTGACACCACCGGCGCCGGCCAGCTGTTGCTCCCGACCGACTGGCTCACCGGATCAGTCGGCGGTACCCGATGAGGGTCGCGGCTATGCCGACAAAGGCAAGGAATTGCTCGGCCTTGCGTTCGTGGCGACGGTGCAGACGTCGGCAGCCGGCCAGCCAGGACACGGCGGGTGGCCTCCAGGCTGATGACTCGCGATCCCGCCCGCGACGATGGCCACAGCGCTACGACGGCGCCCCGCACCCGGCGGAAGGCCGGATACGGGGCGGGGGGTGCGTCCGTCGTGCGCGTACGTCAGTGGTCGGTGGCGTAGGAGACGAAGGCGGTCCACTGCTCGGGCCCGAAGGCGAGCCGGGGGCCGTGGGTCTGCTTGGAGTCGCGTACGTGGACGGTCTCGGGGACGACGGCTACCTCCACGCAGTCCGGGCCCTCATTCGTGCTGTAGCTGCTCTTGAACCACTTCAGCACGGGACTGTTCGCTGTCGAGGGGTTGGTCATTACGTCTCTCCCAGCACTTTCTCGATGAAGGCCAGCGACTCACGCGGGGTGAGGGCCTGCGCCCGGATGATGCCACAGTGGATGTCGAAGAGCTGGACCTCCTTGGGATGCGAGAACAGCCGACTGACGAAGTGGGCCTCGCTGTGCCCCACGGTCTCCCCCTTCTCAAGCCGCAGCAGTTTGAACGATCCCGCGAGCCCCGCGTGTTCCTCGCGGTTCGTGGGCATCACCTGGATCTCCACGCCCCGCCGTCGGCCGATTTCCAGCAGGTGTTCGAGCTGCTTCCGCATCACCATTCTGCCCCCGAGCGGGCGTCGGAGCGTCACCTCTTCCATGACGAAAGTGAAGACCCGGGCGGGCTGTTGGTCGAAGATCTCCTGGCGCGCCATACGCGCCGCGACGAGCCGCTCGATCTCCTCCTCACTGAAGGCCGGGCGCCGCATCCCGTACAGCGCCCTGGCGTACTCCTGGGTCTGGAGCAACCCGTTGACGACGGAGTTGTCATAGGCGCAGATCTCGATCGCCTGGTCCTCCAGCTTCGCCAGGTCCCGCACCTTCTTCGGGAACCGGGCCTCCTCGGCCTCCTTACGCAGGGCGGCGATCATGCCGTCCGCCCCGAGCACCTCGTCCGCCCGCTCCAGGAACGCCGCGCTCGGAGCGCGCCGTCCCCGTTCCACCGAGGAGACCTGCTCCTCGCTGTAGCCGATGGCCGCCCCCAGTTCGGCCTGGGTCATGTTCAGCCGGTCGCGCCAGCGCTTGATGGTTCGGCCGATCATCCGCAGGACGAGGGTCGACTCCTCGTCAACGGCGTCGTGCGGTTCCATCCCGTCACCGACCTGTACCGAATGCCCCGTCAGGCTCACGTGCGCACACCTCCACATCCGATCCGTGCATGCTCAACTCCTCGGTGGACAAACCGGTAACGCCACACAGCCCGGACAGACCCGGACAAGACCCGGACAGTCACGCCCTGTACGGGTGTCGCTACTGGTCACCGTAGATCCGGGTGGACACGCTGAGTGACATGAATCGCGAAACCTTCCCCACTCCGGAGTCCCGCCCCGGCGCCGGACAACTCCCCGCCCCCGCGCGCCACTTCGGCATCCAGCTCTCGGCCACCCCGCGGGGTGCCCGGCTTGCCCGCCGTCTCGCGGCCGAGGAGATCCACCGCTGGGGCTGGCCGCACGGGAGCGAGGCGAACCGGACGGCGTCACTGCTGGTGGCCGAGCTGGCCTCCAACGCCGTACGGCACGGCCGGGTGCCCGGCCGGGACTTCCGGCTGCGGCTCACCCTCCAGGGCGGGGACCCGGAACTGCTCGTCGAGGTGACGGACGCGAGCCCCGACCGGACCCCGCCCGCCCCCGGCGCGGTCCGGGCGCCCTCCGGCGACCTCGACACGAGCGGCCGGGGCCTGCTCCTGGTCGAGGCCCTGTCGCGGCGGTGGGGGACCACCGGTGGTGATCCGCACACCAAGACCGTGTGGTGCGAGGTCGCGCTGGCCTGACCCCGCATTCGGCGACCAGGGGGCTCCTTCCCGCTCGATAGACTCGCCGGACTCAGGGTCTCCTGTGCTCCGGCCGGGAAGTGCTCCGAAGTCCGCGCGCCGCGTCCGTGAAGGAATGATCTCAGTGTTGACGATGCAAGAAGCTCTCCAGGTGCTGAACACCTACTGGGCCGAACAAGGCTGTCTGAACGTTCAGCCCATGAACACTGAGGTCGGCGCGGGCACGCTCAACCCCTCCACGTTCCTGCGCGTCCAGGGCCCGGAGCCCTGGCGGGTGGCGTACGTGGAGCCGAGCGTCCGCCCCGACGACTCCCGGTACGGGGAGAACCCCAACCGCCTCCAGACCCACACCCAGTACCAGGTCATCCTGAAGCCGGAGCCGGGCAACGCCCAGGAACTCTTCCTCGGCAGCCTCCGCGCCCTGGGCATCGACACCGACGCCCACGACATCCGCTTCGTCGAGGACAACTGGGCCTCCCCGGCGCTCGGCGCCTGGGGCCTGGGCTGGGAAGTGTGGCTGGACGGGCTGGAGATCACCCAGTTCACCTACTTCCAGCAGGCGGGCGGCATCACGCTGGACCCGGTGTCCGTGGAGATCACCTACGGCATCGAGCGCATCCTGATGGCGCTCCAGGGGGTCAACCACTTCAAGGACCTCCAGTACGCGCCCGGCGTCACCTACGGCGAGGCCTTCGGTCAGGCCGAGTACGAGATGAGCCGCTACTACCTCGACGAGGCTGACCTCGACACCCAGCGGACCCTCTTCGAGGCGTACGCGGGCGAGGCGCGCCGCCTGCTCGACGCACGGCTGCCGGTGCCCGCGTACTCGTACGTGCTCAAGTGCTCGCACACCTTCAACGTGCTCGACGCGCGCGGTGCCATCTCCACCACCGAGCGGGCGCGGTCCTTCGCCCGGATGCGCGGACTGGCCCACGAGGTCGCCGCGCTGTGGGTCGCCCGCCGCGAGGAGCTGGGCTTCCCGCTGGGCACCGTCCCGGGGACCGCCGCCGCGCTGAAGGCCCAGGCCGCCGCCGAGCGCGGCACCGACTCGGAGGCCGCCGCCCCGGCGGAGCAGCGGCAGGAGCCGGAGCAGGCCCCCGCGGAGGCGGAACCAGCCGCCCCCGCGGCCCCCGCGGTCGCTGAGCCCGTCGCCGCCGCTCCTGCCGAGCCGGTAGTCCCCGGGCCCGTCGCTCCTGCCGAGCCGGTGGCCGTCGCCGAGCCCGTGGCCGCTCCCGTCGAGGCCGGTCCGGCCACGCTGGTGCTGGAGATCGGCGTCGAGGAGATGCCCCCGGCCGAGGTCACCCGGACCACGCGGGCGGTGCGCGAGGCGCTGACCGAGAAGCTGGCCGCCACCCGGCTCGGCCACGGCGCGATCAGCGTCGTCGCCGGCCCGCGCCGCGTCGTCGCCGTCGTCGACGGGGTGCAGCCCCGCGAGACGGACTACGAGCAGACCGTGCGCGGCCCGAAGGTCTCCGCCGCCTTCGACGCCGAGGGCAACCCCACCAAGGCCGTCCTGGGCTTCGCCCGGAGCAACGGCGCCGACCCCGCCGAGCTGGGCCGGGTCGTCTTCGGCAACAACGAGCACGTGGCGCTCACCCGCCAGGTCGCCGGACGCCCGGCGCAGGAGGTGCTGTCCGCTCTCCTCCCGGAGATCGTTACCGGGCTGCGCGCCGAGAAGAACATGCGGTGGAACGTGCCGAAGCTCGCGTTCACCCGCCCGATCCGCTGGATCCTCGCGCTCCTCGGCGACGAGGTCGTCCCCTTCACCGTCTCCACGCTGGAGTCGGGGCGCACCACGCAGGTGCACCGCGACGCGGCCCGGCCGACCGTGGAGGTGCCGACCGCCGACGGATACCTCTCCTTCCTGGAGCACCACGGCATCCTCGCCGACGCCGAGGAGCGGCGGCGGCTCGTCGTGGACGGGGCGGTCCGGCTCGCCGCCGAGGTCGGCGGATACATCGACACGGAGCGGCACACCGGCCTCATCGACGAGATCACCAACCTCGTCGAGGCGCCGACCCCGATCCTCGGCGGCTTCGAGGCCAAGTACCTCTCGCTGCCCTCCGACATCCTCGTCACGGTCATGCGCAAGCACCAGCGCTACCTGCCGGTGGTGGGCGAGCGCGGCGAGATGCTGCCGTACTTCGTCGCCGTCGCCAACGGGTCCTGCGACCACGACGTGGTCCGGCGCGGCAACGAGGCCGTGCTCCGCGCCCGGTACGAGGACGCCTCCTTCTTCTGGAAGGCGGACCTGGAGACCCCGCTGGCCGACATGAAGGAGAAGACCCGCCTCCTCACCTTCGAGGAGCGGCTCGGCTCCATGGCGGACCGCGCCGACCGCATCTCGGCCGTGGCCCTCCGGCTGGGCGAGAGCGTCGGGATCTCCGGCGCCGACCGCGAGACCCTGGAGCGCGCCGCGTCGCTCACCAAGTTCGACCTCGGCTCGCAGATGGTCACCGAACTCTCCAGCCTCGCGGGCGTCATGGCCCGCGAGTACGCCTACCGGGCCGGGGAGAGCGAGGCGGTGGCCCAGGCGCTCTTCGAGAACGAGCTGCCCCGCTCCGCCGGTGACCTGCTGCCCGGCACCCTGCCCGGCGCCCTGCTGGCGTTGGCGGACCGCTTCGACCTGCTGGCCGGGCTCTTCGCGATCGGCGCGGAGCCCTCGGGTAGCTCCGACCCGTTCGGGCTGCGGCGCTCCGCGCTCGGCGTGGTCAACATCCTGCTCAGCCGGGGCGACCTGGCCGGGCTCACCGTCCACCAGGGCCTGGCCATCGCGGCCGGGCACCAGGCCGTCCCGGTGGCCCCCGAAACGGTCGACGCCGCCCAGCAGTTCGTGGTGCGCCGCTTCGAGCAGCAGCTCATCGAGACGGGCCACGCCACCGTGGACGTCCGGGCGGTGCTGGTCCGGGCCGACGCGCCGCTGCTGGCCGCGCGGGTCCTGGAGGAGTTGGAGAGCCTGCGCGGCGACGAGCGGTTCGCCACCGTCGTGGCCGCCTTCCAGCGGATCCGGCGCATCGTCCCGGCCGACGTGACGGCGGGCTACGACCGGACGCTGTTCTGGGAGCCCGCGGAGCAGGGCCTGCACGACGCGCTGAGCAAGAGCCGGGCCGTTCTCGCCGGGGAGGGCTCGCTGGTGCGCTTCAGTGCGGAGACCGGTGAACTGGTCGCCGCGGTCAACACCTTCTTCGACGACGTCCTGGTGATGGCCGACGACCCGCGGGTGCGGGCCAACCGGCTGGGCCTGCTCGCCGCCGTGCGCGACCTCGCGGAGGGGCTCATCGACTGGGAGGCGCTGGTCTGACGCGGCGCCGCCGCCGATCGACTGTTCGCCCGACCGCCGTCCGTCGTCCGCCATTCCTGGCGCGGCGGGCGGCGGTCCGGCGTTCACGGTGCCGTGGCCCCGGGGTTCAGCGCGGTTCCGCGGCGAACGGGCCGCCCTCGCCGAACACGAGCCGCCCGAAGCTCTCGCCGATCCGGCGGTGGGCGGCGGCGTCGGGGTGGATGCCGTCGGGCAGCGGGAGTTCGGCGTACTCCCGCTCGCCGTACAGTTCCCGGCCGTCCAGGTAGTACAGGGCCGGGTCGTCGGCCGCGCGCTGCTCGACGATCCGGGCCAGCTCCTCCCGGACGACGGTGAGTGTCAGGCGCCCGGCGGCGCGTTCGGCCGGATCGCCCGTCGCCCGGAATCGCAGCGTCCCGTCGGAGAAGTCGGGCATGAGCGGACCCGGGGTGTCCTCCTGGACCGGGCAGAGCAGCGGCGACACGACCAGCAGCGGCGTGGCCGGATGGCCCTCGCGGAGGGTGTCGAGGAAGCCGTGCACCGCCGGGCCGAAGGCCCGCAGCCGCATCAGGTCGCTGTTGACGACGTTGATGCCGATCTTCACGCTGATCAGGTCGGCGGGGGTGTCCCGCATCGCGCGGGCGGTGAACGGGTCGAGCAACGCGCCGCCGCCGAACCCCAGGTTCACCAGCTCCACCCCGCCCCGGGCGGCCGCCAGCGCCGGCCAGGTACCGGTCGGACGCGTGGCGTTCGAGCCGTGGCTGATGGAGCTGCCGTGGTGCAGCCACACCCGGCGCCCCCGGTCCGGCGCCGGCTCGACGGGGGCGTCGGTGCGCAGCGCGACCAGCTCGGTGGTCTCCGTGTGCGGGAGCCAGATCTCGATGTCCTTGTCGTGCGCGGGCAGCCCGGTGAACAGGGCGGTGCCGACCGGTCCCTCGGTCAGCTCGGAGGTCTGGGCGACCAGGTCGGTGACCGTGCGCACGTTCCCGCCGGACACCGTGGCCCGGGCGGCGGGGGCGCCGTCCACCACCAGGTCGTACACGCCGTCGGGCCGGGGCGGCAGTCCCCGGTAGGCCCGCTTGGTGGGCAGCGTGTCCAGGGCGACGGCCGTGGCCCTCGTACGGAAGACCAGCCGCACCCCGGACGGCTGGGCCTCGGCCTCGGCCAGTTGCTGGTCGGGGATCTGGCGGCGGGCCCGGGCGGGCAGCCGGTGCGGCAGCAGGCCGTGGGCCGTCGCCTCCAGATCGAGGTGGCCGCGGAGGAGGTTCTCGGTGACGGGGGTGGTGATCCAGTCGGGCTCGGTGTTCATCGTGTTGTGTTGCCTCGGGTTCGTTCGGGAGGTTCGTCGGCGGGGGTCGGGAGTGGGTCGGGCGGATGCCTGGCCGGGACCGGCGGGGCGGCCCCGCCGGGTCAGCGCGGGGCGAGGGTCCGCAGCAGGGTGTCGAGGGAGTCCACGACCCAGGCCCAGGACTCCTCCGCCCCGGGGGCGGAGTGCTCGAAGCCCCCGGCCAGCTCCAGGCTCGCGTAGCCGTGGAAGACGCTGCCCAGCATCCGGACCGCGTGCGTCTGGTCCGGCTCCGGCAGGTCGTAGCCGCGCAGGAGGGCCCGCATCATCTGCGCGTGCCGCACCCCGGCGCTGGCGGCCGCCGTCTCGGGGTCGAGCCGGAGGCGGGCGGCCTCGTAGCGGCCGGGATGCTCGCGGGCGTAGTCGCGGTAGGCGTTCGCACAGGCGGCCAGGGCGTCCTTCCCGGCCCGCCCGGCCAGGGCCTCGGCCACCCGGTCGGCCAGCTCCTCCAGGGCGAACAGGGCGATCCTGGTCTTCAGCTCCTGGGAGCTCCCCAGATGCGAGTACAGACTCGCGACCTTCACGTCGAACCGCCGGGCGAGCGCCGAGACGGTCAGCTGGCCGAAACCGACCTCGTCGGCCAGCTCCGCCCCCGCCAGGGTCAGACGCTCCGGGGTCAGTCCCGCTCTCACCATGCCCACTCTCCCATCCAACGAAAGCTATTATGTAGCTGCCTAAAGGGTATAGGAAAAAGATGGATGCGTTCGGGACCCGTCCGTACGTGGGAGGATCGGCGGCAGTGGGGCCCGGGGCGGCTCGCGGGCCCACCGGCTCGAAGGGAAACTCTCCGGATGCGCATCGGGATCGTCGGCACGGACAACAGCCATGTCGACCAGATCGTCCGCCACCTCAACACCGACGCGGCCTGCGGCGACGCACGCGTGGTGGCCCTCACCGGCGGGCGCACCCCGCGCAACGGCGCCCTGGCGGCCGCCGGGGGCATCGCGGAGGTCGTCGAGACCCCCGCCGACCTGCTGGGCCTGGTCGACGCCGTCGTCGTCGCGGACCGGGACGGTGCCCGTCACCGCGAACAGGCGATGCCCTTCCTGGCCGAGGGCCTTCCCGTCTTCGTCGACAAACCGCTCGCCCGTACCGCCGGGGACGCCCGCGCCCTGACCGACGCCGCCCGCGCCCACGGCGCCCCGCTCACCTCCTCCTCGGCGCTCCGCTGGATCCCCGACACCGAGGAGCTGGCCGCCCGTTCGGCGCGGGCGGGGGCGCCGGAGCTGGTCGTCGTCTCCGGCCCCGCCGACCCGGACGGCGACCACGGCGGGATCTTCTTCTACGGCATCCACGCCGTCGACATCGCGCTCCGGCTCGCCCCCGGCCCCCTCTCGGCCGTCCGCGTCGACACCACCGGCTCCACGGTCGTCGCCTCGTTCACCGCGGGCCCCACCCGGGTGGTCGTGAACCTCGTCCGCCCCGGTCGTACCGAGCAGATCCCGTTCCACGCCATGGCGTTCACCCGGGAGGGCATGACGGAGCGGACCCTCGTCCCGGGCCCCGACTACTGCCTGCCCGGACTCCGGGCCTTCCTGGCGATGGCGCGCACCGGGCGGCCGCCGATCGACTACCCGGACCTGGTGCGCCCCGTTGAGGTCCTGGAGGCCGTCGACACCGCGCTCGACACCGCGCTCGGCGGCGCGCCGACGGGGGCCGGAAGCTGATCCGGACGTACCGTACCGGGGTTACGGACCGGCGAAGGGGAGCGGTCGGACTCATTCGTTCCGTATGACGAATCGCCTGGTGGGGGCGGGTTTCGCAGGGTCCGGGGCGGTCGGCTCGACGGGAAGTGTTTGTCATGCACCTGCCCATACATGATCACCTGGCGTACGAGTTACCCCGCCGTACGTGATGGTCGTGTGACCTGGGCCACGAGATCCTTGACAGTTGCCGGACGGGTGCCGAAAGCTCAAGCAGCATTGGTCTGGACCACTAGGGATGGGCGGGGTTCGTGTTCAAGCCGTCGCATGCTTCTGCCGTGGACGTACTCCGATCGCTCCTCGAACTCCGACGCAGATCGAGAGAGTTGGCGGCGAGCGGGGCGGGACGCGCCGCCGCCGGTCCGGGGTACCCGCGCGCCGGCCGGGCGGTGTGATGCGACGCCACCCTTCCGACGTACGGCTGGCGCTGTGCGAGTCGTGGCAGGCGTTCGGCGCGGCCGCCCTCCTGGTCCGGTACGGCCCCGACGTCCCCTGGCCGCACGCCTCCTGGGCCCGCGAGGCGCACGGGCTGCTCACCCCGCGCCTCAGGTCGCTGGTCGCCCTCGCCCGGGCGCGGGGGCGCATCCCGTCGTTCCTGACCGCGGGCGCCACCTCCCGGGCCAGGGGGTTCGCCGCCGAACTCGACGGCATGGGGCGGGTGTCGGCCGGACTCGTCCGCGACGAGCTGGCCCGGGAGTACCCGCAGGGCTTCGCCGACCCGCTGATCGCCGCCCTGGTCCGCGACCCGGAGGCCCAACTCGGCTACCTGGCCGTCGAGCTGTCCCGGTTCTGGCGGTCCGCGATCGAACCCCGCGCGGCCGGGCTGGCCCGCTCGCTGGAGGAGGAGATCCTCTTCCGCTCCCGCGCCCTGGCGATGGGCGGCGGGGCGGAGCTCCTGCGCGACCTGCGCGTCCCGTACGAGCGCACCGAGGGCGCCGACCGGGTGACCGCCGTGCCCATGATGTTCGCGGACGGCACCTGCTGGTGGTCGGTGGCGGGCGGGCGGACCGTGGTCTCCTTCCCGGCGCGCGGGGCGGGGCTCCTGCGCACCGAACCGGACCGGGACGGCGGCGGGCGGCCCTCGCGCGAGGACCGGCTGGCGATCCTGCTGGGCCGGGGGCGCGCCTCCGTCGTCCGCCAACTGGCCGCGCCCACCACCACCTCCGCCCTCGCCGACCAGCTCGGACTGGCCGCCAGCACCGTCTCCCAGCACCTCGCCGCCCTCGTCTCGGCGGGCGTGGTGCAGCGCCACCGGGCGGGCACCCGCGTCCTGTACGAACTCAACCGGTCCGGGCTGGAACTGACACAGTGCCTGACCAGCGGATGACCGTCCGTTCGGTGTGCGGCACCGCCTCCCACCTGCGGTCGGGGCGATTCGGCACACACCGAAAGGCTTGTCGGCCCGGACGGCCGTCCAGCAGAGTCTGAACGGCGGAGCCACCCGGCCGGAGGCCGGCGCGACGCCACCACGCGAGACCGGCGGCGAGCCGGTCGTCAGCCGAGAGACCGAGAGGCGCGAGGAGCCGAGCCACGGCCCCCGCCCGGTCCCGAAGCACTCCCACCCGCACCCGCGGCCGTCGTCGACGAGGACGAGCGCGCCCGCGGCCGCTCCCCGGTGCCCGGGAGCACGAAGACGCAGAGCCTGGAGTGATTGCCTTGCCGACGCCCGAACCGTATCTGTACCGAGCCCCCTCCGAACGCCCGTACTTCAGCTCGGACGGCGAGGCGTACCTGGCACGCACACCGCTGCGGGAGATCCGCAAGACGCGGGAGCTCCGGGTGCTCTCCGAGGAGGACTTCGCGTTCTGGCAGGACTACGGCTACGTCGTCGTCCGCGAGGCGATCCCCGCCGAGGCCGCGCGCCGGCTCCTCGACTTCACCTGGGACTTCCAGGGGCTCGACCCGGCCCGCCCCGACACCTGGTACCAGGACCGGCCGTTCCGCGACGACCTGGACCGGGAACTGCACGTCTACGGCTTCGTCGAGGCGTACCACCACCAGCTCATCTGGGACAGCCGGCAGACCCGACGGGTCTACGACGCCTTCGTCGACGTCTGGGACTGCGAGGAGCTGTGGGTCACCCTGGACCGGCTCAACCTCAACCCGCCCAACGTGAAGAACCGTGACCGGGCGCTCATCGCCCCCACCGACAAGGGCTTCGACATCGAGCTGCACTGGGACGTCGACACCACGCTCGGGGTGCTGCCGCAGCGCGTCCAGGGCATCATCGCGCTCAACGACACCCGGCCCGAACTGGGCGGATTCCAGTGCTCGCCCGAGCTGTTCCACCGGTTCGAGCCGTGGAAGACCGGCCAGAGCGCGGACCGCGACCCGATCCGGCCGGACGTCGACCGGGACGAATTCCCCGTCGTCCGGCCCGAACTGCGCGCCGGGGACCTGCTGATCTGGAACGGGCTGCTCGCCCACGGCGTGGCCCGCAACACCTCGCGGGACGGGGTGCGCGCGGTCCAGTACCTCTCCATGATGCCCGCGCTCGAATCGCACGAGGAGCTGCGCCGCTCGCGGGTCGAGTCCTGGCGCAGCCTCGCCACACCGGACTGGAACAGGACGCTGGTCGGCGACGTCACGAAGCACGAATCCCTGCGCTACGGCCCCGCCGCACTGAACGACCTCGGCGAACGCCTGCTGGGCCTGAAGTCCTGGCACGAGCCCGCCACCGAGCGGTCGACGGAGGAGCCGGCATGCGCCGTATCTGCCTGACCCTCCCGACCAACCGGGCCTGCGCCGACACGATCACCGCCATGGGCGAGGAGGCCGCGTACGCCGCCGACCGCTTCGGCGTCGAGGCGCACCTGCTGATCCTGGACTCCACCGAGGGACCGGTCCGCGCCGGGCACGCGCGGGCCGCCGAGGCCGCCGGACACCACCGGAACGTGGTCGTCCACCATCTCGGCGAGGACCGGCAGCGGGACTTCCTGCGCCGGGTGATCGCCGACTCCGGGACCGTGAAGCCCGAGGCGGTCCTCGACCTCATGCTGCCCGCCAAGGTCTCCTACGGTGCCTGCACCAACCGCGCGTTCCTGATCGCCGCCGCGCTCGGCTGCCGGTCGGTGCACCGCCGGGACTCCGACAGCCGCTACCAGGTCCTGGACGGCGAGACCGTCTTCCCGGTCCACCACGAGCTGGCCTCGCTGGGGAAGACCGCCGCCGACGCGGCCGACGGCGTGGACGAGAACCTGCTCGGCGCCGACGACGCGGCCAAACCCGTCGCGATGGTGGGCAGTTCGTTCATCGGCGAGCTGTCGGTGGACATCGGCGAGATCCTCCGCACGGACCCGGACGTCTACCACGACATGGTCGGCCTGTGGGCCCCCGCCGACTGGCCCGAGGAGCGGAAGCGGGAGCTGGTCGACGAGTCGTTCCGGGGCGCGGGCACCGAGCCGTTCACCGGCGACCACACGGTGCTCACCCACGTCGACCCGATGCGGGTGGACATGTGCAACATCGGCTTCCTGGACCAGGTGTACGAGCGGGTGCCGCTGCCGCCCGCCACCGACACCATCGGCAGCGACTACTTCCTGCTGCACCTGGTGCACGACGGGACCCTGCCCGGCGTCCTGCACAACCGCACCATCGTGAACTACTACACGCCCGAACGCCGCACCGACGCCGGGTTCACGGCCTACCAGTTGCGGCTGACGAAGTTCTTCCTTTCGATGCTGTACTTCAACCTCATCTACGACCGGATGGCCGCCGAGGGCCCCGCGCTCCTCGACGACGCGTTCCTCCTCCGGCCGGAGAAGGTGGCCGAACTGGCCCGGTGGAGCGCCGGGGCGGACCGTACGGACAACGTGCACCGGCTCGACGTCCTCCACCGCTCCTACCGGCGGCTGGGCGGCCGCTACGCGGAGTTCGCGGACGTCCTCGCGGAGCGCGGCCCGCACCTCCTCGACGAGGCACGGGCCGACATCGAGGACTTCGCCCTGCTCACCGAGGTCTGGCAGCCGCTGATGGCCGCGAGCCGGGCCGCCGGCCTCCCCGGCACGGCACCGGGCGGGCACACGTCGTGACACGGTTGAACACACCCCCGGACCCGCCGCTGAGCACCCCGCTGCGCGCCGCGCTGGAAGCCGCCGGGGAGGACAGGATCGTCTTCGACCTCGCGGGCATCGAGGCGCAGTACGACGCGCTGCTGGACGAGCTGCCCGGCATCGCCGTCCGCTTCGCCATGAAGGCGTGCCCGGTGGACGAGGTCCTCGCCCGGCTCGCGGCGAAGGGCTCGGGCTTCGACGCGGCGAGCCCCAACGAGATCGCCCAGGCGCTCCGTACCGGGGTGCCGGTCGACCGCGTCCACTACGGCAACACCATCAAGTCCGACACGAACATCGCCGCCGCCCACCGCCTCGGCGTACGGGAGTTCGCGACCGACAGCCCCGAGGACGTGGCCGCGATAGCGGCGCACGCCCCCGGCGCCCGGGTCTTCTGCCGGCTGGCCACCAGCGGCGAGGGCGCGCTGTGGGGACTCAGCGGGAAGTTCGGCTGCTCCGGCGACGACGCGGTGCGGGTCATGGAGGAGGCCCGCGGCGCCGGGCTGATCCCCTCCGGCCTCTCCGTGCACGTCGGCTCGCAGCAGATGACGGCGGACGCCTGGCGGGACGCCGTCGACCGCCTCGCCGACGTGCTCGCGCGGCTGGGCCGGCGCGGCATCCACCCGGACCGGATCAACCTCGGCGGCGGTCTGCCCGCGCTCGGCTACCTCGACAGCCGGGGCGAGGTCCTGGATCCGCCGGTCGACAAGATCTTCGCGGTGATCCGGGAGGGCATGGAGCACCTGAGGGCCGTCTCGGAGGTCCCGCTGGACTTCGTCATGGAACCGGGGCGCCATCTCGTCGCCGACCACGGAGCCGTCCGGGCCCATGTCTCCCGGCTCTCCACCCGCAGCCCGGACGGGGGCGCCCCCGAGCACTGGCTCTACCTCAGCTGCGGGAAGTTCAACGGCCTGTACGAGATGGACCAGTTGCAGTACCGGCTGCACTTCCCCACCCGTCCCGGCGCGGACGGCGTACCGGCCGTCGTCGCGGGCCCCACCTGCGACAGCGACGACGCCTACGCCCACCGGCACAACCGGGTCGAGGTGCCCGCCACCGCCGCCTCCGGCGACCCCGTCTGGATCCTCTCCAGCGGCGCCTACGCCACCGGCTACACGACGCGGGGCTTCAACGGCTTCGACCCGCTCCCGCACCTCTGCGTGGACGACGGGCAGCGACGAACGGAAAGGCCATGACGTGCGCGTAACCGTACGAGCCGTGCGCGGCGGGGACTGGGACGCCGTGGTGGCGCTGGAGTCCGCCGCGTACGGCGCCGCCGGACTGACCGAGGGGCGCGCGGCGCTGGAGTCCCGGGCGGCGGCCTCGCCCGCCACCTGCTTCGTGCTGGACCACGGCAACCGCACCGCGGGCTACCTGCTGGCCCTGCCCTATCCGATGTTCACCTGTCCGGACCTCGACCGGACCGAGGACGTCGTCTTCCACTCCCGCAACCTCCATCTGCACGACCTGGTCGTCGCCGAGGACCTGCGCCGCCGGGGCCTGGCCGGGATCCTGCTGGGCCGCCTCCTGACGGTGGCGGCCGCCAAGGGCTACGCGACGGTCTCGCTGGTCGCCGTCGGCGGCAGCGACACCTTCTGGGCGGCGCAGGGTTTCCGCGCCCACCGGGGGATCACGCCCCCGGCCGGATACGGCACCGACGCGGTGTACATGTCCCGGCCGGTGCCGGACACCCGTACCGGCCGGACCGAACTCGCCGATGCGCCCGCGCATCAGGCACCGATCAACGACGAAGTGGGCTGATGACCTGTGTCCGGTGTCCGTGACCCCTTCCGGCGGGGGCTGTTCGCGATCGCGGCGCTCTTCTGCTTCCTCGGCTTCCAGTACGCCACCTGGGCCTCCCGGCTGCCCGCGCTGAAGACGCGGCTCGACCTCTCCGAGGCGGAGCTGGGGCTGCTGCTGATGGCCTGCGGGGCGGGCGCGGCGGCCTCCTTCCCGCTCGTCGCGGTGGCGATGCGGCGCCTGGGCTCGCGCCGTCTCGCGGTGGTGGCGGCGGTCTGTCTGGGCCTGGTCCTGCTCGCCCTGCCGGTCGCCCCCAACTACCCGGTGGCGCTGCTCGTCGTCGCCTGCGACGGGGTCGCCGTCGGCGCCCTGAACGTGGCGATGAACGCCCAGGGGGCCGCGCTCGAAGCCGCCCACGGGCGGACCGCGATGGCCAGGCTGCACGCCACGTTCAGCGCCGGCTCGCTCCTCGCCGCGCTCCTCGCGTCCGGGGTGAACCTGGTGACCACGGAGCTGGCCACCCACTTCGGCATCGCCGCCGCCCTGCTGCTCCTGCTGCTCGTGACGACCCGCGCGGGCCTGCTGCCGGACGATCCCGCCCCGGCCCCGGCGGACGGGGCGCCCGCCCCCGCCGCGGACGGGAAGAAGAAGGGCCGCGGGCTCAGCCTGCCGTCCCGGGTGACGATCTGGATGGGCCTGGCGATGGTGTTCGGCACGGTCACCGAGGGCGCCATGAACGACTGGTCCGCGCTCTACATGAAGGACGTCGCCGGCGCGGGCGCCGAAGTGGCCCCGCTGGGCATCGCGGTGGTCTCGGTGATGATGGTGGTGGCCCGGCTCTTCGCCGACGGCTGGCGCAGCCGCTGGGGCGACGGGCTCGTCGTCCGGACCGGCAGCGTGGTGGCCGGAGCCGGCCTCGCGCTCGCCCTGCTGGCCGGGGGCGTCGTACCGGCGCTCCTCGGGTTCGCCTGCGTCGGGCTGGGCGTCGCGGCGGTCACCCCGTGCGTCTACGTGGCGGCGGCGGGCCGGGGACCGGACGCGCTGGCCCTGGTCGCGGCCATGGGGACGACGGGGCTGCTGGCCGGTCCGGCGGTGATCGGCTTCATCGCCGAAGGCGGCGGTCTGGTCTGGGGGATGGGCGCGGTGGCCGTCTCCGCGGTCCTGGTGTCGCTCTGCGCCACCCGGATCGACTGGCCCGGACCGTCGGCCGGTTCCCGGGACGAGGGGGAGGCCGTGGCGGTCGGCTGACGCCGCTCTGTGGCCGACGCAACACCGATAAGTCGCCGCTCGTGTCACCCACTGGTTGGGACTGTCCGGGATACCGGGCAGGATGGGCAGTCCAGCCAGTGGGGGAGACCATGATCGAGAAAATCCTGCCGTCCGGGGTGGCGGTGGCGGAGGCCTTCTCCGATCCGCCCGAGGCCGTGCTTCTGCCGGAGGAGGCCGCGCTGGCCCGCGGCTTCGTGGCGAAGCGGCGCAACGAGTTCACCACCGTGCGGCACTGCGCCCGCCAGGCGCTGGGCTCCCTGGGATTCGCCCCCGTGCCGATCCTCAAGGGCGAGCGGGGCGCCCCGATCTGGCCCGGGGAAGTGGCCGGGAGCCTCACCCACTGCAACGGATACCGCGCCGCCGCCGTGGCCCGGGCGACGGAGCTGGCGAGCGTCGGCATAGACGCCGAGGAGAACGCGCCGCTCCCCGAGGGCGTCCACGAGAGCATCGCGCTGGCGGCGGAGCGGTGGCGCGGGCGCGTACTGGAGCTGGAACAGCCCGGGATCCACTGGGACCGGCTGCTGTTCTGCGCCAAGGAGGCCGTCTACAAGACGTGGTTCCCGCTCACCCGCCGGTGGCTGGGGTTCGAGGAGGCCGACATCGAACTCCGCCCGGACGGCGGCTTCACCGCGGAGCTCCTCACCACCGACCTGCGGACGGCGGACGGTGCGGCGGGCCCGGCGGTCCCCCGGCGCCTGCACGGCCGCTGGCTCTGCGGACGGGGCCTGCTGCTGACCGCCGTCACGGTGGCCGCCGCCGTGGACCCGGTGCGGGAGGGCTCCCGTACGCTCTGACCGCATGAGCGACGATCACCTGAGCGAAGAGCGCGTCCGCGCACGTGAGTTGGGCATCCCGCTGACCGGTCGGCCGGGGCCGTGGAACGCGATCACGGACGTACCCGGTGTGGAGGTCGGCTACGTCACCCTGGTCGGGGGCGACGACGTACGCACCGGGGTCACCGCGCTGCTGCCGCGCGGCCGGGGCGGCGTGGGCACCCCCTGCGCGGCCGGCTGGCACTCCTTCAACGGCAACGGCGAGATGACCGGGACCACCTGGATCGAGGAGACCGGCTCGCTCGCGGTCCCCGTGGTCATCACCAACACCTACGCGGTCGGCCCGGTGCACCGGGGCGTCGTCGAGTGGGTGCGGGCCAACTGCCGGGGCATGGCCCCGGAATGGCTGCTGCCGGTCGTCACCGAGACCTGGGACGGCCATCTCAACGACATCCACGGCCGGGCCGTGGAGGCGCGGCACGCCGCCGAGGCCATCGAGGCGGCGGCGTCCGGCCCGGTCGAGGAGGGGTGCGTCGGCGGCGGGACGGGGATGCGCTGCTACGGCTTCAAGGGCGGCTCGGGCACCGCCTCCCGCGTGGTGGAGTACGGCGATGACCGGTACACGGTCGGCGCCTTCGTCCAGGCCAACTTCGGCGCCCGGCGCGAACTCGTGGTGGCCGGGGTGCCGGTCGGGCGCGAACTGCCCGACCCGGCGCCGGTCCCGGCACCGGCCGAGGGGGAGCGGCCGGTGCCTCCCGGCGCCGGATCGGTGATCGTGGTGGTGGCGACCGACGCCCCGCTGCTGCCGGGGCAGTGCAAGGCGCTGGCCCGCCGGGTGACGCTGGGCCTCGCCCGCACCGGCACCACCGGCAGCCACTTCTCCGGAGACCTGTTCCTGGCCTTCTCCACCGCCAACCCGTCCGCCCTGAACAGCACGTTCCCCCAGGACGACGGCAGCGCCCCGTACGAGTCGATGCGCTTCGTGCCCTGGGGCCGGATGGACCCGTTCTACGAGGCGGTCGTGGAGTCGGTTGAGGAGGCGGTGCTCAATGTGCTGACCGGGGCCCGGCCGATGACCGGGCGGGCCGGACACCACGTACCGGCGCTCCCGCTGGACCGGGTGCGCGAACTCCTCGCGGCGCGGGGCGCGTTGTCGTGACGGGCGCCCCCGCCGGGCACTGGTCCGGCGGGGGCACCGGTCAGGCGGCCGGGGCGGACCGCCGGGCGAGGTCCAGGGCGATGTCCGTGATCATGTCCTCCTGGCCGCCGACCATCTTGCGGCGCCCCACTTCCACGAGGATCGAGCGGGTGTCGAGCCCGTACCGCTCGGCCGCTATCTCGGCGTGCCGCAGGAAGCTGGAGTAGACACCCGCGTAGCCCAGGGTGAGCGTCTCGCGGTCGACCCGCACCTCCCGGTCCTGGAGCGGCCTTACGAGGTCGTCGGCGGCGTCCATCAGCGGGAACAGCTCGCAGCCGTGGTTCCAGCCCTGGATGTCCGCCACGGCGACGAACGCCTCCAGCGGGCAGTTACCGGCGCCCGCGCCCTGGCCGGCGAGGGACGCGTCGACCCGGACGGCGCCGCTCTCCACGGCGACGACGCTGTTCGCGACGCCGAGGGCGAGGTTGTGATGGGCGTGGATACCCATCCCCGTCTCCGGGGCGAGGACGTCGCGGTAGGCGCGGAACCGGGCGCGGACGTCGTCCATGGTCAGCCGGCCGCCGGAGTCGGTGACGTAGACGCACGTGGCGCCGTAGGACTCCATCAGCTTGGCCTGGCGGGCCAGTTCGGCGGGCTCGGCCATGTGGGACATCATCAGGAACCCGGCGACGTCCATGCCGAGTTCGCGGGCGGCCGCGATGTGCTGGGCGGAGATGTCGGCCTCGGTGCAGTGGGTGGCGATCCGCACGGAGCGGATGCCGAGCCGGTGCGCCTGCTTCAGGTCGTGGACGGTGCCGATGCCGGGCAGCAGCAGGGTGGTGGGGACCGCCTGCCGGGCCGCGTCGGTGACGGCCTCGATCCACTCCCAGTCGGTGTGCGCGCCGACGCCGTAGGTGAGGGAGGAGCCGGACAGGCCGTCGCCGTGCGCGATCTCGATCGCGGCGACGCCCGCCGCGTCCAGCGCGGCGGCGATGGAGCGGGCCTGTTCGACGGAGTAGCGGTGCCGGACGGCGTGCATGCCGTCCCGCAGGGTCACGTCCTGGATGTAGAGATCGCTGGTCATGCGGTCGGTGCCTCCTGCCGGCGGTGGGCCGCGATGCGCTCGGCGGTGCGCAGGGCGGCGGAGGTCATGATGTCGAGGTTGCCCGCGTAGGCGGGGAGGTAGTGGGCGGCGCCCTCGACCTCCAGGAAGACGGAGACCTTCCAGGCGGTGCCGGTGCGCTCGCCCTCGGGGAGGAGGTTGCGCTGGGGGTCGTCGGCCGGGACCCGGTCGAACTGGACGTCCTGCTTGAGCCGGTAGCCGGGCACGTACTCCTGGACGGCGCGCTCCATCGCGAGGACCGCGTCGCGGACCCGGTCGGTGTCGCAGTCGGAGACGAGGCAGTAGACCGTGTCCCGCATGATGAGCGGGGGCTCGGCCGGGTTGAGGACGATGATCGCCTTGCCGCGCGTCGCGCCGCCCACCTTCTCGATGGCGGCGGAGGTGGTCTCGGTGAACTCGTCGATGTTGGCGCGGGTGCCGGGCCCGGCGGACCGCGAGGAGATCGAGGCGACGATCTCGCCGTAGTGGACCGGGGTGACCGAGCGGACGGCGGCGACCATCGGGATGGTGGCCTGGCCGCCGCAGGTGACCATGTTCACGTTGGGCGCGGCGAGGTGCTCGGTGCCGTTGACCGTGGGCACCACGTAGGGGCCGACGGCCGCCGGGGTGAGGTCGACCAGGGTGCGGCCCAGCGGGCGCAGGACCTCCTCGTGGCGCCGGTGGGCACCGGCGGAGGTCGCGTCGAAGACGATCTCGACCTCCTCGAACTCGGGCATCCGCACGAGTCCGTCGATCCCCTCGTGGGTGGTGGCGACCTTGAGCCGGCGGGCGCGGGCGAGCCCGTCCGAGGCGGGGTCGATACCGGCCATGGCGACGATGTCCAGGGTCTCCGACAGCCGCAGCACCTTGATCATGAGGTCGGTGCCGATGTTGCCGGAGCCGATGACGGCGACCTTGGTGGTCACTGGGCGGCTCCTTCGGGTGCGAAGCGGACACGGACGGAACCGAGTCCGGCGATACGGGCCTCGAACCGGTCCCCGGGCGCGGCCGGGACCATCGGGCCGAGGGCGCCGGTGAGGACGACGTCGCCCGCCCGGAGCGGGTCCCCCATCCCGGCCAGCGTGCCGGCCAGCCACACCGCGGCGTTCAGCGGGCCGTCGAGGCAGTCGGCACCGGTGCCGGTGCTGACCCGCTCCTCGCCGCGCAGCAGCTCCATGGTGACGGCGCGCAGGTCGACGGCGGTGAGCGGCACGGGGGTGGTGCCGAGGACGAAGAGCCCGCTGGAGGCGTTGTCGGCGACGGTGTCGGCGAACGTGATGTCCCAGTCGGCGATCCGGCTGTCGACGATCTCCAGGGCGGGCAGGGCGAAGTCGGTGGCGCGGATGACGTCGGCGACGGTGGGCTCTGCCAGGTCGAGATCGGCGCCGAGGACCAGCGCGACCTCCGCCTCCACCTTCGGCTGGAGCAGCCGCCCGGCCGGGACGGTACCGCCGTCCGGTACGGCCATGTCGGAGAGCAGGGCGCCGAAGTCCGGCCGGTCCACGCCCAGCTGGGCCTGAACGGCGGGGGAGGTGAGGCCGATCTTGCGGCCGACGATCCGGCGCCCGGCGGCCAGCCTGCGCTCCACGTTGATCCGCTGCACCGCGTAGGCGGCGTCGGCGTCGTCGGCGGGGATCAGGCCGCGTACCGGGGGGACCGGGCTGCCGGTCCGGGCGGCCTCGGCCAGCAGGTCGGCGGCCTCGCGGACCGCGGGGGAGTTCATGGCGGACAACCTCCGGAACGGGGGTGGGGAGGGAGAGCGGGTGGGGCGATGAGGCAGGTATAGACGCCGCCCCGGCCGGATCCAAGGAACGTTCCGCCACATGGAACACAACGGCCCGGACCAGCCCTTCCGTGGCAGTCTGGAGCCGTGACGAGGAACGAGGAGCCGGTACGGGACGGCAGCATGCTGGAACGGGCCGTGGGGCTGCTGGACTGCTTCCGCCCCGACGGGGGCAGGCGCCGCCTGGCCGAGCTGGCCGCCGGCACCGGCCTGCCCCGGAGCACGGCGCACCGGCTCGCCGCCGACCTGGTCCGCCTCGGACTGCTCGAACGGGTCGGGCAGGAGTACCAGCTGGGCGGCCTCCTCTTCGACCTGGGCTCCCTGGTGCCGCGCCGCCAGGACCTGCGCGAGGTGGCTCTGCCGTTCCTCCAGGACCTGTACGAGGCGACCCGCGAGACGGTCCACCTGGGCGTCCGGGAGAACGGGTCCGTGGTCTACCTCGAACGCATCCACGGCCACGAGCGGCTGCCCCTGCCCTCCCGGGTGGGCGGCGCCCTGCCTCTGAGCTGCACCGGGGTCGGCAAGGCGCTGCTCGCCTTCTCGCCGCGCGAGGCCGCCGAGGAGCTGCTGGCCGGGCCCCTGCCCCGGCTCACCCCGCACTCGGTGACCGATCCGGCCCGGCTGCGCGTGATGCTGGACCAGGCCCGGCTGGCCGGTCTCGCCTACGAGGAGCAGGAGGCCGTGGCCGGGGTGAACTGCGTGGCGTCCCCGGTCTTCGCCGCCGACGGGACGGTGGTCGCCGCCGTTTCGGTGGCCGTTCCGGTGGCGCGCTGGTTCCCGGCCCAGCTCGGCACCGCGGTGCGCACCGCAGCGCTGGGGATGACCCGGGCCCTGCGCTGACCGCCCCGCCGGACGAGCGGGGCGAAACCGGCCCCGGCGAGGCCGACGGGGGCGGGGGTCGTTGGCCCGGCACAGCTTCGTCGGCCATACTGCCCGCCGTGGAGCAGCGCATAGATCCGAACACTCAGCCCGGATACGCCGCGGGGACAGATCCGGCGTACGTCCCCGGTCTCACGGTCCCCGCACCGGCCGCCGGACCGGCGACGAGCCCGCAACGGGCCGTCCCGGAACCGGAACCGGAGCCCGAACCCGCGGCGGAACCCGTCCCCGACGCCCCCGAGGTCTCCGATGCCCCCGGCGACGAGGCGCCCGAACCCCCGGCGGCCCGGAAGGAGGCGAAGGACGGGCCGGCGTTCGAGGCGAGCGACCGGCGCGGCTCGATCGCGGCCGACCACGAGGGGGTCCGCTTCCGGCTGGATGACCAGGAGGCCGAGTTCCGTTGGGACGAGGTCGCCGCGGTCGAGGTGAGACTGCCCCGGTTCGGCCGCCGGTTCACCGTCGTCGTCCACATGGCGAACCGCCGCTGGTACAACGCGGAGGTCGACGCACCGGCCAAGAGCCGCCTCAAGGAATGGGCGGAGGAGATGGACGCGGTCCTGGACGCCTACTTCGAGGAGTCCTGACCCGTCCGTGTACACGCACCTCATGGACACGGACGGGCCGGCGGGCACCTGACGACCGCCGGCCTGTCCGTGTCCGGTCCGGTCAGTCCTCGGTGAGGACGACCGAGCGGGTCAGGTGGCGCGGGCTGTCCGGGTCGAGGCCGCGGGCGGCGGCGCGCGCGATCGCCAGGCGCTGGACGCGCACCAGCTCGGCGAGCGGGTCGAGGCCGCTCTCCACCCAGCGGGCGCCGGTCGCCAGCACCTGATCGGCCAGCCCCTCGGGGGCGGTGCCGAACATCCAGGTCGCGGTGGAGTCGGTGGCGATGCTGATCGGGCCGTGGCGGTACTCCATCGCGGGGTACGACTCGGTCCAGGAGAGCGACGCCTCCTTCATCTTGAGCGCCGCCTCGTTGGCGAGCCCCACCGTCCAGCCGCGCCCCAGGAAGGTGAACTGCGCGCAGTCCACCAGCCCCTCGGGCAGCGGCTCAGCCAGCGCGGCCTCCGCGTCGCGCACCACGGACTCGGTGTGCAGCCCGAGGTGGGCGCGGAGCAGGGTCAGCAGCGTGGTGGCGAACCGGGTCTGCACCACGGACTTCTCGTCGGCGAAGTCGAGCACCACGACGTCGTCGGCCGCCGCCATGACGGGCGTTTCGGGGTCGGCGGTGATCGCCACGGTGCGGGTGGTGCCGCGTACCCGGCCGAGCAGGTCGAGCACCTCGGTCGTGGTCCCGGACCGGGTGAGCGCGACGACCCGGTCGTACGTCCGGCCGAACGGGAACTCCGAGGCGGCGAAGGCGTCGGTCTCGCCCTGGCCGGACCCCTCGCGGAGCGCGGCGTACGCCTGGGCCATGTAGAACGAGGTGCCGCAGCCGACGACCGCGACGCGCTCACCGGCGGTGGGCAGGGCGGCCGACTGCGTCCCGGCCAGTTCGGCGGCGCGGCGCCAGCACTCCGGCTGACTGGCCGTCTCGATCTCGACAAATGACACTGTGCACTCCGAACTCGTGGTGGGGCTCGCGAAGAAGCCCGTGAAGAGACGTGCGGCGCAGGGCGAAGCCCGCTCATGGATGCTCGTTTGTGCACGCTATACGCGCTCTTCGAGCATTATCAAGCAGGGCCCGTGCGGTCGGCTCGACCGAGCGGGGCCCTGTGCGACGCTTGCGCGTGCCCGGTGACCGTACCCGGGGAATGAGCGCCCGACGGCCGGGCCGGTGAGGAGAGTTGTCTTGTCCAGGGATGCCCGGTGGAACGCGCTGCTGGAGCTGGTCGGCAAGAACGGCCGCGTCGACGTCGAGGGCGCCGCCACGGCGCTGGACGTCTCGGCCGCGACCATCCGCCGCGACCTGGACCAGCTCGCCGAGCAGCAACTGCTCACCCGTACCCGTGGCGGCGCGGTGGCGCACGGCGTCGCCTACGAACTGGCGCTGCGCTACAAGACCGGCCGGCACGCCCCGGAGAAGCAGGCCATCGGCCGCGCGGTCTCCGAACTGGTCGCGGTGGGCGAGGTGGTGGGGCTGACCGGCGGCACCACCGTGACCGAGGTGGCCCGCTCGCTCGCGGTGCGCCCCGACATCGTCGGCGAGAACGCGGCCGCGGCGGGCGGCCAGCCGGGGCTGACCGTGGTCACCAACGCCCTCAACATCGCCAACGAGCTGGTGATCCGGCCGCAGATCAAGATCGTGGTGACCGGCGGGGTGGCCCGCCCCCAGTCGTACGAGCTCACCGGTCCGCTGGCCAGCGGGGTGCTGGGCGAGATCACGCTGGACGTCGCCGTGCTGGGGGTCAACGCGATCGACACGGAGCGGGGCGCGTACGTCCACCACGAGGGTGAGGCCAGCATCAACCGGCTGCTCGCCGAGCGGGCGCAGCGGGTGGTGGTGGCCGCCGACTCCTCGAAGATCGGCATGCGGGCCTTCGCCCGGGTCTGCGACCTGGCGCAGGTCGACTTCCTGGTCACGGACCGGGGCATCCCCCCGGAGGCGGCCGCCCGTTTCACGGAGGCCGGGGTCACCGTCGTCGCGGTGTGAGGGGGCCGCCGCCGACTCCGTGGCAGGCAACCATTTTCGGCCATGCTCGGTGGGTAATCGGCCTGATCCCGTTTGACGGCCGCCCGACTCCGGTTCGTCGCGGAGAGCGGTGTCCCGGGCTGAATGGTTGCGGTATGTCTGGAAGATGGGGGACGGGGGCGGGTTGCGTCGGTCTCGCAGGGTTACCGATGTCACGTCGTCGAGCCATGTGAGCGATGCTTTTGAGCCAGCGAGGTTGATGGATGAACGAGTTCGAACGCGTGGCCGGAATCCGGTCGGCATAATCGCGTCCATGTCGATCACGGGTGGGGATGTCGTAGACCTGGGACGGGGCCTTCACGTATGGCTCCCGCCGAAACGGGGCTGGGGGCTGGCCAACTGCGGACTGCTCGTCTCGCCCCGCGGCGCGCTCTGGATCGACACCCCGTACGACACCGTCCTGGCCGGTCAGTTCCTGGCCGAGACGACCAAGCGGCTGCCCGCCGGCGTCAACGTCGACCGGATCGTCGTCACCCACGCCAACGGTGACCACTACTGGGGTGCGGGGGTGCTGCCGGACGCGGAGATCATCGCCACCCGCGAGGCCCGCGAGCACATCCACTACGACCCCACGCCGCAGCAGCAGCACGCCCTGGTCACCTCCGCCGATCCGGCCACCCCGCTCGGCGCCTACCTGGCCCGCCACTTCGGCCCCTTCGACTGGTCGCGGACCGAGCCGCCCGTGCCGACCACCTACTTCACCGGCGAGCTCGAACTGACCCTGGGCGACCACCCGGTCCGGATCTCCTCGCTGCCGCCCGCCCACACCACCGGCGACCTGATGGTCCATCTGCCTGCCCAGGAGGCGGTGTTCACCGGCGACATCATCTTCTCCAGCACCCCGGAGCGGCCCGGCGACCACCCGGTGCACTGGGCCGGACCGCTGAGCAACCTGATCACGGCCTGCGAGCGCGTGCTGGAGACCGGCGCCACCACCGTCGTCCCGGGCCACGGCCCGATCCTCGACCGGGCCGGGGTGCGCGACCACATCGTCTACCTGGAGTACGTGCGCGAGCGCGCCCACGCCTTCCACACCGCGGGGATCCCCGCCGTCGAGGCCGCCCGCCGGGTGATCGCCGAGCGGCGCTACCCGGAGCTGGGCCTGCCCGAGCGGCTGGTGGTGACGATCGGCAGCGAGTACCGCGACCTGGACGGATCCGAACTGCCCGGCGTGCTGCAGGTGATGAGCGAGGTCGCCACCGTCGCCCAGGAGCTGGAGCGGCGGTCCGGACCGGCCGGACCGGCGGAGCGGTAACGTGCGCCGCCGCTCCCGGCCGCAGGGGAACCCCGACGACAGAAGCCACAGAGGCACGGTGACGGCATGGGTTGGATAGTGGCGGTGATCGCCGTCGCCGCGGCCGTGGCGGCAGCGGTCCGCGCGCAGAACTCGGCGCGCGCCGAGAACCTCGCAGTGGCCCGCGCCGAGCTGGCCGAACGCCAGGCGAAGGCCGCCAACACCCGTACCGCGGCGCTCACCGACGAGATCCGCCAGCTGGCCCGCAACCGCATCCCCGCCGCCGCGATCGCCCTCACCCACCCCACCGCCCGGGTCCCCGGCCTGCGCGAGGCGTCCGAGGTCGACGGCGACGCGGCCCGGCTGCTCACCGAGGCGGTGCAGGCGGCCCGCGACGCCGTCCTGGAGGAGCGCGGCCGGGTCGACGCGGCGGCCCGCGCGGCGATGCGCGGCACCTCCGCCAAGATCCAGTCCCTGCTCAACCAGTCCCAGCAGCTGCTGCACGAGCTCCAGCACGAGTACGACGACCCGCGCATCCTGCAACTGGACTTCCGCAACGAACTCGCGCTGCGGCGCACCCAGGCCACCGCCGTGCTCTGCGACGCCTGGCCGGGGCTGGCCCGCCAGAACTCGCCGCTCGTCGAGATCGTGCTCGGCGCCCAGTCCCGGGTCGCCGGGTACGAACGCGTCAAGGTCTCCAACCACCTGCGCCAGGAACGGCTGGCGGTGGTCGCCCGGGCCGCCGAACCCCTCGCCATCGCCCTGGCCGAGCTGCTGGCCAACGCCACCGCGTACTCGCACCCCGACACCGACGTCCAGATCACCCTCCAGCAGAGCGGCGGCCGGGGAGCGTTCCTGGCCGTCGACGACGCGGGCATCGGCATGGACGACGACGCCCTCGACCGGGCACGGACGCTGCTGGCGGGCCCGCCGGAAGTCCTCCTGACCGAGCTGGGCGACCCGCCGCGCACCGGATTCGCCGTGGTGGGCCGGCTGATCGCGCAGTACGGCTTCGACTGCCACATCGAGGCGTCGCCCTTCGGCGGCATGCGCACCATCCTGCGCGTCCCCGCCCATCTGCTGACCGTGCTGGACGAGGAGCACACCCTCTCCGCGCTCGCCCCGAAGCCGGTGGGCAAGCCCGCGACGGCCGCCCCTCCCGCCCCGACCGAGCAGGAGACCGCCCCCGTGCCGCATCCCGTCGGCGGGCAGCAGCCGGCCGCCCTGCCCAGCCGGCGCCGCCGCACCCCGCGCCCGGCCCCCGCCCGCACCCCGTCCGCCGCCGAAGCCGCCGACCGCGCCCGGCCGTCCCGTACGCCCGAGCAGGCCGGGGCCTCGTGGGCGGCGCTCCAGCAGGGCACCCTCAACGGCCGGAGCGTCGCCGGGCGGCCGGCCGCACCGGCACCGGAGGACCACGACCACCCGGACGACCGGGACGAGCAAGGAGACGACCAGACGTGAGCGCCCCCACTTCCACCAACGGCGACCTCGCATGGGTGCTGACCCCGCTGCTGGAACTGCCCGGCGTCCAGCACGCCGTGGTCGCCACCGGCGACGGCCTCGTCGAGGGCGCCTCGCCCGGCCTCGACCGGGCCTCCGGCGAACGGGTCGCCGCCATGACCGCCACCCTGCACGCCGCGGCCCGCGCGTTCACCACCGCCTTCACCGACGTCGAGGCGCCGCTGCTGGCCCAGACGGTCGTCGAGTCCGACCAGGGCTTCGCGATCGTCGTACCGGCCGGGAACAACACCACCCTCGCCCTGTTCGCGGAACCCGGCGCCAAGCTCGGCGACATCGCGTACCAGATGCAGGTGCAGGTCAGCGCCCTGAACCGGGCGATGAACGCGCCCGCCCGCCGCCCGGACACCGACGACCGGCCATGACCGCCGGCCCGGGGCGCCGCCTGATACCCGCCTATCTGGTCACCGGCGGCCGGACCCGGCCCGCCGGTCCCGCGCTCGACCGGCTCGACGTCCTCGTGCGCACGGACACCGAACTGCCCCCGGACACCGGCTCGGAACAGCGCAGGCTGTGCGAGCTGCTGGAACCGGGGGCGCTCACCGTCGTCGAGTGCGCGGCCCACCTGGAGCTGCCGGTCAGCGCCACCGTCTTCCTGGCCACGGACCTCGCGGCCGCCGGACATCTGCACACCCGACCGCCCGTCCCCAGCGCCGGGGAGATCGACCGGTCGATCGTCGAGAGGCTGCTCGTTGGACTCCGTTCCCTCCACTGACCGCACCGGTGTCGGCTATCTGCCGACCGCCGCGCGGACCCTGATGAAGATCGTCGTCACGGGCCCGTTCGGCGTCGGCAAGACCACCCTGATCCGCACGCTGTCGGAGATCGCCACGCTCCACACCGAAGAGGCGATGACCCGGTCCAGCATCCGCTTCGACGACACCGCCGGACTGCCGGACAAGACCACCACCACGGTCGCCGTCGACTTCGGCCGGCTCACCGTCCTGGACGACCTGGTGCTGTACCTGTTCGGCACCCCCGGCCAGCAGCGTTTCCTGCCGCTCTGGGAGGACATCGCGCGCGGCGCGCTCGGCGCACTCGTCCTCGTCGACACCCGCAGGCTCGCCGACTCCTTCGCCGTCATGGACATGGTCGAGGAGCAGGGGCTGCCGTACGCGGTCGCCGTCAACCGCTTCACCGACGCCCCCGTCCACACCGACGAGGTACTGCGCCGCCACCTCGACCTCGCCCCCGAGACCCCGCTGGTCCAGTGCGACGCCCGCGAGCGGCGGGGCAGCATCGACGCCCTGATCGCCCTGGCCGAGCACGTGCTCACCGGGATGCCCCGCCCCGAGGACCCGTCATGACGCCGTACGCACCGCCCCCGCAGCCCCTCGCCCTGTACGGACCGGAGTTCGCCGCCGATCCGCGCGGCCACTACCGGCGGCTGCGCGAGCACGGTCCGCTCGCACCCGTCCGGCTCGCCCCCGGCATCGACGCCCTGCTGGTCGTCGACTACCAGGCCGCCGTCGACCTGCTGCGCGACACCCACACCTTCACCAAGGACCCGCGCGCCTGGCAGGCCACCGTCCCCGAGGACTCGCCGGTCCTGCCGATGCTCGGCTACCGGCCCACCGCGCTCTTCAGCGACGGCGAGGTGCACGCCCGCTACCGCGCCGCCATCAACGACAGCCTCGCCCTGATCGAACCGCACGCCCTGCGGGCCGAGGTCGCCCGGGTCGCCCAGCGGCTCATCGGCACCTTCTCCGCCACCGGCAGCGGCGACCTCATCGCCCAGTACGCCCGCCTCCTCCCGCTCCACGTACTCGTCACCTCCTTCGGCGTACCGCCCGGCGAAGCCGACCGGATCGTCGAAGGCGTCGCCGGGATGTTCGGCTCGGGCGCCAACGCCGCGAGCGCCTACGCCGATCTCGTCGAGGTCGTGACCGAACTGGTCGCCGCCCGCCGCCGACGACCGCGCCGCGACCTCACCTCGTACCTCCTCGGCCATCCGGCCGGTCTCGACAACGACGAGACCGTGCGTCAGATCACCCTGATCATGAGCGCGGGACACGATCCGACAACGAATCTGATCGGCAACGCGCTGCTCCACATGCTCACCGACCCCCGCTACGCCGGTTCGCTGCACGGCGGTGCGATGACGGCCCACGAGGCGATCGACGAAGTCCTCTGGCAGGACCCGCCGCTGGCCAACCTCGCCGCCCACTACCCGCGGCACGACACGGAGTTCCACGGAGTGCGGCTGCGCGCGGGACAGCTCGTCCTGGTCTCGTACGCCGCCGCCAACAGCCGCTCGGAGGCCGGGGTTCCGGAGCGGTCGGGGCCGGCGGGCCCGGAACCCCGGGACCGGACGGTGCGCTCCGGGGCGGGCGCCCACCTCGCCTGGTCGGCGGGGCCGCACCGGTGCCCGGCCAAACAGCCCGCCCTCCTCATCGCGATGACCGCCGTCGAGCAGATCACCAGTCAGCTCTGCGACGCGGAACTGGCCGTTCCGGTGGGCGGACTGTCCTGGCGCCCGGGGCCGTTCCACCGCGCCCTGGTCCGCCTTCCTGTACGGTTCACCCCCGTCGACATGAGCGCGGAGGCGTACCGGCTCAGGACCGCCGGAGACGCGGCGGACGAGCCCCCGGCGGTGTCGACCGGCCCTTGAACCGTGTCGGTGTTACGCCGAACGGGTGAGCGGCGAGAGAATTGCCCGATGAACAGCGAGCGCAGCCGGCGCAACGCCAACCGAAGCACAGACGGGGTGGACCGGTGAGCAGGTACGACAGGTACGACGTCACGGACGAGCAGTGGGAGGGGCTTGCCCAGGTCGTGCCCTTGCGGGGCCGCAACGAGTGGCCGTCCCGGGTGGACCACCGCGCGGTCCCCGAGGAGAGCCCGGCCGCCGGGCAGCGGCGCCTCGTCGTGCTGCGCGTCCAGGTCTTCGCGGACGCCCGGGAAGTGGCCGAGTACCTGGTCGCGCAGGTCCCGGTGCTGCTCGACCTGACCAGTGCCGAGTCCGACGTGGCCAAGCGGATCCTGGACTTCACCAGCGGGGTGGTCTTCGGCCTCGGCAGCGGGATGCACCGGGTCGACCGCAACGTCTTCCTGCTCTCCCCGGTCGGCATGGAGGTCGACGGGGTGACGGCGGCGGGGCTGACCGGCCCCTGAACCCGGTCGGCCCGGACGTCGGCCTGGACCGGTCGGCCCGAATCCGGTGGCTGTGAGCCGGTTGGCCTGATGTGGCCGTCCTGATCCGGTCGGTCCCGGTCCGGGTGGTACGTCCTTAGCCGACCGGGGCGCCGTCCGGCGGGGCTGGACGCCTCAGTACCCCGATCGTAGGAAGGTCGTTCAGGAGGAACGGTTCGCCGGACCGTGGTCCGCCTACCGTCCCGCCCATGACCGCACTCCGACCGGGGGTCACCCCGTCATCGCCCGCCTGCCCCTCCGGGCCCGGCCGCCCGCCCGCCGCCACGCGTCGCCCGGCCGGTCCGGAGGCCGCGCGGCGCTCCGCCGGACCCGTCGTCACCGAGCTGCGGCTGTCCGCCTTCGCCGCGCACCGGGGCGCCGTCTTCCCGATCGGCCCGGTCACCCTCTTCGGCGGGCCCGGGGGCAGCGGCAAGACGAGCGCGCTGCGGGCGTACGAGGCACTGGCCCGCCTCGGCGGCGGGGAGCCGCTGGCGGAGGTGTTCCCGGACCCGGCGGGGTGCGTGCCCGAGCGGGCGGCGGCCGACGCGCAGGGGAGGCGCGGCTTCCGGATCGGGTGCACGACGGACGGCCCGGCGGGACCGGTGCGGCTCGACATCGCCGTCCAGGCCGAACCCGCCCTGCGGATCGTCGGCGAACGGCTCACCGGCGGTGGCGAGACGCTGCTCAGCACCGCGCTGCGCGACCCGGGCCGCTCCATGGTCCAGGCGGCCTGGCACACCGCGGGCACGGTACCGGTGACCAGGGCGCCGCTCCCCGACGACCGGCTCGGCACGGCCCTGCTGCCGCTGCGTGTCGCGGGCCGGACGGAGGGGCAGTTACGGGTCCTGGCCGCCGCCGAACAGACGGTGGTGGCGCTCCGCTCGGTCTTCGCGTGCGAACCGCAGCCGCAGCGGATGCGGGCCCCCGTGGCGGCCGGTGACGGCCGGCTGCGGCGCGGCTGCGACAACCTCGCGGCGGCGCTGGACCGCCACACCCGGTGCGGGCGTCGGCATGCCCGGCTGGTCGCGGCGGCCCGCGCCGGGTGCGCCGGTCCGGTGACGGCCCTGGGCGTGGAGCGGCTCGCGAACGGATCGCTGCGGGCGACCCTGGGCCGGGACGGGGGAGCGGTCACCCCGGTCGGCCGCCTCGGGGACGGCGAGTTGCGGTATCTGGCCCTCGCCCTGGTGCTCCTCACCGACCCGGGGGTGCTGGCGGTGGACTCGGTGCGCGAGGTGCCGCCGGCGATGCAGACCCTCACGGTGCTGACCGACGGGCTGGACCGGGACCTGGACGGGCGGCAGTTGCGCGAACTGCTCGCCCTGGCCGCGTCGATCGGCGCCGCCGGACATCTCCGGCTGGTCGGCACGGTCAGCGAACCGGGAGCGTCACGGGCCCGGGAGGCGCCCGGAGTGACGGTGGTAGACCTGGGCCCGTGACCGAACTCGACGTACAGACACTGCAACGACGGCTCGCCGCCTTCGCGGCCGCACGGGACTGGGAGCCCTACCACACACCGAAGAACCTGGCGGCGGCGCTCAGCGTCGAGGCCAGCGAACTGCTGGAGATCTTCCAGTGGCTGACGCCGGAGCAGTCGGCCCGGGTGATGGAGCGGCCGGAGACGGCGCACCGGGTCGCGGACGAGGTCGCGGACGTGCTCGCGTACCTCCTCCAGTTCTGCGAGGTGCTGGGGATCGACGCCCTCGTGGCACTGTCGGAGAAGATCGACCGGAACGAGTCCCGGTTCCCCGCGCCGGGGCGCAGGAACCCACCCGAATCCGGCGATCGTCACTCTTCGGAGTGATCGACTTGTCCACAATCGATTTAGTGTCCATAGATTTCCGAATTCCTCTGGCTTTTCGGTGCTGCTGACCTCACTGTGGGTAATGGATGAGGTGAGCGGGTTTTCGCACGGACGGGGGAACGCATGGAAGCGGAACGGTTGGTGGCGGTCAGCCGGCGTGCCCTGGCGCAGAGCAGGGGGACGCCGGACATCATCGCCGAGGCCTGGCAGGCGCAGGCGCTGGCCCAGGCGATCGGCAGCCGCCTGGCGGTCGACGGGCCCAAGGATTTACAGGGTGAGGCGTGCGGTCTGAGCGAGATCGGCGGCCGCAGCGGCGGGACGCTGGAGCATCCCGCGGCGCGGGCCGGGGTGGCGCGGGCGGCGCAGCTCTCCGCGCTCTCCGACCCCCGGGCGGTGCTGACGGAGCTGTGCACCCTCCTTGGGGAGGTCGGGATGGCCCTGGTCGGGGTGGCCTGCGAGACCGACGAGCAGGGGCTCTACTGGCAGTGCATGGAGGCGATCGACGCGGCCGACGAGTCGATGGACCGGGTCCACGGGATGCTCCGCCGTCTCGACGAGCGGGACCGGGAGCGGCAGCAGGATCTGGAGCGCGGCCGGGAGCGCGACGGCCCGTACGGATCGTACGGAGCGGTCGTCCGTCCCACGGGCGCGACCACCGCCGGGCGGGGCCGTGCCCGGCTCCGGGAGTGACCGGACCTGCGGTGACAGGCTCAGGGGGCGGCCGCTCCGGGAGCGGCCGCGCGGCCGTCCGGTCCCCGGGGCCGCCGCGGCCCCGGGATTCCGGGGGTGACATCGCCCGGGGGAGGCCGGAGCGCGGCGGAGGGTGACCGGAGGTGCAGGATGGAGGCATGGATCTCCGCATCTTCACCGAGCCCCAGCAAGGGGCGAGCTACGACACCCTGCTCACCGTCGCCAAGGCGACCGAGGACCTCGGCTTCGACGCCTTCTACCGTTCCGACCACTACCTGCGCATGGGGCCGGGGGACGGGCTGCCCGGCCCGACCGACGCCTGGATCACCCTGGCCGGGCTGGCCCGCGAGACCAGCCGGATCAGGCTCGGCACGCTGATGACGGCGGGGACCTTCCGGCTCCCCGGCGTGCTTGCCATCCAGGTCGCGCAGGTCGACCAGATGTCCGGCGGCCGGGTCGAACTCGGCCTCGGCGCGGGCTGGTTCGAAGAGGAGCACAAGGCGTACGGGATTCCGTTCCCCAAGGAGAAGTTCGGCAGGCTGGAGGAGCAGCTGGAGATCGTCACGGGGCTCTGGGCGACCGAGGTCGGCCAGACGTACAGCTTCGACGGCACCTACTACCAGCTCACCGACTCGCCCGCGCTGCCCAAGCCGGCCCAGGCCAAGGTGCCGGTGCTGATCGGCGGTCACGGAGCCACCCGGACCCCGAGGCTGGCCGCCCGCTACGCCGACGAGTTCAACATCCCGTTCGCCTCGCTGGAGGACAGCGAGAAGCAGTTCGGCCGGGTGCGGGACGCGGCGAAGGCGGCCGGCCGTGCCCCGGACGACCTGGTGTACTCCAACGCCCTGGTGGTCTGCGTCGGCAAGAACGACGCGGAGGTCGCGCGCCGCGCCGCCGTCATCGGGCGCGAGGTCGAGGAGCTGAAGGCGAACGGGCTCGCGGGCTCGCCCGCCGAGGTGGTCGACAAGATCGGTCAGTACGGTGCGATCGGCTCGTCCCGGATCTACCTCCAGGTCCTGGACCTGGACGATCTGGACCACCTGGAGCTGATCTCCTCGCAGGTCATGTCCCAGCTGGGCTGAGTCCCGAGGAGGCCGCCCCATGTCCCCCGCCCCTACCGGTCCCGCCGGCGCGACGGGCCCCGTCGGTCCCTCGGCTCCCGCCGGTCCGTCGGGCTCCGGAGGGGAGCCCCGCCGGAGCGGCGCCGCACCGGTCCGTCCGCTCGGGCGGGCCCTGGCGGCGGGGCCGGTCCTCCTCGACGGCGGGCTCTCCAACCAGTTGGAGGCGCAGGGCTGCGAGCTGTCCGACGCCCTGTGGTCGGCCCGCCTGCTGATCGACGGGCCGGACCGGATCGAGGCGGCGCACACCGCCTACGCGCGGGCCGGGGCGCAGGTGCTCACCACGGCCGGGTACCAGGCCACGTTCGAGGGGTTCGCCCGGCGCGGGATCGGCCGGGCGGAGGCGGCGGAGCTGTTCGCCCGCAGCGTCCGGCTGGCGCGCCGGGCGGCCGGGGCGGTGGAGCGGGACGTCTGGGTCGCCGGTTCGGTCGGCCCGTACGGGGCGATGCTGGCGGACGGCAGCGAGTACCGGGGCCGGTACGGGCTCTCCGTCGCTGCGCTGGAGCGCTTCCACCGGCCCCGGATCGAGGCGCTGGCCGCCGCCGGGCCCGATGTGCTGGCGCTGGAGACGGTGCCGGACACCGAGGAGGCCGAGGCCCTGCTGCGGGCGGTCGAGGGGTGCGGGCTGCCCGTCTGGCTCTCGTACAGCGTGGCGGGCGGCCGGACCAGGGCGGGGCAGTCGCTGGAGATGGCGTTCGGCCTGGTCCGGGGGCGCGACGACGTGCTGGCCGTGGGGGTGAACTGCTGCGATCCGGCGGAGGCGGGCCGGGCGGTGGAGGTGGCCGCCGAGGTGAGCGGAAAGCCGGTCGTCGTCTATCCGAACAGCGGCGAGCGGTGGGAGCCGGGCGGCCGGGGCTGGGCCGGCGCCCCCACGTTCACCGCGGCGGAGGCGGGCCGCTGGGCGGCCGCCGGGGCCCGGCTGATCGGCGGCTGCTGCCGGGTCGGCCCGGGGACCGTCGCGGAGCTGGCCGGTGTGCTCGGGGCCGGAACGTGACCAGCGGCGGGACGGGGGCGCGGGCGGGGGAAAGGGCCCGGGCCGGGCGGCCGGGCAGGGGAAAATGCCTGGTGGGGGCAGAACGGGCGACTCATACTCGGACGCGTGTTCCTGACAATCAGTACCACCGGCCATCCGGAGCGTCCGGCGACCGATCTCGGCTTTCTGCTGCACAAGCACCCCGAGAAGGCGCAGGCGTTCTCCACCTCCCATGGCATCGCCCATGTCTTCTACCCCGAGGCGTCCGAAGAGCGCTGCACAGCGGCGCTCCTGCTGGAGGTCGATCCCGTCGCCCTGGTGCGCCGGGGCCGGGGCAAGGGCCGGGGCGGCGCTCCCGACGCGGCGCTCGCGCAGTACGTCAACGACCGCCCGTACGCGGCCTCCTCGCTGATGTCCGTCGCCATGAGCACGGTCTTCAAGTCCGCGCTCAAGGGAGTGTGCCGGGCGCTGCCCGAGCGGGCGCAGGCGCCGATGCCGTTGCGGATCGAGGTGCCCGCGCTGCCCGCCCGGGGCGGCGCGGAGCTGGTGCGCAAGCTCTTCGCCCCGCTGGGCTGGACGAAGGTGGACGCCGTCGCCGTACCGCTGGACGAGGAGTTCCCGGAGTGGGGCGACTCGCGGTACGTGCGGGTGGTGCTCGAAGGCGAGCTGCGGCTGGCCGACGCGCTGCGGCAGCTGTACGTGCTGCTGCCGGTGCTGGACGACGCCAAGCACTACTGGGTCGCCCCCGACGAGGTCGACAAGCTGCTGCGGGCGGGTGAGGGCTGGCTCGCCGCCCACCCCGAGCAGAAGCTGATCACCAGCCGCTATCTCTCCCGCCGCTGGGGGCTGACCCGGCAGGCGATGCAGCAGCTCGAACTGGTGCGGCTCGCCGAGTCGGACGACCTCGACGTGGACGCCCTCGACAACGCCGTGGACGAGACGGCCGACACCGAGGAGAAGCCGGTCCCGCTCGCCGAGCAGCGGCGCGCCGCGATCCTCGGCGCGCTGCGCGCCGCCGGTGCGAGCCGCGTCCTCGACCTGGGCTGCGGTCAGGGCCAGTTGGTGCAGGCCCTGCTCAAGGACCCGGCGTTCAAGGAGATCGTCGGCGTCGACGTGTCCGTGCGCGCCCTCACCATCGCGGCCCGGCGGCTGAAGCTGGAGCGGATGGGGGAGCGGCAGGCCGACCGGGTGGAGCTCCTGCAGGGCTCGCTCACGTACACCGACAAGCGGCTCAAGGGCTATGACGCGGCCGTGCTCAGCGAGGTGATCGAACACCTCGACCTGCCGAGGCTGCCCGCGCTGGAGTACGCCGTCTTCGGCGCGGCCCGCCCCCGGACCGTCCTCGTGACCACGCCGAACGTCGAGTACAACGTCCGCTGGGAGACCCTCCCCGCCGGGCATGTGCGCCACGGCGACCACCGCTTCGAGTGGACCAGGGCCGAATTCCGGTCCTGGGCCGCGGAAGTGGCGCGGCGCCACGGCTACCGGGTCGCCTTCGTGCCCGTGGGGACCGACGACCCGGAGGTGGGACCGCCCACCCAGATGGCCGTCTTCACCCGGGGCACGGCGGAGGAGACCACGGCCGCCACCGGAACCACCGCCACCGGAGCAACCCCGACCGGAACCACCGCCACCGGAGCCACCGCGACCACCGCCGAGAAGGAGGCGAACGCCGCATGACCAGTACCCCGCGCACCCTCCCGGTGACCGACCTCTCCCTGGTGGTCCTCGTCGGGGCCACCGGCTCCGGCAAGTCCACCTTCGCCCGCGACCACTTCAAGCCCACGGAGATCGTCTCCTCGGACTTCTGCCGCGGCCTGGTCGCCGACGACGAGAACGACCAGAGCGCCAGCTCGGACGCCTTCGACGTGCTCCACTACATCGTCGGCAAGCGGCTGGCGGCCGGCCGGCTGACCGTCGTGGACGCGACCAACGTGCAGTCCGAGAGCCGCAAACAGCTGGTCCGGCTGGCCCGGAGCCACGACGTGCTGCCCATCGCGATCGTCCTCGACCTGCCCGAGGAGGTCTGCGCCGCACGGAACGCGACCCGTCCCGACCGCGCCGGCCTGCCCCGCCACGTCATCCAGCGCCACCGCCGCGAACTGCGCCGCTCGCTGCGCGGCCTGGAGCGCGAGGGCTTCCGCAAGGTGCACATCCTGCGCACCGAGGAGGAGGCCGCCCATGCCGAAGTGGTGCTGGAGCGCCGCTACAACGACCTGCGCCACCTCACCGGCCCCTTCGACATCATCGGTGACATCCACGGGTGCAGCTCCGAGCTGGAGACCCTGCTCGGCAGGCTCGGCTACGTCGACGGCACGCACCCCGAGGGGCGCACCGCGGTCTTCGTCGGCGACCTGGTCGACCGGGGCCCCGACAGCCCGGGCGTCCTGCGCCGGGTCATGTCCATGGTGGCCTCGGGCGACGCCCTGTGCGTACCGGGCAACCACGAGAACAAGCTCGGCCGCTACCTGAAGGGCCGCACGGTCCAGCACACCCACGGTCTCGCCGAGACCATCGAGCAGCTGGACCGGGAGGACGAGAAGGACCCGGCCTTCCGGGAGCGGGTGCGGGAGTTCATCGAGGGGCTCGTCAGCCACTACGTCCTCGACGGCGGCGCGCTCGTCGTCTGCCACGCCGGGCTGCCCGAGAAGTACCACGGCCGCACCTCGGGCCGGGTCCGCTCGCACGCGCTGTACGGGGAGACCACCGGCGAGACCGACGAGTTCGGCCTGCCGGTGCGCTACCCGTGGGCGGAGGACTACCGGGGCCGGGCCGCCGTGGTCTACGGGCACACCCCGGTCCCCAACGCCTCCTGGGTCAACAACACGATCTGCCTGGACACCGGGGTCGTCTTCGGCGGGAAGATGACCGCGCTGCGCTGGCCGGAGCGGGAACTGGTCGACGTACCGGCCGAGAAGGTCTGGTACGAGCCGGTCCGGCCGCTGACCACCGAGGCGCCCGGCGGCCGGGAGGGTCGGCCGCTCGACCTCGACGACGTCCGGGGCCGGCGGATCGTGGAGACCCGGCACATGGGCCGGATCGCGGTCCGGGAGGAGAACGCCGCCGCCGCGCTCGAAGTGATGAGCCGGTTCGCCGTCGACCCGCGGCTGCTCGGGTACCTGCCCCCGACCATGGCGCCCACCGCCACCTCGCGCGAGGACGGCTATCTGGAGCACCCGGCCGAGGCCTTCGCGCAGTACCGGGCGGACGGGGTCGCCCGGGTGGTGTGCGAGGAGAAGCACATGGGCTCGCGCGCGGTGGCCCTGGTCTGCCGGGACGGGGCGGCCGCCCGGGAGCGGTTCGGCGTGGGCGGAGACCCGGACGCGCCCGGCACCGCCGGCGGCCCGACCGGGGCGCTGTACACCCGTACCGGACGGCCGTTCCTCGACGACGGGGCGCTGACCGAGGAGATCCTCGGCCGGCTGCGCGCCGCCGTCACCGCGGCCGGGCTTTGGGCGGAGTGGGACACCGACTGGGTGCTGTTCGACGCCGAGCTCCTGCCCTGGTCCCTGAAGGCGGCCGGGCTGCTGCGCTCGCAGTACGCCGCGGTCGGTGCCGCGTCCGGCGCGGTCCTCCCGGAGGCCAACGCGGCCCTGGCCGCGGCGGCGGCCCGGGGCGTGGACGTCGGCGCGCTGGCCGGACGCCAGCGGGGCCGGACCGAGGACGCCGCCGCGTTCACCGAGGCGTACCGCCGGTACTGCTGGAGCACCCAGGGGCTGGACGGTGTGCGGTTCGCGCCGTTCCAGGTCCTCGCCGTGCGGGGCCGTTCGCTGGCCGCGGTGGCCCACGACGAGCAGCTGGCCTGGCTCGACCGCCTGGTCGCGCACGACCCGACCGGGCTGCTGCGGGCCACCGGCCGGCTCGTCGTCGACACCGGGGACGAGGCGTCGGTGCGCGCCGGCATCGACTGGTGGCTGGAGATGACCGGCGCCGGCGGCGAGGGCATGGTCGTCAAACCGCTCGACGCGCTGGTCCGGGACGGGAAGAACCGGCTCGTCCAGCCGGGCGTCAAGGTGCGCGGCCGGGAGTACCTCCGGATCATCTACGGCCCCGAGTACACCCGCCCGGAGAACCTGGAGCGGCTGCGCGACCGGTTCCTCGGCCACAAGCGGTCGCTGGCGCTGCGGGAGTACGCGCTGGGGCTCGAAGCGCTGGACCGGCTGGCCGAGGGGGAGCCGCTGTGGCGGGTCCACGAGGCGGTGTTCGCCGTGCTGGCCCTGGAGTCGGAGCCGGTCGACCCGAGGCTCTGACCCCGGCCGGTGAGCCGCTCCGGCGCCGGTCGCGGCGGTCCACGGGCCGTCGCGACCGGCGCCCGGGGCACGGCGGCCCGTGGACCGCCGGTGATTCGCGGGAGTGAACGGGGCCGTCCCCGGTGAGGATGGAGACATGGGATTCCATGTCGACTCCGAGGCCGGGCGGCTGCGCCGCGTCATCCTGCACCGCCCCGATCTGGAACTGAAGCGGCTCACCCCCAGCAACAAGGACGCGCTCCTCTTCGACGACGTGCTCTGGGTGCGCCGCGCCCGCCAGGAGCACGACGGCTTCGCGGACGTGCTGCGCGACCGGGGCGTGGAGGTGCACCTCTTCGGGGACCTGCTCCGTGAGTCGCTGGAGATCCCGGTGGCCAGACGGCTCGTCCTGGACCGGGTCTTCGAGGAGAAGGAGTACGGCCCGCTCGCCACCGAGCACCTGCGGGCCGCCTTCGAGGAACTGCCCAGCGCGGAGCTGGCCGACGCGCTGGTCGGCGGCATGACCAAACGGGAGTTCCTGGCCGGGCACCGCGAGCCGACCTCCGTCCGCTTCCATGTGATGGACCTGGACGACTTCCTGCTGCACCCGCTGCCGAACCACCTCTTCACCCGGGACACCTCGGCCTGGATATACGACGGGGTCTCCATCAACGCGATGCGGTGGCCGGCCCGGCAGCGCGAGACCGTCCACTTCGAGGCGATCTACCGTCACCATCCGCTCTTCACCGGCCCCGAGGCGGGCCCCTTCCACCACTGGTCGGAGGGGCTGGACGACTACCCGTCCACCATCGAGGGCGGGGACGTCCTGGTCATCGGGCACGGCGCGGTGCTCATCGGGATGAGCGAACGCACCGCGCCCCAGACGGTCGAGATGCTGGCCCGGGGCCTCTTCGACGCCGGTTCGGCCCACACGATCGTGGCGCTCGACATGCCCAAGCGACGGGCGTTCATGCACCTCGACACGGTGATGACGATGATCGACGGCGACACCTTCACCCAGTACGCCGGACTGGGCATGCTCCGCTCGTACACCATCGAGCCCGGTGACGGCCCGCGCGACCTGAAGGTCACCGACCATCCGCCCGAGCAGATGCACCGGGCGATCGCGCGCGCCCTGGGGCTGGACGCGATCCGGGTGCTCACCGCCACCCAGGACGTGCACGCCGCCGAGCGCGAGCAGTGGGACGACGGCTGCAACGTGCTGGCCGTCGAGCCGGGCGTCGTCGTCGCGTACGAGCGCAACGCCACCACCAACACCTTCCTGCGCAAGGAGGGCATCGAGGTCATCGAGATCCCCGGCAGCGAACTCGGCCGGGGCCGGGGCGGCCCGCGCTGCATGAGCTGCCCGGTGGTGCGCGACGCGGTGTGACGGGGCGGCGGAAGGGGCCGCGGAGTCGGGCGGAGCGCGGGGGAGGCCCGGGCGGGCGCGCGGAGGGCCCGACCTTTCCGTATAGCGATGCAGAGGGTCGTATAGACTTCCAGGGATACCGTACGCGCGACCCTCGCCCGACCCAGGAGCCGAATCATGGCCATAGACCTTGCAGGCCGCCATTTCCTCAAGGAGCTGGACTTCACGGCCGAGGAGTTCCGCGGCCTGATCGAGCTGGCGGCCGAGCTCAAGGCGGCCAAGAAGTCGGGGACCGAGACCCAGCGGCTGCGCGGCAAGAACATCGCGCTGATCTTCGAGAAGACCTCCACCCGCACGCGCTGCGCCTTCGAGGTGGCCGCCGCCGACCAGGGCGCCGCCACGACCTATCTGGACCCCTCCGGCTCACAGATGGGGCACAAGGAGTCGGTGAAGGACACCGCGCGCGTGCTCGGCCGGATGTTCGACGGCATCGAGTACCGGGGCGACAGCCAGGCGGCCGTCGAGGAGCTGGCCGCCCACGGCGGCGTGCCGGTCTTCAACGGGCTCACCGACGACTGGCACCCGACCCAGATGCTCGCGGACCTCCTCACCATCACCGAGCACAGCGACAAGCCGCTGGAGCGGGTCTCCTTCGCCTACCTCGGCGACGCCCGCTTCAACATGGGCAACTCCTACCTGGTCACCGGCGCCCTGCTCGGCATGGACGTCCGGATCGTCGCACCGAAGGCGTACTGGCCGGCCGACCACGTCGTCGCCGAGGCCCACCGGCTCGCCGCCGCCAGCGGCGCGACCCTCACCCTCACCGAGGACGTCGCCGAGGGCGTCAAGGGCGCCGACTTCGTCGCCACCGACGTCTGGGTCTCCATGGGCGAGCCCAAGGAGGTCTGGGCCGAGCGCATCGCGGCGCTGGCGCCCTACGCCGTGACCATGGACGTGCTCCGCGCCACCGGCAACGCCGACGTGAAGTTCCTGCACTGCCTCCCGGCCTTCCACGACCTCGGGACCGCCGTCGCGCGCTCCATCGAGGCCGAGTACGGGATGGCGGAACTGGAGGTCACCGACGAGGTCTTCGAGTCCGCCCACTCCCTCGTCTTCGACGAGGCGGAGAACCGGATGCACACCATCAAGGCCGTCCTGGTCGCGACGATGGCGTCCCCGGCGGCCGGCTGAAGTCACCCACCACGCACCGCATGATCATTCACCCCAATGGGTGAATATGCGGAGAAGTGGCTATTATGGTGCTCTTCGACGGGGTTCGGGCTCGCAGGCCCGGACCCCGTTCCCGTTCCGCGCACCACCAGAGAAGAGCCCGTCCCCGTGAGTCCGCTGCGCCCGTCCGGGCCGCGCATCAAGAGCCCCCACCAGCTGATCGCCGAATCCGGCGCGGACCTGGAGGGGCATGGCCTCAAGCGCACCATGGGCCTCTTCCAGCTGGTCTGCTTCGGCATCGGCGCCGTCGTCGGGACGGGGATCTTCGTCGGCCTCTCCGACAGCGTCGCCCAGGCGGGCCCCGCCGTCGTCCTCTCCTTCGTGCTCGCGGCGGTCACCTGCGTCTTCACCGCGTTCTCCTTCGCCGAGCTGGGCAGCGCCATCCCGGTCTCCGGCAGCTCCTACTCCTTCGCCTACGCCACCCTCGGCGAGCGCGTCGCGTTCCTCGTCGGCTGGTGCCTCCTGCTGGAGTACGGCGTCTCGGTCTCCGCGGTCGCCGTCGGCTGGAGCCAGTACGTCAACGAACTGCTGGACAGCCTGGCCGGGCTCCGGCTCCCCGAGGCCCTCTCGGCCGGACCCGGCGACGGCGGGGTGATCAACCTGCCCGCGGTGCTGGTGGTCATGATGGCCGCCACCCTGCTGGTGCGCGGCGTCCGGGAGAGCGCCGGGGCCACCGCCGCGATGGCGATCCTCAAGATCACCATCCTGGTCGCCTTCTGCGCCGTCGCCTTCACCGCCTTCGAGCACGACAACCTCACGCCGTTCTTCGCCGAGGGCGCGGGCGGGTTCACCGCAGGGGCCTCGCTGGCCTTCTTCTCGTACATCGGCTTCGACGCCATCACCACCGCGGGCGAGGAGGTCCGCGACCCCCGGCGGAACATCCCGCTCGCGATCATGATCTGCATCGGCCTGGTCACCCTGCTCTACTGCGCGGTCGCGCTCGGCGCGATCGGCGCGCTGGGCCCCGAGGAGGTCGCCGACCGGCCCGCGGCGCTGTCGATCGTCGTCGACCGGGTCACCGGCTCGTCCGCCGGCGGCGGGATCGTCGCCTTCGGCGCGGTCGTCGCCATCGCCTCCGTCGTCCTCGCGGTGATGTACGGCCAGACCCGCATCCTGATGTCGATGTCCCGGGACGGGCTGATCCCCCGGATCTTCGAACGGGTCTCGCCGCGCACCGCGACCCCGGTCGCCAACACCTGGATCGTGGCCGTGGTCTTCGCGGTCCCGGCGGCCTTCTCCTCCCTCGGCATGGTGGTGAACCTGACCACCATCGGCGCGCTGGCCACCATGGTCGCGGTGAACGCGGCGGTGATCGTGCTCCGCCGCCGCAACCCGGACGTACGGGGCCCCTTCCGGGCCCCCCTCCACCCGCTGGGCCCCCTCCTGGGCATCGTCTTCTGCCTCTACCTGATGTACGGGACCGGCTGGGCGACCTGGCTCCAGTTCGCGGTCTTCCTCCTCGTCGGCTCGGCGGTGTACGCCTGCTACGGCCGCTCCCGCTCCCGGCTGGCCGCCGGAACTCCCTAAGACAGGTCCTAGGTGTATTGACCCGCAGCGTTGTTGACGCGGCTGATCGGCGGGTGCCCGTCGAGTGCGGTGTGGCAGCGGTGGTGGTTGTAGGTGTGGA